>NZ_BIXY01000036.1 GCF_008326305.1 Dictyobacter arantiisoli | reverse complement strand
ATATGTTAAGGTACATCCAAGCCATTTCTCGCTTTCATAGGTGCGTAATGATTTTCCTATTTTAGCAAGATATGGCTCCTTTTTTTACTCTTTCGGGACTTTCGGGTACACCAAAAAGCCCTGCCCAGAACTACATCCATATAGTCAGTTTTCATCAGGGTGTGCTATAATATCTGAGTACGCAAGTAGGATTTAGCATTCTTATCGCATATAAAATTATCTTTCACAGAATAGGGCAAGACAGGTCATTTGCTGGCCTGTCTTGCGCAAGAGGATACGTAACATGGCGGAAACTATTACAGCCGACATGGTTATACATGATGTTGTGACACAGTTCCCCGCAACAGTCAAGGTTTTTCACGGTCATGGCCTACCCTGCACAGCCTGTGCGGTAGGGGCACGTGAGAGCGTGGCTGGTGGGGCTCGCACACACCGGTTTACACCAGAGAAGCTCGATATACTCATAAAAGACTTGAATGCCGCAGCCACTGGCCAACCCACATCTATAACGCCCAAGAAGGCTCCGGTAGGACGTGGTGTGCCGTTGACCATGGCCTCCGCTGGCCCTGATCGCAAAATTAAGCAAGTAATTGCTATTATGAGCGGTAAAGGTGGCGTGGGAAAATCTCTGGTCACCGGACTGCTGGCTGTTTCGTTGCGCCGCCAGGGGCTCCAGGTCGGTATCCTGGATGGTGATATCACCGGACCCAGTATCGCCCGCATGTTTGGTACCAAAGGCCAGCCAACGAAATCTGCCAATGGTGGTATTGAACCATTGCGCAGTAAAGGCGGCATCAAAATTGTTTCGATGAATATGTTCCTTGAAAAGGAAAGCGATCCAGTTGTCTGGCGTGGCCCGATGATTTCAAGTGCCATCAAACAATTCTATAGCGATGTCGACTGGGGCAATCTCGATTATTTGCTGGTCGATCTTCCTCCAGGTACATCCGATGCGCCAATGACCGTTATGCAGGCGCTACCATTGGATGGCGTGGTAGTGGTCTCTTCACCACAAATGCTGGCGACCATGATTGTAATGAAATGTATCAACATGGTGCAACAACTCAAAGGCTCGATCGTAGGCGTGGTAGAAAATATGTCATACTTTGAGACTCCTAAAGGCGAGCGCTACGAAATCTTTGGACCCAGTAATGGGACAGATCTCGTTACGATGACGGGTGCTCCCTTACTTGGTGCACTGCCCATTGATACCTCACTCACGACCCTTTGTGATGCCGGTCGCGTCGAAGAGTATTATGCCGAACCGTATGAAGAATTAGCAGCTAACTTTACCAGTACGCTCAAAATCCAACGCTAACAACCAGGCATACCGTATAAAGAGTCCCCACGATCGGTATCTCATCCCTGTGATGAGATACCGATCGTGGGGACTCTTTATAGATTACGTGGTTTATAACAGGCTAGAGGCTGCGGGCAAAGGAACCTAACACTTTGCAAAAGATGGTCTGTCCCGCGAGATCGGCGAGCGCATTGCGTACAACGGGATCGTCACGATGTCCTTCTAAATCGAGATAAAAGACATATTCCCAGGGTCGCTGACGCGATGGGCGCGACTCAAGCTTAATCAGATTGATCTGGTTGTCGGACAGATAGGAAAGGCATTTATTTAAGGTGCCTGGCTGATGAGCTGTCGCCATAACTAACATGGTCTTGGCACTACCAGCCTGACGTGGCGCTGGCTCTCGCGATAGTGCGATAAAACGCGTGTAGTTATCCTTGATGGTTTGGATACCATGAGCCAGAATATTTAATTCGTACCGTTCAGCCGCCCCTGCTCCGGCCACAGCCGCTACGCCCTCCAGTTGCTCCTCATACACCATCTTGGCACTACCAGCCGTATCATAGGTCGCGACAATCTCTACCCCTAGCTCACGCAGATAGACATCTGACTGTGCCAGGGCTTGTGGATGCGAAATAACGCGCTTGATATCACTAATGCTTTGTCCAGGCAAGGCAAGCAAGCAATGATTAACCGGATGCACGATTTCACCAGTCACAAAGAGATCATGTTGCCGTAAGAGATCATAGACATCATTAATACTACCGGCCTGTGAATTCTCGACTGGTACCAATCCATGATCCACTTCGCCAGCGGATACCGCGCGAAAAACCTCGGCAAAAGTACGATAGGGAATCGGCTCTGGCTTCAACTGTAGCTGAGCACCAAAGTAGCTTCGCACCGCTTCATCGCCGAAAGCCCCCAGTTCGCCCTGAAAAGCAACCCGGACGACAGCAGCCACAGCAGTTCCTTGTGCAGAATCAGCATTTGTTGTTTGCGCCATACATATATCTCCTCACGGATGCAGGGGGTGCAGAGGGAAAGTAGCCCCTCTGCCGGGGTGTGGGTGTTCCCCACCTTCCCTCCTCTCTCCCTGCCGCCGAATGCGGCAACAAAAAGAATTGGAAAGCCCTGGCTTAGAAATCTTTACAAGTATAAAAAAACAAGCTCACTCATCGAGGCTGGGGAGCTTGTTTAATCTTTTGTGCTATCTGTCGTGCTGATCCAGGAAGGATCAGACGCGAGACAGAAATGCTAGCTTATTGAACCTTATAATGGTCCTTATGGTAGAAAGACATACCTTTACCCAGGACTTTGACTGGATACAGATCGGTCAACCAGATAGGCTCATTGCAAGAAGCGCAGACATGCTTTGTGACATGGTTTACGGTCTCACGGTTCGCCATAGAGGCACGAGCGGTTTTAGAAAGTTCACCCTTCTTAGGCATTGATGAAATTCCCCTTTCGTCTAAATTGTCTTGTTCAGAAGGCCATATGGGCGCTTCTACATATGATAACAAAAGTAGCCCACATTTTGTTCCTTAGTATATCATAGCAGTCCCCTTCACACAATCAGAATTTATATGAGGAGTGGAATAAAACAAAAGTTGTGCTACCCCGTGGAAGTGTACAGGTTAACTGTTGTACAAAACATTTGCTGACGGTTTGCTATTATACACTACCTGAAAACGAATCACCAGAGAGGAAGGCACACAAACTGGACAGGTCCCCTTCCTCCATGGCATCATAAAGATGAGAGCAGGAACCTTCCTTTTTCTCTTCCATTTGCGAACGCAAATACTTCAATAAAAACTAGAAAGACCACCCCTTTATGAGTGAGATCACTATTCGCCTGTTAAAACAGGATGAAGTCCTCTCTGTGCTCCGTCCTATGTCTGCCTATGCCTTCAGGGCAACGCCTCCATTGCCAGAACCGGCGGAGTGGCAAAAATATTATCCTCCAGCTGGTGAAGCTAGCTATTTCGCGGTTTTTGAGGATGAGAAACCCGTTGCCAGTGCAGCCAGTTTTCCTATGACCCTGAATATTCGTGGTCAGCTCTATGCGGGCAATGGTCTGGGAGTGGTATCAACCCATCCAACAGGCAGGCGCAAGGGCTATGCCAGGCAAATGCTCAGCTCTATCTTTGCGCAACTCTATGAACAGGGAGTGGCTATTTCTACCCTCTATCCATTTCGTGAATCCTTCTATACACGACTGGGCTATACCACTTTTACGCAGCCTAAACGTATACGCTTTGCGCCCCAACCATTACAGCCGCTGCTCAAGAAAAGTTGGAATGGTGCCGTCGAGTTATTAGATATCGCTCAGGGCTACGATCTCTATCAGGAATATATCCGCACCAGACTACCACAGATCCACGGCATGGGACTCTTCTCTCCCAACTTTAAATTACCCTGGCGTGACAAAAACGGGCAATGGCTGGCGATAGCGCGGGTAGATGGGACAATCAAAGGGATGATGACGTATAAGATCAGCGGGCATGGTGGGACGCTGGAAGCCAGCCAGTTCTGGTATGACGATATCCAGGGCCGCTATCTCTTACTGGAATGGTTAGCACGACATATTGATCATGTGCAAACGGTTGAAATGATCCTCCCGCCTTTTGAGCGTCCCGAAACCTGGTGGCCTGACCTGAATGTACAGGTCAGCAGCATTGAGCCGCCGCTGGGACGCATCATCGCCATTGATAAGCTGGCCGGAGTGCATACGGGAGCGGGAAGCTTTAGTGCCCGCATCCATGATGAATATTGTCCCTGGAACAATGGCACCTACCGTTTTGCCACCCATGAGGGACAGCTACAGATTAGTCCCAGCGCGACGGCCGACTGTGAATTAAGCATCCAGGCCCTCACCTCACTCATCTATGGCACCAATGAACCAGCGACCTTTGCCCTGCGCGGCTGGGGAGATCCATCCACTGAACTACAAACGGTTTTCAGTCGCATGTTCCCATTGCAACAGCCTTATCTGTTCGAGACCTTCTAACCTGCGTACAAACACACGGGCTTGATGAAGCATGTGAACGGACAAGCACTCTTTATCCGTCCACATGCGAGCATTGAGAGGTCAATTGAGGGCTTACAGTACTTCAGGACCAAGGGCGCGTTTGGCGAGGGCAGACAGGGCCACGTCATCCATGGGAGGATTGTGCAGGCCAGCGCGGATGTCGCGGTAATAGCGTTGCAGGGGCGACGTGAGAGCTAAACTGGCGGCTCCCACGACCCGCATAGCAAGATCGATGATCTGAATGGCGTTGTTGACCGCCAGATATTTGGCAGCCCCTATCAGCGCCACATCCACATGCTGATTGTCCTCAGTATAGTGCTCAGCGAGGCCAAAGAGGACAGCCTGGCTCTCCAAAAGCAACACCTCAATCTTTCCCAGCTTATCCTGAATATGTGGCACAGTGGCGATGGACTGCTTGAGAGAGTTGGGACGACGTGTCTGTGCAAAGCGTATCGCCTCGTCACGGGCCGCCTGAGCAATGCCCAGATAGCCAGCTGCCAGTACTAATCCCCAGACACCCTGCTTCGTCTGAATCGAAGGCTCCGTGGGTACCAGAACATCCAGATAGCTTTCAGGAGAGATATGAACATCATCCAGGATCAAATCGTTGCTGCCAGATCCACGCATGCCCACAGTATTCCAGGTATCCTCGATACTCACGCCCTGAACGTTGCTGGGGACCAGGAAATTCCCACGCTCCGCTGTCAGGGGAGCCAGTCCTGAAGCGGTGCCAGCCTGATCCTCGATACTACATCCCACAATAAAATAGCTGAGGGCGTGACTGCCAGTGGTAAAGTTCTTCCGACCGCGTATCTGCCAGGAACCATCGGGCTGGCGATATGCCGTTGTCTGCGGGCGACCACCCCGGCTGGGACTCCCAGTAGCTGGCTCGCTGACCGCGCTATTGATCATCGCGCCATGCTCAATCACATCCTGACACAGACGCAAAATCGGCTCTGGATGCTCTGTACGATCCTCTACCAGCCGACCAATGTGCATCAGGTGCATACAGGCCACCAGAGCCGTTGAGGCATCTCCCTGCGCCAGACGATACTGCGCGTGGACCAGATCCAAAAGCGACGCCCCCTGACCACCCAGGTCACGTGGAATGGAGAGAGAAAGGTAGCCAGCTTTCTGTAAATCTTTAAAATTCTCTACAGGAAAGCGACCTTCCCAATCGTGCTCGGAGGCCCGTTGAGCAAAGATATCAGCCAGTTCGCCAGCCAGTGCCAGCAACTCTTTTTGTTCGGTCGTGCTTGGATACGCGAGGAAACTCATGCGAACTCCTTTAGATAGATGTGACACAATGGTTCAGCATTATGTATCATTAATCAAGCATCGTCAGCGATTATTCTTCTTTTAAAGCAGTGCATACAGCGCAAATAAAGCATCATTGCAGAAATAGTCGGCACTCCGTCATTGCGGGTGAAAACGGAGTGCAGAGGCGGAAGCCCATGCCGGGGGAATGGCTGTCCTCGCAAACTCCCCCTCCACTCTATCCTCTGGAAGGATAGAGAGCCAAATAGTTTACAAAAAGACAACGGAAAGACAACGACAGAGCGGCATTCCTCGTGGAGAAATCCATCGCACGCGCCTCTCACCTGAAGGGAAGAGCGGACAATGCGGTTTCCCCACGAGGGGTGCCGCTTTCAATCGATCTCATCAACCATATCCCCTTGCGTGGATACGGCTACCTATATCATAATCATCATATCATAAACGCACTCGGACGCCGTCCAGATTTACCCCATTTACTAGATATTTATAACGCAGACCCATATGATAGACAGTGATGAATTATCGTCCCACTACGGCGCCAGATGAAGAGAGAGTCATGTTATCTCTGCTACTAGTACTGCATCCCAACGTGAAACTGACTTAACCCGTTTCTGTATAGCAGTCACTAAGACATATATTTTTTCAAAAAATGTAGAAGTAAATTACACTGTAACGTTTTGGCGCTTTTTACGATTTAATAGTGTCACTGATGTGCAAAATATGTTTTCCAAGAGTAGTCTATGTTGCTTATTTCAAATCAGAATGAACATAGAAATGAAATCCAAATTGTATGCTACGAAATATAATCTGCAAATTATTTTTGAAAATCATGCTGCGCACTATCAATCTAACGTAACGCATTTTGAAATTAACTTGCTTCAAATGTATATGAACAGGATGCAAGATGTATAGTAATCTTTGCAAGGCTATTAAGATAATTTGAGAGAGAGCATGAAAAAAAAGTTATTTGACACTTATTTAGAGGACTCGCCAATGGCAATCCTTTATGAGAGAATGTCTTTCCCTCTTTTCACTTACGTTCGTTCGCGTCTTTCTTCTCAAGAAGAAGCAGAAGATCTTCTGGTGGAAGTTTTTCTCGCGGCACTAGAATGGAAAGGTTTTCTCAGTCTCAGTACGAACGAACAAATTGCATGGCTACGGCGCGTAGCCCAGCATAAGATCATTGATCAATATCGAAAAACAGGAAAGATGCCAGAGGTAGCACTACAACTGGTAGAGGAAATATTTAGTGGAGACAAGAATGAAGATCCCGAACAAAAAGTAATTAAGCAAGAAGAACTCCAACAATTACAAGTTGCTATACATCGTCTACCACCTTTGCAGCAACAAGTATTATTCCTTCGTTTTGCCAATGGACTTCGCTGCGTCGAGATCGCATCCATCTTGGGCAAGCGTGATAGCACTGTTCGAGTGCTACTCTCACGAGCGATAAATCATCTGCGCAATACCTATCATGCATAAATGAGAGGAGACAATTGTATGTTTACAGACGATCCTTTTACTCCCGAAACGGTTGACGAACGCGTGACTGACTTCATCGAGAATAGGAGGGATGACAATCAAATGCAACCATCAAATCGTAATCAAAATCTGATTCAAAATTTGCAACAACTCTACAGTAACCAACAGATAAACGCCCTGATGTTAGAAGAGGCAAAAAAATCAGTGTTCCAGCGACTAGATCAAAAAACATATCAATCAAATATAGCAACCGCTATGAATACGAGTCAAGCAATTCCCCAATTAAAGCACTCAAGGAAAAAGGTTTGGCGCCTCAATTTATTGATTGCTATTATCATTGTAGTATTTTCTTTAAGTGCAATTGTTTTCATATTCTCTCAGTTTAGTATATTCCCCGGTCAGGAAAGTAATGTTTCTCCGAATGGGCAAGGAACATCCAGTTTGGCAATTTCTATTCAGCCTCAACCATTTATCTATGGAACTGATCTTTATATAAATACGGGAAACGATATTCGGTCCTATTCTATTAAGACAGGAACTTCAACACATATTTATAAGATCCCCAATACCGGGGATCCGATGGTAACAAATGGAATTTTATACACAAGTGGAACAAACTCTACATTCGCGATGCGTATTAGTGATGGAAAACTGCTCTGGCAATCTCCATTTGGTAGTGAGAATCGTGCTCCGCCAACAGTAGTGAACAACATTCTTTATGGATACACATATAAATCTACAAAAACTGTATACGCGTTAAAAGCTAGCGATGGAAGAGCCATCTGGCAATATCATGTAACGAATCAAGATGCGTTTCTTTCTCCACCTATTATCTTGCAAGGCAATCTATACTTTACTTCCTACACCCCAGGATCTCAATCTTCAGGTGCTCATATATATGCATTGAATGCATCGAGTGGCTCACTACTCTGGCAAAATTCTCTGGATCATATGAATGCTTCTATATTGCAAGCAGACGGTTCAACTCTTTACACAGTTGTGGATGGCTATGTAGAAGCGCTACAAACAAGTAATGGAGATGTACATTGGCGCTATAAGTTACCATCGACTGCGCCTTCAGAAATAAGTAACATATCCCTAAAATCTGTAGCTAAGGGTATTGTATTTGTTTCAGCAGAAGACGGATCAATTTACGCCCTGAAATCAATTTCAGGAATCTTACTCTGGCAATATCAAACACGCCCTGGAACACTGTTTGGTTCATTTAATGCTGAAGGGGATGCTATCTATGTTTCTATGCTTACAACGGATAATCTTCGTTCTAGCCTTATTATTGCCATTCAAATCAATACCGGTCATCGCCTCTGGCAAGTGCAACTAGCCCGGCAAGAAATTGCCTTCCCAATCATTCAACAAGGAATTATTTATGCTGTGTATGCCAGTGAAGGTCAGATAGAATTGTTTACCTTGCGTGCAGTCGATGGGCATGTACTTTGGCACCGTACACTTTATTCGCTTTTATGAAGATAAAATAAAGTCATACATAAAATATTTATCAATTTTTATGCATGACTTTATTTTAAATCCACTATCTCTTAACACCTTATTTATTAAAGGCAATATAGAGAAAAGTAGAAATTGATTAATAACTCGTGTTATTGATTATAACACGAGTTATAATATGTTGTACAATATACCGAGTAATTGTAGCCATTATTAAAAATAGAGCCAGGTTGAGCCATCACATATGTGAAGCTTGTATTCCACAACTGCATTCCATCATGGGGCCAATTACCAATACCTTTTTGATTGTCATTCCTATCTCCAATTGTGCAGTTATCAAGTTCTATAGAATGACCTGCGTTGGTGTTGAAGTCTGCGAGATCGTATAAACCACCATTTAGGAAACCTGGACGCTCTACAATACACTCACCTGTTGCGCTATCCGAGAAGACTTTAGAAGTATCCATATGGGAGTTATAGTTGTTCACTGTCTCATTCGAGATAAAAAAGTAATTATCACCATCATTATTAACATTTGAACTCACATACGCATATACTCGGTCACCGGCATTAAGCTGTGACAGAGGAAGATTCATCTGGCCAGGGTCATTTTTGGGACCTGCAATTTCCCAGAATGATTCATTGTACTGGCAAGAGGCTGAACTAGACCCTGTACATGTAGGTTGCGAAAATACACCAACTTGAGGCAGTACTGCATTGGAACCTCCAAAACTATAGTCCCCACCAACACCAGCCCAAACACTTACTGCTGCATGTAGATCATTTGTTGCAATAGTTGGCACATTAAACTCTACATATGCTACCCTGTATGTTGCTCGATTTCCAGTCGCTTCATTACCCGACCAGTTATTAGACCGTAACCAATTCTCAACTTTTTTAGGAGGATGAATTTGAGTCTTGGTTTTGATTCTGCTAATACTAGTGCCGCAGGTACGGTGTTTGGCATGAGCAAGAGCTTTAGTCCAGAAAGTAAGTTCTCCCTTTATTTCATTATGAGTAGGGAGACCATAAGAAAGGAGTTCTGTATCAGAAAGTGTCATCAAATCAACGTTTTGTGGTGGTTGAAGGCAAGTGTTTTTTGTAGATTGACTACTATGGTAAAAAACAGAGGGTGATGCGAAAACATTTATAGGAGCGATGACAAAAAAAACAGAACACTAAATAAACATGTCGCAAGGACAGGTGAGATCCGTCGTAAATAATTCATCTAGATTCCTTCCTAGATAGCAAACTGCCTCTTAATAGCTAAGCTGCATACATCTTACTACATAAACGTAAAAATACGAACAATTCTACTTAATAGAAGAATGAGGATATCCATATTCTCTTTACTATGATAAAATCACTAACAGTTTAAAAACTATCCTTTCAAGTTACTAATTATAGAATACAATAATTATTGTCATTTGGTTACTATATAATATAACGTAAATATTCATTTATGTCAATAATAATTACTAAGTTTTAGACCGATATAGACAAATTACTCCTCAATCGTAATTACAGCACTGATAGATGATCGTGATATACATCAATTATATAATGCTTGGAAGGCGAAACAAAATAGGGCTAATGGGGTGATTGGCAGGCATCTTGTCTTCAAGACCTGTGTGAAGTCAATAACTAACATCTTATATCAAAACCGGCATGTGCTCGCTGTTGTAGCACCAAGTATCTGCAGTTAAGATATGTCAACATCTTAACTTGAGAAAGTCTGTATAATATGTATACATAAGAAATTGCGGAAGTAAGAGCAGTAGCAACAACAAAGCAAAAAACAGTCACAATCGGACGAACTGATGCACTTTGCTGATATAACATTTAAAGCATTTGATAAAGCCACTGCAAGCATGAAGCAAGCCTACTAGATGGTCTTTCATTATACGATGCGATACAACACAAGGGATGGTTGGTGCCGTTAGGTCCCAACGAAAATTTCATTTAAACGTGAACGCTAAGTACAAGCTATCACAAGTACTTTCCGAGTTTGACAGCCCCAAGGTGAAAGGATAGACTGGAACAGGGAGGTAAAACGACATGCGTGGTCCCAAACCCAGTCTTCCCATAGAATTGACTGCCGATGAAACACAACAACTTGAGCACCTTGTTCGTGCTCATACCACAGAGCAGAGTCTGGCTCTGCGTGCGCGGATTATTCTTACCGCCAACGCCCATCCCGAACAGAGCAATCAACAGATTGCCCAGGCCAGTGGTACCACAGATCGCACTGTACGCAAATGGCGTGGACGCTGGGTGGCCACCCACTGCCTGACTGACGCACCTCGCAGCGGAGCACCGAGGCATTTTTCCCCCTGAAGTGCGTGTCCAAGTGACAGCCATTGCTTGCAGCTTGCCACTTCAACACCAGGTGCCACTTTCCCGTTGGAGTCGAACCGAGGTGGCCCACCACATCGCCCAAGATCCTACGCTTCCCCCCATCTCGGCCAACACGGTGGGTCGATGGCTCAAGGCAGACCATCTTCGCCCGTGGCGCTTTCATGCCTGGCAACACATCCATGATCCTCAGACATTCTTGCAACGAGCCCGCCCCGTTTTGGAGGCGTATGCCCAGGCGCAAACGCTCTTGCGCGCAGGGACGTGGCTGGTCAGTCTCGATGAGAAAACCTCCCTTCAAGCCTGTGAAGGAGAGCAGCCTCCTCGTCCTGCCTGTCTGCAGAAGCCAATGCTGCATGAAGCCCGCTATCACCGACGCGGCGCACGCCATCTGTTTGCTGGACTCTCCATCGCTGACGGCAAGGTCTACGGCACCTGTCGACAACGGAAATGCTTTGTCGATTTCCAGGCTTTTCTTGAGCAGGAGATCATTCCTGAAGCGTTCCGCCGACACGTGCAGACGGTGACCTTCATCCTGGACAATGGAACCACGCATGCCCCGAAACAGCTCGAAGGCTGGCTGCGTGAGCAGGAACTGGCGTGTGAAGGTCGACTTCACTTCCAGGTTCATTGGTTGCCTCCCAACGCGTCTTGGCTGGATCAGATCGAAATTTGGTTCAGTCTCCTTCAACGCAAATGTTTACAGCCCAATCATTTTGTTTCGACCCATGCACTAGAAACCGCTCTGAACGAGTACATCGCCTATTACAATCAAACAGCCAAGCCGATCAAATGGACGTACACCGTTGAAAAGCTCGAACAGAAACTCGGAAAGTATTTATGATAGTCTGTACTTAGTGTCTCAATTCCAGAGTTGTCTTACCGGCTTCAAACCTGTCGATTCCCATGATAAGCCAAGATTTCATGCAATTGGCCTCAAAAAACGTCGAGCATGCACGCTACTTACCGCAAGCGGGACGCTGCCTGAGCGCATATCTCTAGCAATAACCGTACCACCTGGGCCAGACCCTGCCCAATTGAAGAGATATACATAAATTCATCGACCGTGTGGGCCTTCTCTCCATGCGTGATCCCAACACATACAGCGGGAATATTCAGGCTGATGGGGATATTGGCATCGGTGCTGGAGACGGCACAGTGGGGTTCAATCCCCAACCAGCGCAACGTTTGTAGCGCCAGCTGGACCAGTGGATCAGTCTCCGGCAGGCGTCCCGCTGGTCGATCACCCAGTTGTGTAATCGTTGTACGCAAGCCCGCGCCTGCTTGCTGCATAATGATCGCACGCGCCTGCTCTTCCAACTGCTTGAGAGCCAGCACATCGGTCGAACGCAGATCCAGCAATGCAGTGGCTCGCGGCGCAATGGTATTAATCGATGTGCCGCCTTCAATCATCCCCACATTAAAGGTCGTACGCGGCTCCGTCGGCACCTGCATCGTGGACAGACCTGCGATAATCCTGCCCAGGCCATGGATCGCGCTGGGCATGCCAAAGGAACCAAAAGAATGCCCACCAGGGCCGGTGACGGTAATCTGCCAGCGTTTCGAACCTACCGCCGCATTGACCACCGTGCCCAGACTCCCATCCACTACCAGGACCGCCGCGAGTTGCTCTCGATAGCGTTCAACCGCAGCCCTGGCCCCGCGCAAGTCGCCCAATCCCTCCTCACCAACATTATCCACCACCACCAGATCAAGCTCTGTCTCCAGGCCATAGGCATCCAGCATCTCCAGCGCCGTCATAACCCCAGCCACGCTCACGCTGTTATCGCTGATCCCAGGCCCATAGAGCCGATTACCATCACGCCGAATACGCAGAGGCGTCTCAGCCGGAAAGACGGTATCGATATGTGTCAACAGCATGACTACAGGCAAAGTGGATCGCTGTCCACGCCGTACATAGACATTGCCAATGGCATCTATTTCTGGCGTATAGCCGCGTTCACGCCAGAGTTCAGCCACAAACTCAGCTCGCTGCCGCTCAGCGCCTGTGGGAGCAGCCACGGAACAAATACGTTGCGTCAGTGCGGCAACGTCCCCAATTCGTGCCGTAGCGTCACGGCGGATACGTTCTAAATACTCCGATGATAGCGACATAATCTACTTCCTCTCGCTCAAAGCGTTAAATAACCATTCACATAGAGCTTCATACTCTCACAAAGCAAGACAACTTGTTCCTGCAGGCATTATAATATCCAAGGACAGCTCTGATAAAGCTGAAAAAGAGGCTCAAACGTATTGCTAACATGGAGAGACATGTTGTCAGTGTACAACAGCACGCTCCATAATCTGCTACAATGATAGGATAAAGTAAAAAACGAGCGAGGAGAAGTGTATTTATGACAATCGCAAAGTTGCCATTTGGACGTACTGGTCATATGAGTACCCGCACACTGTTTGGAGCTGCGGCTTTGGGACCAGTGACGCAGGCTGAGGCCGACCAGACGCTGGAAGTATTGCTCAAATATGGCGTCAACCACATTGATGTAGCTGCCAGTTATGGTGAGGCAGAATTACGGCTCGCTCCCTGGCTGAAACACCATCGCTCTGATTTCTTTCTGGCAACCAAGACAGGCGAACGTACCGCTGATAAGGCCATGGAAGAGTTACAGCGTTCATTAGAGCGCATGCAAGTTGATCATGTTGATCTATGGCAATTTCACAATCTAGCCGATCCTATTGAATGGGATATTGCGCTCAGCTCTGGTGGCGTGATTGAGGCAGCCATTGAAGCCAAAAAGCAGGGATTGGTACGCGCAATTGGTATCACCGGCCATGGCACACAAATCGCCGCAACCCACCGTCGTAGTCTGGAGCGCTTTGACTTTGACTCGGTACTCTTGCCCTACAACTATGTCATGCTGCAAAATTCCTATTATGCGGAAAACTTCAATGCCTTGCTGGAAACCTGCCGCCAGCGCAACATTGCAGTTCAAACGATTAAATCAATTGCCTATAAACCGTATATGGGAGATCAGCATACACATAATACCTGGTATGCGCCATTAGTAGAACAGGCAGACATTGATCGAGCCGTTCACTGGGCGCTGGGACTGCCTGGCATCTTCTTGAATACCGTGGGAGATATCCATCTCCTCCCGAAGGTACTCGATGCCGCCAGCCGCTTTGAAGAGAAGACGCCTGATAGCGAGATGGCTGCAATGGTTGCTCGCCTTGATATGCAACCTCTGTTCGTCTAACCCGCGCCAGTGCCCGCCTATCTTTCGCAATGCAAAAGCCGTTCTGGCTTCCTCGAAGAGCTTTCGCTTCGAGGAAGCCAGAACGGCTTTAATCTGCTATAAGATATTTAGCATCATACGTAAGTGTAGCTCTTAGTGATGTGGTGCGCCATTGCAAACACACATCTTCATGGCTACTTCTTACGCAAAATGGCTCTGGGCGATTGCATCATTTTCGTGCACATAAAGAGCCTCATTAATGCCTGTACTGTTGCGGCTCAAGAGCTCTAATAGGCCTTTCGTCTCTTCTACGCTCATCGAGCAATACATGCCACTGGAATTGCCAAATTCATGGCAGTATAATTTAAGCTGACCATCCTCCATCCAGGACTGGTAGCGGCCAATTTTCATGTGATCTTTGTGAGTATTTTGTAAATTCATCTGTGCTCCTCCTTGAGGTTCCCCTTAAGTGACTAATTTTTCTTTTTTTGTTGACTGAGGGAAATACTCAATATAGCAGCTTATTTCCTCAGTGGCTTTATTGTTTGTGTTTCGCTTTCGCTTACATACATATAATACGATAAAATTTGCCAAATGGAAGCCAAAAAGAGACCAAAAAAAGGACCTTAAAAAATCTTTATGCACTAGTGTATACAGCCTACTTCTTACCTCTACCTTACGCACAATTTAGGTGATGTTCACGAATCATATTTGACTATTGTTTGTGCAAATTGCACAAATTTCTAAGCTAATTATTTTGTACACATTGCCATACAAGCAAGCAGAATATCCCAACAATGAAGGCCCGATCCTCGCGGTCGGGCTTTATGACTCGCTGAGGATGTATGTAGCTACATACACCTGAATTCAATACCGAGAATGACAATGGAGAAGTGTAGGTGCGTGCCAACGCGATGTCCCATGCCCGGGCACTATTATTGAGGTACGCATTCCCCTCCATTTTTGTTTATCATGCCTTTTATTGAAGCGGTATTGCCCATGAAGGGTGGCTTCTACGAGTTGGGATGAAAAGAACCGCTTACGCAAGTGCGCAAGCGGTTCTTTTGGTGTTATCAGCGTAGAAGCTTAGAGTTGTGCTAACAGACTGTTCAAGCGATTGACAAACGTGACAGGATTGTCAAGCTGTTCGCCACTGCTCAGGACAGACTGATCAAAGAGAACGTGAGCCCAATCTGCGAAGAGTTGATCATCATTCTCATTCTTGATGCGTACGACAATAGGATGCTGGGGATTGATTTCCAGAATCGGCTTGTCGTTCGGAATCTGCTGACCGGCAGATTGTAAGAGACGCTTCAGGCTAGGATCGATGCCATATTCATCCACAACCAGACAGGCCGGAGATGTGGTCAGACGATTGGTTGTACGGACCTCTTTGACCTCTTCACCCAGGACTGCTTTCAAGCGCTCCAGCAAGCCCTTCGCCTCATCAGCACTCTTCTGCTGCTCTTCTTTCTCCTGCTCATCTTCCAGATTGCTGAGGTCTACCGCTCCCTTGGAGACGGATTGCAATTGCTTACCCTCATACTCCTGGAGCTCAGGGATTGCCAGATGATCAACAGGATCAGACAACAAGAGAACCTCGATGCCTTTCTTCTTGAAAATCTCCAGTAATGGACTATCCTTTGCAGCCGCATAGCTATCAGCCACAATATAATAGATCTTGTCCTGGCCCTCTTTCATGCGTCCAATATACTCTTCCAGCGAGACAGTCTGGGCATTGCTGCCAGAGGTGGTGGTGGAGAAGCGTAAGAGTTTCGCCAGGCGATCCCGGTTGCTGGCATCCTCTAACAGGCCTTCTTTTACCACACGGCCAAACTGCTCCCAGAAGGTTGCATATTTCTCTGCATCGCTATTTGCCAGATCAGAGAACAGCGTCAATACCTTCTTGGTCGAATTAGAACGGATGGCATCAATCATACGGTTCTGCTGCAAGATCTCACGCGAAACATTGAGTGGTAGATCGGTTGAATCGATGACACCACGGATGAAACGCAGGTAACGAGGCATCAACTTTTCAGCATCATCCATGATGAAGACACGGCGCACATAGAGTTTGACACCATGATGAACTTCACGGGTGTACAGATCAAAGGGTGCCTGGCCTGGCACGTACAACAGAATTGTGTATTCCTGTGTGCCTTCCATGCGGCTATGGATATGCGCCAGAGGATCACTGAAATCATGCGAGATATGCTTATAGAATTCGTTATATTCTTCTTCAGTAATCTCGCTCGGCTGACGCGTCCAGAGCGCCGAAGCCGTGTTGACGACCTCCCACTCATCCTTATCCTTGTCCTCTGACTTCATGACAATCGGTAAGGTCACATGGTCAGAATACTTGCGGACAATCGTGCGCAGGCGATAACCATCAAGTAACTCATCCTCATCGGCACGCAGGTGTAAAATTACGTCAGTACCACGGGACTCTTTCTCGATTGTCTCGATTGAGTATTCACCCTGTCCTGTGGATTCCCAGCGCACCGCCTCAGCAGTTGGAACTCCAGCGCGACGTGTTAATACCGTCACCTGATCAGCGACCACAAATGACGAGTAGAAACCAACACCAAACTGACCAATCAGATTGGCATCTTTCTGCTGATCACCTGTCAGAGCCTGAAAAAACTCCCGGGTGCCTGATTTCGCAATCGTTCCCAGATTCTCAATCACGTCCTCACGATTCATACCAATACCATTATCAGAAATCGTGATGGTACGAGCATCTTTATCGTAAGCAATACGAATTTTGAAATCAGTATCATGCTCATAAAGAGCAGAATTAGAGAGAGCATCAAAACGCAGGCGGTCAATGGCATCTGACGCGTTTGATACTAACTCACGCAGAAATATTTCTTTGTTACTATACAGCGAATGGATCATCAGATCCAACAACTGTTTTACTTCCGCTTGAAAACCAAGCGTTTCCTTCTGTGTGTCCGTAGACATAAAACAAAACCTCCCTAGCAACAACATATAATTGAGAAAAGAATAGCGCGCAAAGAGGCATTTTTCGTTTACCAGTGTACCAAAACCAGCCTCTTTTTTCAACAGTAAAATGGCCTGATCCAGGGCTTTTTAGTTCTCTTTATTGCCACCTTCGGCAGTAGGGAGAGAAGAAAGAAGATTGGGCCACCTATAAATATACCAAATTGGCTATTTATTTTGCCATAGAGGCTCTTTTGTATCGGTACCGGAACAAGTTTCGTTTTAACAGGTAAATCCTGTAGCACGTGTGTGCATCGATAAACATAAAACACATCTCAGTTTTACTTACTAAGCACAGCTGCACCCATTCTAAGGGATTTGTAGCTGTAGCATGTAGGCCGTGGTGAGTATTGATTACATGTGAGTCATGCTGATACAGACAAAATAGGATTTGCCTATGCTAGCATCTACGAAACAGCACAGTAAACTGCTGGTAGTTGAATAACGCAGACACAAGTGACATAGCATATGCATACCAAAAGTTACATTCTTCTTTACTTGCATGACACGTTGTTGTACAATGCACATACAATGTTCTCTTGTGTAATCCTGTCGCGCGGTGGCTACTGCTTTTGCCTTCTGGTCTGTGTGCTTGATAGCCCCGACCCAGCAAGGCTGGAAGAGTAGTCAATGACAGGCAATATGCATGAATTTAAAAATAACAAGGAGATTACCATAATGAGCGAGTTATTAACTGTATCCGAAGTTGCTCAAATTTTACGTGTTGACGATACAACTGTACGCCGTTGGGTCAAGCAGGGCGCGCTGGAAGCTGTCATTTTGCCACACGTTAATGAGCGTCAGGCTTATCGTATTAAACGCGAGACCCTGAATCGCGTGATCGGCGATCCTTCTGCCGCTAGCGCTGCTGAATAATATTTAGAGACACAATGCTAAAAGAGGACCAAAACCACCTCACAAGAGCAACTAACCTGGAACTGTAATTATTATCTCTCTATAATACGTTTCATTTCTCTAATGCTCTCTCGGATGGTCTGGTCCTCTTCTCTTTCTCTATCGTGACTGTTTACTCTTCTCTTCTACTTCAACGCGCACAAACATTTTCTTGCTCTTCACCATCTATGTTCCGATTGTGCCAGACACTCCTATCTTCTGTGAGCTTCCGCACATGAGGTTTCGCACCCAGGGTGCCTGCTTACAAAGGTATGACTACTATCTTGCCCATCAGAACTATAGCTTCATGTAAAATACAAGTCGATTTTTCATGCAGATGCAGTAAAAGGGGTGAATAGACCATACAGAACCTCAGCCCCCTCTGCTATAATGTCACATAAATATAGTGCTGGAAAGAGCAGAAAATTGCAGCGTGGGGATTTTTTCTCAGCGCTTTTCATGGTCAGCACCGCCTGCCAGGCTGAATTTTTACCCTCGATACAGCGGTTGACAGCCACATGACTTGAAGGTATTATCAATAATAGACGCATTAATAAATATGTTACTCGGGTTCTTTTTGTCTATATTTTAGCAATCTGCACTCGATATTTCCCGACCAGGAATAGTAAAATTGGAAACACGTATATCGCCACCCTCGCGTAAGTTTTCTACTCTGGTCAATCTCCTTCGCTGGAGGACAATCCAACAGCCCGAACAGCGCATTTACACTTTTCTGACTGACGGAGAAAAAGAAAAAGATGCCCTCACATTCGCGGAGCTTGATCACCAAGCAAGAACTATTGCCGCTTCTTTACGGGAGCGTGTGCCCAGCGGGGGACGTGCCTTACTCATCTACCCATCAGGGTTAGATTTTATTACCGCGTTTTTTGGTTGCCTGTACAGTGGCATCATTGCCGTCCCTGTATACCCACCATCGGCGGTCCGCTCGGATCGTACACTGACAAAATTCCGAGCTATTACCCAAAATGTTGCTGCCCATGCAGTTCTAACATCAACAGCGATGGAAGGCAAAGTGACAAGCCTCATCGCACAAACACCCGAATTACAAACAACCCCACTCTTTGTGACTGATACACTTCCCACTGCGATCGCAGAGCAGTGGACAATGCCAGATGTCAATAGCGATACACTGGCTTTCTTGCAATATACATCCGGCTCGACAGGTGTCCCTAAAGGGGTCATGATTAGCCACGGAAATTTGCTGCATAACTCATCGCTGGTGGCAAATTATTGTCAACATCCCGAAGATGCACATGGCGTTACATGGCTTCCACTCTATCATGACCTGGGTTTGATCGGTGGAGTTCTGCAACCACTCTATGCGGGCTATGAGTCGACGATTATGGCCCCAACGACATTTTTACAACGACCATATCGCTGGCTCCAGGCCATCTCTCGCACCAGAGCAACGATCAGTGGAGGCCCTAATTTCGCCTTTGATCTCTGTGTGCGTAAGGTTACCCCAGAACAAAAAGAGACGCTCGATTTAAGTAACTGGTCGACCGTCGCCAATGGTGCTGAACCTGTACGCGAAGATACTATGGAACGCTTTGCCTCCGCCTTTACCTCAACCGGCTTCCGCCCCAATTATTTTTATCCCTGCTATGGTCTGGCAGAGGCGACACTGGTTGTGAGCGCTGGCAGCAAAGGGGTCTATCCAACAGTGAAATCGTTCGATGGCAGCGCGCTCAAACAGGATCAAGCGGCTGAGACGACAGCGGATGCATTCGATGCCCGCACACTGGTCAGTATTGGTAAGAGCCAGCCTGATCAAACAGTATTGATTGTTGATCCCGAAACGCGCACCCCTTGCTCACCTTATCATGTGGGTGAGATCTGGGTCTCTGGACCAAGCGTGGCTCAGGGCTACTGGCAGCGACCTGTGGAAACAGCCGAAACATTCCAGGCATACCTGACCGATGGACAGGGTCCATTCATGCGAACCGGCGATCTGGGTTTCTCAGATACCAACGAATTATTTATTACCGGGCGCTTGAAGGATCTGATTATTATTCGCGGGAGTAACCATTATCCCCAGGATATTGAGAAGACGGTAGAAACCAGCAGTAAGGCTTTACGCCTCAATGGTGGTGCGGCCTTCTCGATAGAGGCCGATGGCGAAGAACGTCTGGTGATCGTGCATGAAGTCGAACGCACCTCCCTCTCAGCTGATCTTGAGCTTGTTATTGCAGAGATACGACAGGCTATCGCGTTACAACATGAGGTTCAGGCTTACGCCATTACTCTGATTAAGCCTGGAAGCCTGCCAAAAACATCGAGTGGCAAGGTACAACGCCGTGGCACACGCGAGAGTTTCTTGAATGGGTCTCTAGATGTCGTCAAAGCCTGGCAGCAAGGCGATTCTACAAAGATTGCAACAGGCGGGGCAGAACCAAAAGCAAAAGTTCTTAAAGAGAAAAAGGCTACCAGCAAAGTTCGCGAGAAAAGGACAGCAACCAAATTAGCAGCCCAACCAGTTCAGCCACCAGTTACTCCTACCCGGGTAGCGTCAGATTCAAAGAGTGCTCATACACTGAACGCGGCTGAATTGCGTGTCTGGCTGATTGAGCATGTCTCACAGGCATTAAAGGTACAACCGGGCGCGATTGATGTAAACGCTCCATTTGCCTACTATGGAATGGACTCGGCCCTGGCGGTCAGCCTCTCGGCCGATTTAGAGGATCTGTTACAACAACCTCTCTCGCCTACTCTGGCCTATGATTATCCCAGTATCGATGCGCTGGCTCGTTATCTGGCAAATGAGGAACAGGTTGCTGATACTCTGCATCCAGCTCCAAAAAAACGTGCCTACGCGGAAGATGATATCGCGATTATCGGTATGAGTTGCCGCTTCCCGGGTGCGAATAATCCTGAGGAGTTCTGGCAGCTATTGCGCAATGGCATCGATGGTATTTCTGAGGTTCCTGCTGAGCGCTGGGATAGTCAGTCTTACTATGCTGAGACACCCGCAACACCCGGCAAGATGAATACACGCTGGGGCGGCTTTCTCAAAAATATTGATAAATTTGATCCAGCATTCTTTGGTATCTCGCCACGCGAGGCTGATGGGATGGACCCACAGCAGCGCTTGCTGTTAGAGGTCGCATGGGAGACCCTGGAACAGGCCGGCCATGCACCCGATACAGTTGCAGGTAGCCAGACAGGTGTCTTTGTCGGTATCAGTAGCGATGATTATTCACGGCTACAATTCCGCCGTCCAGAGGATGCCGATGCCTACGCGGGCACAGGCAACGCACATAGCATCGCCGCAAACCGCATTTCCTATGTACTGGACTTGCGCGGCCCCAGTATGGCAATGGATACCGCCTGCTCCTCATCCTTGCTTGCTGTCCATCAAGCCTGTCAAAGCATACGCAATCATGAATGCTCGCTGGCCCTGGCAGGCGGTGTCAATCTGGTTCTGACGCCAGATTTAACGATCACCTTCTCGCAGGCCCGTATGATGTCTTCGGTCGGTCATTGTAAGACATTTGATGATGCCGCCGATGGCTATGTACGAGGCGAAGGTTGTGGTCTCGTGCTCCTGAAATCCATGGCTGAAGCGCAACGCGATGGCGATAATATCCTGGCGGTCATTCGTGGCTCAGCGGTAAATCAGGATGGTCGCAGCAATGGCCTGACAGCTCCCAATGGTCCCGCCCAGGAGGCGGTGATTCGGCAGGCACTCAAAAATGCCAATGTCGAGCCACAGCAGGTGAGCTTTGTCGAAACACATGGCTCCAGCACTCCTCTGGGTGATCCCATCGAGGTTGCGGCCCTCAAAGCAGTCCTGATGCAGCAACAGATCCCAGAGCATCCTGTGCTGCTGGGGGCGGTCAAGAGTAATATCGGGCATCTGGAATCAGCGGCTGGTATTGCGGGTCTGATTAAGACGGTACTCTGCCTGCAAAAGGGCGAGATTGTCCCCAATCTGAATTTCCAGAAGCTCAATGAGCACATTTCTTTTGTAGACACCACCTTTGCCATCCCTACACAGGTCCAGGCGTGGCCGACCCGGGAACGTATCGCGGGCGTGAGTGCCTTTGGCTTTGGCGGTACCAATGTGCATATGATCCTGGAGGCGGCACCCGATGTTCAACCAATCGCCAATGATGTCGAGCGTTCTCAGCATCTCCTGACGCTCTCGGCTCAGAGCGAGGAAGCACTCCTGCACAGCGCGAAAAACTATCAGAATTATCTGAAAGAGCATCCTGGTGTGAGTATGGCAGATCTGAGCTATACCGCCAACACAGGTCGCGCACACTTTGCTTCACGCCTGGCAATCACTACCACAACCGCCGAGAGGCTCCGTGGACAATTAGCCAGTTATATACAAGGCAAGCAGACGCCGACGTTACAACATGGGCGCAAGCAGGTTTCAACACGCCATAAAATTGCCTTCCTGTTCACTGGACAGGGTTCGCAATACATCAGCATGGCACGTCAGCTCTATGATACCCAGCCTACCTTCCGACGTATTCTGGATCAGTGTGATCATGTCCTACAGGAATATCTGGAGCAGCCCCTGGTTTCAGTCCTCTATCCAGCGCTGGAGAATCCTTCTCTGGATGAGACAACCTATACCCAGCCTGCGCTCTTTGCCCTTGAGTATGCGCTGGCAGAATTATGGCGCAGTTGGGGGATTACACCGGATATTGTGCTGGGACATAGTGTGGGTGAATACGTGGCAGCCTGCGTGGCCGGTGCGTTTAGCCTGGAAGATGGACTGAAATTGATCACGGAGCGTGGTCGCCTGATGCAAGCCCTGCCAGATGGCGGCGCGATGGTGGTGGTATTCAGCGAGCCCGAAAAGCTCATGTCCTATATCGAGCCAGTCAAGCACCTTGTCTCTAGCGCCGCCATCAATGGGCCGCAGAACGTAGTACTCTCGGGCGATGCCACTACATTAGGAGAGATCATCCAAAAGCTCACAGCCGATGGTATCGCCACCCATCCAATAACGGTCTCGCACGCGTTCCACTCGCCATTAATCGAGCCAATGCTGGATGCCTTTGAACAAACCGCACGCGAGATTACGTTCGCGCCCTTGCGTATTCCTCTGGTCAGCAATATTAATGGACAGATACTCAACGCGGGAGAGAGGATCGATGCCCAGTACTGGCGTACCCAGACACGCAGCGCTGTCCAGTTCGCGCCCGGTATGCAAACCCTGGTCGCCAATGGCTATGATGTCTTTATGGAGATTGGTCCTACAACGACATTAACAAATATGGGCAAACGCTGCATTGCAGAGGAAGGCGTCTACTGGCTCCCGTCCTTGCATAAAGAGCATGGCAACTGGCAAACGCTACTGGAAAGCGTTGGCAAGCTCTATACACTCGGCTTTGCTGTCGACTGGTCAGGTTTTGATCGCGATTATCAGCGCCGTCGGATCGCCCTCCCAACCTATCCTTTCGAGCGTCAGCGCTACTGGTTCGCCAGCAACAATGATGTCCAGAAGAATACAGAGTTGCCAACCGTTCAAGTACAAAGAGTGGCCGAACACCAGGAACCAGTGCGGGAAGCCAAAGCACACCAGCGCCATCCTTTGTTGGATAAGTATATGGCGCTGGCTCATCCAGCAAGTATCCATGTATGGGAAAGCACACTGGATATACAGGATCTGCCCTATCTCCGTGACCATCGCATCCAGGGTTCAATGGCTCTGCCGATTTCAGTTTATATTGAGATGGCTCAGGCAGCGAGTCGTGAGGCGCTGGGGGATCGCAAGCATATCCTTAAAGAGATAGAGTTGAAAAAGCTTCTGCTCTTACCGGAGACAGGCTCCCAGAAGGTTCAGGTTGTGCTCTCTTATGATTCCAATCAGCAGGCATCATTTTCAATTTACAGCCATACGATTGGTATGCCGGAGCAACCTCATAGCCTCTGGACGCTACATGCAACTGGCAAAATTCAATCTTACTGAGGAACGTGGGTTACTAGTCTGGAGGATATTGTGGCATCACCAAGCAAGGCCAGGGGCGCTAAGCATATAGATTTTGGTCTTATCTTTTTTTCGAGTAATGAGACACCATTTGATAACGATAAATACCGTCTGGCGATTGAAAGCACTAAATTCGCTGACCAGCATGATTTTTCATCGATCTGGATACCTGAGCGCCATTTCACCAGGGATGGCTGGCTGTATCCCAATCCAGTAGTCCTGCTGGCGGCACTGGCCCGGGAAACCAGACAGATCAAGCTACATGCCGGGAGTGTCGTACTCCCGCTGCACAATCCGATCCGGGTCGCCGAAGAGTGGGCGATGCTCGATAATCTCTCAGATGGTCGGGTCGGGATTGCCTTTGCCTCTGGCTGGCATCCAACCGATTTCTCGTTAGCGCCTGAAAACTATGAGGCACGCAACGAGGTGTTATTTCGGGATATCGAGACGGTACAGAAGCTCTGGCATGGTAAAAAGATACAGGTTATCGGTGGGGATGGAAAGCAGGCCGAAATCCAGACCTATCCAACTCCCATCCAACGCGACCTGCCATTCTGGATCACAGCTGCTGGCAATCCTAAAACCTTTGCCAGAGCGGGCGAAATCGGGGCCAATGTCCTGACACATATGTACAATCAATCTGTCCCGGAACTGGCTGAGAAACTGGCTATTTATCGCAAGGCCCGCGCCGAACACGGCTTCGATCCAGCCACTGGCCAGGTTTCTGTGATGCTGCATACCTTTATCGGTAATGATGAAGAGACGATACGCAAACAAATCCAGGGTCCCTTCACCGAATATCTCAAATCAGCCTCCTATCTGGCGAACGCCATCGCGTATAGCCGGGGTCAGAAGGTTGATTTCAATAGCCTTTCGGAACAGGATCTCAATGATTATCTGCTCTTCGTGATGGATCGCCTGATCTCTACGCAGCGCGTCCTGATCGGGACTCCAGATAAGTGTCGGGATCTGATCATCCAGTTACAGGGTGCGGGCGTCAACGAAATCGCCTGTCAGATGGACTGGGGCGTGGATGTTGATCTGGTAATGCAGAGCCTGCCCTATCTTAATCAGCTTAAAGATACCGCCAATGCTGAACTGAGCAAGCAGCCTGTGCTGGTGCAGAATGAAATAGTGAGTGTCACCAGCAACTACCATAGTAACGGGAGCAATGGTCATCATAAATCAAGCCCGGTCAGCGTGGTGGAGAAACCTGTTGAGAAAGTGGTTAGCAAGACCGACAACGAGCTATCGCTGGGTGCGATCCGGCAGCGTTGCCAGGAAAGCGTCGATCTGGAAGATTTCTATGGCAATCTGGATCGCCACGGTATTCAACTGGCCGAGCATTTTCAGGGGATCAAACGCCTCTGGAAACGCGATGGCGAATCGCTGGGACAGATTAAGCTTGCCACTGATCTGCTTCAGGATGCCCAGGCCTATCAGATTCATCCCACTCTGCTTGACGCTTGCTTGCTTGTGTTGACGGCAACCTTACCTGACGCTCTGTTGAACAGTGCGACAGATCTGTATTTGCCTACCGGTATCCGTAGCTTTGAACAGCATCGACCATTGAATAGTGTCGTCTGGAGCCAGGCATATCTTACTTCAAATCTCACCACCAATGCAGATGTGATCGAAGGCAATGTGCGTATTTTCAACGATCAAGGTGAACTACTGGCCGAGGCACAGGGCTTACAGTTACAACATACAGTGTTGGCAGGCACAACAAGTGCACAGACAAGTGCGCCAACCACATCATTCCAGGAGAGTGCCGATTTAGCCAACTGGTTGTATGAACTGCATTGGGAGAGCGCGACGCTCAAGAAGCCCGATCCCACTGTCTTACAGGGAAACTGGTTGGTTTTCGCGGACAAAAGTGGCATCGCTCAAAAACTGCTTGAACAACTTGAGCAACAGGGAGCTAATAGCATTCGTGTTGTGGCGGGAAGCCACTATCGCGCCCTCACCACGGGACAGTATCAGATCAATCCCGAACGCGTCGAGGATACACGACGCTTGCTACAAGAGATTACACAGCAGCAAGCTGTGACTGGCATTATCCATCTCTGGAGCCTGGATACTACGCCAACCGCAGCAACCAGTGTGGCCTCATTAGAAGAGGATCAGGTATTCAGTACCGGGCACGCCCTGCAATTGATTCAGACAATCATTGAACAGGGCGGCAGCAAGTCACCCCGGCTCTGGTTGGTTACGCGAGGCGCACAGGCGGTTAGCGAGGATACAACGCAGAACGCACAGCTAGAAATTACCCAATCACCTCTCTGGGGACTGGGGAAGACAGCCGCACTGGAACATCCAGAGCTATGGGGTGGTCTGATTGATCTTGATCCCGAAGCAACCAATCGCCAATCGGCACAGCAGTTGCTGAGCGCGCTTAGCAGCTATGCGGAGGAAGATCAGATCGCCTTCCGAGATACCCGGAGTTATGTCGCGCGCATGATACACAGTCAGGCGCTCACACCGGAACCCCTCACGATTCACACAGATGGTAGCTATCTGATCACCGGTGGCCTGTGGGGATTGGGCTTAGAGGTCGCCAAACACTTTGCACGCCAGGGTGCAGGCCATCTCATCCTGTTGGGGCGCAGTGCCCTGCCGGAGCGTGCGGCCTGGAAGACACTGCCAGCGGGCAGTCGTCAGGCGTTACAAGCGACTGGTATTCTTGAACTAGAAGCATTGGGGGCACAGGTTCACTATGTTTCCCTGGATATCACGGATAGCGAGAAGCTCGGCAACTGGCTGGATACGTTCGCCCAACAGGGGCATCCACCAATTCGTGGCGTTATCCATGCCGCGTCGGTCTGGCAGGATGCACAGGGTGAGTCGTTGGTGCGTCCGCTGGCGCAGTTGACAACAACAGGCTTAGCGGCGGTATTCCGTCCCAAAGTCATCGGTACCTGGGTGCTCTATAACCTGCTTAAACAGCAGGAGTTGGACTTCTTTGTATCCTTCTCATCCGGTGCCTCGCTCTTTGGTTCCGCGGCCCAGGGCAACTATGCCGCCGCCGGTGAGTTTATGGATATCCTGGCGCACTATCAACGAGCACATGGGCAGCGAGCCATCAGCATTGACTGGGGCGCAATCTCCGAGATTGGCTTCGGTGGAACTGCCGAAGGACTACGCGTACACGAATATTGGGAATCACGCGGCATTCAACGTATCAATCCCAGGCAGGTACTTGGAGCACTGGATATCTTGATTCCACAGGGATTGGCGCGTATTGGAGTGCTCAAACTAGATTGGGAGTTACTGGCACAATATTATCAGCAAATTGCCAGTCTGCCCCTGGTACGCCATCTCGTGCAACAGAAACAGCCAACCGGGCAGGCCACCCAGGCCAATTCGATCCTGCAAACCTTACGCGAAACTCCGGCCACACAATGGCAATCAGTCCTCGAAGAGTATTTGAAGCGCCAGGTTGCCAGCATATTGCGCATGCCATTGGAACGCCTGGACAACGATCAACCATTGACGGCCCTGGGTCTGGACTCTCTGATGGCGATTGAGCTTAAAAATCGCCTGGAAGGGGAACTCACGATCCGTATTCCGATTGTAACCTTCTTACAGGGACCAAGCATCGTACAATTCGCCAGTCAGGTATGCCAGCAACTGACCGAGATTATCATTGTCCCACAGGCAGCAGAAACGACAGCCGCAAGTGAAGAGATCGTAGCAGTAGAGGTCATAGAAACAACACTCATAGAAAAACCGGATCTCACGCCTGTCGCTACCAGTCTGCTGGTCGATCCTTTTGCGCAGGATGCGGAAAGCCTGTTAGCACATTTAGATCAACTCTCGGATCAAGATGTCGATACCCTACTTGCTCAAATGATGCCTGATTCACATGCACAGATCTCACAGGGTATCGACGAGGCCGTCCAAAGCCTTGACCCTCAGGATGCAGCGCTGCTCCTGGAACAAATCGACCAACGCTCCGACGAGCAGGTAGAAGCATTACTCAGTCAAATAGTCCAGAAAGAAGATTTGAGTCGATGAACAATTCTTCACAGCAGCATACCAACCTGTCAGCCACGGCCAAACGCGCGCTGCTAGCCAGATTGCTACGCGAAAAGGTTAAGGCCCAGGAATCCTGGGAACCGATCTCGCAGAATCAGAAGGCGCTCTGGTTTCTCTCACAGCTTGCTCCTGAGAGTGCCGCCTACAATCTCTTGTACGCGGCCCGTATCAATGCACGCCTCGATGTGCAGGCATTGCGCAAGGCACTACAAAAGCTGACGCAACGCTATCCCATTCTCACAGCCAGTTATGCACTACACGATGGTGAACCGACCCAACGCCTTGTCAGTAGCCGTGTCCTGCCTTTTGAGGAGATACCAGTCAGCGGTTGGAGCCTGGAAAAAATTCGGCAAGAACTCTCTACCATTAGCAACCAGGCGATCAATCTGGAAACAGGTCCCATCTTGCAGGTGAAGCTCTATCAACGTGCCCCGGAAGATTATATTCTGGCGCTGGTGGTGCATCATATTGCTGTTGATTTCTGGGCTATGGACATCGTTGTTGATGAGCTTTTCGTGCTCTATGCCGCTGAACTGGCTGGCATCCAGGCTCCATTGGATGCAACTGGACCACAACATAGCGAATTTGTCGCCTGGCAAAATGAGATGCTGGCTGGAAGCGAGGGTCAGCGCCATTGGGACTATTGGAAACAGGTGCTACAAGGTGAACTGCCCGTCCTGAGCCTGCCCAATGATCATCCACGCCCACCCGTACAAACCTATCGCGGAGCCTCCCATAGCTTCGCCATTGATACCACATTGACCAGACAACTCCGTGCTCTGGCTAGCACCGAAAAAGTAACACTCTTTACCCTGATGCTCACTGCCTACCAGACACTGCTCTATCGCTATACCAATCAGGAAGATATTATCGTCGGCACACCTGCCCTGGGACGAACTAAATCCGAGTGGGAGCGCGTCATAGACTATCTTGCCAATCCCATTCTGATACGCACCAATATCACTGCCGATGCGACTTTTAAGAGCCTGCTCGGACAGACAAACCTGGGCGTGTTGAATGGCCTGGAACATCAAGATTTTCCATTCCCATTGCTGGTCGAACGCCTGCAACCCAAACGGGATGCCAGTTATTCACCAATCTATCAGACGCTCTTTATCTGGGATCGCCAGCGCACACGCAATAATCAGGATCTCGAACGCCTGGGACAGGGGGAACTGGCTCGTCTCCTGGCACAAAATGGCCTGGAATTTGAACCCTTCGCCTTTGGACAGCAGGGAGCCCCCTTCGATCTCACTTTGACTGTCTTTGAAATCGCCGGTGAGCTCAGTGCCGATTTCCGCTATAATACTGATCTCTTTGATGCCGCAACCATCGAACGGATTGCCAATCATTTCCAGAGCTTACTGACGGGCATTGTCGCGCAGCCTGAGCAACAACTTCTGGCCCTGCCATTGCTAACCAAACCAGAGCGTCTGCAAATCCTGCTAGACTGGAACGCAACCAGTCAGGAATATACTGAGCCGCGCACACTACACCAACTTATCGAGGCACAGGTCGAGCGAACACCTGATAAGATTGCCTTAATCTTTGCGGGACAGAGCAAAACGTATCGCGAACTCAATCTGGCCGCCAATCATCTGGCCTACCGCCTGCAAGAGCTGGGGGTGGGACCCGATGTACTGGTCGGTGTCAGTATGGAACGGTCCTTTGAGATGATCGTGGCCCTGCTAGCTATCCTCAAGGCCGGTGGTGCCTATGTGCCACTTGATTCAACCTATCCATCCGAGCGTCTGGCGTATATGCTCAATGATGCGCAGGTGCCTGTTCTCCTGACGCAACCACAGAGCAAGGGGCGCTTGCCCGAGACCCGAGCTCACGTCATTGTGCTGGATGAGCAATGGGATAGCGCGCAAACTGAAGAGATCGCCAACCCAGGCCAGCAGGCCGGACCGCATAATCTGGCCTATATGATCTATACCTCGGGCTCGACCGGCAAGCCCAAAGGCGTGATGAATACCCATCAAGGAATCACAAACCGCTTGCTCTGGATGCAACAGACCTATCAACTCGGGACGGCGGATCGTGTCCTGCAAAAGACGCCCTTTAGCTTCGATGTCTCACTCTGGGATATCTTCTGGCCCTTGATCAGTGGCGCGGCAATGGTCATCGCCCGTCCTGGTGGACATCAAGATCCAGCCTATCTGGCGCGTGTGATTGCCGAACAAAAGGTCACTGCACTCCATTTCGTGCCCTCTATGCTACAGGCATTCCTCGCAGAACCAGATCTGACAGGATGCCAGCACGTGAGGCATGTTATTTGTAGTGGTGAGGCACTGGCTCCTGAGCTGCAGGAACGCTTCTATAGTCGCTTCAAAGGGATTACCAGACTGCATAACCTCTATGGTCCCACCGAGGCTGCGGTTGATGTGACCTACTGGGAATGCCGGCGTGGCATGCAAGGAACCAGTGTCCCACTAGGTCGTCCGGTTGCCAATACCCAGATCTACATCCTCAACCCAGCCTTACAGCCAGTACCGGTCAATCAGCCAGGAGAACTCCATATTGGAGGAGTGCAACTGGCACGCGGCTACTATCAGCGTCCAGAACTGACTGCCGAACGCTTTATCGACGATCCTTTTAGCAGACAGCCTGGAGCACGCTTATTTAAGACCGGCGATCTGGCACGCTATCGGCCCGATGGTGCCATCGAGTTTCTGGGGCGCATCGACTTTCAGGTCAAGATTCGTGGCTTCCGTATCGAGTTAGGAGAGATTGAAGCTACGCTCACACAGCATCCTGAGATCAAAGCCTGTGTGGTTGTGGCACGCGAAGATACACCCGGCAACAAACGGCTGGTGGCCTATCTAATCTCCGAATCAGTTGCCAGCCAGCCCTCTATCGAGGAACTGCGTAGCTTCCTCAAGGAACAGTTGCCAGACTACATGGTGCCAGCCGCATTTATCTTTATGGAGGCCTTCCCACTGGCTCCTAACGGCAAAGTTCAGCGTACAGCACTTCCTGAGCCAGATAGCAACCGCCCAGAACTTGAGGTCGCTTATAGCGCGCCCCGGACCGCAACCGAAAAGAAACTGACAGAAATCTGGGAGCAGGTGCTGGGATTGGAAAAGATCGGCATCAATGATAACTACTTCGATCTTGGCGGAGCTTCAATCCAGAGCCTGGACCTCGTTTCCAAAACCACGGATGCTGGCCTTCCCATGGCCCTGGAAATGCTCTTTGAATTCCAAACCATTGCCGAACTGGCAACCTCCCTGGATAACAAACAAGCAGCTCCCCCCCTCTCTGCATCCTCAAATCCCATCATCCAGGAAGCAGTCAGCCAGCCAACTTTCCAGTCTCCGATTGCAGTACATACCCAAGACGAGGTGATAGAGAAGAAAGAGGGGAAGCTAGCAAATACAGTGATTGAGAGTCTGGGAACTTATCTTCCACCGAAGATTGTGAGCAGCGAAGAGGTACTGGCAGGCTGTACCACACCGATCCGCTTCCCACTGGCAAAGCTGACGGGAGTCAAGAATCGTCGCATGGCCGGTGAAGATGAGTTCTCACTCGATATTGCGATCCAGGCCGTTGCCAACTGCCTGCTGAACTCAAAATACAATCCAGAGGATATCGACCTGATTGTCTGTGGCAATATCTCACGCTGTGATGCGCCAGGCTTCCAGTTTACCTTTGAGCCCAACCATTCAGTACAGATTAAGAAACATTTCGGCTTTAACAATGCGATTGTATTGGATGTCTCAAATGCCTGTACGGGCCTGTTTACCGCTGCCTATATCGTCGATGCCTTCCTGAAAACCGGCTTGATCCGGCGCGGGATGGCGGTCAGCGGCGAATATATCAGCCATCTCTCATTAACGGCCCAGAAGGAGATTGAGAGCTTTATGGACTCGCGTCTGGCCTGCCTCACCGTTGGCGATGCCGGTGCCGCGCTGATCCTGGAGCAAGCCCCTGATAATACCGTTGGCTTCCACGAATTTGAGATGTATACACTGGGACGCTATAGCGAGGCCTGTATCGGTAAGGCGACTGACAAACCACACGGTGGAGCGATCATGTATACAGATGCTGTGACGGTCTCAGCTGTCAATCTCAAACAGGCCGTCTCACATGCCGGTATGATTATGGAGCGTACGCAATGGCCGAAGGAAGCTTTCCAGCATATCCTTGTGCACCAGACCTCCAAAACCACCATCAAAGATGTGCCACGCGAGATCAATAAGTACTTCGGTGAAGAGTTCTGTACACCGGATAGCGTGATCTATAATATTGAGGAGCGCGGCAATACAGCCACTACGACTCATATGATCGCCTTGATGGATAATATTCGTGCGGGCCATATTAATAGCGGAGACAACGCCATCTTCGGCATCACCGGCTCCGGCGCGACCATTGGAACCGCCATTTATACCCTGGATGATCTACCCGATCGCATTCGTCGGCGTGAGGCCGGGGAATATACCCCAACGAAGGTCCAGCATGACGCCAGCTTTGTCTCTCGCCTGCCAGCGCAGCAACGCGTACAGATCGCATCTATCGGCACAATTGCGCCAGATGCCAGGGTCGAGAAGAAGACCCTGGAACTGATCCAGGCCGCCGCTGATCCCTGTCTGGCGACTTATCCGCACGAGCGTAGCGCCATTGATCTGCTAATCTATGCTGGTGTCTATCGCGATGAGTTCCTCTGCGAGCCTGCGGTGGCGGCCCTGGTCGAAGGTCGTCTCGACATCAATGCCGATATTGAAACGCAAGAGGATAAAAAGACGTTCGCGCTGGATGTTTTAAATGGTGGTCTGGGCACCCTCAATGCCTGTCAGGTAGCGATTGGTATGATTAAGGCCGGACGCGCACAAACAGCCCTGATCGTGGCCTCTGAGGTCGAGAATAATCGCGAGTTCGCTCCAACGGAATTGGTCGGCATCGAAGAGACCGGCTCGGCCCTGATCCTTGATGAGAGTGCGGACGGCACAACCGGCTTCGGCCAATTCGTCTTCAAAAGCTTCCCAGACTATGTGGATGATGTACGCTCCCATTCCGAGGTACGCAACGGCAAAACGCTCTTGAAGTTTGAGAGCCATCCCTTGCTGGAGCAGCATTACATCCGCTGTATTCAAGCAACCATGGAGGAAACATTGAGACACGAAGGACTCACACTCTCACAGATCAACCTGATCCTGCCACCTCAGATCTCAAGCAGCTTTATCGCACAGTTGAGCAATGCTCTGGAAGTATCCCGGGACAAAGTAATCGATGTTCAGGCTGAACATGATCTCTTTACATCCTCCCTGGCCTACACGCTCCAGGCTGCCTACGATCAGCATAAGGTCCAGAAGGGCAATATTGGTTTGATTATTAATGTTGGATCTGGTTTGCAGGTTGGCTGCGCCACCTACTACTTTTAATGGAAATAGGTCTTAAGAATGACAAATACACCCTGGATCGTGTCGAATCAGTCACATCCATCCAATCGGCTTTTCTGCTTCCCCTATGCCGGGGGAGGTGCCAACTCCATCTACCGCACCTGGCAGCAAATTTTGCCGCCAGGCGTGGAGGTGTGTCCAGTCCTGTTGCCGGGTCGCGAAATGAAACTACAGCAGCCCGCCTATACAGATACTGCGGCACTGGTGCCACAACTGGCACAACAACTCCTGCCGTACATGAATGTGCCATTTCAATTCTTTGGACATAGCATGGGTGCCTTATTGAGTTTTGAATTGACGCGTGAATTACGTCGGCAACGGCTGACACTACCAACACGTCTGTTCGTCTCCGCTCATCGTGCCCCTCAGCTCCCACGCCGTAGTGAGCCAGTCCATAGTCAGCCTGATGCTGAGTTTATTCACTCCCTCCGCACCCTGGGCGGCACGCCTGAAGCAGTCCTCCAAAACGAAGAACTGCTCCAACTCTTTCTACCGACCTTACGCGCCGACTTTACGTTGTGCGAGACCTACAACTATCAGCCCGAGGAGCCCTTCAATCTTCCCATTGCTGTCTTCGGTGGTCAAACAGATAAGGATATCCCTGCAAGTGATCTCGCCGCATGGCAGGCCCAGAGTACGCGGCCTATCACCCAACAGATGTTTCAGGGAGGACATTTCTATCTCCATAACCAGCAAGCACAACTACTGCAAGCCATCCAACCCTATTATCGCTAGCGCCATCATGCATGCAAGAAATAGCTCCGTCTCACTGTCAGGAAAAAAATCCTAAGCTTTGAGGCGGAGTTTTTGCAGAGGGATACGTGCCTGACGCAGCGCCTCGTCGCTTTTACAGAAAGAGAAGCGCACATAGTTTTTGCCGATATGCCTGTGCTCCTTGCTATACATTGACTCGGGTGGAATACAGGCCACACCTATCTCCGAGATCAAGTAGCGCGTGAAGTCAAAAGGCATCCCATCAAAGACGTGCGAAAAGTCAGCCATAATAAAATAGGTACCCTGTGGCCTGCTATACTGCAAGCCGCTCCCTTCCAACGAGGACATCAAGAGCTCTACTTTATCTTCATACATCTCTTTAAAGGCGCGATAGTAGCTATCCGGCTGATTGAGCGCATACGCTACCGCCTGCTGGGTAGGATGATGGACGGCAAAGGTGATAAATTGATGCGCCCGTGCGACGCCATCCAGAATATCAGGATGTCCATAGACCCAGCCGATCTTCCAACCGGTGGCGCTAAAGGATTTTCCGGCACTACTAACAGTGACGGTGCGCTCGAACATACCTGGAAGGGTGGCAATCGAGAGATAGCTGGCATCTCCAAGTGTGAGATGTTCGTAGACCTCATCGCTAATCACGATCACATCATGCTCAATACATAATTCTGCCAGCAGGGTCAGTTCCTCACGTGTGAAGACACGTCCAGTGGGATTATGGGGAGAATTGAGAATGATTGCTCGCGTTTTATTGCTGAAAGCGGCCCGCAATTCATCGGGATCAAAGGTCCAGGTCGGCGGATGCAAGGGAACAAAGACAGGAACAGCTCCGGCCATGATGATATTGGGGACATAGGAATCGTAGAATGGCTCGATCACAATCACTTCATCGCCAGGATCAACTAATCCCAGGACGCAGGATAACAATCCTTCGGTCGCCCCGGCTGTCACAATCACTCCTCTGTCAGGATCAATATCCAGATCATAGAAACGGGCCGCATGATGGGCCACGGCCTGCCGTAAGTCTGGCGTACCCGGCCCCGGCGCATATTGATTATAATTTCCAGCCTGTGACGCTTTGACCAGTTCAGCCACAATATCAGATGGTGTATCAAAATCCGGCTTCCCCTGTCCCAGATTTAAGGCGTGATATTGCTGGGCTAAAACATTGATTTCGGTGAAGATAGTCGTCCCAAAAGTCTCAACACGACGAGCTGAAATAGGCATACAACAAACTCCTACTAACTAACACGACCACAGATACGATCCATTATCCTGTTATGCTCTGGCTAACGTATCCGCAGAACACCGGGCTTCCCATTAATGTAGCTAATTATAACATCCGCGCAACCCGGCATTCTTTATCAATGGCACAACATAAACAGCAGCCACACGCTCCCTGCCAAAATGATATAATGACGTATCATATGCTCAGCCAGAAATGATAGCTGATCATAGCAGGAAAAGATAAATCTTCTATAGTAAATTCATCCAAACAAATGAAGAGCAGAAGATGTTATCTCGATAGACACAACAATAACAGGGCAAAAAAAGCTCTGCACTATCACAGATCCCCCCTTGCTCTAGCTAAGATGAAAAACGCTTTCAAGTATCTTTAGCCACAAGTGCTGTAAGATTGAGTGTGGAACGTACAAGGTTAGTCATTCGTATTACATGTATCGTTAAAGCAACCAGACGTTGACGCCGAAGTACAACGTTATAGAAGAGGAGTTTTTCATGGCTCGTTTTGTGCTAAGTTTAGATCAAGGAACAACCAGCTCCAGAGCAATCCTCTTTAACCATGAAGGTAATATTGTCAGTATTGATCAAGAAGAGTTTCCCCAGATCTATCCCAAGCCCGGCGAGGTCGAACATAATCCAGAAGATATCTGGAATACGCAGCTCCGCGTGGCGCAACAGGCCTTGCGGAAGGCCGGAGCGAGAGCATCCGATATCGCCGCACTGGGCATTACCAATCAACGTGAAACCGCTGTCGTGTGGGAAAAGAGTACCGGTCGGCCAGTCCATAATGCGATTGTCTGGCAAAGCCGTCTGACGGTGCCCATTTGTGATGAGCTGAAAGAGAAAGGCTTTGATAAAGAAATTCGCGCCCGCACAGGTCTGGTCACCGATGCCTATTTCTCTGGCACGAAAGTAAAATGGATTCTGGATAATGTCCAGGGGGCACGTGAAAAAGCTGAGCGTGGAGAGCTGCTGTTTGGTAATATTGATACCTTCCTCATCTGGCGACTGACCAGGGGGCGCGTCCACATTACCGACTATACCAATGCTTCGCGTACACTCCTCTTCAACATTTACGAAAAAAAGTGGGACGAGGTAATTCTCACCGAATTGGGAATTCCTCGTTCGATGCTGCCAACGGTCGCCCCTTCCAGTTGTGTCTATGGCGAAACCGATCCTGAGTTCTTTGGGGGCGCGATTAAAATCGCAGGGATCGCAGGTGATCAACAGGCGGCGACGTTTGGACAGGTGTGTTACGAAAAAGGAATGGCAAAGAATACCTATGGCACTGGCTGCTTTATGCTGATGAATACCGGTACCGAGGCTATTCACTCCAAAAATGGTCTACTCACAACGATTGCCTGGGGATTGGGCAAAAAAGAGAAGCCAGAAATCACCTATGCCCTGGAAGGAAGTATCTTTGTTACAGGAGCCGCCGTGCAATGGTTACGTGATGGCTTACACGCCATCAGATCGAGCGTAGAAGTGGAGAGTCTGGCCCAGACGGAGGAGAATAATGGTGGTGTTTTTCTGGTGCCAGCCTTTGTGGGTCTGGGCGCACCCTACTGGGACCCCTATGCTCGTGGCACCATTGTAGGCCTGACACGCGGCACGACGATGGGACATATCGCACGCGCAACGGTGGAGTCAATATCCTATCAAACACGCGAAGTTCTTGAAGCGATGACTGCCGATAGCGGTATCGAGGCAAAAACCTTGCGCGTTGATGGTGGTGCCGTCGTTAATAATCTGCTGATGCAATTTCAGGCAGATATCCTGGGTATTGCGGTACAACGTCCAGAAATTGCTGAGACGACTGCATTAGGGGCCGCATATCTGGCTGGGCTGGCAGTCAAATTCTGGCACAGCCAGCAAGAGCTTAGCAAACTATGGGCGATTGATCGTACCTTTGAGCCCCGCATGAGTGCCGATGAGCGCGAGAGTTTATATCATGATTGGAAACGTGCGGTACAGCGTTCACTTGGCTGGGCCAAACCCTGATTTTTCATCCTTAGCCGGAATCTTTACCTGAGACACAAGCTGTTTAACGTCTTTGTTCAACGTGCCCGAATTAATCAATCACCTCTATGCAGCAGTGCAGGGATGTAAGCTCAACCATACAGATAGTTGTCAGGAACAATTAGCGACCAGAACGGAGTGAAAGTTCATGGAAACACCAGTTGTAAGGCGAACTTCACCACTTGCAGGAACATTAGGTGAGTGCATCGCTGAACTTGTTGGTACAATGGTTCTGATTCTGTTTGGTGCTGGCAGTGTTGCTTCATTTGCACTGTTCAATACATTAGGACCGAGTGGCACGGCCACTCAACCCAGCTTATTCGCGAACCAATGGATCATTATAGTCTTTGGCTGGGGTTTCGCGGTCATGCTCGGCATTTATGTGGCGGGGGCAATCAGTGGAGCACATCTGAATCCAGCGGTCACTCTGGGCTTTGCGGTACGAAGTAAATTCCCCTGGAACAAGGTCATCCCCTATATGCTAGCTCAGGTTATAGGAGCCTTCATCGGCGCGGCCATTGTGTACTTCGTCTATAAAGGTGCCATTAATCATGCGGTTAGCCTGGCAAAAGGAGCATCCCTTACCAATACCGTAGGCACGGTCTTTTATACCGCACCCAAACCCTTCGTCGGACTCTTTGGAGCCTTTGGAGACGAGTTCGTCGGTACCGCATTGCTGGTCGGACTCATTTTTGCCATTACCGATATTCGCAATCAACCAGTCCAGGCCAATCTGAATCCTTTGATTATTGGACTTCTGATCGCCGCCATCGGCGCATCATTTGGTCTCAATAGCGGATATGCGATTAATCCCGCCCGTGACTTCGGTCCGCGTTTGTGGATTGCGCTGGTGGATGGTGGTCGTAGTCTTAATTACTATACCTGGATACCAATTGTTGCTCCATTAGCAGGTGGGGCTGTGGGAGCATTCATCTATGATTACACTATCGGCAAAGTCATTGAAGCGAGAAAATTGTCAGCTTCAGGTGACGCGGTCCGCAAAGGTGAGTCGCTCCGTGAACCAGCTTCGTAGTGCTTTCTAATAATCCCAACGAAAGGACGTACAGACGTGAATGGCGCATGGTATGCGAAATAGCATATAAAAACTATTTGACGTCTGTACGTAAATACAAGCTATGCATTCTCTATCAGCACACGAACGTACACAAAACCTCAACACGCTGAGCAGCGATCATTTTGACGTGTTAGTCATTGGTGGTGGTGTAACCGGCGCAGGTGTCGCTCTAGATGCTGCTTCACGTGGTTACTCGGTCGCACTGCTTGAAAAGATGGATTTTGCCAGTGGCACCAGCAGTAAATCAACCAAACTGGCCCATGGCGGCATTCGTTATCTCCCTAATTTCGATTTCGCCCTGGTCCGCGAAGCCCTGGTAGAACGTGGCCTGCTCATTCAGAACGCGCCCTATCTGGTTAAACCTGTCGCCTTTGTGCTCCCGATCTACGAAGGAGACCTTCATCCCGTTGGTATGCCGTTTACCACGCCTGGTGGCGTCGGACTGAATACCTTACTGAACATTGGTCTGTATATGTACGATGGTCTGGCAGGGCGGCACAATATCGCCAGCCACCACCATATCAGTCGCGAGGAAGTACTTGAACGTGCGCCATCCTTGATCCCAGAAGGGCTTAAAGAGGGCTTCATCTATTATGACGGTCAGACTAACGATGTCCGTCTGACGATGGCTCTCATCAGGACTGCGGCTCGCTATGGAGCGATCATCACAAACTACACGGAAGTAACTGGCTTTGAGATGGAGAATGGTCAGATTACTGGAGCCCATATTCATGATGTGATGGGCAATCAAAACCTGACGGTGCGGGCACACCATATCATTAATGCAACCGGTGTCTTTGCTGAACAGGTGGAAGCCCTGGCTGGCCCTATGCCTGAGATCCAGGTTGAGCCCAGTAAAGGCGTACATCTGGTCTTCTCACGCGAGGATCTAAAGGTCGGAGAGGATGCCGTCGTCTTACCTGAAACCGAAGACAAGCGTATCCTCTTTATTGTCCCCTGGGAGTCGCGTGTCATCTTTGGGACCACTGATACTGGATCAGGTGATCTCAATCATCCCACTGCGACACAGGAAGATATTGCCTATCTACTCAAATACCTTAATCGCTATCTCTCAGTACATCTTACTGAAGATAATATCATCAGTACCTATGCTGGCTATCGACCACTGGTGAAGACTCGACAGAAAAATGCCTCAACCGCCAAACTTTCACGGACCCATGCCGTGGTTGAAAGCCCCACAGGCTTGATCACGATTACCGGCGGGAAACTAACAACCTATCGACGGATGGCACAGGACACATTGGATGTGATCAATCGCCGCGATGGCGTCAAGCCAACCCATCCAACCCAGAACCTGCCCTTACAGGGAAGTGCAGCCTGGCCGCGAGTAGAACATGAATTACAAAAACGTGGTGTGCAGGCAGGCTTGAGCAACGAGATTATTCACCATCTGGGTACGAGCTACGGCTCCAATGCCCATCTCATTTACGATAGTATTGAGCAAAATCCTGGTCTGGCTCAGCAATTGATCAGCGATTTACCCTATATCCGGGCCGAGGTGATCTATGCCTGCCGCTATGAAATGGCCATGACACCTTCGGATATTCTGGCACGGCGCACTTCAATTGTATTGGAAGACCGCGCACGCGGGCAGGATGTCTTAAACGATGTCACGCAATTGATGAGCAGCGAGTTCAACTGGCCCTCGAATGCACAACAGGAATTGATACAAACCTATCGTACAAACATCCAGCGAGAGGTACTGGCTGAAAGACACTGATACACAAACATCTCAGCTAGCGCGTATACTAAGATCAGATACGCGTTAGCCTGTATGATGTGCTTGCAAGATCTAAAAGTCCCAACCTGACACGAAAAGACGAGAGGATGCACATGAAGAAGCTCATCAATAATCCCGATGATGTGGTAAAAGAGGCCATGGCTGGTATGGCACTTGCTCATCCTGATTTGATTACGGTTGATCTGGAAAACCAGATTATTGTGCGCAAAAATGCACCAATACGCGATAAAGTGGGTATTATTTCAGGTGGCGGTAGTGGACACGAACCCATGCATGGAGGCTACGTTGGCTACGGAATGTTGGATGCAGCCTGTCCTGGAGCCGTCTTTACCTCTCCTGTTCCCGATCAAATGCTAGCCGCGACACATGCGGTTAATGGCGGGAAAGGCGTTCTGCACATTGTCAAAAACTATACCGGGGATGTCATGAACTTTGAGATGTCTGCAGAACTGGCTGACGCCGAAGGTATTCAAATTGCCAGCGTGATCACCAATGACGATGTCGCAGTACAGGATAGTTTGTATACGGCTGGTCGGCGCGGTGTAGGTGTGACGGTCCTGCTAGAGAAGATTGTCGGTGGCTACGCGGAGGCAGGGGCTTCGCTGGATCAGGTTGTGGCGCTGGCTCGCAAAGTTAACGATCATGGTCGCAGTATGGGGATGGCCCTGACATCCTGTACCGTCCCTGCCGCAGGCAAGCCAACTTTCGAGTTGGGCGAGAATGAAATGGAGATTGGTATCGGTATCCATGGCGAACCAGGACGCCGCCGCACCAAACTAACTAACGCTGATGATATTACGGAGACCCTGATCACACCTATCCTTGAAGATTTACAATTAAAAAATGGTGAATCAGTCCTGGCGCTGGTCAATGGCATGGGTGGCACACCGCTGATTGAGTTATATATTGTCTACAATGCCCTGCAACGTATTCTCAAAGGCAAAGCTATTTCTATTGCCCGTTCGCTGGTCGGCAACTATATCACTGCGCTGGATATGGCGGGCTGCTCAATCACGCTGGTCCGTCTGGATGATGAACTGTTGAAATATTGGGACGCACCGGTACACACTCCGGCGCTACGCTGGGGCCGCTAAGGATTGCTAAAGGAGTTATTATCTATGCCTGTGACGACTGGGGATATTCGAGATTGGATACAACGTTCAGGGCAGGTACTTCACGAAAACAATGCCTATTTAACGCAACTCGATTCTGCAATCGGGGATGCTGATCATGGCATTAATATGGATCGTGGCTTTCAGGCTGTCAATAAGAAACTGGCGGGGATGGAAGAGGCTGATATCAGTACTTTACTGAAAACGACGGGTACGACTCTGGTTTCTACCGTAGGCGGAGCCAGTGGACCGCTCTATGGTACCGCTTTTCTGCGCGCAGGCGTGGCTACGGCGGGCAAACAAACACTGGAAAGCGCGGATCTGATCACCCTATTTGAGGCAGCCCTGGAGGGGGTTAAAGCACGTGGCAAGGCCCAGACCGGCGAGAAGACGATGCTGGATGCCCTGGCTCCCGCGATTGAAGCAGCGAAACAGGCACAGGCCGCACAGGCTTCACTCGCGCAGATTGTCCAGGCAATGGTTGCAGGCGCGGAGGTAGGAACGAAAGCAACAATTGAGATGACAGCCACCAAGGGACGAGCCAGTTATCTTGGTGAACGCAGTGTCGGCCATCAAGATCCCGGCGCGACATCCTGCTGGCTCCTCTTACAGGCACTGGCCGATAGCATCAAGCAAGCATAAGCAAGAGTAGGGGAAGTGGAAGCCCCTGCAAGGAGGATATTTTGGCAGTTGGTATTGTAATCGTGTCACATAGCGCACGTCTGGCCGAAGGTGTTGCAGAACTGGCTGGACAAATGTCGATGGGTGAAGTTACCATTGCCGTAGCCGGTGGAACCGATGACGGATCAATTGGCACCTCAATCGACAAGGTCGCAGCGGCGCTACAGAAAGCCTCCAGCCCCGATGGGACACTGGTCCTGCTCGACCTGGGTAGTGCCGTAATGATCACGGAAATGGCCCTGGAGATGCTGGATGCCCAGGAAAAAGAGCGTGTTATTATCAGTACTGCACCCCTGGTCGAAGGGGCCGTCCTGGCCGCCGTAGAAGCCTCCGCAGGCAGCACCTTACAAGAGGTAGCTGAGGCCGCTAACAACGGGCACGACATGCCCAAAGGTCATCAAGCATAAATACTTTTGTAATGTTTTGCAGGATTGGCACTTAAGTGCTAATCCTGCAAAACATTACAAAAGTATTTATGCTCTCTATCCTTCCGGGGGATTGAGAGGAGGGGGAGTTTGCGAGGACACCTCGCGCTCCGTCATGGGCTGCCGCCCCTGCACCCCGCTTTCACCCGCAAGGACGGAGAGCCAGTATTTTTAGAGCTTCATGCGCGAAAACTTAAGATTGATGGTCAGGAGAAGCAGATAGATGAACAATCGAAACAATACAAAGAGCACCTGAACTGCCATGTGGAGATGGTTGTCCGGGCGCTCTTGTCAACTCAAAAGTTGTTCAGTCAGCGATGTTTTTTAAGAACACAATATTCGTCGGTGTCAGGCGTACCAGAAGTTCCCCCTCTACCGCATTGCGAGCGCCAAAAGCTTCAGCCTCGGCCTCTCCCATATAGCGAGCGGCCAATTTTGTTGACCATGGCTTCATCTCTTTTAGATCCTCAGACAGCGTCACCGTGCCATCGATCATGGCATACGAAAAAGGAGGATATTCATCGTCGACGCACAAAGACGCCTGTCCTGTACGAGCCAGATTCTTCCCCTTCACCGTATCGCGACCTGTCATAAAAATCACTGTATCGCCATCCAGCACAAACCAGATAGGAGCCACATGCGGACGACCATCCACACGCACCGTAGCCAGTTTCGCCGTATGCACCTTCTCAGAAAGAAACGTGCGACACTCCTCAGAAATTGTCGTTACAGCCATACACAAATCCTCTCAATACTCGGCATGCAATGCCTACACATTCACAAATCCTATAACAATCTACAACATCCCACACCTTCCCGTATCCCCAATCAACTCTGTCGTAGTGCGACCCATTCAATTACCTGCTCGATACGCCAGGGATCATGCCTCCATGAAGATGTGTCATAATGAAATGGGGGATGATCCATAAAACATAACCTTGTGTGTACCCGTATGAACATATACAGAGTGGTAGCTATATATATAATTACAATATATACAGCCACTGCACAAATAAAGGAGCTACGATGCTAACACGTAAGATAGGACGAACTGACTTAGAGGTTTCAGCACTCTGCCTGGGTGGCAATGTCTTTGGCTGGACCATCGATGAAGCCACTTCTTTTGCGGTACTTGATACCTATGTTCAGGGCGGCGGCAATTTTATTGATACGGCAAATGTCTATTCAGCCTGGGTACCCGGCCATAGCGGCGGTGAGTCAGAGACCATCCTGGGTAAGTGGATGGCAGCACGCAAAAATCGTGAACAGGTCATCATTGCCACCAAGATCGGAATGCAGATGGGAGATGGAAAGCGTGGCTTATCACGCGACTATATTCTACAAGAAGTTGATGCCTCACTTCGCCGCCTGCAAACTGATTATATTGATCTCTATCAGGCGCATAGCGATGATACCAATACGCCACTGGAAGAAACACTGGGAGCCTTTAATGAATTGATTAAAGCCGGCAAAGTCCGTTATATCGGGGCCTCAAACTATACAGCGGAACGCATGGCTGAAGCGCTTGGCATCAGTTTGCAACATCACTATGATCGCTATGAATGTATCCAACCACCTTATAACCTGCTGAACCGCGCTACCTATGAAAAAAACCTGGAAGCGTTATGCAAGGAACAGGAAATCAGTGTCATCACCTATTCCTCGCTCGCTAGCGGCTTTCTGACAGGAAAATATCAGCCCAGGCAAGCGCTGCCAGAGAGCCAGCGTGCACAAGGCGTGCAGAGTAACTATATGAATGAAAAAGGCTTTGCTGTCCTGGCGCAGGTTGAGGAAATTGCCAGGACACATCAGGCGACTCCCTCCCAGGTAGCCCTGGCCTGGATTATTGGTCGACCGGGTATCACCGCTCCCATTGCTAGCGCCACCTCAGTCGAACAGACGCAGGAACTATTGAACGCCCTCAATCTGCGTATTACGCAGGAAGAAGGAGAACACTTAGACAAAGTAAGCGGCTGGCATTAACTGCTCCTTGCTGGCCGGGCCTGGACGCCAATCCCAACCCGGCCAGCAAGCGCTCATCGAAAAATATATGGTACGATAGCAAACAGATAAAAATATATCTAGCAAGCGACAAGAAGGATACAGAGAGAGAAAGGGTAGCACGATGAGAAGCAGGAAGCAACTCGGCATGTATACCGTCAGCAGCGATGACGACGGCTCACTACAAATCCAGGCTCCAACCCTGTTGCGGCCATTACAATTGGACGCCCATCAGGTCCAGGAATTACTCAAATGGCTCAATGAACTGCATCCAGAGCACGCACAACAAGCATCCAGTAGTGTCCCTGATTCGGCCCCACAAGTTGCCGCCAGTTCGATAGCAGCGCCTACAGAAACAGTAAGCACACAGGACGCTCCCATCCCCAACACAGAAACGCCAGAAACCATCGCCCACAACATCATTCAAGCAACCATTGAGGTCGACCGCTCCCAACATCCTGCGCTCCTGGATCCCGAGAATCGGGATCGCCTCATCGACCAGGTCACCCGCCATCCCGACATACGTCCCCTGCTCTCAAAAGGCAAAATCACTGTCAAACAGATCACACTCTGGGTTGAGCAAAGCGTCTAAATGTCCTCCAGGTCATCAACCATATCTGGAATAAAAAGTATCTGCATTCCGATGCAAATGGCAAAGCAAATATAAATCATCAGGAAGCGGATAAATGCCTGCCAGTGAAGACATTTATCCGCTTCCTTTTATGAACAATACCTTATGGCATGCAAAATCAGGATAGGTTGACAGCTACGATGCCGTTATTGGTACCGACAAACAGGCTTGTGCCGGATAACATCGGGGTTGCAAAGTGCGGTACATCTTCAGATAGGCTGATGCTGGTACGGGTGGCACCAGTGGCAAGATCAACCGCATAGAGCGTGCCGCCGCCATCCAGACCATATACGGTATGACCCCCGACAATGGCGGGATCGACCATGTTCGAGGCATGCCAGTCGACCGAGACCGATCCGTTATTGTGGACGGTGATGCGCCGGACACCATCATTACAGGGGATGAGGACCTGAGAGCCGACGATTGAGGCTCCGCCCATTGCCATGCCATCACAGACTCTGGTTTCAGAGAGTTGTCCTCCTACCCCCCCCAGCGCATTGGCACGCACAACATAGCCGCTACCAGATTTGCCAGCGATAAAGATCAGGCCATTGGAGAGGAGCGCTGGCCCCATCGAGCCGAGATCAGTATCATGGCTGTTCTCTTGCTGCCATTGTGTGGGAGCAAAACCATCCTGGAGTTGCAATTGAGATGAGAGACGCAACACAGAGTCACTATGATCCCAGTCGCCGCTCGTCGCTTCGCCATTGCCAACTGAAACATAAACATTCCCCTGTTTATCAATGGTTGGTCCGGGCGTGGTCCAGATGCCGCCTTCCCGTGTAACCGGCACTTGATAGGATAGGAGATTCCCTTTGCCGTTTGTCTGGGATGCCACGACAGTACCGCGATACTGTCCACAATCGCCCGCCAGACCGCCATAGGTAATATAAACCATACCATGAGATAGGGCCAGCGCGGCGCGCTGCTGATGCACATCTACCTCCATGCCAGGAATGTCCACCGTGCGGCGAAGCTTTACCGCACCCGTAGCGGCATCCACACCAATCAGAACATGCTGGGGGCCACTGATCTCAGCAACTGCGAAGATCAAACCCGTAGCGGGATCATAGACTGGCGTGCCGGTGATGCCCAGCGGATCAATATCTCCACAGGGGAGTGTTGAGCGCTGGACCGGCGTGCCTATGTTGGTATGCCAGAGCACACTCCCCTGTCGAGGATCTAACGCGTAAAGCGAATCGCCTTCCGTCGCCACAATCACATGCCCTTTGACCATCAGCGGCTCCGCGAAGACCGCTCCATCCAGACTGATACGCCAGGCTTTGGTGAGATGCTGAGGATCAGGAGTTGAGGCCAGATAACCGGTACGGGTCATATCGTGGTGATACGTGAACCAATCATCCCACTTCCTGGAACTCGCAGCGGTGGTTCCAACTACCGTTGGTTGACTGGTGGGACTGGTACTGACCGGACTCGCGGTCGCCCCACTCGAACAACTGATCAGGGTCAGCGCCAGCATACAGAGTAGGCAGGAAAATAAATAGCGAGACCAGCGCACAAAAGGCGAAGAAGATATTTCTCTATACATATCCAATGCTCCTTGGATCTGATCTATCACATTGGTGAAAAAACACAATTAGTTAAGCAAAATGCCCTATCAATCATTGAAGGGCAAGGAGCGCAGGCGTTTACGCGTACTGAGCAGACGCTTGCTGTCCAGACGGCGGATACGGCTACCTGCCGTGGGACGAGTTGGCCTGCGAGGCGTACGAATACGTTGCCGCTCCTCAAGACGTTCAGCCATGCGCTCATACGCGACATCTCGATTGGAGTGCTGGGAACGCCGCTCGGTAGCCATGACGACCACACCCGTAGGACGATGGGTCAGACGCACGCCTGACTCGACTTTATTGCGATGCTGTCCGCCTGGACCGCTGGCAATCACAAATTCAAGATCACAATCTCGCTCCAGCGATACACGATCAGTTGGATATCGTTCAAACATCAGAGGTTCTCATCTCAAAACGTGGAGAATACTGTTCTTCACTTATAACCTATCACTTTATGGAATTCATATCATGCGAATGCAATGTTCATTGTAGCATGCCTGAACATCCATGCGCTTGTCTTTATAATACGATTCGCTGCCTGAAAATTTACAAAAGAAGGATGCCAAAAAGCATCGATCCCCCGGGCACTGCTGGCCTTTGGGGGATCGATGCTGGATAAGCCTGGATCGTATTGTATAGAAGTTATTTCTACGCATCCTGCTTATTTTTGGTTATAGAGCACTACGATGGGTGCTACCAGCAATGGCTCGCAAGATGGCGATGAAGACACAGGCACCGATGAAGGCGATAACAATTGAGACAATCACATTGCTGCTACCAATACCCAGTAAGCCCGCCAGGAAACCACCAACCAACGCACCAACCAGACCAACCACAATATCTCCGATGATGCCATAACCACCACCACGCATGACCAGACCAGCCAATGCACCAGCGATCAAACCAACAACTAACCACCAGATGATTGAGCTAAGGGTGACGTCTGCAAGGGTTAATGCTGTTACGGTTGCGAAAACTGCCATGGTATGAACTCCTTTTATCACTAATCAAATCGTACAACTCAAAAGTGTTTCGCAGTATGAAAATTATTCCGGCTGGGAGAGATGTATGTTTGTTCTCTCCCTTCTGTGGTATATACGATCACCAGAAGAGAGGTGGATACACTTTTTCACGCCTTCCATGAAAGGTTAAGCCTCTCCTAAATTATCTCTCAGGCTTCTAATTTTCGTTCCATAGCTTGTGATCACTGCTCTGCTTGCCATCTCATCTTTAGAGAAGCGCATCTTGAGCGTGAGAATAGGCATCTGAACGGCTTGTTAACAGGACACATACTGTTCCACTATCTCGCCTACATAAGAAAGCTTAAAGAACTTCTTTTTCTTATCCTCGGGCTGAATTTAATCAAAAGAGGCTTTTCTTTTCTCGCTTCCCTGTTTATACTTTGCATAAGAAGAATTTAGATCAAGAGAAAAAGGGATCTACTCCCTGGAAAGTCCTCGTATGTCCGACCGCATTGGTCAACAGATTGGTCACTATCGTCTCGTCAGCATCCTGGGGCACGGTGGCTTCGCGGATGTTTACCTGGGTGAACATGTCTATTTAGGTACCCGCGCCGCGATTAAAATATTGGATACGCGCCTCGCATCCGAGGAAATCGAGCATTTTCAACAGGAGGCGCGCATAATAGCACAGCTTGAGCATCCTCACATTGTGCGTATCCTCGACTTTGGAGTCGAGGAGCATGTTCCTTTTTTGGTCATGAGCTATGCCCCTAACGGTTCACTCCGGCAACACTATAAAAGTGGGAGCAAATTACCTCTCGCAACGGTTGTGGCCTTCATTAAGCAAATCGCCAACGCTTTACAATATGCCCATGACAACAAATTGATCCATCGCGATATTAAGCCGGAGAATCTCCTGTTGGGGCGCCAGCATGATATTCTGTTGAGTGACTTTGGACTGGCTGTGGTGGCGCAAAGTTCATCGCAACATCCCATTCGCGATGTCTCGGGCACAATTGCGTATATGGCTCCAGAACAGGCACGTGGCAAACCACAGCCCGCCAGTGATCAATATGCGCTGGCAATCATTGCTTATGAATGGCTGAGCGGTCAGCGTCCCTTCAATGGCACCTATGAAGAGGTGATTGTACAGCATGCGTTTACACGTCCTCCCTCGCTCAATAAAGAACAGACAGAGATTACACCAGCCGTCGAGGCGGTCATTATGCGCGCGTTAGAAAAAGATTCTCGCCTACGCTTTAGCTCTATTCAGGATTTCGCGCGCACACTCGAAGAAACCTATCTGGCGGATCAGGGTATCATCCAGCCAACCTGGTCATCTGCCTCCTACCCACCAGAGACGTCGCCCGTGCTGGAAACAAAGCCTCTGGACATTGCGTCCCCATCGCGCTGTGTACCTGCCAGAGGAATGGAAGAACATGCAACCATCAACGATGTTATCTATGCCCTGGCCTGGTCACCTGACAAGCATAAGATTGCCTATGGGAGCCGTGAGCGCACTATTCAGATACGTGGCGCAACCACAGGTGAATGCATACTGACTTATAAAGGGCATATGGGAAGCGTGACAACCCTGGCCTGGTCGCCGGATGGACAATTTATCGCTTCCGCCAGCCTGGATCTAAGCATTCACGTCTGGGATACACGCACGGGACAGCACAAAGCCATCTATAACGGTCACCATGGCATTGTATCGGCATTGGTCTGGTCGCCAGACAGTCAATGGATCGCTTCAACCAGCAATGGGACAGATAATACCGTCCATATCTGGCAGGCCACGACAGGACAACAACAACTGATCTATCATGGACATACACAATGGGTACGCGCTCTGGCCTGGTCTCCCAATGGCAAGGTTCTGGCATCGGGTGCGCGACACGAAATTCATATCTGGGATAGCGGGCAGGGGCGCCGACTCTTCCTCTATCGTGGACATCCCAGTTGGATTCGCGCTATCGATTGGTCCAGTAACGGCACGCGCATCGCCTCCGCGGGTGAAGATAACATTGTCCATATCTGGGAGCCACTCAACAAAGGACACTTGCTCTGCGAATATCGTGGACATAATGACTGGGTTGGCACGGTACTCTGGTCACCAGATGGAAATTGGATTGCCTCCGCCAGTAAAGATCATAAGGTGCATGTCTGGCATGCCTGCACTGCCAGCAATAACGGCGCAGGTAACAGCAATGGGAATGGCAACCAGGTCGGTATTTATCCCGTCCATACAGCATCAGCCTTTGCCATCACGTGGCTATCGGACAGCAAACATATCGTCTCTGCCAACGGCAATGGCTCCGTACAGGTCTGGAACATCAAAACTGAATAACACACGCCAGAAAAGAGAAGAAAAGAAAGTGTTTGAGCATCTGAGTTGCGAACAACTATATTATTGTTCTAAGCATCTCAGATGCAAAAATTCATACACAAAGAACGGGAAAATCATGGGTGTCGCTACCAGTGCTTGCTGAAGGGAATAACGGTAAGCGCTGGTAGATGGGCGAGTAGAGGTAACAAGTACGTCGCTTTTGGTGTTCCCCAACCTGTCACCGGATCCCAACCGACGCTGGCACTGAAGCCACTGATGTTGCCCTGCGTATTATTTCCTTGAATGATGTCATGAAATGCCAGACCATACAATGAGGGATTACTACCAATATTGTACAGTTCATTGTTGATAAAGCCAAGCGGATGGCCCGCCAGCTGGTTGGTAATAGCCACCAGGCCCGCCCATTGAGGTGCGCCCGAACTGGTACCCCCGAATAGATAATAGCCGGGTTCGCTCATAAAGCTGAGATACACCGGAATACTTGTAGTGGGATCTCCATTGTAGGAGACATCAGGTACGCCTCGATATCCATGCGAGCCAGCAATAGCACTTGCGGGTAACGACTTCTGAAAGTCAGGTGCTTTAAAATACTGGCTGTAGCCACCGCCCGAGGCATTGCCGACTCCACCATTCCAGACCGTTTCAGACTGATAGTTACCACTCGTATCAGCGTGCAAGCTCGTACCACCCACCGCAGTCACCCAGGGCGAATCAGCCGGAAAACCAACAGTCGCAAAAGGATAGTTATTGCCATTGACATCAGGGTTGACACTACCGCTATCCCCGGATGAAGCAATAAAGGTTACATGCTGCTCGCTGGTGGTTGCCTGGTAAAATGTATTGAAATTATTCATTACCTGCTTGCCAGTGGGCATAAACAGCGTCTCTTCTGTAGCACCCCAGCTTTGAGAGATAATCTTGCCGAGGTGATGATTAACAGCATACTGCTCTAATTTCAAAAACTCTGGCAGCCCCTGGACGCCCTGGGTCTCAGAGACGGGACTGGTCAACAATACGATACCGGCACCGGGAGCTATCGCATGTGCCCACTGAATATCGAGATTCGTCTCCTGGGCCCATCCCATCTGGTCCGAATTACTGGTATCAAACGGGACCGTCCCCAGGGGATTCAGGACCTTAAACGATGGGGGATCTGGTAAACCATAATCTTTGTCAAATCGTTTGAGATCAGCCAGTGGATGAGGACTCCCAAAAGAATCAATTAACACGATGGTCTGACCGGTGCCATTGAAACCATTGTGCAGCAACGGCGTCAAACCATAGGCATTGTGGATTTCGTCTGGACTATAACAGGGCATCTGCATCTGGACTCGACAGCCTGCGTCATCGGGAGGATCTTTACTCAACCAACGGAGGGCATGATGTTTATGGATCACCTGTGTAAACATATTCGCGGAGGCATGTCCCTGGATTGAGGTACTCAACAAAGAACCCAGGCAGCAACATATCAGCAACAAAAATATCAATGGATTACGCGTTCGCATTCGCGTATGGAAGGAATAGCGCACTACATATATCCTTTCTACTACATACCGCAAAACGGGAAGAACACATACTTTTATAGATTGTCTCATGTATTCTCTTTAAGGTTATTATATAGACCACCCGGATCATCCAGGTAGGGCTATTTATGTCAGTACATACAGCTATTTATCAACATATTCAAGGAAAACGAGCACGAACAACTCACAATACCAACACAGCTACAGACAAAACGCCAATATATCCATAGTCAAAGGTCCTCTATTTCTCAGGACATTCTTCCAGGACCAGGGACTTCAGGCCCTTTAAGAGGTATAGAAGTGGAGGGAAAAGGAGACATTGACAAGGGGAGATAGCTATGCTAGAGTTCATAACAGTTTACAGTGAGTCAGGACATCCTTCAAAAATCGTTCTTCTACTTCCAACATCTTACATAGCGCATACTGGCAGGCTGTCCGCTGCCTTGATACAGCCAGATAATCAGTAGCCTGGAGCGCAAACCACAATCAAACCAGATCAAGCCAGATCAAGCCACAACAAGGAAATTACACATCCATGATTACAGAACAAATCGTATTTTTAGATTGGCATTTACAGGAAGATACACTTACACAGATTGCTAGCACCGCTGGAGAACAGATCATCTTGAAGGGGACTGCCCTACCTCAATTTGAATTTGGAGCCACCCTTCGTCTGATTGCTCCTCTATCCGAAGGACAATCTGCGCTGGGCATTCTAGCCCACTATAGCAACAAGGCACGCCTGCTCATACGCTTCATTCAGCAGCAAGAGCGCTGGGCACTCGCAGTCGAAACAGTTGGTGTCGCCCCGGTCGTTAATCGCGTCATCGCACTACCAGCCGACTTTGATCCAGCAGATTGGCACACGTTACGCCTGATTCAGCAGGTCGAGCAAACCGATATCTATCTGGACGGCACAGCCATTCTGAGAGTCCTTGAGACCGCGTATATCGCCCAACCCGGCATCTACGTCAACAATGCTGGTGCTGAGTACAGTCATATCTCACAGAGCAGTAACGACTAAAAAGAGATCCCAACAACCAACAAAGAAAGTCCCCGTCAGCCTCTGCTGTGTTCGGGGACTTTCCTGATACCTGATATATGAACAGCAAGCATACCACCATCCACTTATTTCACCGTACCAGGCTTGTGGCGATCCCGAGCAAAACGATGCGCCCACTCAGACACAAATGGCAATCCAATATATTTTCCAGATAACGCTCCGATTAAACCCACTATCCAACCCACAAACGCAATCACATTGAGCATCACAAAAAACGGTATAACTGGATATCGGATCAGTGTGATATGCAGACTGATCAAGCGGAGGGATACAATAAACAGGAAGGTATAGCCTCCAAAGAAGAGCAGCGATTGCATAGCATGGAAGCGCACAAAACGATTCTGCTTCACGAATAAAATCATCAGGATAGCGGTGAACCAGCCACCCAGATAGCTCAGTACACCACCCAGCCTTGCGGCAGATGGAGTTTCCATCTGTCCAAACACATTACTGCCCATAATTGGTGGAGGCGTTGTAGCATAGAGTGGCACATACCCATAGGTATAGAGAGGCACCTGCTGACCCGGCCCTGCCTGCATTGGCGGCACCTGTTGCGGCTCTTCAGGTGAAGAAGGAATATCGCCAGGCCATTGAGCATGGTACTGACGCTCGTATTGCTGAGGATCGAAAGAGGTATCATTATCATGTGCAGCACTGCGCTGCTGCTGAAAAATCTGTTCCTGTGAAGGCTGAAATGATTGTGACATCGCAAATGGCCTTTCTGAATACTCTAATGGCGCGTATCAAATTGAATCATTTCTAGCATAAGGGGTAAATGTAAAGCTGGTATCACAAAAATGTCGCGAAATTGTCACAAAAAAGCTGTGGTCCTCTTTGGACAGATCGAAAAGAGAAAAAGTGTTTGATTCCCATGCTCTCCACGATCTCTGTGCATGAGTTTTCGCACCTGCAGTGCTCAAAACAGTTTTTAGTGTGTGGTGCAGGAAAAGTGCATAGCACTTTTCCTGCACCACACACTAAACAGGGCGCAGGCGCTTGCGCGCCTGCCAGCAGGTGAGCAGCAAGATCCCGCTGGTGAGGGGAATCAAACACTTTGTTAACTCGACTTTGTACATTTTTAGGCATTTGAGCCTGCGAAAAAGGGCGAGCGCGACGCATTTTCGAGCTCACGTTTTCAAAATTGTACAAAGTCGAGGTTAGATCTGTCCTAGAAGCGACCCAGGCGTGGGCGTTCGCCAGGTCGGGGTTCAAGTACAGGATATTCTTCGCTCAGGCGTAAAGCTTCAGCGATGGCACGCTCCAATTGTGGATCGTTACTTTTGACGAAGTCTTGCGGCGCGATATCTACTTCGATGTCAGGATCGGTACCATAGTTTTCAACGTTCCAACCAACATCCTTAAACCAGAAAGAGAACTCGGGCTGCGTAGTGACAGTTCCATCCACCAGATGATGGCGTGGGCTGATGCCAATTACTCCGCCCCAGGTACGCTTACCAATCAAGGGACCTAATCCCATCAGCTTGAAGCTGTGACTAAAGATGTCGCCATCTGAGCCAGCATGCTCATTGGTCAGGGCAACCATGGGCCCCCGTGGCGATTCACTGGGATAGGCTTCCGGTTGTCCCCAGCGCGGGAAATCGTAACCGATACGTCGGCGCGCCAGTTTCTCAAGCAACAAGCCAGAGACATTTCCACCGCCATTCCAACGAACATCTATCAGAAGTGCGGGATAGTCATACTCGGATAGATAGCCGCGATGGAACTCGGCATAGCCTGGTCCCCCCATATCGGGGATATGGATGTAGCCAACGCGATTCTGCGAGGCTTCATGGACATGGCGGCGATTGTTTTCCACCCATTCGCGATAACGGGCGGGCGTTTCACTGGCCAGAGCCTTGACCACGACGGTTCGCGTCTCCTTGCTCTCAGCCTGCTCAACCAGCAGTTGAACCTCGTTACCGGCCTGATTAACCAGCAATTCCGCTGGTCCTCGTCCAGCGCCAACACGCTGTCCATTGATCGCCAGGATCGCATCACCAACTGCAAGATTCAGTCCTGGACTGGTTAATGGCGAGGTGGACTGACTATCAGAAGGATCTCCCTTGACGATATGAGCAATACGATAGCGCTCATGCTCCTCATCATACTTCCAATCGACACCCAGGAAGCCCTGTCGATAATGGGGGCCATGTCGTACATCACCACCCATCTCATAAGCATGTGAGGTACCCAATTCACCCTGCAACTCCCAGAGCAGATCAGATAATTCTGAGCGTGAACTGACACGTTCGACCAGGGGAGCGTATTGTTGATAGACTGCCTCCCAATCAATACCAGACATATCCTCGCTCCAGAACTGTTCACGCTGGAGACGCCAGGCTTCCGCGAACATCTGCTTCCACTCGGCTGATGGCTGTACCGACACCTTAACGCGATGCAGATCAATCCAGCCGCTCTCCCGTGTCGGTCGGTCACTATTCCCCTCAGACTTGGGTTTCTCTCCTGCCTTCACGACTCGCAGACGATGATGGAGACTATAGATCAAGGTCTTATAATCACGAGAAAGGTCAAAACTCCCCACGCCATCAAAAAGCTTCTCGGTCTTATACGCATCGAAATCATAAAACTCCAGTGTGCCACGTCCCGCTGCGGGACTGTGAAGCACACCCTCAACCGGGAATGAGAGGAAGAGCGCCTTGCCCTTGATACCTGCAATGCGGCGATAGCGCCCCTCTGCAACCGGGAACGGTAAGATGCGTTCAGTGATGCCGTCGAAATCAATCGTGATAGCCGGGACCTTCTTCTCTTTCGACTCGCTCTGACCATCCTCATGCGCGCCATTTGTCTCAGCCGACTCAGGAGTCTCGTCTTTCTCCTTCTCTCTTTCCTTCTCCTTCTCCTTTTCTTTCTCCTCAGGAGAACGGGACTCAGGAATAAAGGGAGAACGTAGATCATTGCGCAGGGTGATCAGATAAGGTTTGACACCACGGGGGAAGCTGAGATCAAAATGCAAGTTGTCACGTACGGGATTAAAGATGCGCTCTCCCAGAAAGTAGAGGTATTTGCCTTCGGGATCAAAGGCGGGCCGGCTGTCAGTCAAAATGGGATTGGTAATTTGATGTAATTCACCAGTCTCAATATTTGCTAGCTTGATAGCGACTTTACTGGATGCCAGGGCATATCCATACGCCACCCATATCCCATCAGGGGACCAGGCCACTCCATGAATACCACCATGATCGCTATGATCCAGTACCCGTGATGTGCCATCTTCCAGGTTGACCAGGATCAGTTCGTTGCGATGATTCGCAATGACCACATTATCATCGGTCGGAGAGAGAGTCAAATCGGTTGCACGCCCAAACTCAATCTCAGGGAACGTACGTGGCGCCTCTGCACTTTCGGGTGTGAAGACAATTAGCTCTTCGTAGCCGGGGGCATCATGGATTGCCACAAGCTTTTTGCCATCATTCAGCCATTCTAAAAAGCGATAGCGCACACCATCAGTCTCACCATACTGAAGAACCGGGCCCTCCCAATTGCCGAGAGTAAAAGCCTTACCACGCGTTGTGAGAGCAATCATATGGCCCTGAGGATGGAGGGCATAGGTATCCAGATAGCTGGAGGCCGTAACAAACTTGCGGCTGCGCTGACTGCGAATACTGGGCAATGTGATTTCAAGATGGCGCGACTCTTCCGTCTGCGGATCAAACAGATACAGATCCGCCGCCGATTGATAGACGAGTTGCTTGCCATCGCTTGAGAGATGACGGGCATAAAAATCGGTATTCTGTGTATGCTTGCGTAGATCTTCACCGGTGGGGGTACACGAATACACGTTTCCCACACCCTCATAGTCCGAAAGGAAGTAGATGCGCTCTCCCACCCAGCAGGGATCAGCGACATTTCCGCCCAATTGTAACAGCCGCTCAAATTGCCCGTCACCTGTACGATCGCACCAGAGATGGCCTGCTGTACCGCCGCGATAGCGCTTCCAGTGCGAGAATTCGCGCATATTCGTATTACGACCCAGCACAACACCACCGGTTGAACTATAAGAAATGGCGCTTGCCATCCCGACGGGAAGATGTCGTGAAGCGCCGCCGGTGGGCTTCACCGCATAAATTGTCTCAAAGCGTCCGGTGAATTGCTCGGCATTGCTGGAATAGAGGATCTCCGAGCCATCCGGTGTCCATCCCAGGACACGGCAATTGCTCCCATGAAACGTCAAGCGTTGCGCGATCCCACCCTGAGCAGGCATCACATAGACCTCGCTGGGTCCCTCCTCACGTCCGACAAAGGCTAATAATTCCCCATCAGGCGAAAAACGCGGATGCTTCACTTCACCGAGACCCGCAGTAAGGCGCTCGGCCCGTCCGCCAGCGCTAGAAACTAACCACAGATCATCCTCTGCCACAAAGACAATGCGATCCTGATAGATATGTGGGAAACGTACGTAACCCTGTGATGGCATATCTGCTCCTTATTTAAGAGTGTACGTAAAGGGAATATGTACACGGCTAGAATAAACCCATAAATACATCTATTTTCCTGTAGAATAACACGAATATCAAAAATCGTCATCTCACTCCCGCAACCAACCTGACAGGCATGTTGCTATCTGGCAGGCTTTGGCATAGAATAAGATCAGACATGAAGATGCGTCGAATGCATTATCGTTTCTATGAGGAAAAGAAGATGACGGTTGATACACATTTGGGAGAGATTGCCCCATCCTCGCACACAAGTATGGATAGCGCGGTCCAAACATTGACCGAGCACAAAGATGCCTGGATACGCACACCGCTTGCCACGCGTCTTGCAATCATCGATACCTTAATCACGGACTTTGCCTCGTTGGCGCAACGCTGGGTCGCCGCTATCGCACAGGCGAAAGGATTGGATGAGCATGATCCACTGGTAAGTGAGGATTGGGGGGGTGGCGCATGGCCTGTACTCCTAACCTTGCGCCAGTTACGTCAGGTCTTGAGCGATATTCAACAAGACGGACATCCCCACATTCCCGGACCAGTCGTAACACGGCCGGATGGACAGGTAACCGCGCAAGTCTTTCCTTTTCGCCCCTATGATCGCGTCCTGTTCCCAGGCGTAACGGCAGAGGTCTGGATGCAGCCTGGCGTCACAGTGGAGCGTCTCCCAGACACACAGGCCATCAGTTATCAGACAAAAGAACAGGAAGGCAAACTGGCACTGGTACTGGGCGCGGGCAATGTCGCCAGCATCGGACCGCTGGATCTCCTCTACAAATTATTTGTAGAGAACAGGGTGGTACTCTACAAAGCTAATCCAGTCAATGCCTACCTTGGCCCCTTGCTTACCGAAGCATTTCGCGCCCTGATTAAGCCAGGCTTTCTGGATATCGTCTACGGCGGTGCCGATGAGGGCAGCTATCTCTGCCAGCATCCCGGTATTGATGAGATTCATATTACTGGCTCGGACAAAACCTTTGAGGCCATCGTCTTTGGGACAGGTGAAGAGGGAGAACAGCGTAAAGCAAGCGGACAATCCTTGTTGACCAAACCGATTACCGGCGAACTGGGCAATGTCAGTCCCGTCATCATTGTCCCTGGACCATGGAGCCAGAAAGATATCGCCTATCAGGCCGAACACCTTGTCTCATCCGTGGCGAACAACGAAGGCTTCAATTGCAATGCCACCCGTGTCATCATTCAACAACGCAACTGGACCCAACGGACGCAGCTCCTCAAGCAGATGCGTCACATCTTCGCGCAGCTCCCCTCCCGTCCCGCCTATTATCCCGGTGCGCGTGAACGCCAACAGCGCTTCCTCGCCGCCCATCCCGAAGCGGAACTCTTTGGACAACAGGATCAAACATTGCTGCCCTGGACCTTCATACCTGATGTTCCGGCCAACCAGAGCGATGATATCTGCTTTACCACAGAAGCCTTCTGTAGCCTCTGCGCTGAGACCGCACTGGAGGCGTCCACGATCGTAGAATATATTCAAAAAGCCGTCACCTTTGCTAATCAACAACTCTGGGGCACCCTGAACGTCACCTTGATTGTCCATCCCGCTACTCTCAAGCTACCTGGGGTAGCCGCAGCCATTGATCAGGCCATCGCCGACTTACGCTATGGCACTATCGGCGTCAACTACTGGGCTGGTACCAGCTTTGTCATCTCAGTCACGCCCTGGGGAGCCTTCCCTGGACACAGTATCGAAGATATTCAATCCGGCAACGGGATCGTTCATAATACCCTGATGTTCTCGCAATTGCAAAAATGTGTCTTGCGCGCACCCTTCCGTAGTCTCATGACACCGCCCTGGTTTGTCAGCCAGAACAAGGTGGCGTACAAGCTCTTTAAGAAGCTCACCTACTTTGAAACCGCACCCTCCTGGCGGAAATTGCTCGACATTGCAGCCACCGCGATGGGACGCTAATCGTTCGCCAAAATCGCTCACTGGAAATACTCACAAGTACATCACAGGACGCACACTATCAGAACAGTGGACAACAAAGCATGAAATAATCGAGGCATGTGGTTGTGTTGTCATAGATGGAAACAATAATTATCAGATAGATGCGCCCCACTGTTTTCGGCGCGAACGGCTACCTATCCTTAGAGATGAAACATATTGAGGAGTTTTTTTGTATGAGCACACTCCCAACCGGCGCTACACAGACAGCCGTAACGGGTAAACAAAAGCATAGTGGAATAGTCAAGCTATTTGAACCATATACTTTGCGCAACCTGACCTTCAAAAATCGTATCGCAGTCGCTCCTATGTGCCAGTATTCAGCAGAAGATGGCTTCGCACAGGATTGGCATCTGGTGCATCTGGGCGCGTTAGCCGTGGGTGGAGCTGGACTTGTTATCACCGAGGCTACTGCCGTCGAAGCACGTGGGCGTATTTCACCCCAGGATCTTGGCATCTATCGCGATGAACATATCGAGATGCTCTCCCGCATCGCTTCCTTCATCAAAGCGCAAGGGGCTGTAGCAGGCATGCAATTGGCTCATGCAGGAAGAAAAGGGTCAACTCACAGGCCGTGGGATGAGCCAGGCGATGGTGAAGTCAAGCCTGAAGATGGTGGCTGGCAAACCGTAGCTCCCAGTGCCATTGCATTCGCAGATACCTATCCCCAACCAGAAGCATTAAGCGTTGCTGAAATAGCTGAAGTCGTCAAAAACTTCCAGTGTGGAGCGCAGCGAGCCTTAAAAGCAGGCTTCCAGGTCCTGGAGATCCATGCCGCCCATGGCTATCTGATCCATCAATTTCTCTCACCCTATTCCAATCACCGCACAGATGAATATGGTGGTTCATTACAAAATCGCATGCGCTTCCTGCTCGAAGTCACGGATGCCATCCGAGAAGTTGTGCCCGCAGAACTGCCGTTGTTCGTTCGCATCTCGGCCACAGATTGGTTAGAGGAGGGTGGTCTGACATTAGAGGAATCCGTTGAGGTAGCCCAGGCACTTAAAGAGCACGGAGTGGATTTGATCGATGTGTCGACCGGTGGCAATGTGAAGCAGGCCAAAATTCCCGTTGGCCCCGGCTATCAGGTACCCTTTTCAGACACCATCCATCACGAGGCCCAGATTCCCACAGGTGCGGTCGGCATGATTACCGAGCCAACCCAGGCCAATAACATCCTCGAACAGGATAAGGCCGATATGATCTTTTTAGCGCGTGAATTGCTGCGCGATACACACTGGCCCCTACGCGCCGCCCATGAACTCGGCAGCGATATCGCATGGCCCAAGCAATACGAACGCGCCAAACGCTAAAGCTTATACCTGAATACACCATCCAGACGCTTTATACCTGGCAGGCAGCAGAATAGCCGCTCTCCGTACGAGGGCGGCTATTCTGCTGCCTGCTCCTCACGATAGCGTTGCTGGTACTCCAGGCGTGCCTCACGTAGCAGCGCCAGTGGCTTGACCAGGAAACCTATACAGGCTCCAAACTCATGCAGAATCGTCACCGTCTCATGGGTCATAAAGTATTTGCCATTTCCCACGACACACTCATTGATCACCAGCAAGACGCTAAAACTGGTCTCAGCAGACATTGAAGTCAGAACCTCTAATAATTCTTGCGTGCTGGCTACATCAATGCGCTGTGGAGATACAATGCGATCTTGAGGAGCAACTTTCTCTGGATAGATATATAATTCAGCATGCCCGATAGCCATAACATTCATACGATGAACCTCTCATCTCTCAAACAACAAAACGACATCTCTACTGTTTACAAGGATGAGCGCTTTCTTTGGCTTCAAATTGCTCCTGGAACAGACAACTTAGCTATCTTTTTGTTGCTTGCCGATTAGCTCCCCAGTCCAAGCAAAGCGGCTGCTACCCGTTCATAACCAGCGAGGAGATGCTGCATATCCAGCAGTAGCTTCACTACCCCATCGATATGCTTCACAAGCTCGGGCTGTTCGCTGGCTTGTGGTACAAAACGCTCCTTGAGAAACTCTAAAAATGCAGTACTTTCATTGATACGATGCGCATAATGCCCTTTCATGTGGATTAATTGCTGGTGATGAGTGTACACCTGAGCCAATAAGCTCAAGCTATAGGTCTCTCCATGAGGATGAGCTATCGAGGGTAGATGTCCAAGCTCCCTCTGGCTTTTTTCCCTATCTGATAAAGAGGAAAGTTTCTCCGTATCCAACTGCACATCATTGCTTTGGAGTACTTCAGACAACAAACGCATAAAATCCATGAAGATATAATAGATATCGGAGATAAAGAGGCGTATTCTCTGCAAAGGATCGGTTATGATCGCCTGTGGTGAACAGGGCTCATAAGAGCTACCGTTCATTTCTGCGAAACGTTGTATATCATTAAGGGTTGTCATTACGTCATTAAAACGCTCAATAAAAGTACTGATACTGGTAGACTGCTGAGTATCAACATATCTATGATACATATGATAGAGCGATTGCAATGTCTCTTCAGGAGTGAGACCGGACTGATTGGGTTGCGCCTGATCCTCTGTCACAGGACTAAACAGATTCCGGCTTTGCGGGTGCGCATGTGTTGCATCAGGTTTTACGGTTGGTTGTGCAATCAGCTGCGTGCGTAATACCTCCAGGGCGGTATCAATATCATCCAATAGCTCTGTTTTCTGGGTATCGCCCAGTGTAAGATTATACTTCACAATACTACGACATGTAAAAACAGTCGCCATAATATGTTCTAGCTGCTGAGGATCGTGCTCTGGCGCCTCGTATGTCATACACTTCCCTTTCCATCTAAACAAACACAACAATGCATCTTCCATGCTTTATATAAGGATAACACCATTTTAACCATATGGACATAATGAATTTATAAAAATATCCGACCTGTCATTATAAATATGAAAATTGCACCATAGAGAGTGTCAGCCTCCCAATACCAGCGGGATCTTGCTGCTCCCTGGCTGGCAGGCGCGTGCGCGCCTGCGCCCTTTTTATTATGTGATGTAGAAAAGGTTCTTCGAACCTTTTCTACATCACATAATAAAAATCTGTTTGAGCACCGCAGGTGCGAAAACTCATGCACAGAGATCGCGGCGAGCATGGGGGGCTGACACACTCATAGAGAGTGTCAGCCCCCAATACCAGCGGGATCTTGCTGCTCCCTGGCTGGCAGGCGCGTGCGCGCCTGCGCCCTTTTTAGTGTGTAGTGCAGGAAAGGTGCTGTGCACCTTTCCTGCAC
>NZ_BIXY01000035.1 GCF_008326305.1 Dictyobacter arantiisoli | reverse complement strand
GTCTGCTGATCCGCTGGGAGAAGCGCCCGCGTTCCTATCAGACCTTGTTGTGCTTGGCTTGTGCGCTCATTTGCTTTCAACAATGTGATCGCGTTTCCTCCTTGTAGGTTTTCGGATAAGTTCTTACGGGTGGAGAGGAACGACCCTCTCGCCCCCAGCTCTCCTTCCGGCCTGTTCTGGTGCGGCTTTGGAGCGAGGTTGCAATGTTCCTCCACCCGTAAAGGGCGGTTGCTACTTGTTGATCCCGATTACATATGTTATTCTGCGTAAAGCAATATTGCTGTTCTTCTACGAGATAAAGGCGCAAAAGTTATGTCAGAACGGAAACCGCAAAGTAATCATTCTGCTGTGCGCGTATTTATAAAACGACCCGTGAATGATTATTTCTTGAGACGTGAAGTAGCAAGTAACGTATCTGTTTCCCAGGAGGATGCAGAGGCAGAGAAGAATAATCAGCAACCAGGTTCCAATTCTCCTGTATCAACGGTAAAGGATAGCCATGTGCAACAGGTGAAAGAGTTGGTGAGACTGTGTGGCGTGCTCCGTGCGGATTTAAGCCTGGATGAGGTTTTACAACAAATTGTCAACTCAACCGCGGCCTGTACCGGTTTCAAGCTTGTCTGTATCAATCTTCTAGATCAAAGTGGATCGATGCTACATGCAGCAGCTGCAACAGGTCTCCCCGCAGAACTCTGGCGCAAGTTGCGTGAAAACCCTAATTCTCTTAGTGTAATTCTGAATATGTTACGTCCCGAGTTCCGTATCAGCCAGAGCTTCTTTATCCCTCATGGGCATGAAGATGAACTTGCCGAGGTAAGCTTTGTAACGGTAAGAAGTTCCGAGGGAAAAGTCTATCGGCCAGGACAATGGCATCCCGAGGATGTCCTCATCATCCCTTTGTATTGGTCCAATAAGCAGGAAATGATCGGTTGTATTTCTTTGGATGATCCTGCGGATGGCCTGGTTCCCACCGAAGATACTATTGAGATGGCAGAGCTATTTGCCAGCAAGGCCGCGATAGCCATCGAGAATGCGCGTAAATTTCAGGAACGTGAAGCAGAACGTCTCGCTCTGGAAGACGGTATCGCTGTTTTAAGTAAAGATATCGCGCTCCTGGCCCAGGGTGATATGCAAGTTCGCATCACTTCACAGCATCCTCGCTTGCAGCCCATCACCACTGCGCTGAACTCAACCATTGATCAGATCAGCACTATTTTATACGAGATGCAGACGATGACGCAGGTTGTCGATGAGCATATGCAGAATGTACAACGTAATACGGAACTGCTATTCCAGGATACCCATCAGCAAGAACTACAAGTACATCAAATCTCGCGTACCATTGAAGATTTTGCCCAGAGGATGCATACGATCTCGAAGCAGGCGGCCAATCTCTCCAAAACAGCTATTGATGGCGTGGATGTGACGCGTGAGGCCCAGACGACGGTCGATCGTACCGTGGAAGGTATGGGCATTGTGCGAGATGCGACGCTGCAATCGGCGCGCATGATGAAGAAATTGAGTGAGAGCGGCCAGGAAATCAATGAGACCGTCCTGGTGATGAATGACTTGACGATGCGTATGCATTTACTGGCTTTGAACGCAGCCATTGAAGCGACACGTGCCGGTGAGCATGGACGAGGCTTTACCGTCATTGCGCAAGAGGTCCGTGCGCTCGCGACCAGTAGTACCGAGGCGGCACGTAAAGTAGGTGAATATATTCGCACCATTCAGCAGGAAACGACCAAAGCATCCCAGGGTGTTGAGCAGAGCACCCAGGAAGTAGTCAAGCAAACGGAACTGGTAATGCAGACTGGCGTCGCTCTGGATGCGGTTGGAATTGTGACTGATCAGTTAACTCAGCTCATTGACGGCATCTGTTCAACGGCTGGCAACCAGATGCAAGGATCGCAACTCGTGGTTACAGCGATCTCCGAAATTTTGCGTATGACGGGCGATGTCACCCGCCATATGCATGATATGCAGCAATCAACCAACAGCCTGGTAGAGATTTCCAATACGCTCCGTTCGCGTCTCTCATCGCTCCATTTGCGTGGTGCTTAAAATAGGGAGAAATGCCGTTTTTTTGGGTTAGCAGCAATGGCCCAGATTGCGTGCCTCTGCGTAGGCCGTCTGGGCCTCTGTCTTTCTTCCCAACTGCTCTAAGACCTGACCCTTATGGTAGTACAGAACTGCCTGGCGAGGAGTCAAACTGATCGCCTGTTCATATGCATAGAGGGCCGTTTCTGGAATATCGGGATCAATCACATCATTCTGCTCAGGCATATGCTTCCATGTAAAAATCGATGAATAAAGTTCACTCATATCGTTTGAGAGAGCCGGACTATTCATTGCCGCCCTTCCTTCTTTCTTCCTTTGTTACTCTGTTCTTCCGTGATGAACATTGCTCTGTGTCATACATAAACTCCCAGATATATGGATGACGCTCATCCCTGCCTTCGCTCTTTTCTGTATCCCTCTCTATCATACTCTCCTTCTTAAAAGTGATAAAGGGAATCTAGTACTTTCTTGCTTCTTACTGACCATTTTGGTAGGAGCGAATTAACGCGCTGTTTCAAACTGCTTCTTATAGTAACAAAATGAGTGGTTATATATCATGAATAGTGGCTCCAGGAGTAGCGTAAAGTAGGAACGAATGGAAGAAAAAAAAGAGTACACGGGTATACAAATCCTGATTTTCTATACCTGTGGTACTGCTTATTGGATGGATTCAGGATGCTTGAATAATCGATTGTGCTCTATGTATATATGTGGCACCGCTTTTTCAAATCATGAGGAAGATTATTTCTCAATCAGTCTGCTAATTGTTTGGAGTAGATCGTCTAACTCGAATGGTTTCTCGATATAGGGTAGACGTAAGATATCCAGTTCTTTTTCTGTGAAATTGGCACTCATAAAGAGGACAGGGGTATCTTCGAGTTCTTCAGTGGTATGGAGAAGATGATAGAGCTCAAGACCATCCATACCGGGCAATTGATAATCGAGCAGCAGCATATCTGGTTTTGTTGTTTGGATGCTCCGTAAGGCTTTGAAGGCATCGATCGCCAGGGTTGCATGATAGTCTGTTTCTTGTTCAATCGCATGCACAATGAATTCCCCGATATCAGTATCATCCTCTACAATGAGTATGTTTTTTTCATCTAGGATCTGCTTAAATAATGGTGTGGCATCTTGAGGCATACTGCTACTTCCTTCTTTTAACAAGTTCAAGCACTAAATATATATTAGGTACGTGAGCAGGTGGATAGGCGTTTCAATCATGGACCCTGTCACGGTGTAAAAAAGCCGTAGCCGCCATCCACCCGTTTACGGTGGTTTCCCCATCCACGTAGATGATTTTCCCTTTTCCTTTGTCAAAAATCATGAACGGGGGCATCTACATTGGCTTCTGTCCGTTGTTGAAGGCTGCTGCATAGAAGAGTATTGGAAAGCTCTATTCAGAGCAAGCAAACAAGCTGAATAGCGCTTGCTTGCTCTGAATAGGGAAGTGTCACAGATTAGCGTTTGCGGGGATGGTGTTTCTTAACCCGTGGATCGTCATATTCGCGATACAGGCGTTTCCCGATCTTCCAGCCAAAATAGCCACAGACGATAACCGCAATCATAGCAATGATGACCATAAAAATACGAATGATGGTGCTCAGATTGCTCTGGAACACGCTGGCGAGAGGGCTGGCATAAAAGCGACCAAGCACTGCCACGCTTAAGCTCAAGAGCAAGCCGACCATGGTCCCGAGGCAGCAACCAAGTGGGCCACCATTTGCCTCTCCTTGAGCCTCTGGCGGCAATGACGTTGTGGTAGTACTATCCGGTTGGGATGGCGCGCCGGGTGCTGACTGATTGACTGATGCTTCAGCAGGGAGAATCGATTGAGCGTTGGGCATCGGGCTTGCAGTTTCAGCTCCTGGTATGGTGTTGGAGAATGGAACAGGTGCATTCTCCGGCGTTTGTTTGCTTTCGGCGTTATAATCCTCAGACGGAAATGAATCTGATGGCGTAGACACAGAAGTTAATCCTTTACATCTGCAAATGAGCTATTGTTAGTATTTAGAAGGTGCCGAACTGGCGATCTCCCGCATCTCCCAGACCAGGAATGATATAACCATTATCATTGAGCGCCTCATCGAGGGCGGCCACATAAATATTGATATCGGGATGGGCCTGTGACAGTCGCATCAAACCATAGGGAGCCGCGATAATACCAAGGTAAGAAAGGCGTGGAATGCCCCGGCGTTTCAGGATATTAATGGCATCAATTGCGGAACCGCCGGTTGCCAGCATCGGATCTACCGCATAGACGACCTGTAGATCGACATGATGTGGCAAGCGATTGTAATATTCCAACGCCTTCAACGTCTCTTCATCGCGGCGCAATCCCAGGTGCCAGACCTGTACATCTGGAATGACCTGTCGGAAGCCCTCGGCCAGTCCCAGGCCCGCGCGTAAAATAGGGGTAACGCCAATACCACCCGCCAGGGAATAGCCCGCCATCGGTTGTAGTGGTGTCTCAATCGAGCATTTCTCAAGTGTCAGCGAAGCCGTAGCCTCATAAGCCAGCAAGGCACCGATCTCCTGTACCAATTGATAAAATTGTGGCGTTGGTGTGTTCTTGTTACGCAGTAAGGTCATTTTATGGGCCATCACCGGATGAGTGGAGATGTGGACACGGGGAAGTTTCATCACTTCTTCGCGTGTAGGTTGAGGAATGCCTTGCATCGGTAATTTCGCACGATCACCCTGTGGACTGGTTCCTAGCATAGTTGTATCCCCTCGCTGTCTATCACATTGTCTTTATCAAGGATTGTATCAGAGTTAGCGAAAGGCGTCGAGTCTACCGTGAGGGCTGTTTGTTTTTCCTTATAGGCCATAGGTCAAGTATCAGAGAAAATACGATCTTCCATATGCTATACTACACGCATGGTTATAGCTGCAGCTGAAATAACATTACATTTGCCTGATTGTCACTCATTAAAGGATAAACGGCAGATTATCAAATCCGTCATGGCGCGCGTGCGTAATCAGTTCGAGATCGCAATTGCCGAAGTGGGAGATAATGATCTCTGGCAAAGCGCGAAAATCGGAGTGAGCCACGTGAGTAACAGTGACCAGCACTCTGGCGAAGTGCTCGAACATATCCGTCGTTATATAGAAGAGACTCGACCCGATGTGGTTATCTCTGCATTTGAAAAAGAAATAATTCATTGGTAAATTTATGGTACACATGTTTAATACATTACCGTTCACTGTACCACCATCAGTCTATGTACTTGGCGTACGCGTAGATCGTTTGACTCGACGTCAGGTTGTTGCTTCTTTAGAACACATCATCGCCCTGGCTCGTAGCAGTCAGGACCCCCTGCCCTGTCAGCAAATCATTACCGTAAATCCTGAGTTTGTTATGGCGGCACAACGTAATACGCTGTTCCGCCAATGTATTAATCAGGCTGCCCTGGTAATGGCGGATGGCATCGGCATTGTGTTGGCGGCGCGTTATTTACGGCAACCAACCCCCGAACGTGTGACTGGTGTCGATACTCTGGTTGATCTTGCCCATCTGTGTGCTTCCCATAGCTATCGCCTCTATTTATTGGGGGCCGCGCCAGGGATCGCTGAGGAGGCTGCGCAGCGCCTGCTGAATCTGGCACCAGGGCTCATGATTGCTGGTACCTATGCTGGTTCTCCCGCGCCTGCTGAAGAAGATGAGATTATTGAGCGTATTCGTACGTCTCAGGCTGATGTGCTCTGTGTGGCCTATGGCGCTCCTGCCCAGGATCTCTGGATTCAACGCAATCTTTCACGCCTGCCTGTCGCTGTGGCGATGGGGGTTGGTGGCTCCTTTGATTTTTTAACCGGACGGCAACGCCGTGCTCCCCGTTGGCTACAACAATTGGGACTGGAATGGCTGTATCGGCTCTATCGAGAGCCATGGCGCTGGCGCAGGATGCTGGCTCTCCCACAATTTGCATTACAAGTTGTATTGAAAGGGCATAAGTTATATGACGCTTAATGTTCCTACCTCATTCCCTTCCGCCACGCGCCTTGGCGCATTGATTCGAGCGTTTGCGGGCAAGCGTGTGCTGGTCATTGGGGATATGGTGGCTGATGAATATTTAATTGGCAATCCTACTCGTATATCGCGCGAAGCCCCGGTCCTGATTTTGGACCTTACCGAGGAACGTACCGTTCCGGGTGGCGCGTGTAATGTCGCTATCAATGCTAATTCTCTTGGCTCTGAAGTCTTTCTCGCTGGCGTGGTCGGCGATGATATTCCTGGTCATAAATTGCGCCAGGCCATTCAGGCACTGCATATGAACCAGGATGGGGTGATCTCTGATGCGCAACGCTCAACCTCTACCAAGACACGCGTTCTGGCTGGCAGTTCACAGATTGTGCAGCAGCACATTGTGCGCCTGGATCGTGTGAATACTTCGGATATTGAGGAACCCTGCAAGGGTCAGATCATTCGTTATATAGAGCAAGCCTTGCCACAGATTGATGCGGTTGTGCTTTCCGATTATGAAAGTGGTATGATCAGTCCTGAGATTATCGAGATTTGTGTGCCAGCGGCGCGTGCGCTCAATAAAGTGGTTGTCGTGGATGCCCATGGTTCCCTTTTTCGCTTCCAGGGTGTGACGGCCCTGACCCCCAATCAACCCGAGGCTGAGCTAACGCTGGGCATGACAATTGTGACTGAACAGGATTTAAATCAGGCTGGTGAACGTTTGTTAGAGGGAAGCCAGGCGCAGGGCGTGTTGATTACCCGTGGTAGTGAGGGGATGAGCTTATTTGAGGTGAACAAGCCGCCGCTCCATTTGCCGCTGCATCCCTGGCCCTTTACCAGTGAGATTGTTGATACCAATGGGGCGGGTGATACCGTCGCCGCTACCTTTACCCTTGCCTTGACGGCGGGAGCCAGTATGTCTGAAGCGGCATATCTTGCGAACGCGGCGGCGGCCATGGTTGTACGCCGTATGGGCTGCGCGAGCAATACACCGGCAGAATTGATGGGAATTTTACATGAATAATGTGTCACCTGGAACACGCCAGAAAATCTTGCAACGTGCTGAACTGACATCTGAAGTGCGTCGCCGCCAGCAAGCTGGCGAACGCTGTGTTTTTACCAACGGCTGTTTTGACCTGATACATCTTGGCCATGTACGCTATCTCCAGGCCGCCCGAGCATTGGGGAATTTTCTGATACTGGGCCTGAATAATGATGAGAGCGTCACACGCTTAAAAGGTCCAACTCGTCCATTGGTACCTGAGAACGAGCGAGCTGAAATTATGGCTGCCCTGCAATGTATTGATTATGTCACCATCTTCCCGGAGGCAACCGCATCCCCTTTAGTGGATCTGCTCCAGCCAGCGATCTATGTCAAAGGCGCGGATTATATGGGGGCTCACGGCGATCAACCAGATCTGACACGCCTGCCCGAGGCACAACATGTCTTTGCCTATGGCGGCGCTGTCCGTTTAATTGCCTATGAGCCTCATCACTCCACAACCGAATTAATCACAAAGATCAAACATTTACCCTAGGAGCAGGGAGGGCAGGGGACGGCAGTCCCACTGCCGGGGAATGGGGTGTCCCCATCCCATCCCTCTTATTCTCCCGCCGAAGGCGGCAAAAAGAGAACTGGCAACCTCTGAGAAAAAAACCAAATAAAGTGGAGTCAAAAGGCATCTGGTGTATGTCCTGATCCATAGAGGAGCGGATTGTTCATGGCAAAAGATTCTATCGAAGAAGAGGAAGTAAAAGAAACACTATCATCTCAATCTGAGCACAAAGAAACATCAATTGAAGCACTTCCTACCACCCTGGGTGGTCAAAACACAGGTGGAGAAGTTCTTATGGAAGTTATAGAAGTCGAGAGTGATACGCCCGCTACGCCTGACATCCCATCTACATCAGATGAAGCGTCAGCCGAGCTGCCCGCAACTGATGAAGAAATATCCCAGATTGAAGCACCTGCGCAGGCGCAGGCAGTGACAAGTGAACCGAGAGAACTGGTAAAATCGGCACTCCTGGTAGCGATGGGGAATCTAGGCAGTAGCCTGTTAGGTATGGTACGGCAGAGCTTTGTCGCTTCAACCGGTGCCAGTATGGCAGGTTCATTTCAGGCCGCACTCTCGCCAGCACAGAAGTTCAATGATTTTCTGGTCAATGGTTCGGTCCAGGCCGCCTTAATTCCCACCTTCAATGATTATGCTGAACGGCGTGAAGACTTGCGGCGGTTGGTCTTTACCCTGGTCAATCTTATCTTTTTGATTATGATATGTGCTTCTATTGGTTATTTCTTTATTGCTCCCTGGTTTACCAATAGTGTGCTAGCGCCAGGTTTTTCTGCCGATGATAAGCTACTCACCCTCAAATATACGCGTATCGTCTTCTTCTCATTGCTGGCGCTTGGACCCTTTGCGGTTCTGCAAGGAGCTTTGTATGCGCAAAAAGAATTTGGTTGGACCACTTTTGCGGCGGCAGCCTATCATGCAGGTATTATTCTAGGAGCGGTTTTTACTGGTTTAGCTGGCAAGCAATTCTTCGGCCTTGGTCAATATGGCCTGGCGCTTGGTGTGGTTGTTGGTACCTTTGGCGAGGTTGCCATGCTCATTCCAGGGATGCGCAACCAGCATTTGCGCTATATGTTTGTCCTTGATTTGAAGCATCCCGCGCTACGCCGTATTTTGAAATTGTATGCACCAGTGGCGTTTAGTTTCTTCCTGACCTCAGTGATTGCTTTTTTGGATCAGAATCTTGCCACACGTACACCCTGTGCAGCGGTCATGCAGCATACTAGCAATTGTGGTGAAGTCAACTTCTCAGCTATGGGTTTTGCGACTTTACTCATTCAATTTCCGGGCGGCCTGGTGGCGTCAGCGTTATCTTTCGCCGTCTTACCCACCCTGACAACCCACATCCGAGAAAACGATCTGGAGCGTTTCAAGGCTACCTTATTATTAGGTTTTCGCCTGGGTTTACTGCTCATGATTCCCGCGGCGGCTGGCTTGATCATCTTAAAGATGCCGATCATTGCACTCGTCTTCCTGCATGGAAAATTTTCGCCTGCTCAGGTCGTAGTGACTGCGAGCGCCCTACAAAATTACAGTTATCAATTGCCCTTTGTTGCCATTGATCAGCTCCTCATCGCAGCCTTTTATGCCCGAAAAAATACTATCATTCCAGTGGCAGTACTGCTCGTAAGTGTGCTGGGCTATCTCGCCGTTGCTCTGCCTTTGTGGCAAACCATGGGCATGCCAGCCCTGCCCCTGGCGAATAGCGTCCAGAATATCTTACATCCGCTGGTGCTCATCCTTATCTTATGGAAGACGATTGGTTCGCTTCATCTGCGTGGAATAGTCCCTGCGCTGCTTAAAATTCTCCTGGCGACTGCTGTTATGGTAGTGATTGCGTGGTTGTTACAGCTCGCCCTGGCACACTTCTCCTTCTTCTCGCTCTCAAGCATTATTGGCAGTGCCGCGACGGTTATCATCGCCGGCGGTATTGCTACCGCCGCCTATTTTGCGCTGGTTATCTTCTTAAAAGTAGAAGAAGTTTCGATGTTGAAAGGGGCTTTTCTCGCCAAATTAGGCAAGCGATAGTAGAATATCATTTCACTACAAATAGAAATGATCGCACATACTTCTTTTTAGTGTTAGTACTCAGAGAGTGTCAGCCTCCCGTGGTCTCCACGGTCTCTGTGCATGAGTTTTCGCACCTGCGGTGCTCAAACATCTTTTTATTGTGTGATGTCAGAAAAGTTCGAAGAACTTTTCTGACATCACACAATAAAAAGGGCGTAGGCGCGCAAGCGCCTGCCAGCAAGTCAAGCAGTAAGATCCTGATGGGGATGGGAGTCTGACATTTTTTCAGCCAAACTTCCTTTGATGATTGCCCGCTATTGGGTGGAGGGAGGAAGTTAGGGTACAGTCCCTAAAACCCCGTCAGGGAATTGCATCCTCCGCACGTTGGCACCACAAAATGAAGGCTAACATAATGCTATGGGACATGGGCAAATAAGTCATTTTCGCCAACTACATCATTGCCTACGCGTGAGGTTGCCAGTTGGAAATATTCGGTGCTACGCCATTTCCGTTGGAGTTCGCGTGGAAGCCGCAGAATAGGGAGGACTGCGTCTACCTTGCTCTGGTGCATTTCCCAGGAGTGCTTTTTCTCATCTTGCCAGTGTTCTACATCCAATAAGACATTAATTTGATTATCATCAAAACCAGTATGTTCTAAGTCCAAATTTTTGAAAACATTATCAAAAGCCTGATCTTGAATCCATTCAGACATCATCATCACCTGGCGACGCGAATAAGAGGCATAATAAAGCTTGGCAGCGGAATATGCCAGACCCATTTCTGGATAAAGGTCTGCATCCGCAGCAGCGTGAAAGGCTCCTATTGTATACTTATAAATAGTGATATGATCGGGATGACCATAGCCACCTGATTCGTCGAAACTGATAATGACCTGTGGCTGGAATGCGCGAATAATACCGACCAATTTACCGATTGCCTCGGCCGCTGAGGCGTTCATAAACGCATCTGTATGTTCATTCGCTGGCGTGCCTGACATACCAGAGTCGCGATATCCGAGGAACCACAGGTGTGGTACATGCAGTACCTCAGCGGCTGCACGCATCTCTTCTTCGCGTATCTCGCCAAGGTTATTTGGCGTCGCCAGCACGGAGTCGGGATCGGATGTTTCACCAACTTCCCCGCGTGTTGCGTAAACCAGGCCTGTTTCGACACCGAGTGCCTGATATTTCAGCAAAGCGCCGCTGATAAGTCCCTCGTCATCGGGATGGGCAAAGATGCCAAGTAGTCTTTTCGTTGACATGGTTCTTGTTCCTTTTTCTTCTGCCTGCCTGCCTGCCTGTTGGATGGAACCTCTATGCTACTGTAGCATGTGCTAAGAATAGCTGTCAATTTTTGCTGTCAGCTGTATTCTTTCGACAAACAAAGGCATCTCTATATTGGTTGCATTTTTGCCGGGCATGCATTGGGATGCCTGGCATCAGATATATAGAGCAAAAGTTAGAGCAGACCGCTTGTAATCTATTTGATCAACCAATCCTTAAGGAATAGAACGTGCAATTAGACTATGACTCTATCTTTCCTGTGTCCAATATGTTACACTTTGTTTGGTGTGGAAAGGCAGGCTTACGTTTTTAAATATTTCTTATACTTGTTTTACTGTATAGCGATGCTTATAGATTCGCGAATAAGAGATAGCCTGAATACACTGTGGAAACGCTGGGCGGAATAGCGACCAACGAAAACTGAAAAGGTGAAGAGGTGTGTTGAATGACAAGGTCAACATTAGATAAAGAATTGCATGAGTTAGACTCTCAGATTCAGCAGCTGGGTTCCCTCGTCGATGAGGCCCTGGAAAAAGCTTTGGAGGCTCTTTCCACTGGGGATTTGGCGCAGGCAGGTGTTGTTATCGAAGCTGACTCAACGATAGATATGTTACGTAAAACAGTTGAAGAACATGCTATCCGTCTGTTGACATTGCAACAGCCGCTGGGTGGCCGTGATCTGCGCTATCTCACTTCTGCCCTGGCGATTGCTGGCGATCTTGAGCGAACTGGTGATGGTGCTGCGGGTATTGCGCAGTTGCTCTTGCGCATGGTTCCTTTACGCAGCAATGCTGGTGATACCAGTTTAACTGCCGGTGCGGGTGATGCACAAATTACTGAAGCCTCGGTCATGCGTGGCTTGCTCGATCTGGGTTATGAAGCTCGTCGCGTCTTAAAGGGCACGATGAAGGCTTTTGCAGAGCGCGATATCAAGGCGGCCCATTATATCTGGGAAGAAGATGATGTCGTGGATGTACGGTATCATCTGGTGCGGCACGATCTGATGGCCATGATGGCGGGAGCCCATGCGATTCCCGCCTTACAGAATGATTCTAAAGCATTGCAGCGTGCGACGTATCTATTGTGGATTGCTCATAAGCTGGAGCGTGTGGCGGATCATTGTACCAACGTCTGTGAGCGCCTGGTATTTACTATTGAGGGTGAGAACGATATTCAGGCTTCTATCGACAAGCAATAGCTTTTGATGCCTGGGATGGCTCGCGCAATCGACGTGAGCCATCTTTTTTTGTGTCTTCTGGCAAGCTTAACTTTTTATCGCGGACCAGAAAAAATTCGCCAGTTGAACATAGCCAGCGGCACTGGGATGAAAACCATCCCCACTGATATATTCAGGATGGGCTGTAATCTGGCTGTTGTGCGCGCTGAGATCAACCAGCGTGACATGATATTGGTGGGCCAGAATCGCAATCTGGGCATTCCAACGTTGCACCTCATGCTGGAGCGCGGCCTTTTTCGTGGCGTCCAGATGGGCTAGCAATGGAAGACGTGTAACATCGGGCAAGTTTGCCATCACAATACGCGCCTGCGTACTTGTACGAAGCTGGTTGAGGAGAGTATTGAGATCCTGCATATAGCTGGCATAAGGAACACCGCCGATAAAGTCATTCGTAACCAACCAGATGGTGATTAATTGTGGATTGGTACTGAGTGCCAGCGGAAGCTCCTGTTGTAATGCGGCATGAATTTTAATACCACTGATGCCGAGATTGAGCGTATGTGAGTCGTGGCTGAGGTGGTCGGTGATCAATGGAACATAGCCCTGTGAGCCAGGTTGATTGCTTCCGACGCCCACCGCATCCGAAGCTCCAATTGCCACATAGACAATAGATCGAGACTGAATCTGTGTACTTGAGACCGGTTGCGTACCAATCGGAGTTGTTGTTGATACATGGCTGGAGCTTCCTGTCCCACCACAGGCAGTACAGAGTAGCAGTAATATAGATAAGCACAAGGTAGCCAATCCCCTGTCGTGCTTGCCGCCAGTAGTTGTATGAAAAGAATAGATCATAGTCCCATTTTCTTTAGAACATCATAGAAAACGACGCATTCTCTTATACTACTATTGTAGCATACTATGCTATTCTGTCTCATCAAGAATGCCAGTCTCCCAGGCTTTCCAATTCTCATACGTAGAGGAGGAATTGAAAACCCACGTAGCAGCCACCGTTCTGCGGTGGAGTCAAACGAGCAACATGCACCATAGTGAGATGCAACCCCGTGACCCGTGCCTTCAGCGCTCTCAGGCGCGTCTTCGGGACGAGGTGTGTGTCCGATTCCACTCTCTCTGGAAGGGTGGCTGCTACATGGGTTCTCAGGCTCCAGTGCTTCTTCACTCTGATATGCTCTTGCCAGTTCAGGCGCTTATGAGCCGGAAACGGCTGAATAGCCAGGCTTGCCATCAAAATTGTAGAGATTCTCAATTTTGATGAAGTCAAAGCCATTTTCGCTGAAACGCTGCAATAATGCGGTGATCTGATTATGGGTAATGGGTTCCTCGCTGAGGAAGCGGGAGCGCCAGTGATCCGTCGTAAAGGTCTCAGGCATCCCATTCGGCCATACGCGGGCACCACGGTTACTGATCAGGCGCAAGGTTAAGCCATCGCCATTGAGGCGCTGTAAAGCCTCACCCAGCGCATCAGCTGTGCCAGCCTTCCAATCCAGGAAGACATCGACGCCTACCAGTTCTTTTTTCTCTGTGGCACGCGCTAAATCAGCTTTTTTCTGTTTGGCCTGTTTTGGTGCGGAACTGTAGTGGACTGCTTTAAGCGTCTGTGGCTCCTGTCCCAGGCGAGCGATAACCGCTTCGGCGAACTCTTTTGTGCCCACTTTTTGCTTGCTTACGCCTTCGACATAGATATCATAGGTATGAACCCCATCTTCAATCGTGCGTAGCCAGGCATTGTGGACTTTAGTGGCAACATCAGGCTGATCGATATGTACCAGCATCAGTATAGCACCGAGCAGGAGGCCGGAGGGATTGGCTACATTTTGTCCAGCGCGACGGGGAGCGGAACCATGGATAGCTTCGAACATCGCGAAGTTTTCTCCGATGTTGGCTGAGCCTGCCAGGCCCACAGAGCCAGCGATCTGGGCCGCAACGTCTGAGAGGATATCGCCATAGAGATTGGGCATCACAATGACATCAAAGGCTTCAGGGGTATCAGCCATCTTAGCGGCACCGATATCCACGATCCAGCTTTCATTCTCGATGTCTGGATATTCTTTGGCAACCTCATCAAAGACTTTGTGGAAGAGACCATCGGTAATCTTCATGATATTGTCTTTCATGAAGCAGGTCACTTTTTTGCGATTGTTGGTGCGTGCATATTCAAAGGCGTAACGAATGATTCTTTCGGAGCCTGGATGACTGATCAGTTTCAGGGTCTCCATCATGTCGGTCGTCTGGCGATACTCGATACCGGTATAGGTATCCTCTTCGTTCTCACGAATAATAACGACATCCATATTGGGATGTTTGGTATCGACAAAAGGATAATAGGCGACGGAGGGGCGTACATTGGCATAGAGGCCAAAGGTAACACGTGTGGTAACGTTTAAACTCTTATAGCCACCACCTTGAGGTGTAGTAATGGGGGCCTTGAGGAAAACTCTGGTTCGGCGCAATGATTCCCATGCGCTCGGCTCCATGCCAGCGCTGATGCCACGTAGATATACCTTTTCGCCGACTTCAATCGTCTCGGGCTCAATTTGTGCGCCGGCAGCTTCAATAATATGGAGCGTTGCATCCATAATCTCTGGTCCGATACCATCGCCGTGGGCTACTGTAATTGGTGTTTTAGTCGCCATTCGTAATAGAGGTCCTTTCTCCGCGTGACATGCTCCTGGGACTGGAGCCGATCAGTATGGCATAGACATAACAAAGAGCACGTACGAACACAGATTGCAGCAATCTGGGGTACGGGCTCCTGGAAATAAGCCTGGGTACTCATGACATAGGTGTCAACGATTACCCGCATTGTATCACATCCTAATTTTATTCTGCCCGCCCTGGCTTGCCATCATCAACCACGGTAAGTTTGCCGGTATTGATGTCTATCACCAGGCCATAGACAGGGAGTGTGGGCAGAAATGGACTGGTGCGAATCACATGAACAACCTCCTGTACATTCAAATGCACATCAGAGAAAGCTCCAATCCACTCAACCAATCCCTCGATGCCGGACAAGTGTTCCTGCTCGATCAACTGCTGGGGGTCAACCCCTAATGCCTGCATGGTAGCGGTCAGGGCCGTAGGATTAACCTTGGAGAGGCCGCATTCGGTATGACCTACGACTATGATTTCGCGTACACCAAGCAAATAGACGCCACCGGCCAGCGACCTGATCAGATCATTGGCGGCTCCCGCTCGTTCGGGAGTAGAGATAGTCGCACCGGCGGTCCGTAATTCGAGCACGTCGCCGCGTTCCAGCCCAAGTGCTGGCTCAAACATATTTACCAGCCGACAATCCATACAGGTTACGATGGCTGTTTGTTTACGGGGAGCATGTCCTACATGGGGAAGCGTAGTATTCTGGAGAAACTGTTGGTTATGCGCTAAAATCTCGTTCAGCATCAGGTCACCTTCTATTCTCTGTTTTGAGATGATTGCCGTATAACAGGTAGGCGGGCTCAGTGTACCATGTGAGTAATGAATATTCAAGATCGCAGAGGTACTCATCAAAACTCTGATGGCGCAAACCCCCTCGTCGTAGTAGCTACCCTTCACGGGCAATACCGCTTCAATAAGAGGAATGATAAAGAAAAACGTCGGGCCGCACCTACAAATCCCTTCGTGGTTCTCCGTATTTAGGTGAGTTGGATCGTGCCCCAGGTATAGGCACCGTGTGATGAGCCGCGTAGTAGCGTGGTATGTAAGCCTGTTTCGCGCTCATACTGCTCTGCCAGTGCATGGATACGCTCGTCTGCATGCTTGCGCGCCAGGATCGCAACCGTACCGCCGCTACCTCCTCCTGTGATTTTCGCCCCATAGAGATGCGCGGCTGGATCTGCCTGACGAACCAGTTCAACGAGACGATTTGTACCCGCTGAGCCCAGCCCACAGGCGCTATAGCTGACATGCGATTGATACATCAACTCGCCGAGCAAACGGAGCTGATCGTCACTGGTTGGATTTTGTTGCAGGAGTGCACGGAAGAGTTGCACTCGATGATGCTCATAAATGGGATGAGCCGTTGGTTGGCGCACCGCATAGACGGTATGTGGATGGATGGTCGTGACGGTATCGGTCGTGCCACCGTAGCGCTCTAAGAAGGCTGCTCCATCCAGCGTTAGAGGTATCTGATCACGATAGGTCGTTTCCCAGATAGATGGGGGGATATTTGCCAGATAGCCCTGCCAGTAGGGATCGGAGATGTTGAGATAGGCTTGACTTTGTTCTTGCGTCACCTGTAATTCCAATAGATCGGCGATAATCCGATAGCCCATGAACGCGCCCACGCGGACAGAGCCATAATCCGCCCCGGCTACTGTATGACGTACGCCCGAATCAATACCCCAGATTTCTACGTCATCCGGCAGGGGAACAGTTCCCTGGAGTTCGGCTGGTTGGCACAGCAGGGCCAGTAAACTATCACTTTCACCGCAGGCCGAGGTCATCTGATCCATGACACCGCAGGGCGCGCCGACAATCAAATTTTCTACTTTTTGGCACAGGATGGCGCTCTCTCGTCCGCTTAAATGAAGCTGGTAGAGATCATTAAGTGCCTGCATGACCGCAACTTCGAGGGCTGCTGAAGAACTGACACCTTTACCGATGGGCACTTCGCAATGTACCATGATGCGCAATCCTTGTTGCAGCTTCAACTGGTGCTCGCGTTGTAGGACCACAAGGACACCGATCACATAAGCCGCCCAGGCGTTAGCGGGCTGCTCTGTCAGTAATCTCTGGGCTGCTGGATAGCTCAGCGCAGTTCCATTTGGAGCAAGTGCGGATAGAGGCACGCTCACAGTCGCATTGCCAACAATCTCGCTGGCAGCGGTGCTACAGACTGTAATTGTGGGATCGCTAACGAACTGTACCGCGGCAATTGTCGCGACCGCAAGAGGCATTTCCAGGACCAGTGATCCAGAGTAATCGGCAATCCCTCCCATGAGATCCAGGCGTCCTGGTGCGCGCGCGACCAGTAGGGGGGTATCCGCGTGAAAGAAGGTAGTGTTTTGCGTATTGAGATGCGTTAGAAAACGCTCGATATCTGCTTCGGTCTGGCCCTGCGTCGGGTGATGATAGTGCCACATTGGGAGCTGACTCCTTTTCCTGTCCACCTGGGGATATTGGATGATTGAGATAGTTAGAGTGCCGGTTTGAGTAAGCCATGTTGTTCCAATAATGCTGTCAGGGTGGGCGCTATTTGTTCTTGAATAGCATGATTTGCATAACCAATCCAGGAGATACCGGTCGTGACATCTAACGGTGCCGCCAGTTGTTGACCATATTCGTCTGTCACAATGATACCCAGTTGGCGTGCAATCAGCTCGGTACAGAGATCATAGGGATGGCAGTAGAGGCCCGATGCACGTCCACGTTTATTCAAGTATGTTTCCATCAACGGACGGATATCGGCGATCCAGCGATCATGTCCCATCATCAATTCATAGAGTTGACCGCCGCTACAGATATATTGGTCCTCGAAAGCTTGCGTCTGCCCTTCCTTGATCGGTCCCAGGGTGCGCTCAATCAATTCATCATCAATCGTCGCCAGCTCGGCTCGTGTGCCAGGGAAGAAGCGGGAAATATTGCCGTAGCCCTGCGCGATGGTATGTGCCTGCGATGGCTGAGGGACAAGGACTGTACGCTCGCCTGTAATGCGATTATAGCGTTCTCCCTGCGCATCCTGACCGGCAATCGCCCACAGGCTATCGCATAAATGTTGCTTGACCAATGGAATCTCAGTCTGGACTGCCAGTTCGATATGCGAGAGATTGGTGGCATCTCCATGATTGACCGCCACGCCGGTAAGAATCCATGCTGCCCGTTTCTGATACATCAGACCACGAGTCCCATCAATGGGATCAATGATAATAATCAGTTCAGCCTGTGTGGGATCGATGGTAGGTGGAAAGACCTGTATTCCATCTTCTCCTACTCCCTCAGCCACCAGGATAAATGACCAGCGCTTGCTTAATTGCGCAAAATGCTGCAGCAGAACCTCTTCCGAAACGCGATCGATCGCAAAGATTGTATCGCCTGCCTGTTCCGCGACGACTTCACTTAACGAACTGAGCGAGTTCTGTTCAGTCGTGGCGACAACTTCTGTACGGATCGCTTCGTGAATCTGACGAATAGCCAGTAAAAGATCATTGACAGCGCGAATCATAATCTCACCTTTGTTCTCGATAATGGATGGTCGATTGTTGAAGTAGTTCGGCAGCCTTTTCTTCAGGTAATGTATCGCTAATAAAGTTGCCACCACCAATTTCTGGTCCTGCCAGATATTTCAATCTGCTGGGCTGGCGTAATGGGGGATGGAACGCAATATAGAAGTGATAGGGATGATATTCTCCATCGATTGGAGCTTGATGAAGTACCATAACATAGGGGAAAGACATTTTCCAGAGATTGTCGAAGCGTACAGTCACATTTTTGAGGGCTTGAGCCAGCGAGGCGACTTCATGGGCCTCTAAATCCGACACATGGGCAACGCGACGTTTCGGGGCTATATAGACCTCATAGGCATAGCGTGCGAAGTAGGGAACAAAGGCAATACTATAGTCATCCTCATAGAGAATGCGTTGTTCCGCCTCCTGCTCGGCGACGATAATCGAATAGAAGAGCGGGCGTCCTGTCTCATTGAGGTAGCGCTGGCTGGCCGCTAATTCAACCTCAATAGTCTTAAAGACAAAGTTAGTAGCATAGATTTGCCCATGCGGATGGGGATTGGATACGCCGACTACTTCACCTTTATTCTCAAAGAAGAGCAGGTGTTTGACACCGTCTACCTGGCTCAAGTCTTTGGTCTGAGCTTGCCAGACACCAATTACCTCTTCAATGTTGCGCGTTGGCATTTCCGCCAGCGTCAAATTATGATAGGGACTGTAGCAGATCACGCGGGCGATACCCTGGGCCGATCGTGTGCGATAGGGAGAATCGGGCACTGGTGGATGGGCTGGCGCGTCCGGGCCAACACAGGGGTGATCATTATCAAAGACATAAATACTTTTATAGTTGGGATTATGCGTTCCAGAGACGCGATCATTGCCGGGACAGAGGTAACAATCAGCCTGATAAGCAGGAATCTTGTCTTCCTTAAATGATACAGTCTCACCAATCCAGGGACGATTTTGCCGATGGGCTGCGATGACCACCCACTCCTCGCGGAGTGGGTGCCAGCGCTCTTCCCATTTTGTGTTTTGGGGAAGAGATGTTTCGCTCATTATTGCTCCTCTGTATAACTATTGGGATGTGTGCTATGCCATTGCCAGGCGGTGCGGACAATATCTTCGAGCTGATATTGTGGCTTCCAGTCCAATTCCTTTTGTGCTTTGCTGCTATCTGCCCAGATCGCAACTGGATCTCCAGCACGTCGTGGCTCAAGATCGACCCGGAAATCTACGCCGCTGATGCGTTTGGCGGTATCAACTACCTCTTTCACGCTACTACCAACGCCCGTACCCAGATTGTAGGCCGTGCTGACATTGGTGCGCGCCAGGGATTCCAGGGCTTTAACATGGGCAATAGCCAGATCTACGACATGGATATAATCCCGGATCGCAGTGCCATCGGGTGTCGGGTAATCAGTACCGAAGACTTTGACGGCTGCGGTTTTGCCTAAAGCTGCTTTCATCACCAATGGGATCAGATTAGCGGTGATCTTCCAATCTTCGCCAATCTGATTGTCCAGCGAAGCGCCGGAAGCATTGAAATAACGCAGGCTGGTTGAGCGCAGATTGGTAGTTTTATCAAACCAGCGCAAGATGGTCTCTACCATCAGCTTTGTCTCTCCATAGACGCTTTCAGGTCCAAAGAGAGCATCTTCTGTTACTGGCAGTGATTTGGGGGTGCCAAAGACCGAACAGCTTGAGGAGAAAATGATGTAGCGGCAATCGTGACGTTGCATGGCTTCTAATAAAGTCAGCGTACCAGCTACATTGTTATGGAAATATTTTGCTGGCTGGCTCATTGACTCCCCAGGAGCCTTATAGGCAGCAAAATGGATGACCGCGTCAGGTTTCTCTGTGCTAAAAATTTGATCCAGCAATGCGGCATCATTAATATTGCCTTGAATCAGTGGCACACCAAGCAAGGAAGCCTGATTGCCATTTTCGAGTGAGTCCAGCACTACGACTTCGTGTTTACGAGCAATGAGTTCACGAACTGTATGTGAACCAATATAACCAGCCCCACCGGGCACCAGTACTTTCACGTTCCTAATCCTCCAGCGATTTTTTTCATCTTTAATGATCGCCTGATACAAGTATACTGCGCAAAACGTGTAAAGTCAATGCGCATTCGTGCAAAAATTTACGCTAAAAAATGCGCAAAAGAGTAGATATGCGGCGTTGTATCTGCTCCAGCCTGATTTGAAACACTTTCAGATCAGTTTAGATTATCTGGATAATATCACAAATTTGTAAACAAAATTGGCGCAGGTAACGAGAGATGAGGAGGGGTCCGGGCTGACTGGATAGCGTTTTTTCTCTGCTTATGGTGAGCAAAAGGTAGCGGAAGAATCAGACTTTTGTGACACGAACTGAGGCTTCTTCAAACGCTGCCAGTATCTCAGGAGAGGCGTCACTATCGGTAATCAAGCTATAGATAGCTGTGATCGGTGCGATGGTATGCAGTGCTACATTGCCCAATTTTGTATGATCAGCCAGCACGATAGTCTGTTGCGACCGTTGGATTGTGACACGGTGAGTTAACGCTTCAAGCTGATTAGGGCCTGTCAGACCATATTTAGGACTGATTCCCGTGACACCGATAAATGCTTTGGCGACAAACATCTGGCTTAAGCTTTGTTCCGCCATCGGGCCAACCAGCGCGAAAAAGTCGGGGAGCAGGAAGCCACCGGTCAGCGTGAGCGTCAGACCTGGAACCTGGGCCAGTTCCATGGCGATATTGACCGCATTGGTCACCACTGTTAGATTAGGAATCTGGGCGCGGCGAATATGACGTGCCAGATGCGTTGTGGTCGTACCTGGGGATAGCGCAAGCGTATCGCCGGGCTGAATCAGGCGCAACGCTTCTTGCGCTATCCGATTCTTCTCATCGGTCAGCTTACTCATATTCTTTTGAAAGGTTAAATCTTCTGCATAGGTACTGTATGACAAACTATCCATGGGTATAGCGCCTCCATGGACACGGCGGAGCAAGTTCTGTCGCTCTAGTTTTTCCAGGTCGCGTCGTATCGTGGAGGAATTAACCTGCAGGCTTTGACTTAAGTCTTCGGCCAGGACTCTCCCATTGGTCATAAGTTCTTGCAGGATAAAGTCGGTTCTTTTTGTCGCGTCTGACATATTTCTTTCCAAATGTGGCAATGTGCCGCAATTATATATGTTTGTCCTTACGCGTGTCAAGCCACCCGCCGATATATTTTAGTGTTTCGCAAAAATCCTTGCCAATCAGGCGGTTTGCTGACGAGTTTTGAGGATCAGAAGGAAATTTCGTCATACTATTTGGGAAGAGATTTCAGCTCTTCTGGCTCGGATAAGTCTATACTAGCTATAGTATCATTTTTGCGTCATTTGTACATATTTTGTATTATATCTGCTTTGTTATGGTGTTGTAACTGGACTAACAGTGCAAATTATGGTATAGTGTAGAGTACACACCATGTCTAAGATGGTTTTAAAAGTCAGAATGGCAATTCATTGAGTGATAATGCACCATTAACAGATTTAGAGAACCTGGAAAATGTACGTGATTACCTGGGCCCTACACCTCCATTAGGCAAGCTTCCTCTACGGGGGGAGCGTTTTTGGGTTGATCGTCCGGCACAGCTTTTGAATGCTGTCAATTTGCTCAAGCAGTCTGGGGTTGTTGCCGTTGATGCAGAGTTTACCCAGGTGCGCGCCCGTACACAGAACGATAGCGTTTCTAATATTCCTCGTCTCGCTCTCTTACAAATCGCAATTGAAAATCATTGTTTTATTGTGGATGCCTTACGTTTGCAGGATCTCTCACCTTTGATGGAGGTTTTTGGCAATCCAGATATCGCTGTGTTACTGCATGGGGCGGGAGCGGATATGCGTGTGATGGCAGAACGCGGTTTACAGGTAGCGCACTACTATGATTTAGAGGCTACCTGCCGTTCGATTTTTGGTCAGCATGAGTCGTCGTTGGCGGCTATGTTACAAAGAGCGTTTGGTTACCATCTGGATAAAAGTTTGCAGCGTACAGATTGGACACGCCGTCCTTTGCCGCCTGCCATGATAGCGTACGCGGCACGTGATGCTGAAGTTACCCTGGAACTCTACTATTGGTTGGACACCCACTACCATATAATCCTACAATTGCATGAGGCAAATGGGCAGACTGATGCGGTTGCGCGTTGGATCGAACCCTTCTTGCGTGGCAATTCAACCCTCTCACCCGAAATGGCGGTGATAGAGGCCAGGAACCAGGGGCAAATTCATAATCGAGCACAGGTCGCTGCTGATTGTCGGGCTGCGTTAGTCTCTGTGCAGCATCCTATGCGGCGTAATCGATTATTACGTCTGATTGCTGATCTGGCCCTGACACAATTATCCAGTGACTTGCTGTTGCTGCTTCAGGCACCGACCTCTGATGAGCGTGCCGCCGCGGTGCGTGCCCTGGGGCGTCTGGGTATCAAGTCAGCATTGGAACCTATCACTGCACTTCTCAGTGATCCTGTGTTGGATGTACGGAAGGCTGCGCAGACCGCAGTGCATAACTTGACTACAAAAGAACTGCGCCAACCTCGTCCAGCACCGACGCGTGCCGCTGATGGTACTCGTAGCTGGGTGGTCGAGAATGCGCAGTCGCAGTCGTCATCTGATGATGATGATAACGGTTGGAAATCGCGCTTACGCTCAATCATTGATGCATAAGCTGTGGCTACACTCTGGGGGTACTTTATCCGCGCCGTCTGGGCAGCTTTGTGCCGATCCAGACAAGTACCAGCAGGCCTGTGATCGTACTGGTGCGACGTAGCCGACGTTCCCAGCGTACTTGTTCCTCTGTATTCGCAGCCCCGAGGTGGAGCAGGTGTACAACTTTTGCTGAGACTGTATCTGGTAGCAACTCTTCTTCATTATTGTCTGCATGTGCATGTGGGACAATAGTGATCTCCCCTGCTGGTTGCGATACCGTCGAGCTGGTCGTCTGGGTATCAGGGACTGATTGCGCGCCTGGTAGCATCCGTAAATGATCTGCCAGGGCGTGAAAGTACTGCTGAATGAAAAGTTTGGCGGCTCCTTTGACCAAAGCAGGCGACCAGAGTGCGGTTGTTTTAGCGGTCAGTGCTCCTTTATAGGCAATAATTGTTTTACCATCCCGCTCGTGCAGATGGATGCTGCCTACTCCCTGTAAATTCAATGCGCCCTCGCTTGAGAGCGACAGACGATAATGATAAGGATATTGCAACTCTGAAAGCGTTATCTGGCCTTGATGGGAACCTTTAAACGGAGCGTTATCTATAAAAATGGTAATTGTATGTGTATGTTCGTCGACCGATGAAACGCTTGTAATGCCAGGTGCGGTCTGGTTGAGTAACTCTGGGTCTGTCAGATAGCGCCAGACTTCATGCGATCTCGCCTGTACTGTATAGGTGCCTTCGATATTCATGATAATCCCTTTGCAAAAGATACGTTCTCGTGTCAAATAATACCAGTGCTGATACCTGTCATTATAGGTGAGATGCGTAGTGGCTGCAACACATCGCTTATTTTGCGTTATTTTTTCCTAGTACTCTGACTATCTTTATGCGAAGATATTGCAATACCTTTGAGCTAAAAAGGGGGGGATAGGAAATAGCAGGTCTGGTCCTTTAGAGACTTGCGATAGTTTAACTCAAGGTGTATACTTCCATGCGTATAATTGCGTGAGGAGGAAGTCGGGTTTTCGCCCCCCTCTATGAGGAGCTAATAATGAAAGTTATTCTTTTACAAGACGTTGATGGTTTGGGAAAAGCTGGTGATCTTAAAGAGGTTGCCAATGGTTATGCCCGTAACTACCTCTTGCCGCGCCATCTGGCTGCAGGAGCAACCCCAGGCTTGATCGCCAACCGTACACAGCGTATTGCTGCTGAACAGCGTAAATTGGACAAGCAAGCAGAAGTGAACCATCAACTTGCCGAGCGTCTGGCTCAGGTCGCATTAACCTTTAAGGCTAAAGTCGGTACCCAGGGTCGTCTCTATGGTTCAATTACGAGCCAGGATATTGCCTCGGCGCTGCGCGATGCTGAAAATGTTACTGTTGATCGCCGCGTTATTGATCTTCCTGAACCAATCCGTTCATTGGGGACATTTTCTGTTTCCGTAAAGATTGCGTCTCAGTTAGAGCCAAAGATCACTGTCAATGTGGTCGATGTAGCGGCAACCGCTGTCGCTCAATAATCCGCTATAAGGTTCGTATTGGGGATACAGCAGGCTTCTGACGTCTGTATGTGCAGTACGAGCTTCTCCTATCAATCAGGCACATTGACCGTCATTGCTACCTCTTATCCTTATGGTAAGAGGTTCGCAAGTTGTGACGGTCTTTTTTTATGCCCGTTGACCTCGAAGGAGAGTTGGCATGCCAGTAGATTTGAATGCCATGGGCCCCTCCTTCTCTTTCCCTTATAATTCGGCATCTCCGGTATTGACCAGCGCGTTGGGGATGGATGGTAAAAGATCTGAGGCCAGTAGTCCAGCGCGGCCGATATGACGTTCCTCGGTAACAAGGTCGGCGGTTGCGGTATGCAGGTAGATGGCTACACTGGCGGCATCAAAGGGATCCATCTTTTGGGCCAGGAAGCCTGTAATCATGCCTGCCAGTACATCGCCAGTTCCAGCTGTTGCCAGCGCTGGATTGCCCCACCAGTTGATACGGGTACGCCCCTGCGGATCTGCCAGAATCGTGCAGGCGCCCTTTAGAACAAGATTGACTTGCCATTCTTTGGCCTTCTGGCGTGCCAGTTCCAGGCGCTCAAAGTTCCCCCCGGAGACCTTGATGCCTCCACTGAGGCGTCCCATTTCGCCTGGATGGGGGGTAATGATCGTGCCTTTCGGGAGTAAGGTCCACCAGCGTTCGAGGGCGGATAGATTATTGAGTCCATCGGCATCTACCACCAGATGGGGACGTTTCTCTTGCGGCAGGGAGCGTACATATTCAAGCACCTGGAGGATAACTTCGCGGGTGTTGGGCGATTGCCCCAGTCCAGGACCGATCAACAGTGCTTTATAGCCCTCTAATTTCTCGATCAGCGCATTGGAGCGCTCAAAGCTTTCCCTATCATTTTCTGGAAGGATGACAAAGGTGGCTTCGTGGAAGGAACTGGCATAAAACGAGAGCATCTTCTCTGTGACTGCCAGCGTGACTAATCCCCCACCTACCCGTCCCGCGGCACTGCCTGCCAGATAGGCTGAACCTGGATAGGGGAGTGAGCCACATAGGAGCATCGCTTTGCCAAAGGTCCCCTTATTGCTATTGAGAGGGCGTTCAGGGAGTAATGTGTGAACAAGCTTCCCACTGAGCATTTCTGTTCGAAGAGGGCTTTCTAGTTCGGCTGGTAGGCCAATAGAGCCTACTGAGAGCTCACCAATATAATCGCGTCCCGGGAAAAAGAAAAAGCCCTGTTTGGGACAGGCCAATGTAATGGTCCTATTGGCCTCAATACTTCCAGGATCGACCTCGCCGGTATCTGCGTTGAGCCCACTGGGAAGATCAATGGCGATGATACGCAGGTGTGGACGTTGCGTCCGCTCTTGTTTGACGCGGGCCAGTAAGCTACGCATATCGTCAGCCATAGAACGTGAACGACCTGTACCCAGTAAGGCATCAATAATGTAATCGGCGTGTTGGATCTGCGTTTCCAGGATCGAGGCAGTATCTGCCTCAATGCATTCTTTGCCCTGAATGTTCAGTGTATGCTCTTTCCAGTGGTAACAACTGATGATTACTCCCGCTTTTTGGAGATGATCAGCCATCACCAGCCCATCACCACCATTGTTGCCGGGGCCAATCAGGAAGAGTATGCGTAATCCTGTAAGTTTTTGATGGGGAAGGAGTTTGCTTTTAAAAATTTCGGCTGCACTCTGACCGGCATTATTCATAAGGATTGGCGAGGTCAGGCCATATTTTTGGCCTGCCTGGTCTTCAAGTTCTTTCATCTCTGAAACAGTGACGATATGCATACAACATCCTCCAGGCTCTTCATTCTATGTATGGTGTATCTCTCTGGTTGTCTCTCTGTATTGTACTAACTTGTCCCTGAATAGGGAAGGGACAATCCCTCTGTTCAGGTGTACGATTCAGTGCTAGGAACTGCCTCAGGGCTATGTTATACTGCAAGGTATGAAAATAGCGCTCAAGATTACACCACAACGCAGTACACAGTACGCGCATATGACTGCTATCCTGGCGACGCCTGAAGTGTTGGCGAGTCCGCTGGGGGCGATGATACAAACGCTTCAGCCGGTAACACTGGCTGGACAGGCCTATTTGTTGGCAACGGTTGAGGATGCCAACGACGAATGTTTGCCGCTCTTGCAGCATCTGATTCCTCGGCTGGGAGCGATTAGCGAGGCACATGAGTATTTTGAACAGGTTGGTGATATCGCTGGACCACTCTTGCGTCCGCTTGAACCTCAATTTACTCCCTTTGTGCCCTTTGAGATGGCTGAGGCACGGCGTTATAAAGGGAAGACGAATGAAACCTTTACACGTGTCCTCTTGAATGCGGCCCTCTTCGCAGGTCACTATCGGTCACAAGATCCCACACAGACCAGTCAGCGGCTACGTATCTTAGATCCCCTAAGCGGCGGTGGTACGACGCTGTTTCTAGCTCTGGCACTGGGCTACGATGCCTTTGGCATCGATCTGGGACGGCAAGATGTGGATTCAACGGCGGTCTTTATCCGTCAGTATTTAGCCAGCGAGCATATCCATCTCAAAGAGACTGATGAGCGTGGGCGCCATAGTGGACGACGCTATCAATTTGAGATTGGGCGCAAAGGCCAGGCGCATCATCTGGTGCTGGCGCATGGCAACGCGGCAGAATCTGCTTTCCATATGCGTGAAGTCGTCGGTGGACCACATATGCATGCGATTGTAGGGGATTTGCCCTATGGCATCCAGCACCTTGGTGAGGTCTCATCTTTGTTGAGTAAAGCCCTGCCCGTCTGGGAAGAGATGCTGTTTCCTGGTGGGACAGTTGCTCTGGCCTGGAATGCCACGCGAATTGAGCGTGAGGCGCTGGTGGCTTTATTCCAGAAACACACGCAGTTGCAGGTACGTAATGACGCGCCTTACACACAGTTCAGTCATCCTGTAGATCGTGTGATCAAAAAACGGGATATTCTTGTCGCGGTCAAAGCATAACGGGCTTTTGCTTGTCTGTACACCCTGGTTGGCTTCGCATATAATACGCATTATTGCCGTAGCACGAAGAAAAGGTAGGATGAGCTAGCGGGCACTGCTTGTGACTGTTGCTTAATCTACCATACTGCTGTGTCTATGAGAGACGGTAGGGCGTAAGAGAGTAGTGTCTCGTCAAGCATATCATCAGCGCCTGTCTGAAAGATGGGGAGTAAGCGGCAGAGATAGCTATGCGAGGCTTCGCATCAGAAAAGCCAGAGCTGTGATGATATACATACTATCGGAACAAAGAAGTTGCCCGCTACAGGCGGGTGGTTTCACGATGAGGAGTATATATGCGTAATCTCCCGAATATATTGAGTATAAGCCGATTAATTGCCACTGTCGTGGTTTTTATATTGGTATTGGTCAACCAACCATGGGCCTTCCTGCTCGCCACGGTCCTCTTTTTCCTGGCGTCGGTCACTGATTATCTGGATGGCTATCTGGCGCGGCGCTTTAAAGTGGTCTCTTCGCTGGGCGTATTCCTTGACTTGACGGCGGATAAAGTATTTGTATCTGCTGTGATGATTGCGCTGGTGCCGATGGGTCTGGTTCCTCCCTGGATTGTCTTTATTGTTGTGGCACGTGAGTTTATGGTTTCTGGCCTGCGCTCAATCGCGGCAGCGAAAGGGAAGGTCATTCCGGCTGGCATGTGGGGCAAGCAGAAGACCTTTATCACACTGCTAGCTCTGGGTGCCCTGTTGCTAGCTAAAGGTCTGGGCGCACATATGTTGTCCATTTTTCCGTACATGCTTACCTTCAATAGCCACACTGTGAACGCAGCGGAACTCTTGTTACTCCTTGCCGATGTCTTATTGATACTGGCTACGATTTGGACGATCTTTTCGGGCCTTGAATATCTGCGTGGAGGCTGGCCGCTCCTGCGTAGCAGTGATGAGTCAACCGCTCATTAAGCGGATGGTAGCAGGAAAGCGAGAAGAGAAATCTCTTCTCGCTATTTTGTTGCGCTGGCCGGGACATTCTCTGCTTTTTGTCCGAGCTTGCGTTCTTTGCCCGCTAGCAGACGCCCGATGTTATCGCGATGAAAAAGAATAATTAAGGCTGGTCCGATAAGCATATAAAGCATTTGTGGCAGACTCACGGCAGCAAAGAAACCGGGATGAAGCAATCCAACAAGATAGAAGACGATGCCCAGCACAATGCCTGTCACACAACCAACAATCGAGCCAAGAGAGACATATCTCCAAATACTAATAGTGCCGATAGTTGTAATGGCAGTGATCAGGAATGAAAGAGGTGAGCAAACGAGAATGACGCCCGCTCCTGTCAGCACACCGCGTCCCCCCTTAAAGCCGATAAATATTGGGAAGCAATGCCCTAGTAGAGCCGCCAATCCGGCAACGAGAATACCCCAGCCCGAACCATAAAAGAAGGGTACAAACGTCGCCAGCAGAGCAGGACCAATCCCTTTTGAGAGATCAATAAAGAGCACGATGATTGCGGGCCCGGTCCCTAAAGTGCGTTGTACATTGGTTGCCCCAATCTTTTTACTCCCATGATCACGAATATCATAGTCCTTGCCTTTGATGATCTGTCCCATCCAATAGCCAGCAGGGATAGAACCCCATAAATAAGCGATAATTGCCGTAGTGACAAGCGAACCGATGATGTTGAACATCGAATTCTCCTTTGTTTGATAAACATGCGGTGCCAGCCACATTATAATCTTGTTCTTATGAATTGGCTAGAGTATCAGCAAGCAAGCAGGGTCTTCCAAATCTCTTTTGTGTAGCCTTCAGCGACAACCCGAAACCAAAGAGTTGCCACCGTTCGTGATTTTTTACCAATGAAAATGGTAGAAAAATGAAAAGGAAAAAATCGGGTGGCCGCTACGTTGATTTTCCGTTTCTCTCGAATACGTTGGATCTGGCATCCTACTCCCACTCATGAGTATTGGAATGCCCTGTCGAGCAAGCAAGTGTTGAGACAACAATCGGCCTTTCCAGTGTCCTGTTTTTCGTAGCGCTTCCCTGGAATGCTCATTTTGTGGTATGGCAGATGAAATGGCGAGAGTGATAGTTCTATTCTGCTATTCGTGTGAAAAAAAGCCTGGATAATGAGTATTTCAGCTATACTTTCCACTGGCAGTATCATTTTTGCTGTGGTTGGTTGTAGTAGATATGGAGGTAGTATATGGGTAAATCTATAAATTTGAAATTTGGTCGTCCGTTTGTCTGGTTATTTGCACTGATCGCATTAGGTATTTTCTGTCTACAACTGTGGTATACCCGCAAGGCTACGCCATCCCTGGAAAAGACAATTCCGGGAGAGGAAGCTCTGCCACCGGTAGTGAATATCCCGGAGACAGACGCTGTGGTCAATGTTGTTGACGTGGGATTACCGGCAGAAGAGCCAGTTGAAAGGCTTGTAGAGGAAGAGGTAGAGCCAGCTGTTGTGGAACCTGAGTCTCTGGAGCAGGCAACAGAGGAGTCCCTTGTGGCACCTGAAGCCTACTGTGTCAAATGTCGGATCAAACGTGGAATGCAAAATCCTAAACAAATTGTTACAAAGAATGGGCGCAATGCAATGGAAGGTGTTTGTCCAGTGTGTAACACACGACTCTTCCGCTTTGTGGCTGCTAAATAGTGTTATGATAAATTAAGCGCGTAGAGGGTTATCTTGAGCATGGTTCTACTGAGATAGGATGTAGAATAATCGGTAGCGGATGCACCTTGCAGTCGAATTTGTCGCGGGATGCGAGTTGAAACAAGTTCTTTCATACTCGTGAAAAAGCGAGGCAAATCACTTGACGTTCCGTAATTCTCAACGTATAATCTCCCTCATGTGTGTTGAGCATCTGCGTTTCGCGTTGCACCGAGGCGTGGAGTTATGCCGCCTCGATTAACAGGAAAGAGACAGCATCAAGTAGCAAGACGCGTAAGCATTCTCTATGCTGTCGCATATTTCATCCTCTTTTTGTCAAAAGCTTGCAAGCAAAAGCATTGTAGTATGATGTGCTTCTCATTGTCTGAAGGCCTGACAGCCTGAAGTTTGGATGGGATGATCATGAATGGATAGGTCCAAAAGCAGCACAAACAAGCGAAAAAAAGAAGAGTGATGAATCCTGTACGAACATTTATAAGTAATCAGAGGCAGAGATCGGGAATGGACCCGTTTGGGTCGAGAGCCTCACTACCAGGAGGAGTTTTACTATGAGTATTGGTGGACAGAGTGATGCATCTGATCGCAAAATCTATCGTTTAACGCCTGAGGGCTTTGCGAAAATGAAAGAGCGGCTAGATTATCTGCGCAATGTGAAACGCCGCGAGATCGCCGATTATATTCATGAAGCAAAGGAAGCGGGCGATATAAGCGAAAGCAGTGCATATGAAGACGCGAAAAATGACCAGGCTAAATTAGAAGGTGAGATCATTGAGCTTGAGCAGCGCCTTGCCTTGTCTGAAGTTATGACACCGGATATGCACGGGAACAAAGATGGGATTGTAGGTGTAGGTATGCAGGTTGAGGTGGAGACAGATCGTGGCACCAAGCGCATCTTTAATATTGTAGAGACTTTTGAGGCCGATCCTAAAGCAGGTTTGATTTCCGATCAGTCTCCTGTGGGCAAAGCTCTTATGGGACATCGTGAAGGCGATGAGGTAAGTGTTTCAACTCCTGGCGGCGTGACGACCTACTCTATCCTCTCTATTCGTCCAATGCTTTAATCGGTAAGTACAGCAGCGTTGCAGGACATCCTACAACATGGATGTCCTGTTTTTTTGTGGAAGGGTTCTGGTCCCCGGATCAAACTATTTATTGACACGTGCGATTTCCCCCGGTAATATAAATGAACATAGACATTGTTGAGTTGCTATGTGGTCACTACAGTGCCTGCTACAGGCACGAGGGAGCTTAAATTGGTAACATATGAAGAAATGACCGAATTGTTTATCAAAGCGGCTCGTGATCTTGGTCTTGCTACCCACCCGGAATTCTGGTTAAATACGCGTTCAATGGAACGTGAGTTTTCGTGTGTCTGCCATACAGGTTCCTGTGAGGAGGAGGAGACGCGGAGTTCTTGCCTGGCCTCCTTCTCTTGGGGTGTGCTGGATACCGCTCTTTCCAATGACGGCGCCACTGGCACCTGTGAGTTTTTCCATGATGCAGATCAAGATTGTGCGCATTTGCATACGAGTTCGCTTCCTCCTCTGATTGTTGATCTATCGTATTCACTGGCATTGAATGGGACCGCTATACCGGATGATGCGTTAGTATCCCTCTCGCAACTGGTAAAATTGCAGGCGAGTGAGCATAGCCGTCGTACAACCGAGACACGTCCTGCTGTAAGTATGGTCTTGCGCGAGAATCGTTTGTATCCAGAAGTATTAAATTTGCAGCAGCGCGTCGAACTTCCGATCTGGCATCCTGCCGGTATGAGTGGTCTGCACGATAACTCTGATACAGAAGAAGAGAGTATACAGATTCAAATCGGGGATAACGAGCTTGAGCATCTGCTGCTTGTTGATGAGCCACACCCGGAAGATTGGTTGCCCGAAACCATGATCGAGGTATGTGAGGATATCATGCAGGTATTAGCTGCGCTCGAGACTACGGTACCCGCCAACTCTTCCGACTGCCCCCAATCCTGATCCTGAGTTCATTCTAACTATTCTCATGAAATTGCTCCCAATTTCATGGTTCAGGGTGTCTCCCAATACAGTTCAAACACCTGCAATGATGAGGGAGAAGTGTAGGTGCGTGCCGAGGTCGCAACCGAGGTGCGCTTTCCCGTTCACGTACGACCATCTCGCCCGTAGGCCATTCTGGAGCTTTGGGGTGAGAGCGTCGTACGAGCAAGGGTGCATCGACCTACGCTGACGCTTCGTGCGATGCCTACGTTCTTGTTCATACATCCTCTTATTTCTCTGAAATTGGGAGCAATTTCATGGTTCAGGGTGCTCCGTTAGGAGCATGGCTTATTTGATGGAATTATAGAAAAGGCAGGAAGTCTTACAATGCTTGAGTTACGCCCCATATGAACGCACCGGCTTTGTTGAGGAGGATACTGTGGGACACTGGCGTTCTACCAGCCGTCCGAGACTGCAAATCTCCAGCCCTTCATCTTCTCCCAGCCGAGTTGAGTTGCTACGACGCTCTGGATTTGAGTTGGTACGTACCTTGAAGCATATGCGCCATGGCAAGACAATATCTTCTTGCCAGCGTACTAAAATGTATGGACTGGCCAGTTTCTCTTTAGGCTGAGCAATGGTTGCGTTTCTGGCTAATACATGCGTATCGGTTTGCGGCGACGCTCAACTGGCAACAGCACATCCAGGGCATCGTCTACGGTTATAACGCCTTCTATGATGCCTGTTTCACCCACTACAGGAACTGCAAGGAGATTATATTTAGCCAGTGTCTCAGCCACCGTACGTGGATCAGTGTCTGGCTGTACTGAGATCAGATTGGTCTCCATGATCTCTTGTAGTAATTGAGTGGGTTGAGCCACAATCAGATCCCAGATCGAAACAACTCCCAATGGCTGACACTCATCCTGTGTCTCATCCTCAACACAATAGAGATAGGCGATACGGACATCATTTTTGATGATATTTAAGCGTACCGCTTCCAGTGCTTGCTGGATAGTGCGTGTCTGATTGAGAACAATATAATCGGTTGTCATCAAGCCACCAGCCGTATCAGAAGCATATTCCAAAAGATCCTGTACATCTTCCGATTCTTCCGGCTTTAACTGTCGTAACAATTCTTGCTGCCGATCTTCGGGCAATTGTCCTAGCAGATCTGCTAACTCATCGGGACTCATATCGTGCAGAATAGCAACGGCTCGCTCTGGAGCAAGGTTTTCCAGGATTTGTGCCTGGCGTTCGGTGGCAATTTCTTCCATGGTCGCGGCGGCAGTTTCATTATCAAGACGCTCGATCAAGCGCGTCCCCTGCTCAACGGTGATCTGGTGGACAATCGTGGCGATATCTGCGGGATGAAGTTCTGAGAGGTGTCCAGTAAACGAGCCAGGTGCAGGTGGTACTGCCTGTTGTTGGATGATTTGTGACTCGCTTGTAGGATGTTCTGGATCATCTCTATGTCGTGTGGAGGAGTGAATTAACTCGATATCTTCCCAGGGAACCAGGGTTGTCGTGGTGGGCTGGTTAATCGCATGAGATAACCAGGCCGGGGCCAGGCGGCGTACCAGCCCTAAAGGACTTTTATCGACACCCAGAATCTGCCAGCTATCGCTGAAACACAGATCATTCACCCGCACCGTTTTCTTGTGCTCAAGATCAATGATCTGTTTATCCAGCACCTCCTGGGCCAGGCGAATCTCTTCCTCCTGGGAAGGGGGCAATGATTGAGCGAACTGCTTATGGGAAGCGCGCAACTGCCACTGACCATCCTTACGCTCCAGTGCAACAGGCGCTATCCGTTCAGGTTGCTTGTCTTCGACATCCACCAGCAGCGCGCTGGGGTAGACCGCGTCACTCTGGCCTACCTGCGCTGCCAACACGAATATATCAATGATTCTGCCCACACGTACCTGCTGTTGATCGACAACAGGCTCACCGAGCAGTTGGCTCAAGTACATCATAGTTTTTTACAACTCTTCAGTTTTATAGCTCTACCCGTGAGTCGGGTAATACTTTGCTGGGTTCCAACGCCAAAGTATCCTGCTGTCCCTTATGATACTTCACGCTGGCCCCGATAAAATCGCGGAACAGTGGATGTGGATGCGTCGGGCGACTCTTGAATTCTGGATGGAACTGCGAGGCGACAAACCAGGGATGGTCTTTCAGTTCAATAACCTCTACCAGACTATTATCAGCGGAGCGACCACTGACAACCAATCCATGAGTTTCCATGCGTTTCCGATAGTCGTTATTGAATTCATAGCGATGGCGATGTCGCTCAAACACAATCGGCTCGCCATAAGCTTCGTGAGCCTTTGTACCAGCCATCAGACAACAGACCCAGTTACCCAGACGCATCGTGCCACCTTTATCGGACACATTGCGCTGTGTATTCATGAGATCAATGACAGGATTGCTATTCTGGGGATCAAATTCAGAGCTATTGGCATCTTTCATGCCAAGCACATTACGCGCGAATTCGATAACCGCAACCTGCATACCCAGGCAAAGTCCTAAATAAGGAATGTTGTTGCGGCGTGCATAGTTAGCCGCCTTGATTTTACCCTCGATACCGCGATGCCCAAAGCCACCAGGTACGACAATGCCTGAGACATCTTCTAATGCCTCTTCGTAGTTATCACCCATCTGTTCCAGGGCTTCTGAGTTAATCCATTTGATATGGATATCCATATCATGGAACCAGCCAGCATGATGGAGAGATTCGGCGACTGAGAGGTAGGCATCATGTAATTCAACATATTTGCCGACCAGACCGATGGTTACTTCAGGACGTGGGCTCTTGATGCGCGACACCAGATTGCTCCACTCTTCCATATGTGGTTCATGCTTGGGCAGGTTGAGTTCCTGTACCAGATACTCACCCAGACCGGCCTGTTCCAGCAACAGAGGAACCTCATAGATCGTATCGGCATTTGTCATCCCGATGACCGCTTTTTCCTCAATATTACAGAACAGCGCAATCTTCTCGCGTAACTCATCGGGCACAGCATAGTCGGAACGACATAAAATAACATCGGGCTGAATACCAACGCGTAGTAGCTCTTTTACGCTATGTTGTGTTGGCTTGGTTTTCAGTTCTTTGGCTGCGCCCAGATAGGGCAGTAAGGTCACGTGGATATAGAGCACCTCGCGCCGTCCCACGTCTTTACGCATCTGGCGAATGGCCTCTAAGAAGGGCTCACCCTCGATATCGCCAACGGTACCGCCAACCTCAACCACTACCACATCCGCATCTGAATGGCGAGCCACCGCACGTATGCGATCTTTAATCTCATTGGTGATATGTGGAATAACTTGAATCGTACCGCCGAGATATTCTCCGCGTCGTTCCTTCCCAATCACCGAGGCATAGACCTGGCCTGTGGTCACGTTATTGGTTTGATACGATGGCTCATCGGTAAACCGCTCATAGTGACCGAGGTCCAGGTCTGTTTCCGCGCCATCTTCTGTCACGAAAACTTCACCGTGCTGATAGGGGGACATTGTACCGGGATCGACATTGATGTAGGGGTCCAATTTCATGAGCGAGACGGAGACTCCGCGATTTTTGAGGAGACGCCCGAGTGAGGCTACACTGATACCTTTTCCTACTGATGACGCCACACCGCCTGTGACAAAGATGAATTTTGACATAGCTTCGCTTTCTCCTTATATCGGGAGCCTTGCCTTGAGCAATTGAAACAGTGATACTCTCTTCACGGTACTTACCGTGGTGTTAGTAACACAACCTGCATCGTGGCTGGCAGTGAATTCTTGGTAACGGTAAATTTGGGTTGTGGTTCAATTGCTTCAACGCCCATTTCGCGGAAAAACTTATCTAATTGAGCCGGTCGCTGCTCATCGGGTGTTGGATGATAGTGCATTGGAATAACCACATGCGGCTCAACCTGACTGATAATTTCCGCAGCCTGAGTTGCTGTGACCGATTTCCCGCCACTAATGGGTACTAACAACACATCGGCATCTGCAACGGCTTCTAACTGCTCTTCTTTTAATGCGTGACCCAGATCGCCTAAATGACAGATCACAAGATCGTCCATATGTATGACATAAATAGTGTTCCGCCCATGACTTTTCCCATGTTCATCATCATGGTAGGAGGCAACACCAGTGATTAGCACTTCGTTAATTTCATATTCACCCGGTCCACGTACAACGCGTGGATTCCCACCCACACCCTGTACATAGTTATGGCCTGGATGATTGTGACTGATGGTAATAATAGAGGCGTTAATCTTACTCAGCGTTGCGGGTGGTTCCGCGCTTTCTTGCTGAGGAGTGAAAGGATCAGTAATTAAATTGACGTTTTTGCCACGTAACTGAAAGCAAGAGTGGCCAAGCCAGGAAATTTCCATAACTGTAATACTCTCTCACATAAGTTCGGGCGGGGACCAAATGTCCTCGCCCGGATTCTATTGTATCATACGGATAAGTGTTCTACAAGAGACGGCTTTTGTGGGTCAACAGGTTTTTCTCTTGCATGGTGGAGGGGTATTTTTGGTCCTACTTTTTTTCATTACGCTCTATTTAAGATATAATCAGCGATGGACAATAAACGAGCAGGCCGGAAAAATACTTGTCTATAGAGAACTTGTATGAGATTTTATCTGGTTATTTGCTTCATCTGTTTCTTGTCTTGTTGCATGTAAAAGAATAACCTCAAGCGGTCTATAACTATTTTATACTATAGATAGTGAGTGTTGTTTCTATATCCATACTCGTTCGTCTAGTCAATATGGATTTACTTTTTTGTAGTTATTTTTAATGAGAATACTTTATCCTTTGGAAGGTTGGTCTATTAAATGCTTATTTCTGTTGTTGTTCCTGTCTATAATGAAGAAAAGACAGTTGCTCTTATTCTAGAAAAACTTTCTCAAGTACCATTGACGCTTGAAGTAATTGTAGTGGATGACGCTTCAACAGACCGAACCTGGGAGATTTTGCAGGAAATTCGGCAAAAGGCTCCCTTTGATACCTATCGTTATGTACGCCATGAGCATAATCAAGGAAAGGGTGCAGGCTTACGCACCGGTTTCCGTCTGGCAACCGGCGATTTAGTGACTGTGCAAGATGCGGATATGGAATATGATCCATTGGATATTCCTCCTCTGGTGCGTAAATGGGAAGATGCTACCCGCGCGGGACATAAGAAGGTGGCGGTCTATGGTTATCGCAATCTGAGCGAGCAGAAGTTTACCACTCGTTGGGGCAATCGTTTCTTGACTGTACTCACTAACATCTTGTTTGGGAGTCGTATCCATGATATGGAGACCTGCTATAAACTGATGCCAGGAGCCGTCGCTCATGCTTTACCTATGACCGGTCGACGTTTTGAGATTGAGCCAGAAATTACAACGTGCATCCTTAAATCCGGTTATCGTATTTTTGAGGTGCCGATCAGTTATTATCCACGCGAGGATAAAAAGTTGTCTCCCTGGAAAGATGGCTGGCCCGCACTGGCTATGCTGTTAAAGCAACGTGTGGGTAATACCACTCCCTCATCGGCTACTGATGCGCCACAGGTGAGTTTTGTCGAAGCAGAGCATGTGCCAGTTGAAAAATAGGGACAAAAAAATCTCTGGACTCTGGAATGTGCATTCTCTCATGCGCATTCTCTCTCTCTAGTATCAGGGATCTTTTTGGGTTGGTGCAAGTTATCTCGACGGCTGAAAGGGATTATGATATAATCTCTCAGAAATTGTTTCATTTCTGGTTGATATGGGTTAGCACGAAAGAGAGGAACGCTCTTGCTGCAACAGTGGATTCCGGCTATTCGCATTATTCAGATGGTTCTGAGCGTAGCCGTGGTTGTGTTTATTTTGTTACAGGTACGTGGAGCTGGCCTGGGCAGTGCCTTTGGTGGCAGTAGCGCCGGTTCTATTTTTAAGACACGTCGCGGTGTTGAGCGCCTCGTTTTTAACGCGACAATTGTTTTCATTGCCCTTTTTGCGGTGGTCTCTATTGTGAGTGCTATGATTACCGCTCGCGGCTGGTAAATCCTTTTGGCCCGATCTTGAAAAAGATCCACTGACAAGTTGTGGATCTTTGCTTCTTTAACCCGGTAGAATGCCTGAATACGTTACTGTACGAAACTTAAAGACATCTGGCGTGTGGTGATTTGTAGAGCGTACATTTTATATGGATGGCTTCATACTGAATGGGTTATGCAGAAGGTATAGAGCATGCATATAGCGGGTCCAATATTGTACCAGAGACTGTTGAATAGGTTACGTTCATCCTTTGCGATGAAGTGCTCTTTATTCAACAGTTTTTTTTGTTTATGTAGCGCTATTCTCTTGCTAACGGCTTGCGCCCCCATCACTGCTCCTTTGCTGTCAATCCCTCTGCAAACTGCTCCTCATACACATATCACGTATGTAGCCATTGGTGCCTCGGATACCTTTGGGACCGGGGCCGATGATCCCGCGACACAGTGCTGGCCTGCGGATCTGCTCCATAAATTGGGGTCAGACGCACGTTTGATTAATCTGGGGGTCCCCGGTATCACCACCCATGATGTGCTGACTATCGAGTTACCTGTGGCATTGGATACCCATGCGAATCTGATTACGGTCTGGTTAGCCGTTAATGATCTGGTCGATCAGGTGCCCGTGACGAGTTATCGTCAGGATTTGACATCGTTGCTGCAACGTTTGCGTGTGGCTGATCCACAGGCGCAGATCGCCGTAGCGAATGTACCAGATCTTACCTTGTTGCCACGCTATCAACAGAGTGATGTGCAGGCGCTACGCTCTACAATTCTAGCTTATAATGCGGCTATCGCCAGCGCAGTCCAGCAGAAGCATATCAGACTGGTGGATCTCTATCAGCAATGGCAGAGCCTGGCGGGTCATCCAGAGTATATTAGCGATGATGGTTTTCATCCCAATGAGCGTGGATATGCCCAGGTAGCTGCTATCTTTTATCATAGCTTGCAGATAGATAAAGCATGACACAATTTTTTGGTATTCCAATTGAACTTCTGACTTCTGTGCTCCTGGTGATGACAGGTGTCATCGTCGTCAGTATGTTCTTGCTAATAGCAGGCAATCTCATCTTTTTTCGTATTGGCGTGCGCAATGTGACACGCCGGCGAGCACAGATGAGTTTGATTGTGTTCGCATTGATGCTTTCCACGACGCTCTTATCCAGCGTGTCTGCGGCGGGCGATGTCATGACATCCACTGTCCAGAGCGTCGCAGTCTATAATTGGGGAAATATTGATGAACTGATCGAGGGAGGACATGGAGCGCTGGGCACCTATCCAGAAGCTGTTTATCATGATGTGCAGCAGCGCGCTCAACATGTCACAGCAATCGCGGCGGTTGGAGCGGATCTGAAAGAGAGCAATTTGTTGATTGCTGATCAGACATCGCGTCAGGTGCGCTCAAATGTTGGGGTGCTGGCTGTCTTACCTGGCAGTGAAAGAGGTTTTGGTGGCCTGACTGATCTCTCTACTCAGCGGCAACGTCCCATTTCTGCCCTGGCGGATAATAGCGTCTATCTCAATCAAACCTGTGCCACCTTATTAAATGCTCACGTTAGAGATCGTTTATATCTCTATGCGGCAAGTTGGCCGGGACGGCGCTACACGATGACGGTGCGGGCCATTGTTAGCAATACCAATATTGTGGGTGATCAGCCCACCTTGATCAGTAATCTGCATTCTTTTCAGACGATTGAGCATGACGCCGGGCGTATCAATCAAATTATGATTGCTAATCGTGGCGGTGGTGGCGTGAATGGTATATCTCTGTCCCGTCAGGTAGAGGATCAATTGAATGCCTGGCTTCCTGCTGATGTTCATGTTATTCAGGTAAAGCAGCAGGGCGTGCAAAATTCCCAGCAAGCGCAAGAGATTTTTTCGAGGATCTTCTCGCTCTTTGCCTTGTTTGCATTGGCAATTGGTTTGTTGTTGATCTTTTTGATCTTTGTCCTGTTAGCGGCGGAACGGCGCACTGAGATGGGCATTGCGCGTGCTATCGGGGTACAGCGGCACCATTTGATAATAACGTATCTTTTTGAAGGTTGTGTTTATGATCTGCTTGCATCCTTCATCGGGTTATTGACAGGATTTGGCCTGGGGGCTGTCTTAATCTATTTCCTTGGTCCTGTACTCGCTCGTTTTAATTTTCCACTCAAGTTTAACTGGCAAATCCATAGCCTCGCACTGGCCGACTGCCTGGGATTGATTTTTACTTTTGGATCAATTGCGCTTTCAGCCTGGTTGGTGAGTCGCATGACGGTAATTGAGGCGATCAGGGATTTGCCAGAGCCGACCCCGGTTCGGTTTTCGTTGCGTGAACAGGGCCAGCGTATCAGTCAATTGCTGCAACAATTATGGCTGTGTTTGCGTCCTGGACGACCAAACTGGCGGTGTGGACGCAGAATCCTTTTTGAGCATTTGCCAGCCGTGCTATTCAGTATTCTGGTTACTTTGATGACCGCAGGTATTATCCCCTGTCTGATCGGTATGCTTCTGCTCCGTCTGGGTTTGCTCACTTTTCAGATCATCCCCTTTTCATTGGGATTGTCCCTCTGTGTATTCGGTGGAGCATTACTGCTAAAAGCGATCTTGTTGCGGGGCCTGACATTACGGTGGCTCCATACTCATGCCGAACCGCAAGCTGATAACTTCTATCGCTGGTCGAGCCTTATTGATGGTCTTTTTGCTGCTGTGGTTGGTCTGGCGTTGATGGCGTACTGGGCTTTACCATTTGATATTCTGAGATCGTTGGGTTTACCTCGTTTTCAGAGTGGCATTGAAGTCTTTTTTGTCGCTGGATTTATGATGATCCTGGGAACTGTCTGGGCGTGTATGGCTAATGCTCGTGTATTGATGGCCCCATTGCTGTCCCTTTGTGCACGCATGGCTGGTATCTATGTCGTGTTGCATCTGGCTCTGGCCTATCCCTTACAACGCCGCTTTCGTACTGGATTAAGCGTGGTGATGTTTGGACTGGTGGTATTTGCCATGACGACCATGGCAATTATCACAAACGCGATGCAAAATTCTTATGTCAATATTGCTACCCAGACGGGAGGCTATGACATTCAGGCCACCGCTTATTTTAAAACTGTGCCTGATTTACAGAATTCCTTGTCTGAGCATGGGATTAATCCTCATGACTTTACTGCAATTGGTGTACGTCAGACCACCGCAGTCGGGGTCCTACAACCGGAAGCTCCCTCCCCGCGCTGGTCAGTGTATCCGGCTCAGATTGTCAGCGGTGGTTTCCTTGAGGGATATGGCACACATCTTACGGCACGTGCAGATGGCTTTGCCAGCGATGCGGATGTCTATCGTGCCCTGCAAAAGCATCCCAACTATGCTTTGATTGATAGCAGTGCCTTGCCATCTGATGCCAATAGTTCAGCAGTCTATGATCCCACCACTTCAACAACCCGGGCACCCGCGCTGCCTCCCAATATTGATCCACAGTATCTCTTTTCGATGGACGGCATTACGCAGCACAACACATCATTTCCCGCTGTTCCCCTGTGGGTGATCGGTATTCAGGGACGTTCCGCTACGAAATTAACCGTAATAGGGGTTGTTGATAACAGTGATGCAGCCCACTTTGGTTTGTATATTTCACGGGCCGCCTATAGCGCCTCAAGCGTGGGGGTACTTCCGAGTAATCCTCCATCCACTCAGTCGGAGAGTTATTATTTTAAAGTCGCTCGTGGTCAGGATGCACGGCAACTCTCACTGGCATTGGGTTCAGCCTATTTGGACAATGGACTGGAGACGACGGTACTGGAAGATGTGATCTGGCAGGTTCGTGGACCCCGTATTCTCCTCAGTGATGTCCTGTTAGCCGTGGTTGGTTTAACATTACTCCTGGGTGTGGCTGCCTTAACGCTGACGGGCACGCGAGCGGTGATTGAGCGCCGACAGCAGATAGGAATGCTCAGGGCTATGGGCAGTTCGCGCACATTGATTCAATTATCATTTCTGCTTGAATCATTTCTCGTCGGGGCTTCAGGGAGCATCCTGGGAGTGCTGCTGGGCATGATTCTGGCGCGGAATATTTTCGCGGCTAACTTTTTTGAGCAATACCAGACTGGACTCGCCTTTAGCATTCCCTGGTCACAATTGGCATTAATTGTCGCCATCTCTTTGCTCGCCTCCTTTCTTGGAGCCCTCCTTCCGGCATGGCAAGCAGGTCGCGTCGCCCCGGCCGAAGCACTCCGCTATAGTTAAACTCAAGTAGCCGTAGCCGCCACCCCTTTATGGGTGGAGACGAGCGAAAACCGTGCCTCGTGGCGAGATCGCGCCCGTCACGCTTTGTAGCCATATCATAACAGCGGTAGAGCGAGGTGTGCATAGGGATTCACTCGTAAAGGGTGGCTGCTACGTATCCTTCGAGTATTTATGTGTCGGGTATGGGGTGGATTGCAAATATTAGCAGTATGAGGTTTATAGTAACTTCCTATGATTAAAAAGATTGTAAAAGTATCAATCTATGAGTTAGAATAATAACAGAGAAATTGTTTTCTGTCCCATTTTATTTCACCCCAATTCTAGTGAATAAGAGGTTGTCTATTGTAGAGAAATCGATTTTGCAAAGTTGCTTCGCCATTCTTTCCTGTGACAGTGCCGCGAGAAAGTCGCCACAGCGGTGTAGAGACCTTAGTTTTACTGGTGCATTGTCTTTATCTACAGAGAATGAAGGGTGTTATATCCATGAAATACTCGCATATGTGTTTGCAAGAGTGCCTCTCTAGCAAGCAGTGTATGTAAAAGTTGTACATAGAAAGATTGCTTAGGTTGGTGGTGTACTTATCTGTTACATCATCATTGTATGACGAAGGACTGTCTATGCACGTATTATTTGTTGGTGGCACCAGTGAAGTTGGCGCCAGTTGTCTTGCAGTTCAAATCGCCAATCAATGGATCGTGATTGATGCTGGTGTGCGTGTTGATCGGAGTGCCGATCCTTTGCCTGATTTTGCCTTGCTTGAGGGTAAAGATGTGCGCGCGATTTTTGTAACACATGCACATGCCGATCATATCGGTTCTCTTCCCCTGTTGCATCAGGCGTATCCCACGGCACCGATCTTTGCCTCTCGTGCTACGGGATTATTGATGGAAGTGATGCTGGCTGATGCCCAGCGCATCATGCAGCGTCGTGCTGTGGAAGAGATGGAACTTCCCCTTTATCCAAATGATCTGGTTGAGCGAATGTTAAACCAGGTGCGCCCTTTGCCCATTGGCGAAGCAGTCCTCATTCCTGAGTTACCAGATCTCACGGTAATTGCCAGTCTGGCAGGACATATCGCTGGTGCAGTCAGTTTTGGCTTTGTCGCGCCTGATGGCTCACTGGTCGTGTCCGGGGATATCAGTGTGACGGATCAGCGTACCGTGGCCGGTGCACAACCACCACCGCTCGAGAAGCCCGATTTATTAGTATTAGAGGCGACCTATGGTTCGCGTTTGCATGCCAATCGACAGGCGGAAGAGCAACGTCTGGCGCAGGCGGTAGCTGAAGGAATTGAGCGTGGTGGGCCAGTCTTAATTCCTTGTTTTGGCCTGGGCCGTGGACAAGAAGTCTTACTGCTACTGGTTGATGCCCAGCAGCGCGGCTTAATTCCAGAGTTCCCTATCTATGTTGATGGTCTGGTGCGCCGTGTTTGTTCCACGTATCATCTCTTGCCAGAGGCCCTGACACCTCGTTTGATGCGCCAGATTCGCAAGGGCTATTATCCTTTTGCTGGTCGACGCATTACCTATGTTAAGGATGAGCATGACCGTGAGCGTATTCTGGCAGGCGAGCCAGCATGTATCATTTCTAGTTCCGGTATGCTGACGGGTGGTCCGAGTGTCTGGTATGCAGCGCGTCTGGTCGCGAATCCACTGGCCTCAATCCTGATTACCAGCTATCAAGATGAAGAGTCACCGGGTAAGCGCTTACTCGATATAGCTGAACATCGTCAGGAGAGCCTTGAATTGGATGGTGTGACCGTCCCTATTCATTGTCAGGTAGGAAAATATAGCCTGTCCGCTCACGCGGATGCTGGAGAATTGGCAAGTTATGCTGCCGCGCTTCAGCCCCAGCACGTTGCCCTGGTGCATGGGGATGATGAGTCTCGTGGAGCTTTGCGTGCTCGCCTGACAGATACACAGGTATTGTTGCCGGATAATGCCTCTGCGTTTACAATTACTGGCGGCCACGTGATCCATTCTGCGGTAACACAACAGAAGGTCATTCCTCTCTCTGAATTGACGAGTGGCGTGGGAAAGGGCACCATATTTGCACCTGAACATGTCGAAAAACTCTGGCAGGCGGTCTCTCAGGTTCCGACATTGCGCATTGTCACAGCACGTGAACTGGCCTTTATCTGGGAGGGCCATGCTGATGAGGGGACGATTGCTCGTATTCTGGATGTGTTAAAACAAGATCCACGTTCGCGCTATTTCATGCCGCATCGAGCGCTGGAAGAAGCGTTTTATGTACGTGGAAAAAGCATCTCTTCTGAGCTCTTCAGTGATCTTATTGGACAGGTGCTCTTTGTACAGGTCGCTTTTGGTGGGAGCCCGATGCCCGCATTATGCCGTGGATTATTGCCAACAGCCTCTGTGCGTGTGCAATTTGCACCCGGTGTTTCGGATCGTATTCGTTATGCCTATTCAGCAATCCTGGATGTGTTGGGACCACTCCCTGAGCATTTAGAGGAACGCCAGGTCTCTTCTTATCTTCTGGAACTCAATCGTCAGGCGAGGATATTGCGCCGTTCGTTGTCTGTGCATAAACTCGCCAACCTTTGCCAGGAGAATGCGACCTATAGCTTAAGTGATCTCTGTGAACTGGCAGGTGTCTCTGCGAACGCGTTGGCTGATCGTTTAGCTGTAGCGGATCTGGTACAACGTTCTTCCTCCCTCTTTTATGTTCAGCAAATGCCATTATATGAAGAGGGACAGACGTTGTATACGCTGGCCCCGAACTGGCAAGAGGTAGTAAAACGCAACGAGAATGAGTCATCAGGCGTGCAGATTGATCGTCGAGCCATTTTACAGATCATTGAGCAGCATATTGGTAATCCTCCAGATCTCTATCGGCGGCGTTTTGATGCGGAGAGTGGAGATGTTATTCTCTCGTTCCATTTCCCTGATATCGCCAGAAAAAAATATCAGCAGGCTTTAAGCGAGGCGGCTGAGGAGGCCGACGTCACCATTGCTATCTCTCCATACGCACATCAGGATGCGCTTGCGGAGGTGGCGTGTCAGGTTTTACCTGAGGGTTCAACCATCCAGAGCCATCCTTCGGTCTACCAGGAAACGAAATATATTCATTTTGAGGCGACCGGACAAACAACTCCTCAGGCGCTGAAAGAAGCACAGGCTCGTTTCCGCGAATTAACCGGCTGGCATTTAACCTTTACTGGTATCACTATCGGGGCCATGGCTGTTCCACAGGCACAGCCCGAAACGGTTGCGGAACCTGTACTCCCTAAACTGTCCGGTGTTGAGGATGCGGTAAGTGTAGCTGAGCAGCGCTTGAATAATTTGCCTGGCTTTATGCAGGTCGAGTCCAATGAAGATGAGCATAGCTTGATCCTCTCATTTCTCTTTCCAGATATTGCGCGTGGGCGGTATGCAGCGCTCTGGCAGGAAATTGCAGATACCACAGGTTGGTCTGTCAAACTGGTGCCAGTGGCTTCACGTGATGCCTTGATCGAGGTTGCCAAAAGATCTTTGCCTGATGGTTTGGTCTGTGTGGGTATTCCAGAGGTACTTTCTCAGCAAAAGGTGGTCCGCCTCATTTATGATGGTCATGATTCGCAAGAGGATATCAATGATGCTCGTACTGAGTTCCAGGTTACAACTGGTTGGATGCTCTCTTTGATTTATGGCTCGACGACAGTGTCGATCCCGGCCAATAATTATCCCGGCAATTATCAATATCCTCGTGCAGGCGGCGCTCACACGTCCGAGAAACCCTATCGGATGGAAGATGCATTACATTATGCACAAGATCTCTTGAAGCTATTGCCTGGCTATCTACGGGTGAAGGTGGAGGCTGATACACGAACGCTGGTGCCCCGTTTTACTTTTCCCGATATTGCTAAAGAGCGCTACGCAGCCCAGCTGGCATCGATTACTGAGGTCACTGGTTGGAATGTCCGTTTGCATTTAATCATTTATCCACCTGCGCTGAAGGAGGTTTTGGAGTATATCTTGCCTGAAGGGATATCTTGTATTGACACTCCTTCTATCTATCAAGATAAACGCAAGGTTGGGATTGTATGTGTCGGGAGCATATCCCCGGATGCTGTTGTGGAGGTACAGCAGAAATTCCTGGAGGAAACGGGTTGGAGTTTGGAATTGCGTGGATCTTCCGTTGAGCCAACGCTAGAAGAAGTTCTACAGGTGAAAGCTCCGGCAGTATCTAGGATGCAGGCCATGCTTCGTGTTGTAGAAGCGTTTGGATCAGCTCCTGATTTCTATCAGATTGGAGTCGATGATCGGCGTCTGGTCCTCTGGTTGCATTTCTATTTTCCTGAACTGGCACGCATCCGCTATGGTGCGGAAATTGAGCACCTGTCTCAGGAGATAGGTTGGAATATTGATATCGATAAAGATGTGCATCAAAAGGCATTGGTTGAAGCGGTATTGCATTTACTCCCCCCGCATGTCACCATTATCGGGAAAAAGGCCGTCTTACATGAGCAGCTTACTTTGCGGCTAACTTGTACTGGTAGCCTGGATGCAGATGAGCTCCAAACAATCCAGCGGTGTTTTACCAGAGAGACTGGTTGGAACTTGTTGCTGGATTTTTCCGGCCAACATGCCTTTTATATCGCATCGCAGGCTCAGGAAGGTGTACAAGAAAGGCATAATGAAAACGTGCGCGCAGAGCGAGAGCCTATGCTGGAGCATGATGCGCAGGCGTTTGTCCAGGCCCGACTGGCTCAGCATGGTGTGGTGCAACGCCAATTGGTCGATGTGATGCGCCATATTTTATTGGTGCATTTCAAGCAGTCCAATGGGCAAAATAATATTGATATGCATCTATTGACTGAGTTGGAAAAGGAGACAGGGTGGCAAATCAAACTGGCCTGATAGTGTGTGCCATGCGGTAGCAGGTTTGTCTATCTGGAACAGCCTCACTGAATACTCTTTGGTGAAGCTGTTCCGGGTCGCTATAATGTTGACCGCCAGTGCCATTGTTAAACAGAGAGCATATTGTGAGTATTGATGGGATGCAATGGTTGGGTTGAGATATGTGAAGCTTCACGTGCAGAAAAATTCCGTGCTGCAATCTCATTGGTATAGATGTGCAGATACTTTTCTGCCATGATGCGGGATGAAAAATACTGTTCAGCATGGTCTCGTACATCTTCACGTTGGATTTCATCGATGTGTTTGATATACGCGATCATTTCATGGAGATTGTGCGCGAGGAATCCACTATGTCCATGATCAATCAGCTCTGGCGCAGCTCCACGTGCCAGGGAGATGACTGGACAACCAGTTGCCATCGCTTCAATCAAAGCCATTCCAAATGGCTCATCCCACTGTATGGGATGCAATAATCCGCGTGCCTGACGGAGCAGGTTGATCCTATCCCGCGTCGAAGCTAGTCTTACCGTGCGAATTTGCACACCGTCAATAGATGGTTTAACGAGATGGCGATAATATTCCATTGCGTCTCGGTTATATTGCTCTTTCACGCCCGCGAGGAGGAGTGGTACCCCGGCACACTTCGCTGCCTCAATCGCCAGATGAGCCCCGTTTTCATACGTAAAATGTCCCAACCAGACAAAGTAATCCCCTGCGGAAGGAGCCGTTGGCGTGTACTGATCGAGGCGTAGACCATTGTGCACAGTACCGACAAAACCTGTTGTATGAGAGACGCGTCGACGAGCATTTTCACTGATTGCAACCAATGAGACATGGTTCGCCCATTCCATGAAATAGTGATCCGCATCGCCAATCCAGTTATCCGTCGTACGATCAAATGGGAAATAGGCATGCAGCGTTGTCACATGGGGCGTCGTCAACATGGTTGCCAGTGGGAAGATGTACATATCGCTACTCGAAGAGAGATGAGTATGAACGACATCAAAATCATGTTCAGCAACATATTCTAATGACTTATGTAAATGGTAATAGGCTTTTAAATTCGCCTGCCAGGGAACGCCCTCAGTGAGCAATGATTTTGGAATAAAGGAGACCTGTTTCGCCGCAGTATGGGCATCGGCGGGGGCAAATACTGTTACCTCATGTCCAAGCTCGACTAACTCTTCAACAAGTTGATAAATAACATTCTCGGTTCCTCCATGGGCTTGTGGAGGAAGTGAAACCCAGGGGGGAGCGATCTGCGCAATTTTCATACCGTCTTGACTCCTTCACTATCTTCTGGCCGAACATCTATTCTATCGTTACGCGTAGAGCGGAATCTTGACGCTTTATTTCATATTCTCAATGATCGAAGTATCCAGCAAGCTTTCATTCCCGATGCCATAAATACTTACATCATCTGTGTGCATATATATAGACTACACTTTGCTAAAACTATTAAAGTAGTCATGGTTGGCTTCCGTCTTGATGAGATAGTGTTTTCAGAATGGCTATCCGTGTGTTGTGATGAAGCTGTGAATGTGTCGGTGGGTGATCGTGGCTGAAAGTAGCTTAAAACTGTCGTATAATAGAGACCAAAATAGAAGCACGGAGACAATGAATGAAATTTGGTATTGCAATTCCTAATTGCCATGGCGATTATGCTGATATACATCTGGTAACACAGGTTGCGCATGAGGCTGAAGAGGCAGGTTGGGATGGTTTCTTTTTATGGGATCATATTGGCGATAAATGGGGGGATGAAGTAGGCGATCCCTGGGTTATGCTGGCGGCAATGGCGATGCGGACACAGCAGATCAAATTAGGGACGATGGTAACTCCGGTCACCCGTCGGCGGCCCTGGAAACTGGCGCGTGAGGTGGCGACGCTGGATCATCTTTCAAATGGGCGCATTATTCTGGGAGTGGGTTCTGGTGGTGGTATTGAATATGTCAATTATCATGAGGCCGCCGATAGCAAAACCTATGGTGAGCGCCTGGATGAAGCACTGGAGATCCTGACATTGCTTTGGAGCGGTGAGCATATTTCATACGAGGGCCAGTATTATCAATTGGATAATGTGCGCCATTTGCCACGTCCGGTACAACTACCACATGTCCCTATCTGGGTTGGAGGGGTCTGGCCGAATAAGAAGCCGATGCGTCGCGCTGCCCGCTGGGATGGCGTAGTTCCAATTGGCAAAGCTTTGAGCTTTACGCAGCAAATGACTCCCGAGCAAGTTGGAGAATGTTTCCGCTATGTACGCTCCCAGCAAAGTGAGGAGCGTCAGGCACAGCCATATGCGACTGTGCAATGGGGACAACTAGAGGGCAAGGATCGCGGCTATGATGCCGCTCTGGTCTCCGCATATGAAGAGGTTGGAACAAACTGGTGGATTGAAAACATCACCTGGGAGCGCGGTTCCTTGCAAGAAATACGTGCCTTCATTCAGCAAGGCCCTCCCATTCGCTAATATATTTAGTGGGCTGTCATCGACCAGTTAAAAAGCAAGGGGACAGCGTTCTCAAGCAGGAGAAACCGCAATCCTCCTGCCGCCGATGGCGGTTTTAATCTTTTTGCATAAAAGCAGTGTCAGGATTTTTAGCAATCTTACAGGACAATTTTGTGTTACAGACATGATTTCATTTTAAGGTGTTCATAGGAATTCAATGGAATATATGCTTCGGCAATAGATAGCATTCAATTGGATATATTAATGTTGTGTTATAATCGACCACATTAAAAAAAGATAAAGAAATTCTGACAATGACTACAAAACTATATTCTTGTGCACTTGCTTGTGTTATAAATGATAGTAAGAAAAGTAAACGTTGGGGTTTTCCCTGATGTGTAAACCATTAAGCTTAGCTCGCTCATATGGTGTCATCTCTGGTTATTGAGATGATGGGGAGAAAAGGGTCCGCGCCCTATTCTCTCCCTTTTTTATGTTGTTTCCCATGCTTCCCTTTCGCTGCCTGGGGCGGGCAAAAGAAGAGGAAGCTTTTGGGGACACTTCAAACTCCGGCAATAGGCTGGCCTCCCTTTGCAATCCCACTTCCGCTCACCCCATAGGGAATTTTTGAAGCTCGTAAAATTTGCTGAGTAAGTGTATTGACAACCAGCAAAGAAAGAGCTATTATAAGGGAAGTAAAGCATATTGGAGTGTCGTCCAATGGTAGGACATCTGACTTTGAATCAGGTAATCGGGGTTCGAATCCCTGCACTCCAGCCATCACCTGAGAAACCAACAAACCCCTCCAATCAGACTCATTCTTCTTGCAGAGATATAATCCAGCACAAAAACCTTCATTCTTACTCCTTCAAACTCTCTTCGTGATCTTACATACCTGTATTTTATTTAGCGTACTAAAAGGGTCGGTGCGCATTTTATTTTGTTGGCCTTGCTGCGTTTACAAGGGTAGTATTTAAGTTACTATTTATTCAGCGCGATCAGGCGTCGTTGCTATTCTTATTGGCTTTCTTCAGTACTTATAGCGCTTTTTTTTGTTATTGCTTGAATAAATCAAAAAGTCCTCTTAAATAGTTTCTCTTGACATAGAAAATATTAAATGTTATATTGTATATAGTGGATATAGCGATTAGTAATAAGTAGCATAGACATAAGCATTGCGTCGGACAAACTGACACGAGGAGGATTACCATGTTTTGGTTTAATGATCGGCCAAGACATCGTCGATATCATAGAGGATTTTACGGATTTCCGTGGATACTGTTTGCTTTCTTCTGGGTGTTTCCTACCCAATTCTGGGGCCATGTCATTTTTATTGGACTCATTGCATTAGCGGTAATCTGGTTTGCGCGTCGTCTCTACTCGCAGTCCTGGGTTGGTAATCAGCAAGCGCCATTCTCTCCGTACCAGCCTACCGGGCAAGCTTCATATCAGCAGCCTCGTGAAGGACAGAGGGATATGCAGCAGCCGTACTATCAACCCATGCCAACGCCTGAGCGAGCGCCATATCAATCGTACCAGGAAGGATATCAGGTATCATCTTTTGGTGCCGCACCTGAGAATGCCGATCCGTATCGCGTTCCGCAAGAGCAGGAACCGCAAGAGCCATCGCAATATAACCAGCCCAGGGCCGAGTATCCACAACAGATGCCACCTATGTAGGCTTCTGGGTCCGAGTGAACATATCTCATGCGAAACGAGAAATGTCTCTCACAAAGTGTTTGATTCCCACTCTCATCGGGATCTTGCTGCTCACTTGCTGGCAGGCGCCTGCGCGCCTGCGCCCTTTTTAGTGTGTGGTGCAGAAAAGGTGCTATGCACCTTTTCTGCACCACACACTAAAAACAGTTTTGAGCACCGCAGGTGCGAAAACTCATGCACCAGGATGGCGAAGAGCATGGGAATCAAACACTGTCTCAGTAAAAAGAGGCCGCGATCCTGAATTTCAGGGTCGCGAGCCTCTTTTTACTTTGCTCTATCTAGAGCGCTGGTCAGAAAATACAGAACCTGAATTTGTGAGCATGGGAGCAAGCAATCATAGGTGTCACTGCATCCACGCTCTCACTTCTCACAGATAGCTCAAACAGAAGAAAGCCATTCCTCCAGAGATCTCGATCAGGAACCGTTTGCGGCTTCTTCTGTTTCTGGCTCAGTTCTCCGCTTATCCTCTCGTTGAGAACGCTTGCGACGCGGTAGCCGCACACCTCTTCGCGCGCCTCTTCCCAGGCCGTTTCCTATGCTCCCCAGACTTTTGGCCCTCTGATTTCTCTTCAGTTTGAACCATTTCTCTCTTTTCGGGTACATACTGTATGAGGAGGCCAAGTGCGTTGATTCAGAGCGGATTTGCCAAATATATATGTGAGAGGGTCAGCAGAGACGTGTATCAAGAATCCTCCGACTATCTCTTACTGCTGCGAGTAGCAAACAGAGATCGTGAAGCTCTGGCTGAGATGTATGCGCGTTTTCAGCGTCCGCTCTTTCGCTATCTCTTTCACCTGGTCGGACACAAAGAGTTGGCGGAAGATCTCTTGCAAGAGGTGATGGTGATTATCTGGCAGAAAGCCCACACCTTTCGAGGAACTGCCCGGGCTTCGGGCTGGATTTTCGGCATCGCGCATCATCAGGCGTTCAAGGCGCTGCGCCGGGATGGGAGCGCCACCTGTCTTGAACTGGAGGTGGTCATGGATCTGGTGGACGAGCAGGCCACACCTGAAGCCGATCTGTTACGCCGGACAACCCACGAGGAGGTGAGCCTCGCTCTGGCCTGTTTGACCCCCGAACATCGTGAGGTGCTGGAACTGGCCTTCTTCCAGGATTTTGCGTGCAAAGAGATTGCCGCGATTGTTGGTATTCCTGTGGGCACGGTGAAGAGCCGCTTGAGCTACGCCCGGCACGCCCTGAAGGCAGCCTTGTTTCGCAATGGATGGGAGACATAGACGTATGACGCAGCATCATAAACACCTTGTTTCTCGTTCCGATTGTCCTGTGGACCAGTTGGAATGGTTTGTCAACCACACGCTCCCGGTGGAGGAACAAGCAAAGGTCCACGCTCACCTGGTTGGATGCGCCTTCTGCCAGGCAGAGGTCCAGAACTGGATGGAACTCCGTCAGGCTCTGCAAACCGTGAGTGTGCACACGCCTGCGCCGCGAGCCGATCTGTTCTTGCAGATCGAACAGCAACTCGATCTGCCGCACCAGCTTGCGCCCTGGCTCCACTTGCCTCGCCTGTTGCAAGCGTGCGGACTCGCGCTTTTGGTGTGCGCAGAGCATTTCCGGGCGCAAGCACGCCTGATTCGTCGCGAACTTTTCTGGATGCCTCTGGTCATTGTGCCATTGATCAGCCTGACGGTGTATCTGCCCCCGTGGCAGCATTCACCAGGCACAGCGGCTCTCCTGACTGCTCTGTGTACCGCGTTCGGTATGGCCTTTCTCTACGGTCGGGAGGTCGATCCCGCGCGCGAAATGACATTGGTCACGCCCACCTCACCACGCCTGGTGCTGGGCGTGCGTTGTTGTCTGGTCTTCGGGTACAACCTGCTGCTGAACTGCGGCCTGGTGCTGCCGTTCCTGGCTGTGCAGGGCATTGTCACCCCGGCCTGGTTTCTGGCAAACTGGCTGGCACCGCTCTGCTGTCTCAGTGCCATTGCCCTGCTGCTGAGCATTCTGGTCAACACCAGTACTGCTCTTGTGGTCTGCATACTGCTCTGGGGACTACGCCTCTTGCCTGGCGTGCAGACCTTTCTGATGGGAGGACCCCAGCCGTTCTGGCCGACGCCAGGGCTTCAGCAATATGAACACTTCTGGCACCAAGGGCCGCTGCTCTTTGCTCTCGCCATTCTGACTATGGTGTTGGCATTCCTTCTCCTCGAAAGAAAGGAGCGTTTTTCAGGATGAACATGCTGTTTCGGGCGGTGTCTCTGGTGGAGATTACGGCCCTGGCAATTCTTGTAGGGATCATCATTTTTAGCAAAAAGGAGGATGTTGTTCAATGATCGTACTTCCTCGCGTTGAGCCTTCGCGCGGCTCGCTTGCGGCTGGTGGCCAGGTCTGGGCCATCACGCGAGCCGAGCTTGCCATGCAGTGGAGGCGCTGGGGGCTCTGGGTGGCCTTTGGCGTTACGACCGGCCTGCTGCTCTTACTGACCGTGCAGGTCGCGCTGTACTTTCACCATCTGCCTCCCACCTCGCTCTATATACAGCTGCACTTTACCCCCGAGGATTTCAACAATGCCCTCATCTATGGCACCACGAGCTATGGAGTGATGTTCTCTGGCCTGGTGGCGGCCCTGCTGGTCGTTGATCGCCTGGGACGAGATCAGCATCTGGGCATGGTTGAACTCCAGCGCGCCGCGCCGCAGGGGTGTGTGGGTTACGTCCTGGGCAAGTTTCTGGGTAATTATCTGGCAGTGTTCGTGCCGGTGCTGCTGGGCTACCTGCTCTGCGCGCTCATGACCCTTCTCCTGGGCTGGCCTCTGGTGTTGCTCCAGAAGTTTCTCTTGGCGTTTGTGCTCGTCTATGTCCCTACGTCGCTCGCCGCCATTGGTCTGACCTTCTGGCTAGCGAGCTGCCTGCCCCTGCGCGTGGTCCAGGTCGGCTTTTCGCTGCTCTGGTTCTTGTTCAACCTCGCTCCGGGCTGGAACGTGCTCATGTGGAGCATTTTTAATCCGAACGGCATCTATGTCTATCCGGTTTTCTTTCCTCTTGTACCAGCTCTGCCCACAACCAATCCACACTTTACGACCTCTCTGCCGCTAGCTCTGCTCAATATCATGGTCCTGACCCTGACTGGCCTGGTCGCGCTCTGCCTGACGTATGGATGTCTGGCATTTCGGCGTCATCGCGAGGAGGGCGCGTCGTATGCAAACGCGTGAGAGACACCTCTTGGGGAAAAACTCAGCACTGCGCTACGCACCGGTCGCGAGTTCACACCACCTGCCCTTGCGCGAGGCCGCTTTGCTGCTTGGCTATCATCTGCGTCTGCTCAACTGGTGGCTCTCTGTGCTCACGCTGTTCGGTTTCTTGGCTGCAGGACTGCTGACCTGGCTGCAACTGCACCTAGGGGGTGCGCAAGGAGAGAACCTCGCGCTCGACCTGGCTCGCTTTGTGCTGGAGTCCACGACTGGACTCTGCGCGGGAATGCAGGCCAGCTCGCTCGTAGTCGGCGATCCCTCGTTGGAAGTGACTATGGCGACACGTTCGGGGGTGTATCATGTCGTGAGCTGGCGCGCCGCGCTGACCTTTGTGCTCCTGCTGGTCAGTTCCGCCGCCTACCTGGGCTGGTCGCTGGCCAGCGGGATCAACTATGCCAGCCAGCAGAGTCTACTTGCGCTCCTGCTATTCTGGCTGGCGCCAGTGCTGCTCATGGGCGCACTTGGCTTGTTCAGCGCACTCACCACGGGCAACGCCGCCCTTGGCACACTCATTGCTGCCCTACCTTTAGCTGGCGCGCATTTCTTCCACGGCTACCTGCTCCCCATCGCAGGGGTGCATCCCTTTTTTCTTCCGTATACCTCGTGGAATGCTGGGGCGTCAGACTGGTGGACGAACCGTCTGTCCCTGCTCTTGATTGCCCTGGTGCTGGCTATCTGCAGCTGGTGGTGGCTGAGGTGCGAAGAGCGCTTGCTGGACGATGCGCGTTCATGACGATCTACACGAGAAAGCGAAAATGGCATGGAAATTACAATTGAACAGGTCACTAAATGGTATGGTTCTCACGAGGCTTTAAAGGGAATAGATCTCCAGATTGGGCATGGGATGTTCGGCTTGCTGGGTCCCAACGGGGCCGGAAAAACGACCCTGCTGCGCATCCTGGCGACCCTGCTGCGCCCCACTAGCGGGCGTGTGATGATTGGAGCCGCTGATCTGAGCCAGATCCGGCAGCGCAAGGCCGTGCGCGCCCACCTGGGCTACCTGCCCCAGGAGTTGGGCCTCTACCCGGATCTCTCCGGGCGCGAGTTCCTCGACTATATGGGCCTGCTCAAGCGGCTGTACGACCGCGACGCGCGCCGCCAGCAGATCGCCGCGCTGCTCGATGTGGTCAGCCTGAACGGGGTGGCTGGCCGGAAGATCAAAACCTATTCAGGTGGGATGAAACGTCGTCTGGGCATCGCGCAGGCGCTGCTGGGCGATCCCCAGGTGTTAGTTATCGACGAGCCAACAGCCGGACTTGACCCCGAAGAGCGGATTCGCCTGCGCACCCTGTTAGCCCGCCTGGCAGAGGATCGTATCGTTATCCTCTCAACCCACGTGGTGGAGGATATCAGCCAAACCTGCGAGCGCCTGGCGGTGCTCGATCAGGGTCGATTGATCTTCGATGGCCTCACGCGCCAGCTCATCGAGTCCGCTACTGGTCACACCTGGCAATTTCTCGCTCCCTCAGACGACGTTCTACCCGAGGAACTGAGTGTGATCGCCGCGCTGCCACACAAAGACGGGACGCTCTATCACGTGGTCGGAGCAGAACCAGGAGGACACGCACAACAGATTCAATCCTTACCGCCAACGTTGGAAGATGGCTACATCTGGCTCCGAAAGCAATTGGTGAGGAACTGACCACTGATCGGTTCTGGAAACAGCGTGGAGGCGCCGCAACAGGCAGTTTTCTAATACCTTACGCCGCTGTGCCGTCGTCCATAATCTGCATGTTCTGGCTCGTTCTCCGCCGCTTCAAGCCGATCTTCAGAAAGCTGCGTGATTTTCTAACCGGCACTCCAGGTTAAGGAATAACGTTGGTATTCTGATCTAATGCTAGCACAAAGCGGGCTAGTAGCTCGGCAGTTTCATCTATATCTTTCAGGGATGCTACTTCAGAGCCAGTATGCAGATAGCGGCAAGGAATGCTCACCAATGCTGTTGCGACGCCACCGCGTACCACTTGAATAACATCTGTGTCAGTAGATGTGCTGGCCGCTTGAGGATCGATCTGCCAGGCAATGCCCGCTTCCTCAGCTGCCTTGACGAGCAGTTGATACATACGAGGGTTGATATTGCCACCGATAGAGAGTACCGGACCGCCATTTAACTTGATTTCGCCCAGATCCTTTTTCGATGTACCCGGATGGTCAGAGGTGAAGGTAACATCCACCGCGACTGCGATTAAAGGATCGACACTAAAGGCCGCTGTACGAGCACCGCGGGAACCTACCTCTTCCTGTACAGCAGAGACAAAGAACACGCCAGCCTTTACCTGTTCACGTTTCTCATGCAAACGGCGCATCGTCTCCGTAATCGCAAACAGGCTGGCCTTATCATCCAGGGCGCGTGAAACTACAACATCGCCCTGTAAATGTTCTAATTGAGCGGCTCGGGTTGCCACGCTACCCAGGGGAACCAATTTTTTCGCCTCTTCCTGGTCAGCCGCGCCAATATCGATCCACAGATCAGCCAATTTAGGACTCTTCCCACGCTCTTCTGCGCCCAGTGTATGGACAGCTGGTCGGCCAATCACGCCCAGGATAGGGCCATTCGGTGTTTGTATATTGACACGATTGCCCGGAAGTGTCGAAGGATCGAAACCACCGATCGGGGCGAAATAAAGATAGCCTTGCTCATCGATATAGCGGATCAGAAAGCCCAGCTCATCACTATGTGCGGTCAGCATAACGCGAGGGCTACCCTCGGGATGGAGGGCGGCTATGACGTTCCCATGGACATCGGTGCGCACCTCATCCGTATATTTTTTGATCTCTTCGCGCACTACCTGCTGGATAGGTTGCTCGAAACCTGAAGGGCTCGGGCTAGTAATCAGTTGTTCTAAAAATGAAACACGTGATTCATCCATTACGTGATCTCCCATCATAACCACTCTAATTTATCGACCATCCTTGAAGGGCAATACCGAGAATCATGACGAAAAACGTAGGTGCGTGCCCTTCGTTCTCCCTCATTTGTGGTTTTCCCCCACATTCCTCTTTTTTGAGCGATATTGTCACAGGCAGGATGGTCAAGCCATAGTAATAATAGTATACAAACAACAAAGAGCCCGGTGAAAGGTGTCTCCTGAAGAGATTTTCACCGGGACCCACGTTCTCTTATCAATTCATTTGGAACAGAATAGGCATAGTAGAGTAAGCGTAAGTAATTTTAACGTACAAATTGTTTAAGTACTTCATCAACACCAGGATGCGCTCTATTCAAGCGGAGATCTTCGGCACCCGTTGCATCGGTCTGGACGAGAAGAATATTCTGTTGCACACAGTTATTCAGTAACTCACGAGCGGACTCGCGGGTCAAGCGTCCACGGAAGCGATTTTTTGGATTAACCGGATCACCAATGAAATTAGACACCCCAATAATTGTGCGCCAGGACCAGTTACGGTCTATATAATCTAGAAATTGCAAAAACTGCGGATCAAGGACCTCCATCGATGAGTTGCCATAAGGAGACTGCTGATAAGGAGATCCGCTATTTGCAAAGTTTATGGCGGGCATCGAGCCAGTACTTGAGCCAAGTGGGTTACTGGGCGACATCTGGACAATTGGAAGTTGTCCGGTAATACTGCTCACACCACCTGGGACCAGCGGCACAAATTGATTCGCACTACTAATTAAATCTCGGCTGACGGTTCCTGGAATACCAACAACAATAACAGTTTTGTTCAAACGTAACTTTAAACGGGCACTGATACGAGTAAAATCTTTATCGCCGGTCATCAAAACAAATGTAGAGATGGTCGGGCGATCAAAAACGGTTTCGATAATATCCATCAACATATTCAGATCGACTGTACTCTGCACAACCGTGCTTTGGACAATAGTGTTATTGCCAGGGTTAATTGCAGGCATGTGACCAGTATTACCAGTATGCTGAACAGAGTTGGAATATCCTAAGGGACCAGTATGACTTTGCCCAAGAGGGCCAGTCGGACTGGATTGACCAAAGGAATTCGCATAGGGGAGTTGCCGATAGGGCTCGCGCTGTGGATCCTCTGCGAGAGAATACTGCTCATTAGAAGGTTGTTCCTCCTCATTGAGAAGATTCTCATCCAGGTCTGTGTGCAAGGAAAGTGATGATTCCGTTTCAGTTGGCCAACCACCATTCAGAATCCCTGGTTGTATCGCAGGGAGAGAACCGGAATTACTCGAGATGCTCGAGGGCCACTGCCGGGGAAAAGCGCCTGTTCCTTGTTCAGCAGCATAGTTTGAGGAGCCAAGAGAGCCAGTGGGAGTCGTATTCGAAGTATAGTGAACCGTACCCATACGGATGCGATCCCTCTGCTTCGCGGGGCAATCGACACGATCGATCATCGCCGCTGTCAGGCTGCCCTTAAATGGCTCTGGTTGCCTGGACCAATCCGCATAGGCGCGGGCGACCATAACAGTGCCATAGCGACGAGCGACAGCAATAAGCTCCTGTGGATCGGGCTCTCGCCTTTGTATATTCAGCATACTGTAACGTATGTTCTCAAAATCGATGAATAAAGCAATATCTTCGGGCACAACCTTCTCCTCTCATGGGGAGAAACCGCGCAGGCCAAGATTTATGATTGTTCAGGTGCTCGGATTACCAGCAGTGTATCCTTTAGCTATGAGCATATCATACTTTAAGATTAAAGTCGAGAGGTCTGCGCTTTACTTTGCGTACTTACTATGGTATATTCTGTAGTTGGGAAAGAACAAGAGATACAAAAGAGTTACAAGTGATGGAGCTCATACAAGTTAATCAAGTAGAAGAAATCAATTGCCCTGTTGCCGCGCTGTATCTTCATCGAGCGGGGAATGGTGGGCTATACATGGAATTCATGATTTAACCTGCGGTAACAAGCATCTCCACCCGTGGAAAATACTCTTGCCAGGGTATCTTCCCTTGACGCCTGCTTAAAACGACAGCGAATACAAGGGATTGGATAACTGTCGTTCGCTCACCTTCGTTGAACACCTCCTCGTGCCAAATATTTCTTCGTTGAGAATACTATGCGGTCCGCTAGCGGCGGTTTGTATCAATGGGGTTTTGGATATCCAGGAAGAACGCATGTCCTGAATTACAGATTGTGGCCAACTCCCCCTACCCACATATTCAAAGCTAGAAGAACCGGAGGATTCCCCGGTTCTTTCTCTGCATACATCCTAAACGTATTAAAGTGACGCCCCGACTAACTCGCGGTGATGTTCAGACAGGAAGCGGCTCAATACTCCAGTAACCTGTGTCGAAGCAACCTCCGCCGTCTGATTATCTGCCCTATCTACTAATTCGTACAGACTGGCAATATCGTAATGCATCTGTACCTGTAGCTGGCCGTCACTATTAAAACCTTCTACAAAAAGGCCATCCTCTTCTTCATGGATCGCGATGCTCTTTACACCAATCTGATCAAGGACTTGCCCGACGGCGTGTAAGATGTTTGCATAACTGAACGTGGACAGCATTTCTCCCTCCCTAAATAATTGGAAGAAAAATTTTAGATTGTTTACTTAATAGTTCCTCTTCACGACTACTTTGTCACACTGCACACACCACATTTTTATCAGGTGGATTGGCAGGCTCCATACTACACTCCGACAATTTTAGCATAACAATCTTTAAACGTCAAGTTACCGTTTCACTACCGTTGCATTGGTTAAGGCTTCTGTTGTAGCCCAAGAACTACGAACTGGCGCATTTGCTGCTTCTGTCCTTTTATCGCTAGCATTGATTTTTTCAAATACTTCAAATCTACAGAAGCATACTCTGACCCTTCCTCTTCTTTCACCCTCAACCACAAAAAAGCTTATTGGCAAGGTTCTCGTTTTCCCTACCGATGCCTGTTCCAATGATCTGCTCGTTGTTCGCTATTGGATGCAGCAATCGCTGCTGTTGGACGGCGAGCATGGATGTAAAAGAGACTGATGACAAAGAGTGCGAATAAAAGATTGCGCAATGTTGTTGTCGGAAAGAACAGCGCGATTTTAGGAGCATTCACGCTTCCTTTCGCCATGCTATAGATGAATGGATAAATGCAAGTCGTTAACAGACAGATGGCACTCCAAACTATAAACCAGCTACGCCTGCCATTGCCTACGTAGGCAATAAGAGGAAGTATCCATATCAAGTATTGGGGACTGAATATTTTTCCTGTAACCATGACGACTAAAAGCATGAGTAGAGACGCGGTTGCCAGATCCAGTTTGCGACGCCATAAGAGCCAGAGCGTAAAAAGAACGCCGAGCAATTCAAGGACACTGAACATGGAAGAGATGAGGCTGGCTCCTGATCCTAAGATGTTAATTGAGCCATATGTATAGACGTATCGAATAGGTTTGACCAGTACATGATCAGCGATCCATAATATGGACGCTGGTAAAGATTCTACCTGTATCGGACGCGTACCAAAGTAACTGAACGGAGAGATCGTTCCTTCAACATTTAATGCAAGTGAAATGCTCATCACAACCGCACAGACGAATACAAATAGTATCGGAGGAAGCCAACGTTTCCAGGCTCGCCAGGAGAGTTGGGTATCTTGCTGCTGGGCAATCAAAAATGGTAACAACAAAACCACTGGATAAAATTTATAAAGGACTGCCAGGGCCAATAGGACAAAGGCCCATTTCCAACGTTTATGGTCTGCAAAGATGACACTGATCAAGGTTAAACTGGCGGGTATCATATCAAAACGACCAGCCACTGTTCCATAACAGCCCAATACCAGGTAACAGGCAAGGGTAACAGCGGCTGTTCGTGACCTCCAACGCAAAAGAACATAATAGAGACTTGCTACAATAGCGAGCATCAAGCAAGCAAATGCCACCTGGAACCAGGTCTGTGGCACAAGTAATGAAAGCGAAAAAGGCACTAGCGTCAACATTGGATATTCGTAGGGTAACAGATGAAAAGGTTGTGGGGAAGCTTGTCCACGTACAAAATTGATGAGTGCTGAAGGTAAACCTAAGCGTTGCATGGTTTGGAATAGCACAGCAGGTGAAATAGGCATCAACTGAGCACTTGGTTTGGCCAGAAAAGTACATTGTCCTGCTGGTAAGTTTTGAGCTGCGGGCAGTCCTTGCCAGAAGGCCACCGTGTAACATTGGTATCTGGCAGCGTCGGTATTTGGTTGAAATATATGTCCATAAGCGCTCCAGAAGAACAGTCCTAGCATCAGTAAGATGATAACGTAATCGAAAAAATCCATTTTTTGTCTGCGTGTTTGTTTGGTGTCTGCCTGTTTCGTGACCGCCTGAGAGGTAATCATAAGCTACAACTTTCTATCATTAAATAGATAAATTTGAATTAAACCATCCAACGTCTTTCTAAAAACAAGAGACAGAGGATTGATAGCAGAAATGGAAAAAGGAAAATGAGCATTTGGTGTAAACGAGGATATTTTTTACTTATTATACCCAGTACGATGAAGCCTGGAAAGCTCTCAAGTACAATGCGCTGATTCGATTGCAGAATATCGCCAGAAATGGATGCATTACATAGAAGGAGCAATAGAATGCTTGCACTCCAAATGATGTAACTTTTAGGTAGATAACGCCAGCCAAGAATTGTCAGAAGCAGAAAAGCTAGTGTTGCAGAAAGATCCAAAAGCAGATGGACCTGCAAAAACGAGCCGAAATGGACTTGAAAAATGCCATATAGTGTTAACCAGATAGCTTGCCAGGGCCACATTGTTGTGCGACCCCAATGTGCCTGTACGGTCGAAAATGCCAGTGGATCTCCGGTTTTCTGCCAGCAATAGAAGCAGAAAACCAGGAGACCAATGGGGATGAGGCAAATGGGAAGCAAGCGCACAAACCTTTCTTTCGAAAGGACGAAGAGTTTTTGATCAGATGCAGACCAACACTCCCACAGATAAGGAAGAACTAAGAGTATTCCAACTGAACGTGTTCCAGAAGCTAATGCTCCCAGGATACCCGCCAGTAACCACTGTCGATGCTGCATCGCCAGAAACATTCCAGCTGAAAAGAGAATAAAGAAAGCTTCGTTGTAGGCTGCAAATAAGAAAAATGCGGTAGGGAAAAAAGTTAAATAGACGATTGTCCGCTGAGCAACTTTTGTATCGCCTGTGACACCAAGCACTAACTTGTGAATGACTATCAGGGCACCCAAAAAGGCTGCATTGCTTAGCAAAATGCCGCTTACCACATAATTTCTTACAACTATTGCTACTATACGTATTGCAAAAGGATACAAAGGGAAAAAAGCAAAGTCGTTTTTTGTTGGATAGCCCCGCTGCGCAATGTTTACATAATTATTTGCATCCCAGTGATCCCAGGACTCCAGAAGAAAATGGAGGGAGGTGCCAGCTCCGCTGTAATTTGGATGACTCACCAGTACTACGCCAATATAGGTAAGCACAATAAATAAAGCCCGTGAAAATGAAAATAGTAGAACTATTTCCCAGAGAGGCTTCCATCGATCAGGTATTGTGATACCAAAGGTTTTCCGTGTAGGGACTGAAAGTTTGGCTGTAATTTGATCATCTGCCAGATCGGAGGTAAGACCCACAGTTGACTGAGGAGAGATCATCTCTTTCATGAAAAACACCATTTCCAAAAAAATAATATTGTAACTATTCAGGTTCTATCGCGTAGCGACTTATTAAGTGGTCATTTTGAGGTACAGACCGCTTTTCCTTTGTCACAATAGAATGCCCCACTCCTTGGAGCACTTATAAATTAAGCGATACGAAATGTCGTTGAGAAACGACTCCGTTGTTAAATTTATACATTTATACATATGATCATAAATAGACAGTACAATTATACAATCAGAAAATGTAAGATAGTGGTAAAATTCATGATTATACAGTACCTTTTGGCATGCCTTTTTATTTGCAAAACGTAAAGGTTTTTTGATTTCTACAAGTACCTCGATTATTATAGAGCGAATTTGTCTATTTCTTTATGTTTTATAATTCCCTGTCTGTCTCAGGGACAGGCTGTGTTTTTTCCTGTTATGGACTGATAGAGCGTCATATACTCCGTTTTGTCATGACTTGTTTGAGTTTATTGCTCTGACGATTGGCGGAGCTGACTCCCCCAGGCTTTACGCATAGCCTCGCGTATCGTCTGTTTTTTCTTACATATCATTGGGCTTTTGCGATTTGTCAAAAATTGGCAAAAAAGGTGTTGACAAATCTCGTCAGGTGTGGCATATTATGTGAGCGCCGCACGAAAGCGATGCGGAGCGAAAAAGCACACTAACAACTAAAAAATATCATTTCTTCAATTTTGCTGAGCGAATCATTGCCAGCCAGAGTTGAAGCAGAGGATCGATTTTTGATCATCAAATGATCAACCAAGTCAAAGCAAATATCCAATCAGAGACATGATGTAGAGAGAAATGAGAACAAGCTACACAGAGTACGAGGTGGATGCCTTGGCGCTAAAGACCGAAGAAGGACGCGGAGACCGGCGAAACGTTCGGGG
>NZ_BIXY01000034.1 GCF_008326305.1 Dictyobacter arantiisoli | reverse complement strand
GGAAAGAAGCTAAAAGAAACCATCGTACCATTATATCGACTTCGTTGGGCCTTGAGCCGGCTCTGGATTGAGCATCATCCATTCTTTTCTCTTGCTTTTTCTACCACCCCGAATTGTTCGAACCGATGTTCGAACAATTCGGGGTGACCCGTGTAAATAAGGATTTTGAGAATGTTAGCGGAAGCTTTAGTTATTGAAAAAGTTGCCAAGGCCGCCCAGATTGCTCTGTCCACCAGCCTGTGGACTACCTTCAGCTGTAGGTGGATGATAGGTCATCGATTGAATGCCAACTCGGCCAGGACCAATGAAGCGATTGAGTGTAAAGGATGCGCCAGCTAATAAGCCACCAATCGCACCCAGGATACCTCCTCCGCGTTGCGAGCTAGAGACGGTTGTCATCTGCATTTGCACCGAAGGATCTTTCCAGAGCCAGGCTCCTGGCTCTACATCTAGCGCCTCTCCAGGTGCCAGCATCTTCTCAAAGACATTGCCATAGCCGTGTAGCAGTACAATTCCCTCACTGCCGATCGCGGTAAATTGATCGATGAATAGACCCGTACGGCTGAAGAGAATATTGGCCGCTCCCTGCACAAACGTGTAATTGTAATCTACATTACCCGTAGCCATCAGGAACTGATGCTCACGTACCTCGACTGTTTGCCCCGGCTGGAGACGGAGTGCAACTACCTGGCCTACAGAATCGCGTGAGAACGAAATATTGCCCGGTCCCTGAGCTTCGCTGATAAACACTTGCAGCCCGGCAAAGAAACGGCGTCCTGCGCCTTTCAGTGACTTAAAGCCAATCTGTACCCCGGGATGTTTCCACAAGAGGATGTGATGTTCAAAGTAGACTGATAACTGATTACCCAACATGATATCAACTACAGGCACCAGCTCACCATCAATCGTGATTGTCATATCCGCGAGATGTAAGGGACCCCTGGGATTATGCAGTTCAGCCTTGGGAACCGCATTGCCGAACATGCTGTTGCTATATTCTTCAAACTGGTTCGGCGGTGTATAGATACCTTGAGAGGGTGCTGAATAACCTCCAGGTTGCGACATTCCCTGAGATGGCATACCAGGATTTACCGGTGAGCCGCAAGTTCCACAGAATTTAACCCCATCGGCTATCGGATTATGGCAGCGAGGGCAGGTCATTGATGGCCTCCTTTGAGTGACCAATGCTAGCAATGGTACTGGAGAATAGCGGGTTGGAATATGTTAGTATAGCTGTTTTTCCGCTGTATCGCAATATCATTGGATTGTTCTTGGTTTGATAATAGCAGCGTTTGCAGGAAGATACAAGTGTTTCACTATGGAAATAGGGTTTTCCCATTCTCTTTTGGGCAGCCTCCAGCGCCAGGCCAAAGCCCACGTAGCGGCCCCCGTTCTACGGGGGAGTGAGACGCAAATCTAGCCCCGAAGACGAGCCAGAGAGCGCTGGAGGCGTAGGTAACAGCGTGGAGTCACAGCATGGTGCGAGCTGGCCGTGCAACACCCCCGTAGAACGGGGGCTGCTACGTGGGCTCTCCGCATATGTTAGACCTGGTGTCCTGCCTTGCGCATGAGCATTGGAAAGCTCTGCTATGGAAGTCGCATAAAAACAAACAACAGGCCGGAGCGCTTTTTTTATGGCTCTGCCTGTTGTTGCTAAATTGAAATGGTTTATAAAACGAAGCTATCAGCCAGTGGGCTGCGCGTATTGGTATTACTTTCGCGCTTGTCACCATTCAGATTTACTTGAGACTGACCGTTGGTTGAGCGACTATTGTTGTTATATGTACCACTTCCGGTTGCTGGTGGTATGGCCGGGGGAGTATTCTGCATATTCTGTAAGCCCTGAAGTGATGCCTGTGACTGATTAGAGGATCCAGACTCGTTGGCGAGCTGAATTGTCTTGCCCTCAATGACCACAGCAATACCGACACCACGGCGGAGATCGGCGAGCTGCCGGCGCAACTCACGGTTCTCAGCCTCTAATGCGTCCATTAATTTTTTTTGCTCAAGCAGCATCTGCGCGATGCCTTCAAAACCAGCGCTAGCAGCACGATCCATTATGGATTCCTCCCGCGTACTTTCCGTACCCATTAAATCTAGAACAAATTCTCCCATCACAGCGCCACATCCTCCCAACTCTATTGTGCCTGACCTAGCCTAGCAACGGCACAATTCGATCCCAAATTGCCGTCGCAACGCCGGTTTTGGGCAAGACTGGCAAATCTTCCATTGCGCCATCCGCATGAAAGATCAACACTTTATTGGTGTTTGTGCCAAAACCACTATCTAAACGAGTGACATCGTTGGCCACCAGCAGATCCAGGTGCTTCTTGCGCAACTTTTCCCGGGCATGCTCAAGCAGATGTTCGGTCTCAGCGGCAAAGCCAACGCGTATCAGGCGTTTTTTTGCCGGTGTATTAGAGATGCCACCGCTTCCTCTGCTGGCATCTCCATCACCATCAAGTGTTGTTGCGAGTTCTCCCAGGATATCTGGATTTTGAACCAGATGCAGGGTTAACGCGCCTCCATCCTGATGCCCCATGGCTTCATGCTGCGTTTGTTTCTTGATCTTTTGTGTCGCTGCTACCTGTGGGCGGTAATCCGCCACTGCGGCACTCATCACAAGTACATCTGCATTTGTAATGAAGCTATGTACGACGTCACGCATCTGCATTGCTGTTTCTACCTGATGCAGTTCCACACCATATGGTGCAGGTAGCGCAACGGGCCCCGATATTAATATAACGTGTGCGCCACGATCTCTTGCATCTATTGCGAGGTTATAGCCCATTTTTCCCGATGAGCGATTCCCTACGTAACGCACTGGATCAATCGGTTCGTGTGTTCCACCGGCTGTGACAATGACACGCCGACCGGCAAGATCACCATGTTGCCCCAGGATTTTTTGAATGGCTCCAAGCAAGGTAGCTGTTTCGGGGAAGCGGCCAATGCCAACCTCTCCCGATGCGAGGCGCCCGACTTCCGGCTCCACAATATATGCTCCCCGTTCCCGCAATAGGGTCAGATTTGCCTGTGTGGCGGGATGAGTATACATATGGGTGTGCATGGCGGGAGCCAGCAGTAACGGGGCTCTGGTTGCCAGGGCAACGGCTGTGAGCATATTGTCTGCCATGCCATGTGCCAGTTTGGCAACTGTGTTCGCTGTCGCGGGCACAACTACCAGCAATTCAGCCTCTTCTGCTAACTTGATATGTGTCTCTGCGGCTTCTCCCGAAGGCTCCCAGAGGTCGCTATGGATGGGCCGATGGCTCATCGTTGCGAATGTAAGCGGGCGGACGAATTCTTCCGCATGCTCAGTCATAATCACATCGACCAGAGCGCCTGCCTGTTGGAGTTTACTTACCAGGTCAATTGCTTTGTAGGATGCGATTCCCCCACAAATACCTACGATAATACGCCTATTGAGTAACATGGCTAGCCTACTTATTTCTTTAGATAAACCATTCGTGCTGGAACACTGCTACAATAGCATATTGAAATGTTTGCCAGCAAGGATGATGCCAAGAAGTACCACTATATATTATGGAACGCTCAGGGCGAATGCCCTGGCATTCCATAATATATAGTTTTTGCCACTTTCTGCCACCGCGTGCGGCGGCGAGAGGGAGGTGAGAGATCGGGGCACAGCCCCGAACCCCAGGTTAAGGGTTGCACCCTTAACAATCCCGCTTACGTTCGCACCTATGGGGGCGCAGCCCCGGACCCAGGTTAAGGGTTGCACCCTTAGAGTGTCTCGGACTTCCATGCTCTCCACCCCTACAAGTTAGTCGCAAGATCCCGATGGAACTGGAAGTCCGAGACATTCTTAAATGATCGTAACTACTCAGGACCACATTTTGTGTCGTTAGCGATTCTTGTTACTACATCTAGTAGCAATAAGCTTAACAATAGTTTATAAAACGTCCAAAAGTGGCCTTTAAATAGCTATTGATGAGACAATAGTGAGCACTTTTGAGCTCAAAAATACTCTATAGGGTACCTGAGTAGTTACAAATGATCTTGCGAAGGTTGTATCTATGGAACTCTAGTTCCTTTGTAACTTAAAGGGTGACTCTAGTGGCGGATATCTTTGCGTTTTAGGAACCAGGCAATACCTGCACCTTGCAGAAGAATCATTGCCAGAAGGACGCCCCAGGAGAGCAGTAGGTGCGCTACGGCTGCCCCTTGATTATTCCCTGTTACGGATGAGAATAAGGTGGAGACATACGAAAATTTGTCGGCTCCTAATTTATCCCCATGCAGGCCAATCGTGGTACCCATGGCAGCCATCGACCAGCGTGTGCTGAAGAAGGCTCCCAATACCTGGAGGATTGGCGGATTGTCTAGCGAGAAGATAACTCCGGCAAAGACAACCTGTGGGATAAGCGGTAAGGGAACGATACTCATGGCGCGATCATTATTGGGCACAATTGCTGAGATGAGTAGTCCTGTCATTAAGCCTGCCAGGGCTGTTAACGCCATTGTAACATATATTTCCAGGAAGGGTGGCAGAATGACACCATGGCGATAAGGAGCGTTGACTGAGACCAGAGCTACAAGAATCAAGCTCTGTAACAGGCTGAAGATGCCCAGGACCGCGATTTTCGAAAAAAGATAGGGCGCGATACCGAGGTTGACAGCACGCTCACGGCGATAAATCGCAGCCTCTTTGACGATTTCGCGCGAACCATTGATGCATCCAAACATAATAGCAGCAAAGGACATAATAAAGAGTATTTTCTGGGCATCGCCACCTGAGCCTGGTAATATGGAGTTTTGCAGAAAGGTATCGGGCGTCATGTTTTGTGCTTGCGCGGCCGCTTTTCCTTGATCCGTTTGCAGGAAATTGACCACAACCTGGCAATCATCCGTACGCCGTGATGTTGGATCGGTCATGACCACATGTGCCACACAGGTGGCGATCTTATTCTGATTAAAAGTGCCATGACCGGTGAGTCCCAGGAGCAGCAGGCCAATAATAGGTGCCTGCAATACCAGGATGGCAAGATTGACGCGGTCATTGAGAATCAATTCAAGATAGCGCATAGAGAGTAAAAAGAATTGTTTCCAGGGATTGCCGCGTTTGGGTGTGCTGATCGGGGCCGCTGGCTGGGCTGCTCGCAGTTTGCCTGCTGGTCCTTGTTGAATACTCTCTACCACGTAACGCTTGTAATCCGGCGATTGCTTGAATCTAGCTTCCGCTTCCGCTGGAATATTGGGATTCTCATCCGTTGGCTCCAGGGCGCTATAGATCTCGGCAAAGTCGGTTTTGCCAAAATAGGCCTTGGCGTCATTGGGAGGACCAAAGTAGGCCAGTCGTCCACCCTGACACAGGAAACAGATGTAATCGCAGGCATTGATATTATTCGTGGCATGCGTGACCAGGGCAATGGTATGTCCTTTGTCGGCCAGCTTGCGCAGCAATAGCATCATTTTGCGATCCAGACCGGGATCAAGTCCCGAGGTGGGTTCATCCAGGAAGAAGACGCTGGGTTTGGCAAGCAATTCCAGGGCGATAGAGACACGTTTGCGCTGTCCACCGGAGAGATCTCGAACGAGTAGACTACGTCGATGTTTCATCTCAACATCTTCCAGCACTTCGGTGATGCGTTCATTGATCTGGGTTTCGGTGAAGTCGCTGGGAAGGCGCAGTTTAGCTGCATAATAGAGCGCTCGCTCAACCGTTAATTCGCGGTGAATAATATCATCCTGAGGGACATAACCGAGTTGTGTACTGAAGGCAGCCAGATTGTGATAATAATCCTGTCCATTGTAGAGTACGGTGCCTTGTTGGGCCGGGCGTAGACCGTTAAGTGCATCCATCAAGGTGGATTTACCTGCGCCAGAGCCGCCTACCAGGGCCACAAATTTGCGTGGGGGAATAGCGACAGATATATCGTCGATCAGGACAACATGTCGATTGCCTTGTTTCTTGAGATTTAAGGCATCGATGCGTATGCCATTGCTTTCATCTTGCTGGGTCAGTACATTGCCTGTGTAGGTCAGCTTGAAAGGTCCAATGCGGATGACATCTCCTGGCTGAAGGACCTGGTTGGAGGTGCGCTGAGAATTGACATAGACATGGTTTGTACTGTTCAGGTCAACGATGCGATAGCCGCCGGGAATCTGGATGAGTTGGGCATGGTGTCCCGATACCTGTGGATGTTTGAGCACGGCCATATTGTCGGTGGCTCGTCCCAGCGTAATAATTGGTGCGCCGAGCGGTATTGGTTGTAATTCCGGCACAGCATCCTGGACGCGTCCACTGCCATCGTTATAGGCCAGCGAGACAAAGGTGCCGTTAGCATCACTGATACGAAATACATCCCCGCGTGTCAGCACACGTTGAAAGGATTCCTGCCCTGAGATGGTTTGACCCTGGAAGGTGAGTCCATTCAAGGTGTGTCCACGTTTGGGATGTGGATGGATAAAGATAAGCTGATTGCCCTTGCGAATGATCTGGGCATGAAAACTTGAGACGGTTGGACGTTGGATTACGATGGTGTTGGATGGATCGCGTCCAATATCGAACTGCTGCTGATTGGAGGTTAAGGGATAGAGCTGTTTTTCCTGATCGGTGTTGGTACTGATTTCGAGCGTGGGTATGCCACTACTACCATTCTCAACCATTGTGCCACTATCTATGCCGGATTGCTCTGCTATGGTAAATGATGTCTCTGCGCCGCTTGATTGGTACGCATTGAGCGGTGGAGTTGGTGCATAGTATGGTGTGTTGCGTACAGGAGGCGACACTGGTGGTTGTGGTGGTTGTTGCTGTAGTGGCCGTACTCCCCTGTTCTGTATCGGTATTGATGGCGTGGGCGGATTTGCCTGAACCATATTCGGTGCAGAGCTTCGCTCGGTGGAGAGGTCTGTAGGTTTGGCTGCCTTGATTTGAAAGAGCAAGGTTGTGCCCTGACCCAGACCAATTGTGTCACGATCACTCAGTGGGGATTGGCTGATGGGATGCTGGTTGAGTGTCATTGTGTTCTGGGCCACTAGCTTTTTTATCGACCAACTACTATTATTCCAGATAATTTGTGCATGGTGACGAGAAACTGAAGGATCAGAAATCACAATATCGTTGTCTGGTTCGCGTCCCAGGTTGGTAATATGCTTTGTGATCTGAAATGTAGTACCTGCCATCGGGCCGGTCACAACCTGGAGTGTGCTAAGGATAGATGTCTCGTTTACTGCGTCCATGAGAACTCGCTGTAGTGTCTCTTCGCCACCCTTGGTCTGTAAGAGAATAGAAACTACAGCTCTCCTTTCTTTATGATCACCTTGTCAGGCCAGGATCACTCTCCAGAGATTTTGATAGAGAGAAAAGATGATACCATAGCATGAAAGCCCTGACCATGTGTCATTATACTTTAGCACTCATAAGGTGACAAGCAGTAATCTTATGGCGCTAACTGAGTGGCCTTTTGTATATGAACGTTGCCAGTGCTTACATCTAGTACAAGAGTTGCCAGGGCTGTTGTGCCAAGTGCTGGATTTAATGCTCCATGATAATTAACCGGCCCACCATTGTTATTGACGGGAATGGCGAAGTCGCTTTTGATCGCGCCAATATTCGTGTTGGCATCCAGTGTAACGTTGGTGTTGGCTGGTAAGGAGATATCGATATTACCTGTCTCATTCCGGATGAGATAGCGTGGAGGATTGGTTGTATTCTGGCTATCGGGGGGAACGAGGAGGTAGCCGTTGAAGGTAATGTTGCCCTGACTGGTTTCGATCTGGGTGCCATCGGTGATAATGGCCTGCCTGACTGTAACGTTGCCTGTAGCCGCAAGCAGTTTGAGGTCACCACTAATTCCTGTGACATCAATATTTCCACGTGGGGCATTGACTGAGAGGGCCAGCGCCGTCTGAGCACTCTGAATAGCCGCTGGTGGAAGCGTTACGGTCAAATCCACCTGATTGTTGGTAACCTGTGGCAGGGCGACTGTAATCATCAATGTGCTCGCTGCTGTTGTACTGGTACTGGTGAGTGTGGTTGTATTGGTCACTGGTGTGCTGTTATTGCCAGAGGATTGTTCTGTCGGGCAACCTGTGGCTGTAGCGGTTGTAGAAGGGGATTGCACAGCTACTGTCATTTGTTGCAGGAGTGTTTGTGCGGCGGAGTCGCTGGTTGCCTGAACCGTTTTGAGGGCGCTGACCGTCGTTTTGGTTGCGATGGGATCAACCTTCAAGGTGACATTGCCAATTTTGTCGCAAACCTGAATTTGCGATAGTTGTGAGAGCGCGACATCCTGACTGCTGGTCCGCGTATATGTTTTCAGACCAGGCAGGCCAGGGATACCACTGAGATGCCCGCCATTTTGTACCGCATTCAAGCCCAGGATCACCAGTGCGGCCAGTATGGCGACCACCAGTAAGACACCAATCACGCAGCCTGTGAGCAGAGTGGGCCAGGTACGGCGCTTGCGTGCAGGTGGAATCCGTCGCATGGTACGCTGCGGGGCAGGTTGGCGTGAAGGGCGAGAGGCCGGGATATCACGTTCGGGCGTGACATAGCTACGCTGTGTGCGGGGATAAGGTCTACGGGCCCCATGTGAAGGACGGCGGAATGGAGGTTGCTCATCGTCTTCATACTCTTCATACTCTCCATAATCCTCATAGTCATCTTCGTGGATATAGCGATAGTCGACGTAGTCATCCTCATCCTGTGGATGCCAGCCGTTCGGTGAATGATTATTTTTTTCCTTGCCCATAGATCGTTGCGTACTCCTCGCTCCTGCTTCTGATGTGCCGCGTAGAAAAATATCCTGCCCATCAAGCATGTTATTGAGTATCCATTGTACCATATAGAGCATTTATCGCTTGATAGGCAGTACAATCTTTCACTAGAAAAAAAGAGACGCATGCTGCCCGGCTACAGAGTGTCTGACTCCTATGCTCTTCACGATCTCTGCGCATGAATTTTCGCCCTAATGGCGCTCAAACATCTTTTTATTGTATATTGCTGTAAATGTGATATGAACATTTACAGCAATATACAATAAAAAGGGTGCAGGCGCGCATGCGCCAGCCAGCCAGTGAGCAGCAAGATCCCGCTGGGAGTGGGAATCAAAAACTTTATTAGAGCAGATTGAGGCAAAAAAAGGCCAGCCACAAACACCTGTGGCTGGTCTTTTTTATCGGAGCTTAGTTGCTGTGGCTGGCGCGTGTGACAAAATCATGTGGTGTGGGCGGAACATTTTCAACAAAGTACGCATTGACGGTTGCGCCAATCAATGTGACCAGTGAAATGATATAGAAGAAGATCATGAATACCAGTGCGAAGGCAATCTGATTGACAATCCCATTGGTATAGCTCTGAGCATACAGAGGGAAAGCAATCAGTCCAATCTGTAGCACAATGGCTGCGACCACCGCACCCAGGACACTATTGCGGGCGCGTGTTTTAAACATGCCCTGGCGATTGGGCAAAAAAGTATAGATGATCTCGAACAGTAAGAACGAGACGATCGAGCTACTGATGATACCCACAATCCGATTCACCATGTTCGAGTGAACGTTGAGAGAGGTATTTTGTAAGAGTGCGAGTACCTGTTCCGGCACCAATGAGGTCAGTACCAGTAATGGAGCCAGAATCATAAAAACGAGAACCATGATAATTGCCAGTATGTTTTTCTGCTTCTGGGGACGCTGTGGTACATGATAGATGATATCGAAGCAAGCCTCAAGCAAGGTGAAGAGGCGTGAACCAAAGAAGATCGCAAAAATGATACTGAAGAAAATCCAGATGCCGGAACTTTGTGTGAACTTTTGCAGTGCTGATGTCGTAATTTGTGCAGGCAATATCTGCGGAGGTAACAACGATTGCAGGTGTTTAATAAACTGTGCTTGCGCATGCGCATCAAGGCTACCAATAATGCGGCCGACAATTGCCACGAGTAACATGCCAAGAGGAATTACGGAAGTCACCAGACCAAACGTCAGTGCCTGGGTCAAATGTAAAGACCAATCATGATAGAATTTTTTAACAAAATCGTGTGTAGTCTTGGCGCCTGATTCTACGTTACTGACGGCGTCGCTACCAAGATCCTGGGCTTTGCGTTTGGCCTGGCTAGCATTCCTGTCTGTCGAGCGATAAGAGGCCATATGTTTGTTCTCCTCTGATAATGTATTTGCATACTGTGCGTGACGTTATCGTCCTCGTCGAAGTACAGTGTTGAAAGAAAATGATTTCCAAGGATAGAAATGCGGTAGTTAACCTATACTTAACAATAAGTTCACGAATGAACTTGTTTAATCGTTTCATTAATTAAGAGGAAGCAACCTTTTCAATACTTTCACAAAACGGTATAATAGGGTGGGCCATTTATCACAAAAAGTTGGTGGCGTAGGAGCAATATTTTTATGGCTAATGTTGAGGAATCGCGTTTTCTGATTCGTTTTTGGGGCGTGCGTGGAAGTTATCCCACCCCTGGTCCTGGTACGCTACGCCATGGAGGCAACACCGCCTGTGTCGAAATCCAGGCAGGAGAGCACACGCTTATTTTCGATGCGGGAAGTGGCATTATCGGCCTGGGTGCTAGCTTAATGCAGCAATTACAAGGATCAGCGACTCGCTATCTCTCATTGTTCATCACACATGGGCATGGGGATCATCTGCAAGGATTTCCTTTTTTCTCGCCCCTCTTTGACCCACGTATCAATCTCCATCTCTTTGGTCCTCAATTAGCTGATCAAAATATAGAAGAGTTATTAGTGCCGTTAATGTCGCCGCCCTATTTTCCAGTAGATGTACGTCATCTACCTTCGCAGCGTGCCTTTCATACGATTGAGGATACCCAGTGTATTCGCTGGCTCCATGGTGAGTCAGAGCCAACCCTTTTCCCACGTACCCCGAGCTTATCCGTAGCGCAAGGTGGCGAAACACGTGTTATCGCCTGCTTTACCCACAGCCATCCCTTAAATGGTGCTATTATTTATCGTATAGAGCATGCAGGTCATAGTGTTGTCTATGCGACCGACGTAGAATGGAGTGACGGCTGTGATCCGGTTATCCTGGATTTTATTGCCGGGGCAGACGTCTTGATTCACGATGCGCAATACACAACGGCCGACTATCAGCAGATGAAGCATGGGTTTGGTCATAGCACTGTAACCATGGCGCTTGATGTTGCCAGAAGTGCCCGGGTGAAGCAACTTATCCTCTTTCACCATGAGCCAACCTATAATGATGACCAATTGGATACAATGGAGGCCGAGGCCTGCGCCAGTTTCGCCCGGACACGCTCAGCATATGAAGGCATGGAGATTGATCTTTTAGCTTGAAAGAGTGAATGAATGTTAGATGTGTTATTAGCACTAATGATAATCGGTTCGTTCCTTGTGGCGATATTACTGCATGAATGGGCCCACGCTCAGATGGCTTATTGGTTGGGGGATCACTCACCAAATACCAGCGAGCGTCGAACCTTGAGCTTATCCGCGCATATTGAACCAGTAGGCTTACTGATGTGTATCGTGCTCGCCTTTCAATCCATGACCGGATTGGGTTGGGGAAAACCAGTCAAGCCAGATCCCTGGAAGATGCGTGTCAGCGCAAATACTGGTGTCCTCCTGGTGGCCTGTGCTGGCCCCATTTTCAGCCTGCTTGTCGGATTGGCGGTAGCGGCGCTGTCGCGTTTTCTCTATCCTTTTTACGAGCAAAACATCCTCTTAAGTTTTGTCTTGAAATTGCTCACCGTTTTTGCGACCGTCAACATCGGTCTGGCGATCTTTAACATTCTCCCTTTTTATCCTCTGGATGGATATCAAATTGTGTATACGCTCTTACCCAGTAAGCAAGCTGTACAATTTGCACGCTCAGCGACCTATGGACCGTTTATCATCCTCATTCTCTTCTTTTTCCTACCATTTTTGGGTCAGTTTGTGAACATGCAAAACTTCTTTTTGTTTCAACTGGCTGCCTACATCCGTTTGGGAGCATTCTTACTGGCTTCGCTGGTATCAGGTATCCCACTGACTGATACGTATCCTTACTTCTATGGTTTTTTTGTGTTGCACTTTTAAGGCATGGCAAGATGAAGATGGTGCTCAAAACGGTGCGCTACCGCTTACGGCAGGTGCGTCAACAGCTTGGTTTTGTGCCTCCGTTGACCAGAGCAGATGATGCAGAGGTGGCGCGCTGGCTTCCCGCCTCAGCTCTACCTCTGTTTTATACCATGTCAACGGCGGATCAGCAGCATAGTCTGCGGGTCTGTCGTGGTCTGTTAGCTGGTGGCAATCAGGAATCTGATTTACTGGCGGCAGCCTTATTGCATGATGTCGGTAAAGCTGAAGGGCGAGTTCCATTCTGGACGCGCCCTGTCATTGTTCTGGGCAAGCACCTCGCCCCATCCCTATTGCGCCGTACAGTCATGGAGCCAGATAATAGTGCGTACAATGAGCAGCCGCACTGGCGTCAAGCGCTGAGTTATGCCTGGCATCATGCCGCAGTAGGTGCTCGACTGGCCGAGCAGGTTGGCCTCTCCGAACGAGCCATACTCTACATTCGCACCCATCATCAACCTCATGGTCCCGCTGCCGCCCTCTATCACGTCGACGAAATCTCCTGATCCAAAAACGTCAATACCAAAAATATCTCAATTTCGGCAATAATGGTTAAATGCGTATTGTTGCTGGGAACTCTATGGGCTGGAAACTTGACAGTGTATGGCTCAAGTTTTATACTGTACACATAATAAAGTTACGCCTATCCCTATAGTAATGTAATAGAAAAGCATGCTGAGGAGAGATAAAAGCATAATGGAAGATAACCGCGATAAATCAGCTGAGCAATCAGAAAATATAGAGCAACAGTTTTTCAATACCGGCGATGCCGATCAGGTACAGCGCATTGCTGAGTTAGAGGGGCAACTGGCCCAGGCGAAAAAAGAGGCGGCCGACAGTTGGAATAAATATGTCAATGTACGCGCTGACTGGGACAATTTCCGAAAACGCCAGGAGCGTATGGTTACAGATCGTGTTCTCTATCAAAAAAAGGCTGTATTTAATAAATTACTTGAGGTATTAGATAATGTAGAGCGTGCTCTTATTTATGAAGATACTATGGACAAAACTCAGTTACAACATACTTTACGTATGCTTCAGTGGCAGATGAATGAAGTGCTGCGTGGTGAAGGGCTCAATGCGGTTCCAACGGTCGGCGAGACCTTTAATCCCTACGTGCATGAGGCAGTAGAAGCCGTTGAGGATAGCGATCAGCCCGACGGAGTTATTCTGGAAGAGCTGCGCAAAGGATACACCCTTGGCGAAGAGATACTGCGTCCTGCCCGCGTCAAAGTTAGTGTCGGGAACAAGTAAAGCCCGCTAGATCGAGGTACTATCAGTATCTCGTAGGCAGCATTTTTTAAGAGGGCTGGGACATGGATTATAAAGATTATTACAAAATATTGGGTGTCGCACGTGGCGCGAGTGCGGACGACATAAAAAAAGCTTTTCGTAAGCTTGCGCGGAAATATCATCCAGACGTCAATCCCGGCGATAAGAAGGCTGAGGACAAGTTCAAAGAGATCAATGAGGCCTATGAGGTGCTCGCAGATGCGGATAAGCGTAAGAAATATGATACGCTAGGCCCCAACTGGCAAGAGCAATTTGGCCCCAGTTTCTCAGGTGCTGGAGGCGGGCGGCGCACCTATAGTTCGGGTGGTATGCGCGGCACGCCCTTCGACTTTGATCCGTCCAGTGCAAGTGGTTTCTCTGACTTTTTTGAGGCCCTCTTTGGACGGAGCAACGCCGGTGCTCGTTCCTCAAGTATGGGTGGGGGGATGCGTGAGGATCTGCGGCGGCGCGCGGGCGATAATATTGAGCAGCCGGTCGAGGTAACGCTACAGGAAGCGTATATCGGCGGTTCACGCACCTTCAATATTCAGTCTACCGAGGTGTGTCCAACCTGCCGTGGCACAGGTGAAGTCAATGGTCGCAGTTGTAGTAGCTGCGGCGGCCAGGGGCAGATTCCCAAGAGTAAGCGTATTCAGGTTAAAATTCCAGCTGGTGTGGACAATGGTTCGAAGATTCGCGTGGCTGGTGAAGGACAACCGGGCATCGGTGGTGGTCCGCGTGGGGATCTGTTTCTTGTGATTAGTGTAAAGCCCGATGCGACCTTTGAGCGTAAAGGGGATGATTTGCATGTGGGTGTGGAGGTGGAACTGGTGAAAGCTATGTTAGGTGGCGAAGTGGCGGTTCCGACTCCTGATGGGCGTCGGCTCTTGCTCTCCATTCCATCTGAAACACAGAATGATCGGCAATTTCGTTTGACGGGCAAAGGTATGCCACATCTGCGTGGTGATGGAAATGGAAACCTCTATGCCCACGTCAAGGTTGTATTACCAATGCAACTTTCTGCCGAAGAACGAGAACTGTTTGAGCAACTGGCACGAAGTCGCGGAGTCGAAGCTCGCTCATAGCGCGATAAAAGGAGCGTGAGAAATCATGTCTGAGAATGGTGATGGCGCATGGTACATCATTAGCGTGGCAGCTCAGCGTGCTGAAGTGCATGAGCAAACCTTGCGTCATTACGAACGTTTGGGACTGATCTCGCCTGCGCGTAAGGGTAGCAGCCCGCATAGCCCACGACTGTATTCTGATCGAGATATCGAACGTGTCATTCACATTCGTAGCTTGATGCGTGATCTCGGTGTCAATCTGGCTGGTGTCGAAGCTATCCTGCACATGAAGGAAGGGATGGAAAAGATGCAAGAGGATCTGGCACATGAGATATCTCATTTGCGCGAACAGCATGCAATTGAGACGCGGCGTTTGAAGGATATTATCGAACGCTTGCAGCGTGGCACATTGCCATAATGCGACGTTCATTTCGTTCGGGAAAATAAAGGGTTTTGGGGGGAGAAGAGGAAAAGTGGGGCACACCCCACCCCCTGGCAGGAGGACTGCCGGTCCCCCTGTATCCTCTGTGCCCTTTACATGAGATCCTGCCTGGCTATAGCTGGCTATATCAGGAGTTGGCTGGTGGAACCGCCGGGACAAGGCCGCGCTCCATTTTGAGGGTAAGGATGTGGGTAGCGGCATCATCGAGACGGCTCTTGGAGAGGGCCCCATTCTTGAGCGCATTCTCGATAGCTGTGACCATTACACGCATCTCAGCGGCATTTTGAGGTCCCAGGAGTAGATCGTTGCCAGCTTTCAGGGCCATCACACCCGCATCGGCCAGCGGCACATGTTGACCATTGACCTGTACCCCAAGCATCGTCAGGGCGTCCGTCACGATAACGCCATTATAGCCAATCTGTTTACGCAAAATGTCTGTTACAAAGGTTGGCGAAAGTTCAGAAATGTAGGTAGGATCAATGGAGGGCACAAACTCATCTGTCGTCATGACAATGCCCGGTTGCTCCATTTTGTCGCTGGCATGAATAAAGTGTTCAAAGGGCAAGAGATCCTTGTCATAGAGCTGTTGTTTGGTTTCGTTGATGGTGACGAAGACGGCATGGGGATCGGTCGTTTTTGGCGCGCTACCCAGTCCTGGAAAGTGTTTGACGGTTGCGATTACACCGCCTGTTTGCATGGCTTTCATATAAGGGCCCACATATTTAATCACATCCGCAGCGGTCGAACCGAACGAGCGCTGATCCCAACCGATATAGCCATCATTAGATGATACGTCAACATCCGGCGCGAAGTTTGTATTAATGCCAACTGAGAGCAGATCGTGCGCAACCTTTGTACCTTCCCTGGCAGCAACAGTCGTACTACCGGAGTCATGGATATCGCGGGCCGAGAGGCGTGGTGGATAAATATTCGTGAGACGATGTACGTTCCAGCCCTCTTCATCGGCTGAGATCAACAACGGAAAAGTCGCGCGTTTTTGCATTCGTGCAGTATCCGCTCTGGTCTGTGCAAGCGTATTGATCTGACGTTGATACATAATGACGCCACCGGCATGCATATCATGGACCATCGCATCCAGGTCGGGTGAGTAGCTATTTTCCTGATACTCAACCATCATTACCTGACCAATTTCTTCCGCCAGACTCATCCTGGCGACAGAGAGGTAAGCCAGCTGTCGATCCTGCATATGGGTGGAGAGGTGCCTGAGATCATCTATCTGCTGACTACTCAGCGGAGGCGCGACAAAGGCCGTGGTCTTTTTGATCGTTGTTTTGGCAACCGGTGTCGTTGAAACCTCTGGAGAATAGTAACGTTGTCCCAGGATGGAGCCGCCGATGCTCAGCAGAAGCAAGACGACCAGCGCGAGTAGTAGGAGCGGCTTTGTTTGGCGACGACGACGGCGTCCAGGCAGCTGGGATGAAGTAACCTGACTCTGCGCGGTATTCCCGGGTGTGGTGGTGACTGGCTCAACGGGCGGCATCTGATCCTGAATTGAGCTTGAATAGGCTTGGAATTGGCGCAAGGATGGCTGTTTTGATTCTTGTGTTAATGAGCGAGCAGGCAGGTGTAAAAATGGATGCACGGACGGTGATGGTAGGGAGGGATCATGCCGGGGGGCTGTTTGTTTGGAATAGAGAACTTCGTCTGGCTGGTCTGGTTCAAATGGAGCGGTATTCCAATCCGCTGGTGCTGGTTGTGGTGAATATGGTAGATGCTGTGGCTTAAATGACTCTGATCTCTCATGGGCGAATGGAGATTCCTTGTTACTCATCTTCTACTCCGTGCGTGACTAGTATTGCTCAGGGCTCCCATGTCCATGGGGGCGCAAAAAATGAGACGACAGATCAGATGCATAAAATTGCTCGCTTATATACAGAGCAGTTGTACTGTGAAGGTCTTTGATGATCTATCGTCTCTGTGAAAAGTTCTCCTGCTCTTAGCGACCGCCAGACCTTTTTTTGCGATTGCGAGAGCGCGCTTGCTGGATTGCTATGGTGCGAGGTCTGGCTTCTTGCTCTGAAGAAGATAACGCATCAACTTCTGGGATTGTCTCAGATTCGACAGGAGTCAGGGATGGGGTGGGATCGTACTCATCACCCAGGCTAACTTCAGCATACTCTTCCTGGAAAGAATCCTCTGGTATATCCTGTTGGTACAGTTGCTCTTCCCAGAATGGATCATAGTTCTCTACAGGATCGATAGCATCTCTTTCTGTTGCGTCCCATTGTGTCTGCTCGTTGTTCTGTGTGAATTCAGGCTCTTCTAGCTCCTGAGCGCCGATTCTGGCTGTATAGTCTGCTTTTTTATCGGATACCTCCTGCTCGATCTCTACAGGGGTCTCAGACGCCGCTGCTGCGTTTTCTGCTGTATGCGAATTCAGTTTTGCGGCACTGAGTGCAGCTGCTACTTCTGAACGGGATACGCGGACGGTAGCATCAGAATTTAAGTCAAGATCATTTTCGGTTTGTGGAATGGCCTGTGGTTTGACAAAGTATTGTGTGTGCTCGATCTGATCGGCCTTTGCCTCATCTTCAATATGATTTGATGTCGCTGGCACTGATCCTTTTTCATCTCCTTTGAGTCTGGAGACATCAATATTTCCTGACATATGTGATTGAGGAACATAGGAATGATGATTCCCTGTGGCGCGCCTGCCAACGGCAGGGAGAGCGGAGGCGGTATCTCCAGTGCCATCATCATCATTATTGTTGTGATATTGCTGGCTTACCTGTGCTGTGCGCGCAGACTTGGCTAACTCTTTGGTATGGGGTTGAGCTGAAGGTATCTCTTTGCGATTGGCAGGTGTTAATGGCTGTGATGATGAGCGCCGGGCAGGATCGATGGTCTGAGCCAGGGCTCCACTGCGCGTGCGTGGACGTTCGCCAGTGAGAAGCTCACCTGTTTCCGGATACTCTTCCATAAAGTTGATGGTGGATTGACGGCGAATGCGTGGGGCTGAGGCACGCACATTGGGCACGACCGAGGCTGGCAGAAGAGAATAATCGAACACGACCTTGATGGCCCGGCTCTCAGCTTTATCGGACGCGGTTAGCAGGGCATGTTTATAGTTGTTGACAGCGAAATGATGGGTGATCAATTGTTCTGGCGCAATGCTGCCCTGGATCATCAATTCGGAGGCCACCTTGAAGGTTGAGACCTCATGCTCGCTGCCTAGCGGCCACTCTTCCATACCATGGGCGTTGCTTCCCTGCAAGTTAATTTCCTGGGTCCACAGGGGGGTGAGATCGATACCGATAGGTTGCATCCGCAGACCGACAACGACGATGGTTCCCTGAGAACGAATCCAACGCAAGGCATGATGCAATGTACTGCGTTCTAATGGACCATTCTTTTGTCCGATCGTATCGTAGATTACGTCGTAGCCGCCCTGAAGGGTGCGATTTCCAAAGAGTCCATTATATAGTTTGGCCTGGGTCGCACGTTGGATGCCTACATAGGCATCATGTGGATAGATGATATGTGCCGCGCCCAGACGAGTGGCTCGTTCCACCTGAAAAGGATAGCGTGCCAGCACACTGATCTCGGTTTGTGGGGTCAGGGCACGCACGATTTGTTGAATCAGCAATCCAACCGTGCCAGCACCAATGATTAAGACTTTATCGCCTGGTTGGGGCAGATGGCGGAGGACTGCATGAATTGCCATGGCGGTTGGTTCGAGCATTACTGCCTGCTCATCGGTCAGGCTGGATGGTACACGGAACAGTTGTTGTTCATGGAGTAGCATCTCTTCGCTCCACCCACCACCCAACGGGGGAGGAGCCAGAAAGGTCCCCTGTTCGCATAAATTATAATTGCCACGCGCGCAAGAATGACAGGGTGGTTGTACACCAGCCGTCACACAATTGGGCTTCCATTGTAGTGCTACTCGATCGCCTACCTGCAAGCGCTGAACATCATCCCCGATCTCAATAACCTCGCCCACCACCTCATGGCCGGGATAATAATGGCTTTGACTGGGAGTAGCAGCTGAGGCAACACGCTGATCCCTTCCTCCATGGTAAAGCAGGTGGAGATCGCTACCGCAGATACCTGAGAGGCGATTGCGTACGCGTACCCAGCTATTCTCTGGCAGTGACTGACGCGGCGCGTTCTGGACTTGTAATGGCGAATAAGAAGAAAAATAAATGTTGCGATAAAAGCGACCAATCATCTGCGCGAGCAGAACTTTCTTCTGGTCTAGATCCATCGTAGAGGTCCACATAGCGATATCTTACCTTTATCCAAATGGTTATAAGTGGTGAACGTACAACCATATCCCCTTTTTACTTTTTTGCAGTGTATCACGGTAAACCAGCGAAGGTCAATGCGTGTAGGAAAGAAGCATAGCTGCGCTTTTCATCCAGGAAGGCTGTTCATCCATAATTATGCATTTTAGAGAGAATAAATCTGGATTGCAGACAGGCTCAGACTAGTCGGCGCAAGGCATCAGCACCTTGAATTCGGTATTGCCGGGTTCACTACAAGCAGTGATTGCTCCATTATGCGCTCTGACGATAGAAGATGCAATTGTCAAACCCAGCCCGGTACCAATTACAGTGCTTGTTGAGGACGAGCGATGGCGGCCGCGATAGAAGGCTTCAAAGATATGTTCCAGGTCGTCACTGGCGATGCCATCCCCATTATCGGTCACGCTGATCGCAACCTGTCCTTGAATCTTATCCAATTTCAGGGTAATTTGACCATCTGGACCAGGGCGTCCATATTTCAGAGCATTATCCAGCAGAATAAAGAGCAATTGTTTGACACACTCCCGGTCAGCCTGCACCCCTAATTTGTCCTGCGAGGCCAGATGAAGTCGAATTGGACGTTCATCGTTCGCGCGTGATCTTGTCTGCTCAACACTCTCCACTGCCAGATCAACCACATCTATATATTGCAGTTTCATTGGATGGGTATCATCTAGCCGAGCCAGCGTCAGAAGATCATTGATGAGCAGGGTCATGCGTTCCGATTCATTTTTCATGCGTCTGAGCATATGCTGAGCGGTCTCTGGATCATCCCTGGCATTGCCTCGCAGCAGCAACTCGGTAAAACCACGAATCGAGGTGAGCGGTGTACGTAACTGATGAGAGGCATCCGAAAAAAACTGATGGAAGCGATCCTGTGAAGCGCGTTGTGCCTCCTCTGCTGTTTCCAGCCGGGACACCATCGCATTCAAACTTCCGGCCAGCCGATCAATTTCATCCTGGGGAGGCAAGCGTAAGGGCAGGCGCGTGCGTTGCGCCAGATCGCCCATTGCAATTGCCTGAGCGGCATCAGTCATGCGTGAAAGTGGGCGGAGCAGCAACGTTGTCATCACAAAAGCCAGGGCAGAGCCGACCAGGATCAGAGCCAGCACAGCGAGCATCATATAGGTTGATGAGTTCTGTTGATCCAGTAAAAGATAAGAAAATGCCAGCATCAGAATGAGCAGCAAAGAATATGCAAAGGTCAACTGCGTGCGTAAGCTCATGAAAGGGCGCAACCAGGCAGGAGTATCTGGATGATTGTTACCACCAAGCTGTGAAAAAGGCATATGCAACGGTTGGGTAATCTCTTCTCCCCTGCTTGGGCCAAGCAGATACAGATTTTCACTTGAAGCCAGACGCTGAGTGTCTGCTCGGGAAAGCCGCATGGCTAACTGTTTTTGTGACCTGATGGCTTTCTGCTCTGACATAATTGTGATACTCCGGGTGACAAATTGACGAGTACAGTGAAAAACGTTTTATCCTTTTAATACATAGCCCACGCCACGAACGGTGACAATCAAGCGTGGCGAGCTGGGAGAGTCCTCAATCTTTTCGCGTAAATAACGCACATAGACCTCGATAATATTTGTCTCACCCAAGAAATCATAGCCCCAGACACGATTCAAAATGGTTTGACGATCCAGAACCTCGCGGGGATGACTCATAAATAGATGTAAGAGATTATATTCAGTCGCCGTCAACTCAACGGGTTGACCGCTCCGTGTCACCTCGCGGGTAGCTGTATTCATGCGCAATTCGCCGAACTGCAAGATCTGCGCGGCATTAGCATCCGAGGCATCGCCTGGAGAAGACTTGGTGCGGCTCTGGCGGCGTAAGATCGCCTTAATGCGTTCCAACAATTCATAGAAATCGAAGGGCTTGGTTAAATAATCATCGGCCCCGGTTTGCAGGCCCAGAATGCGATCTCCCACCTCATCTTTTGCTGTCAGCATCAGCACTGGAACATCGCGCGTTGTCGGGTTGTTCCGTAAACGGCGGCAGACTTCCAGACCATCGATGCCAGGCATCATCACATCCAGAATAACCAGATCCGGGTCGATACGTTGCGCGAGTGCGATGCCCTGCTCTCCATCTGACGCCACCTCTACCTGGAAGCCTTCGTAACGGAGACCGAGGCGAATAAGCTCTATAATATTATCCTCATCATCTACGACAAGAACTTTGAGTTGTGGCTGATTCTCCATAGTTTCTCTCCTGGTGATTCACCAATTAACACAAGCGGGCATCATCAGTAGAAGCGAAGAAATGTGCCTGTGTTTCTAAGGTTCATTATAGATAGGTCTGTGGCGACCTGCAAGCCTGATCGTTCTGTTTATCGGCATTCTCAGCATAATCTAATCAATTTGGAATAGCGCTTATCTAATCTTAAGCTGATCCATCTCTGAGGATATGCGTCTCGACAACGCGCTGATTCCCAATCTCTCTATGAGAGAGTGTCAGCCCCCCAATAGCAGCGGGATCTTGCTGCTCACCTGCTGGCAGGCGCTTGCGCGCCTGCACCCTTTTTATTATGTGATGTAGAAAAGGTTCGAAGAACCTTTTCTACATCACATAATAAAAATCTGTTTGAGCACCGCAGGTGCGAAAACTCATGCACAGAGATGGTGGAGAGCATGGGAGTCCGACACACTCTGAGATCTTCCTACCCACTTGTAGGAAGGTGCTCACGCGCCTGCATTGCATGTTAAAACATTTTTGAGCACCTCAGGTGCAAAAATTCATGCGTAAAGTTTTGAATGATAGAGGAGTCTGACACATTCCAGGAAGGACAGGCCAATGGGAAAGGGCTCAGTAATGGTATGATAGAGGTAGAGAAAGATACTATTAGAGAGATTGTTTACTCACTTTGTCAAGTTTCATCGATAAACCATTGACATGCATTCTCTACTGATATATTCTAAACACTAGATAAAAAGGTATTTCAGGGGGGCGAGCCGCCTCTGTTGGTAGCACAAGCCCACCCTATAACATTCGTCACTTTGCCCAGTGGAAAGGCCCCTAAGATGAAGCTAACAATGAAGGGAGACTATGGCCTGCGAGCTATGCTCGATATGGCCGCGTATTACGGGCAAGGTCCGATTGAGAGCGCAGATATTGCAACGCGGCAACATGTCCCAGAGCAGTATCTCGATCAAATCCTCATGGTATTACGGAAAGAGGGATTGGTGAAGAGCGTTCGCGGTCCCAAGGGTGGGCATATGCTGGCGAAAGCGCCAGGCCAGATTACTATGGCACAGGTTATGCAGGCTCTTGAAGGATACGTTCCCCCGATGGAATGTTTACCCAACCCGGACTTTTGCAAACTTTCCCCCGGTTGCGCCTTACGCGATGTCTGGCAGCAGATAGATACGTTGACGCAACAGATCTTACATACTACCACGATTGAGGAGTTGGCTCAAAAGCATCGTACCGGTAGTACAGAAGAGACAATGTACTACATTTAAGCTCGTGCAGGTTCGTCGACCAGTGTTTCAGGCTGTGGCACCGGGGTTACGGATGTGCCAGACCGCGTACAGGTAATTTCAAAATTCCGTAGTGGTCATGACCGCTACGGTTTTTGTGGGGGGAGCTGGTTGGGGCAAGCATAAGGATGTGTTGAGTAGGCAAAAGGGGATGGTAGCACGTGGTTGATGCAGCTTATGAGCATAAACTGATCGCTATTGTTGAGGATGATCCACGACTGACCGAGATGTTTTGTGATGTGTTTAAGTTCTTCGGCCAATGGCGTTTGCAGGTGTTTTCAGATGGGCAGGTTGCCAAAGATCAATTGCCTGATCTGGGGGCGGATCTTGTGCTACTAGATATTGGCTTGCCCAGTCTCGATGGTGGGTCCCTCTATAAATATTTACGAGGACATAGTAATACCAAAAACACTCCCATTATTGTGATTACCGGGAGCCATGATTGGGAATTGCATCGTATGGGTCTACGGGCTAGCATTCTCCTGCGCAAGCCATTCAATATGCAAGAACTGGTAAGTATTATCCACGCTTTGCTCCCTGAGGAATGATTCTGTAGAAAGAAGGCTGACAAAGAGTTATGGTCCATTGGGCAAAAAATGTGACTGAGTTAGTTGGTCGCACTCCTCTCCTTGAGTTAAAGCGTTTTGCTGCCGAAGAAGATCGTTCCGGTCAGCCAAGCGGTGTGGTAGCGAAGATCCTGGCAAAATTAGAAATGATGACTCCGGGTGGGAGTTCGAAGGATCGCGTTGCATTGCAGATGGTCTACGAGGCAGAGATTCAGGGATTATTGCGACCGGGCGCGACGATTATCGAACCCACCAGCGGAAATATGGGTATTTCCCTGGCATGTATCGCGGCTGCACGTGGCTATCACTGTATTCTGACGATGCCGGACACGATCAGTCTGGAACGTCGCCTCTTACTCCAGCGTTTTGGAGCTGAAATTATTCTCACCCCGGCCTCACAAGGCATGCGTGGCGCGATCAACAAAGTCATTGAATTGCGTACCACACGTTCTAATGTCTGGTATCCTCAACAATTCTATAACCAGGCCAATCCTCGTGCTCATCGGGATGGAACCGCGCTAGAAATCTGGGAACAGACAGCCGGAGCGGTCGATATGGCAGTGATTGGTGTAGGAACGGGCGGCACTCTGACTGGCATTGCCGAAGGCTTGCGTGCGTACAAACCGGGCATTGAAGTAGTCGCTGTCGAACCGGCCACCTGTGCCGTTCTTTCCGGTGGTCGACCGGGTCCCCATCGCATTGAGGGCCTGGGTTCTGGCTTTATTCCCGATACCCTGCGCGTGGACTTAATCGATCGGGTAATCCCGGTTACAGACCATGATGCCGTCGAGACCGCCATCCAGGTGATGAAGGATGAAGGATTGTCGATAGGGATCAGCAGTGGAGCGGTTGCCTGGGCCTCCTTACAAGAGGCGCGTAAAGAAGCGAATCGCGGCAAAGTAATTGTAACTGTCTTTCCAAGCGCAGCCGAACGCTATCTCCAGACAATTCTCTTTGATGATTTGCGGGCGCAAGCACGTTAGCTTCCGCCTTCAAGACTTGTTCTCTCCTTTTCATCCACCATTTCTGAGCTCCTCGCATGATTTTTCGTACTTATCTTCGCTCACCACACACTAAAAAAGGAGCAGAAGCGCAAGTTACTGCCAGCAAGTGAGCACCTCGGGCGTGAAAAAATTATATATGTGAAATAGAGAAGAGCATATATTTTGATATAGATTGCGTCAAAATGTATGCTCTTCGCGTTGTATCTCTGACCATTCTGGCTTTTTGCTATCAAATGATACAGAATGACATATTGCTGAGAGAAACCAATTTCGCGCTGCTTCGTAATAATAAGGTGGGGAGATAGAACACAGGGAATCTCCCTGCGGAAACTTGATTTGTTGCGCTTACTGTTGATTATTTTTGTCACACTTGATACAGGTTGAATCGTTACAGCATAGAGAAGAAGAAACGATCACCTCTTAAAGTGCACTATGCAACAAATCTCTTCGATTATCAGGGGTGGATTTATGATGCAAACGTTGAAAGATACGTATCGCTTTAATCTGGCGCGTTCGCGATACTCACATATTCGTATGTTGGGCTGGCTATTTTTTGTAGGTCTGCTTGTATGTGCAGCAGTGGGGATTGGCTGTGGTGCCTGGTTGTGGACAACTTATGCGCATACCTTTACTTTCTATTTAAAATGGCAGGATGCATTGGTAGCCTTATCGTGGTTTATATCGTTCCTCGCCATAATGGGATGCGCGCTGGTATTACGTTTCTTGTACACTTTGCGTCAGGGATATACAGAGGGTATGGTCACGTTTGAGGCCAGCAACACCCTGACCGTCCGTGACCTCTCGACAGAGAATCTCAAAAGTATCTTTTGGATCATGAATAGCACCTTCTGGTGTTTCACAGCAGCATTGATTGGTTTGATACCAGCCATTCTGATCGGCTGGACACTGGGCTTTAACAATCATGTGGTGATGGTATTAACTACAGCATTGGCTGTGCTCCTGAGTATAGCTGGTCTGGTCGTCAGCATCGCGGCAGTCGTCATTATCCTCATCGGTTGTATCGGAGGCGTCTCCTTCTGTCGTAAACTCGGCTCTTCTCATACCTATTGCTTGAATGGGCAGGTAACCATTCGCATCGATAATTTTGTCCTGACCATCAGTTATCCCGGGCATCCAGAATCACTGGTCGATCTCAACTTACTCTCGACAGAAGATCAACACCAGCTCTTAGATCTCTTGCATAAACGCTGGATTGACGCCGAGCAGGTCTGGAATCCCACCCTGGGTGATGAAATCGCCCGCGCCCTGGAAGCTGCCGAACACCTCATGAGTGTCGCCTGATTCCTCATTCTCACCAATCCCGGTCTGCCCATCCATTGTCTGATGAAACAACAAAAGAGGGTCCGAACCTTTGTGCTCACAGTATTCGGCGTTTTTGCGTTGTTGCAACATCTATTTTCGTTCTTCAAGCGGTATTGCCCGTGAAGGGTAGTTGTTACGAGGGTAGCCTCGTCTTCACCCTGAGAATTGAAATTCCTGGCCGGGATGGAATAAGTTGAAATTCTGGCGCGTTTGTTGTAATATACTCATGAAGAAAAATTATATTGTGGACAGAAGAATACATGATAACATCGATGAGCCTTCCCGCTCGGCGAAGCTCATGGCAGAGTTGCACGAGGACGCGCCGTTCGACTTGAGCAAAAACAGACAAGAGAAAATAAAGTCGCCAGAAAGAGACAACACCACCAGTGCTGGCGGTGCAAAGAGCCAGGAGGCCTGAGAAAGGCAACTTTTTCAATGGTCTTTGTATTGTTATGAAAAAGGTATTGACATATTTGGTCAGGGCATGTATAATTGTACCTTGCCAGTGTATGTATACTAATAACAGTAGTGTTATAGCTGATTCATAACACAGGTAACGGCGTAGACCAAGAGGCGAGACACATTACGAAACGACACATCACTCCCCAAAAACGTGAGGATACTATCATAAACCACATGAAGTTGAACCCTTACCCATTGTTATGAGCTAAGCTCTGCAACAAAAACAAGATTTCCGGGTGGAGGTTCCGATGTGGTATTTTTTGCTGTTTCGGATTCTTAACTGGTGGCTTTTATCTTGGCAGCTGGCTTGTTTATCTCCAATTGGAGGGGATAGTTGTGTGGGCGATTGGCAGATTGGCAAAAAGTTTGCAAAACAATCATTATGCGTAGAGATGTAGGAGTAACCGCTTAGTTATGAACGCAAGCGGTTACTTTTCTTGTCATAGACCGTTTCACAACACAGGCATTATCAATAAGTATTTATCTGTTTTTTTCCGTTTTCCGTTGCACTGAGAGGTGCGTATTGTCGTGTCTCTCAAATTCCTCTATGGGCGACTAGGTGAGAGGAGATTACCAAGTATGGCAGTAAGCACAAGGGCCGTTGCGCTCCCCGAGCGTGTATCCTTTGCACGTATTCCAGACATACGGCCTATGCCTGGCCTGATTCAAATTCAACTTGACTCCTTTGAATGGTTTAAAAGAGAGGGTTTGCGCGAGCTTTTCGAAGAAATATCTCCGATTGAAGATTTCACTGGCAAAAACCTCAGTTTAGAATTCATTGTACCACCCGAACCATTTGGCAAGCCAAAGTATTCAGAGGACGAGTGTCGTGACCGCGATGCCACATTCGCTGCACCCCTGAATGTGAAGGCACGCTTGATCAATAAAGAGACCGGTGAAATCATTGAAAAAGATGTCTTCATGGGTGATTTTCCATTAATGACAACTGATGGAACTTTCATCATCAATGGTGCCGAGCGTGTCGTCGTGAGCCAGCTGGTTCGTTCTCCTGGTGTCTACTTCACGGTAGACGCAGACGCTACCACGGGCAAGAAAATGTTCGCTGCGAAGCTGATCCCCGGCCGTGGTGCCTGGTTAGAGTTTGAGACCAGCAATAAAAATCTGCTGACCGTCAAAATCGACCGCAAACGTAAGATTCCTATCACAACGTTGCTGCGTGCGATCTCAAGCCTGGCGAAAGATCAATGGCATTCTGAAGATTTAGACCTTTCAACCGATCAGGGTATTCTGGATGCGTTTGCTGGCGTGGATAATGATGAAGTTATTCGTTACGTTCAGGCCACGTTGGACCGCGATCCAGTGAAGAAAGAGGACGAGGCGTTACTCGAACTCTACAAAAAACTCCGTCCGGGTGATCCCGCGACTCTTGATAATGCACGTTCTCTGGTAAAGAATTTATTCTTTAATCCACGCCGCTACGATCTGGGTAGTGTGGGTCGTTATAAATTGAATCGCAAACTGGACGAGGCTATTCCCCAGAGCACTCGCATCCTGACTCAGGATGATCTGGTGAATATTGTGCGTCGTATGGTGGCACTGAACAATGGACATGGCCGCAAAGATGATATCGACCATCTTGGCAACCGCCGCGTTCGTTGTGTTGGTGAGTTGATTCAGACCCAGTTCCGTGTTGGTCTGCTGCGTATGGAGCGCGTCGTCAAGGAGCGCATGAGTATTCAGGAGCCAGGACAGGCCACACCAAATGCTCTGATCAATATTCGCCCGGTCGTCGCGGCGATGAAAGAGTTCTTTGGTGGAAGTCAGCTTTCACAGTTTATGGACCAGACCAATGCTCTGGCTGAAATCGGCCATAAACGCCGTTTGTCAGCACTCGGACCTGGTGGTCTCTCCCGTGATCGTGCTGGTTTCGATGTGCGTGACGTACACGAATCTCACTATGGGCGTATCTGTCCAATTGAGACTCCTGAAGGTCCAAACATTGGTTTGATCGGTAACCTCGCGACCTATGCTCAGATTAATCCTTATGGGTTTATTGAAACGCCTTATCGCAAGGTATACAAACGTTTGAAGGCTAATGATCCCAATTTGATTGGTCGTGAATTCCGTGGCGTCTTTGGCAGTGAGCGTGATGCAGTCACCGATACAGATGGGACCGTCTTGATCCCGGCTCGTGAGCGTGTACGCGTTGATGAGGTTCTGTTCAAGAAATTATCCGCTGTATTAGGTGATAAAGATGTGCGTGTGAAGCCATTCGTCACCGAGGTGGTTGATTATCAGACCGCCGATGATGAAGAGAACTTCTGGATCGCGCAGGCCAATGCTGTGTTGACCGAAAATGATGAGTTCGCAGAGGATCGCGTCCTGGCTCGTTACCAGGGTGAATTCTTCATGGAGAACTCTGACAATATTGACTATATGGACGTCTCGCCGCGCCAGATGGTGTCAGTTGCTACGGCCCTGATTCCTTTCCTTGAGCATGACGACGTCAACCGAGCACTGATGGGTGCCAACATGCAGCGTCAGGCAGTGCCGTTGCTGCGTCCCCAGTCGCCCATTTGTGGTACCGGTATTGAGCGGCAGATCGCGGTTGACTCCGGTCAGGTCGTGGTAAGTCGTGTCAATGGTGAGGTCGTTTCTTCGACTGCCCGCCGTATTGAGATCATCGATATGCAGGGTGAACTGCATAGCCATCGCCTGCGCAAGTTTGTCCGTTCGAATGCCGGTACCTGCATTAACCAGCGCCCGATTGTGAAAAAGGGTGACACCGTTATCGCCGGTCAGGTCATTGCGGATAATACCTCAACCCAGGACGGTGAACTGGCCTTAGGCCAGAACATTCTTGTCGCGTTTATGAGTTGGGAAGGCGGTAACTTCGAGGACGCCATCCTGATTAGCGAGCGTATCGTACATGAAGATCTCTTCACCTCAATTCACATTGAGAAATATGAGATCGACGCCCGCGATACCAAACTGGGACCTGAGGAGATCACCCGCGATATTCCAAACGTTGGTGAAGAAGGTCTGCGCAACCTGGATGAGCGCGGCATCATTTATGTCGGCGCTGAGGTTGGACCGCAAGATATCCTGGTTGGTAAGATTACGCCGAAGGGCGAAACCGAACTGACGGCGGAAGAGAAACTGTTGCGCGCCATCTTTGGTGAAAAAGCTCGTGAAGTGAAGGATACCTCATTGCGTGTGCCACACGGTGAGCGTGGTAAGATCGTCGAGGTGAAAGTCTTCTCGCGTGAGGCGGGTGACGAACTTCCTCCAGGAGTCAATCAACTGGTACGTGTCAGTATCGCGCAGAAACGTAAGATTGGTGCCGGTGACAAAATGGCTGGACGCCACGGCAATAAGGGCGTTATCTCCCGTGTATTGCCAATCGAGGACATGCCATTCTTGCCAGATGGAACGCCAGTGGACATCATTCTGAACCCACTAGGTGTACCTCACCGTATGAACATCGGTCAGATTATGGAAACACATCTTGGCTGGGCCGCGGAAGCATTGGGCTTTAAAATAGCCACTCCGGTTTTCGATGGCGCAACTGAGGACGATATTGAAGAATTCTTGCGTCGTGCTGGTTTGCCAGAGACCGGTAAGGTCCAACTCTACGATGGACGTACTGGCGAACCCTTTGATCATCCAATTACGGTTGGCTACAACTATATGCTGAAGCTTGCCCACCTGGTTGAAGACAAAGTCCATGCCCGGTCCACTGGACCATACAGCTTGATTACGCAGCAGCCGCTGGGTGGTAAAGCACAGTTTGGTGGTCAGCGTTTCGGTGAAATGGAAGTATGGGCACTGGAAGCATATGGTGCCGCGCATATCCTGCAAGAGATCCTGACGGTCAAATCGGACGACGTCGTGGGTCGTGTCAAAACCTACGAGGCCATTGTGAAGGGTGAAAACATCATGGAGCCTGGCGTTCCAGAATCCTTCAAAGTGCTCGTAAAAGAATTGCAAAGCCTGGGCATTAACGTTGAGGTCCTGAACGAAGACGAGCAAAAGATCCAATTCGTAGAAGATACCTCCAATGACGTGATGCCGGAACTGGGTATTAACCTATCCGGTTTCGAGGGAGACCAATAGTATAGGGGCAAACGCCAACGTGTGTGTTGAAATTGTAGGAAATGAATTGCGTAGCGACAGGTCATTTGGCCTGTCGCTAGCCCCTATCCCAGGAGAGGTAGCATGCTCGAAGTAAATGATTTTAACGCTATCCGAATTAGCCTTGCCAGTCCAGAGCAGATTCGCGGCTGGAGCTATGGTGAGGTTACAAAGCCGGAGACAATTAACTATCGTACACTGAAGCCCGAAAAAGATGGTCTGTTCTGCGAGCGTATCTTCGGACCAACGAAGGACTGGGAGTGTTACTGCGGTAAATATAAAAGAGTGCGTTTTAAAGGCATCGTCTGCGATAAGTGTGGTGTCGAAGTTGCGCGTTCTAAGGTCCGGCGCGAGCGCATGGGCCACATTGAACTGGCATCACCTGTAAGCCACATCTGGTACTTCAAAGGTACACCGAGTCGCATTGGTCTCCTGCTCGATCTCTCTCCACGTAACCTGGAGCGCGTGCTGTACTTTGCGCTTTATGTCGTGACCGAGGTTGATGAAGAGGCACGCCAGCGCGAATTGATGCGCCTGGATGAAGAGATGGTTGGCCTGGAGCAGAATCTGGATGAGAAGGTCGTTGAGCGTGTGAACAACTTGCGTGCGCAACGCGATGCTGCTCTGCAAGAGAATGATGATCGTTATTCTCCCGTCAGCCGCCAGGAAATCGAGGAGCGCCGTGAGCAGGGACTGGAAGCAGCCCGTCAAGCAGAGAGCGAGACTCTGAGCCTGTTGCGCGAGTCGATGGGGCAAGCGGTTGAGGACGATATCTTCTTCTTACCAACCGATCAGATTATTGTGCGCGAGGGTGAGACCGTCTCCTCCAAACATCTGGATGTCCTGGAGCGTGTCGCCGAAACTGCCCGCAATTCAATTGCTGAGCAGGCCCGTCGTGAGATGGATGGTTCACAGACTGAAGGCAAGCATGAAGCTGATCGCCTGAACTTCGATTTCCAGAGTCAGATTGATTCTGTACAATCACAACTTGAGCATGAGCGCACCGATGCTCGCCAGCGCATTGAGCAACTGCGCCGCGATCTCGAAGGTCTCAAGAAAATGGACCTGCTCCAAGAGAATCGCTATCGCGAGTTGAAAGACAATTTCAGCGATGTTTTCCGCGCTGGCATGGGTGCGGAGGCTGTACGCGAATTAATCTCTGGTATTGATCTGGAGAAATTGTCGGACGATCTGCGTCATGAGATTGGTAATACCGTTGGTCAGCGTCGTAAAAAGGCGACCAAACGCTTGAAAGTAGTTGAGGCTTTCCGTAAGTCGCACACTGCTCCCGAGTGGATGATCATGACGGTTCTGCCAGTGTTGCCACCTGATCTGCGCCCAATGGTACAGCTCGATGGTGGTCGTTTCGCGACCTCGGACCTCAATGATCTCTATCGCCGTGTGATTAACCGCAACAATCGTCTCAAACGTCTGCTTGAGTTGGGCGCGCCTGAGATCATTATTCGCAATGAAAAACGTATGTTGCAGGAAGCCTGCGACGCGTTGATTGATAATGGTCGCCGTGGTCGTGCTGTGGCTGGTTCTGGTAACCATAAGTTGAAGAGCCTGTCCGATATGCTCAAAGGTAAGCAGGGACGTTTCCGTCAGAACTTGCTGGGTAAACGTGTTGACTACTCTGGCCGTTCGGTTATCGTGGTTGGCCCGGATTTGAAGTTGAATCAATGCGGACTGCCAAAACGTATGGCTCTGGAGCTCTTCAAGCCATTCGTGATGCGTAAACTGGTTGAGCAAAACTTCGCCCACAATATCAAGAGCGCCAAGCGTTTTGTGGAGCGTGTCAAGCCTGAGGTTTGGGATGTCCTCGAAGAGGTGATCAAAAACCATCCAGTGCTGCTGAACCGCGCCCCAACGCTGCATCGTCTTGGTATTCAGGCCTTCGAAGCAGTTCTGGTTGAGGGCAGTGCCATTCAGTTGCATCCACTCGTCTGTTCAGCTTTCAATGCTGACTTCGACGGTGACCAGATGGCTGTCCACGTTCCTTTGTCCGAAAAGGCACAGGATGAGGCCCGTCAGTTCATGATGTCAACCCGCAATCTGTTGTCACCTGCCCATGGTGAGCCATCGATCGGCGCATCCCAGGATATGGTGCTGGGTTGTTTCTACCTGACACAGGAGCGCCCCAATAAAAAGGGCGAGGGCCGTGTCTTTGCCGATCCCGGTGAGGCATTGCTGGCACTGCAACAGGGCGTGATTGATCTTCAGGCACCAATTAAGGTCCGTATGGGCATTATTGATGTCTATGACCAGCCCCCCCCCGAGAAGGCTACTCTGCACTCTATGAATAAGCCTGTGGCTACTACTGTGGGACGCATCATTTTCAATGAGGCTTTGCCAGAGCGCCTGCGTTTCAAGAACTACGCCATGAAAAAGGAAAACTTGAAACTGGTCATCGGTGAATGCTTCAAAGAATATGGACGCAGTAAGACCACTGATCTTGCCGACGAAATCAAACGCCTTGGTTTCCACTATGCAACCAAAGCCGGTGCCTCGGTCGCGATCAGTGACGTACAGGTTCCTCCGGGTAAAGCGGAAGAGTTGGCGAAAGCCGACGCCAAAATTGTTGAGCTGGATGAGCAGTTCCATGATGGTTTGATCACCGAGAACGAAAAATATCAGCAGACAATCAGCGTGTGGAATGAAGCCACTGATAACGTCCAGAAGATGGTTCGTTCAGTGCTTGATCCATTTGGTTCCATCTACACGATTGCTGAATCTGGTGCGACGAAAGCGAAGTTCCAGCAGATTCGTCAGCTGTCAGGTATGCGTGGATTGATGACCGATCCATCGGGCCGTATCATGGATATTCCCGTACGCGGTAACTTCCGTGAAGGCCTGAGTGTGCTAGAATACTTTATTAGTACTCATGGTGCTCGTAAAGGTCTGGCTGATACCGCCCTACGTACAGCAGAGTCTGGTTACCTGACTCGTCGTCTGATCGACGTCGCGCAGGATGCTATCGTCACAGAAGAGGATTGTGGTACGACAGAGGGTATCCTGATCACCGACTTCGACTCAAAAGATATGGCGCTGGAGAATTCCCGTGGTCGTCTCTTAGGTCGAGTGCTGGCTGAAGAGATTCCTGAACTGCCACATCTGCAAGCGGGTGAAGAGCTCTCAGACGAGGATGTGGATGAGATCGTGGCCGCGAAAATCGAGGCTGTGCGTGTCCGTTCAGCCCTCAATTGTCTGGCCCGCCGTGGCATTTGTCGTAAGTGCTATGGCCGTGACCTGGCAGCCAACGCCCTGGCCCGTATCGGGGCAGCGGTTGGTATTGTCGCCGCGCAATCCATTGGTGAGCCTGGAACACAGCTGACCATGCGTACCTTCCACACTGGTGGTATCGCAGGAGCGCAAGGAGACATTACACAGGGTCTGCCACGTGTTGAAGAACTCTTTGAAGCGCGTGTACCAAAAGATAAAGCGGAGATCAGTGAAATCGACGGTATCGTCGAGATCACCAAAGACGAGGCCACTGGTGCGCGTAGCGTGCGTGTTGTTTCGACCAATACCTTCTTCGACGAATACCCTCTACCCAAAGAGGTCAACGCCAAGATTGTGGTCAACGAGCATGATCGCGTGCAGAAAGACCAGATCATTGCCCTCATTGCGGCTGAAAATGGAAATGAACCTTTGCCCGTCATGGCACGGACAGATGGTGAAATCATCCTGACTGAAGAGGGCATCTCAATCCGTTTTGAAGAGCGTGACGAGCGCACCTATACCGTGCCAGCGTCCCGTAGCATTGCTGTCCAGGATGGTCAGCGTATTAAAGCTGGTACGCCAATCACCTCCGGCCAGCGAGATCCCCAGGATGTCTTACGCATCCAGGGTCGTGAAGCGGTCCAACTGTACCTCACCAAAGAGGTCCAGCGTGTGTATCGAAATACTGGTGTGTACATCCACGATAAACACATCGAGGTCATCGTGCGGCAAATGCTGCGCCGCGTGAAAGTCGACGAGCCGGGTGATACCGAAATGCTCCCGAACGACCTGGTGGACCGTTTCTTGTATGCTGATACCAACGCACGTGTACTGGCAGAAGGTGGTGAGCCCGCCAAAGCCTCGACCGTGTTGCTCGGTGTCACCAAAGCATCACTGAATACTGACAGCTTCTTAGCGGCCGCCTCCTTCCAGGAGACGACACGTGTGCTGACGGAAGCCGCGATTGAAGCCCAGACAGATCATCTGGTCGGTCTGAAAGAGAATGTCATTATCGGTAAATTGATCCCGGCCGGTTCGGGTATTGCCCAACGCCGCCGTGATCAAATCGCTCGCCAACAGGCGGCGGCAGCGCGTATTGCAGCTGCTACACCCGTTGTCGCTGGTGCCATTGCCAGTGGCGGTACACCTGTCGGAGCCGGCAGTGCACCTCTTGGACTGACACTTGACAGCGGAGACAATGAGTGATAGTATATGCAATCGCATATGTGTGATAAATTTGACGCGAATAGGACTCCTATTCGCGTGTACTTAGAACTATGAGGACAGGGAGGATTGTTCCTTGCCGACAATTAATCAGTTGGTCCGTAAGGGCCGCACAAACAAGCAGAAAAAGGTGAAGGCCCCCGCGTTGTTGTATTCGTACAATGCGTTAAAGAACAGGACCTCCCGCCTGCGTGGGTCGCCCCAGAAGCGTGGCGTCTGCACCCAGGTACGTACGATGACCCCGAAAAAGCCGAACTCGGCAATGCGTAAAATTGCTCGTGTTCGTCTGTCAAACCAGATGGAAGTTACGGCCTACATTCCTGGTGAGGGACATAATTTGCAGGAGCACTCGGTGGTGCTCATTCGTGGCGGTCGTGTAAAAGATCTGCCAAGCGTCCGCTATCATATTGTGCGCGGCACGCTGGACAGCGAAGGCGTTTCAAAGCGCCGTCGTGGTCGCTCAAAGTATGGAGCCAAGCGTCCGAAACCCGGACAGGCGGCCGCTCCAGCCAAGGGCAAACGGTAAGTAAGGAAGCGCAGTAGTTGTGCGCGGGTCTGGTGAGTAGCGACCGCATAGCACCAGTCCGTAAGAGTCCGGAACATTAGTAGAAGCTAGTGCGCCGGGACAAGGATACTGCATTCAGTCGGTAAATCACACATCATCGTTGGCGGACACTCCGCTACCTCGTGTAGTGCAGGTGTCCGCCAGATTGCGATGATCGTCGGGTGTTCTCCTGGTTTAGTTATTTCGGTGCGTCTGTGAAGAAAAGCGCAGGCGGATCGAAACGAGCGTATCCATCTACGCTGTGGAAAGGCACCCGCGTGTAGGCGTTCGAAGACGATCAAGGTAACCATGCCTTGAAATCGAGTCGGCGTCTTTTCTGGTGTCCGCCAGGTACCGACCAGGTACCAGGACATAAAGGGATGGGCGCTTGAGCACACAGCGATCAAGAACTGTGTGGTGCAAGCAGAGTAGATGTGAAGAAAACTTCTGCCAGAACCTGAGAGAACACACGAAACCAGAGATCAAGACGATCTCATCCCCTGCGGTTGGGGAACGATTGATGAGAAGCATAGCAGATCCGAATGACACACTGAGGAGGCAGTACATGCCAAGACGTAAGAGAGTGGTGCGTAGGCCGGACGTACAGGACGCCAAGTACAAGAGCCGAAACGTAGCCCGTTTTACAAACAAATTAATGATTGACGGCAAGCGCAGCCTTGCTGAGCGCATTATCTACGATGCATTTGAGGCGATTGAAGCCAAGCAGAAACGTCCTCCCCTGGAGGTGTTCGAGCAGGCATTGCGCAACGCCACGCCAAGTATCGAGGTCAAACCCCGCCGTGTCGGTGGTTCAACCTACCAGGTGCCGATTGACGTTAAGAAAGATCGCGGCAACGCACTCGCTATGCGCTGGCTGATCAAATCTTCCCGTACGCGTAACGGACGATCCATGTCAGAGAAATTGGCTAGCGAGTTAATGGATGCAGCAGCGGGTCAGGGTGCAACCATTAAAAAACGTGAAGAGACCCACAAGATGGCGGAGTCCAACAAAGCCTTCGCTCATTATCGCTGGTAAAAAGACATCATGGCAAGAGAATATCCACTCGCGAAAACACGAAATATTGGTATCATTGCTCATATTGACGCTGGTAAGACCACAACCACCGAGCGTGTCCTTTTCTATACCAAGAAGATTCACCGTATTGGTGAGGTTCACGAAGGGGCCGCGACGATGGACTGGATGCCACAGGAGCAAGAGCGTGGCATTACGATCACATCGGCCGCTACGACCTGTTTCTGGCAGGACCACCGTATCAATATCATCGATACCCCGGGTCACGTGGACTTTACCGCAGAAGTTGAGCGCTCATTACGCGTTCTCGACGGTGGCGTTGTCGTCTTTGATGGTGTGGCAGGTGTAGAGCCACAGTCCGAGACGGTCTGGCGTCAGGCAGACAAGTACGATGTTCCACGTATCTGCTTTGTAAATAAGCTAGACCGCACCGGTGCCGATTTCTGGCGCTGTGTGGACATGATTAAAGATCGCCTTGGTGCGGGTGCTCTCCCGATCCAGATTCCGATTGGCATGGAGTCCGATTTTAAGGGCTACGTTGACCTTTTTGAGCAGAGAGCGGTTATCTACACGGATGACCTGGGAACCACTTCAAAGCAAGTAGAGATTCCTGCAGAGCTTCAGGCTGAGTATGAGAAGCATCGCGAAGCGTTAATTGAGCGCATTGCGGAGTCTGACGAAAATCTGACCATGAAGTATCTCGAAGGCGAAGAGATCTCGAAAGAAGAGCTGACCGTAGCGTTACGTAACGCTACTATTGCAAACACATTAGTGCCAGTTTTATGTGGTAGCTCCTTGAAAAACAAGGGTGTACAGGCAATGCTGGATGCAGTGATCGCTTTCTTGCCTTCTCCTCTGGATATCACCGTTCCTACCGGAACCGATCCTGAAAACGGTGAGACCATCACTCGTGAAGTGTCTGACACAGCTCCGTTTAGCGCGCTGGTCTTCAAGATTGTTTCTGACCCATTTGTCGGTCGACTTTCCTACCTGCGTGTCTATTCTGGTATAATGGCTAAGGGCGCTTCAATTGAGAATACCTCAAAGGGCAAAACCGAGCGCATTGGTCGTTTGCTGCGTATGCATGCGAATCACCGTGAAGATATCGACGAGATTCGAGCCGGTGATATCTGTGCGGCCGTGGGCTTGCGTAACACCTTTACCGGTGACACGCTCTCAAACTCGCAGCAGCCGATTATCCTGGAGTCGATCCAGTTCCCAGAGCCGGTGATCGACCTGGCGGTTGAGCCAAAGACGCGCGCTGATCAGGAAAAGATGGGCATCGCGCTTGGCAAACTGGCTGAAGAAGATCCAACTTTCCGCGTCCACACCGACGAAGAGAGTGGTCAGACCGTTATCTCTGGAATGGGTGAGTTGCACCTGGACGTCATCACTGACCGTCTCTTCCGCGAATTCAAGGTTGAGGCCAATGTGGGTCGACCACAGGTTGCATACCGTGAAACCATTACCAAAGAAGCACAGGCACAGGGTAAACATATCCGCCAGACAGGTGGTCACGGTCAATATGGTGACGTCTGGTTGCGTGTAGAGCCCAATGAGACAGGCAAAGGCTTTGAGTTCGTCAATGGCATTGTCGGCGGCGTGATCCCAAGAGAATACATCAAGCCAGTCGAAAATGGTGTCAAAGAGACATTGGAAAATGGCGTTATTGCTGGCTTCCCAATGATTGACGTCAAAGTGACCCTGTACGATGGTTCATTCCATGATGTTGACTCAAGTGAAATGGCCTTTAAAATTGCTGGATCAATCGGTATTAAAAATGCCGTTGCTAAGGCAGCTCCAATTCTGCTTGAGCCAATGATGAAAGTCGAAGTCACGACTTCCGAAGAGTTCTATGGTGATGTAATTGGCGACCTCAACCGTCGTCGTGGCATCATCCAGGGTATGGAAACCCGTGGGGTGACGAGTGTGGTGCGGGGCCATGTTCCCCTTTCCGAAATGTTCGGCTACGTGAACGATCTCCGTTCTATGACTAGCGGGCGTGCGGCATACACAATGGAATTCTCGCACTATGATCCCGTTCCAAAGAACCTCGCCGACGAAATTGTTACAAAACGTTCGGGGCGTTAAAATGACACCGGGGGTATCTGTGACAGATACCCCCCAATTCTGCGATAGGTGAATAAGGGGCCGCTACTTTAGCCTCCCCCACTTTCCTGTCCAAGACACTTGCTGGTAGTGTGTATGCACACAGGTAGAGCTTGCTGTGCCTGTGAACGCAATAGGCGGTAAGTACCAGCATTTAAACAACGCATTCATTTTATTGATATACTCTACTATCTCGGTGCCGAATTCAGGGAACAGGCCTACCGGGTGGAAAGTATCTTAAAAAATGTGTCCTGCGGGGTGCAGGAAGAATTAAACAAAAAGAGGAATTGACATGGCGAAGAAAAAGTTCGAGCGGACAAAACCGCATGTGAACATTGGAACCATTGGACACATTGACCATGGCAAGACTACCCTGACTGCGGCGATCACAAAAGTATTGTCTGCTGCTCAGCTTGCCAAATATACAGCGTTTGACCAGATCGACAAAGCCCCCGAAGAGCGCGAGCGTGGTATCACCATCTCGATTGCCCACCTGGAGTACGAGACGGAGAAACGCCACTATGCTCACGTTGACTGCCCTGGTCACGCTGACTATATTAAGAACATGATCACGGGTGCCGCTCAGATGGACGGCGCAATCCTCGTGGTGAGCGCTCCTGACGGTCCTATGCCTCAGACGCGCGAGCATGTTCTGCTTGCCCGTCAGGTAGAAGTACCTGCCATGGTAGTCTTCCTGAATAAAGTTGATATGATGGAAGACGAAGAGTTGCTTGAGCTGGTTGAGCTGGAAGTACGCGAACTGCTTTCCAAGTACCAGTTCCCTGGCGATGATGTTCCAGTCGTACGCGGCTCCGCCATCAAAGCCCTGGAGAGCAAAGGCGATCTGTCCCGCAATGATCCTGATGCCAAACCCATCTGGGATCTCATGGACCAGGTTGACGAGTACATCCCAACTCCTCCACGTGCCACCGATCAGCCTTTCTTGATGCCTATTGAAGATGTCTTCGGTATTAAAGGTCGCGGTACTGTCGCCACCGGTCGTATCGAGCGTGGCGTCGTCAAAGTTGGCGAGAACGTCGAGATCGTTGGTATTCAGGAAGTGACCCGCAACGTCGTCGTAACAGGCGTCGAGATGTTCCAGAAAACGCTGGACTCCGGCATGGCTGGCGATAACGTCGGTTGTCTCCTGCGTGGTGTTGAGCGTGCCGACCTTGAGCGTGGTCAGGTACTGGCCAAGCCCGGTTCGATCAAACCTCACAAAAACTTCAAAGCTCAGGTATACGTCCTCTCGAAAGAAGAGGGTGGCCGCCACACTCCATTCTTCAACGGCTATCGCCCCCAGTTCTATGTCCGCACCACGGACGTAACCGGTTCGATCAAGTTGCCAGAGGGTGTTGAAATGGTCATGCCTGGTGACAACATCGAAATGACAGTTGAGTTAATCCAGCCGGTCGCTATGGAAGTAGGCGTGAAATTCGCCATCCGTGAAGGTGGTCGCACTGTTGGTGCTGGTTTCTGCACGCAGGTGATTAGCTAAGCAAGGCAGCAGGGGTCATGGACAGAGCTCACGCAGAAACACACAACGAGCGAAATCGCCCTCTGACCCCAATCCGTATCAGGAGAGAAAAATGGCTACGGGAGTGAAACAGCGGATCCGCATTCGCCTCAAGGCATACGACCATCGCATTTTGGACCAGTCAGCGGCCCAAATCGTGGATACCGCGCAACAGACAGGGGCACGTGTCTCAGGACCAGTGCCGCTGCCAACCGAGACCGATAAATACACGGTGATGCGCTCACCATTTATCGACAAAGATGCACGCGAACAGTTTGAAATTCGTACACACAAGCGTTTGATTGACATCATCGAGCCGACGAACAAGACTGTTGAAGCCCTGACACGTTTGAACCTGCCCGCAGGCGTGGATATCGAAGTTAAACTGTAAGGGTTGCCAGGGAAGCGAGAGGCTATCCCCCTTATAGTTGAGGAGAGGTAAAGAATATGCTGAATGCATTGTTGGGCAGGAAGGTCGGCATGACCCAGGTATTTGGGCCCAATGGAACAGCCATTCCAGTCACAATCATTGAGGCTGGCCCCTGTGTTGTCACACAGGTCAAAACTGCCGCCAATGATGGGTATGAAGCGGTCCAGATTGGTTTTGAACCAGCCACCACGAAAAATGTGACGCGCCCAGAACTGGGACATCTCGGACACAGCCTGCCATTATTGAAGGCACAACGCAAAGCGCTGCAGACACATCAACAGGAGCAGCGGAGCGAAGACAAAGCGGAAGCTGAAAACGCGACCGCACCTGAAAAAGACAGCAAGCAGATCCAGAAGTTGCTGAAGGTTCAGGCGAACCGTCAGCGCCGTCCCGGGCCTGCGCTTGGCCCCTTCAAAGTCCTGCGTGAAGTTGGACTGGACGAGGGTACCACCGGCGTAGAGTTGGGCGTGCAGGTTGATGTCAGCCTCTTCAAGGATGGTGAATCTGTGGACATCGTTGGAACCACCAAAGGTAAAGGTTTCCAGGGCGGTGTCAAACGACATGGATTTGCTGGCGGCCCCAAGACGCATGGTCAGTCGGATCGACACCGTGCTCCAGGTTCTATTGGTTCAGGTACGACCCCAGGTCGTGTTCTGAAAGGAACCCGGATGGCAGGCCGTATGGGTAATGTGCGTGTGACAGCGAAGAAGTTAGAAGTAATACAAGCTGATCCTGAGCGCAACCTGTTGGTGGTCAAGGGTTCGGTGCCCGGGGCCAACGGTGGTTTGCTCATGATTAAAAAGCATGTGATGAGGTAAACCGAAATGCCCTCGACTACAGTGTATAATCAGGCCGGAGAGGCCGTAGAACAGCTCGAACTGAGCGAGCAGGTGTTCGGAGTTATCCCTAATATGGCGGTTCTGCACCAGGTTGTCACCGCACAACTGGTCAATCGTCGTCAGGGTAACGCCTCAACCAAAACTCGCAGCGAAGTAAAGGGCGGCGGTAAGAAACCGTATCGGCAAAAAGGTACAGGCCGTGCACGTCAGGGTAGCACACGTGCACCTCAATTCCGTCACGGTGGTACCGTCTTTGGCCCTAAGCCGCATGTCTATCATCATGATGTGCCGAAGAAAATGCGTCGTCTGGCGATCCGTTCGGTATTATCGGACAAGGTTGCTAACGAGAATTTGATCGTCATTAATGAATTGGCACTTGAGACCCCTCGTACCAAGGATATGCTGACGTTATTGAGCAAATTCCCGGCGAGTGCGGGCAAAAAAGTACTGATGTTGTTGCCACAGCGCGACGAAAACGTTGTATTATCGGCGCGAAATATTCCGACCGCCAAGGTGCAGCATGTCTCTTCGATCAACGTTGTGGAGCTGCTGAAGCATGATGTCATCGTCATGCCAGTGAAAACCGTGCGCTGGATTGAATTAGTTTTCGGTGAAGGTCTGAGTGCGGAAGACGCAACCAAACAGGTTGTAGAGATTGCCTCAGCGAGCGCTGGAAGCGAAGCGTAAGGCGAGGAGGAGAGACTGTGGAAATCACAGAAATTCTGCGCAAGGGTATCGTTACCGAGAAAACGGTCAAATTGCAGGCGCGGAATCAGTATACCTTTGAAGTGGCGCTACAAGCCAACAAAATTGATATCCGTCGGGCGGTTGAGCAATTGTTCAAAGTAAAGGTTGTATCGGTCAACGTGATGCGTATGCCTGGCAAGCCCAAGCAAATTCGTCAGCGTGGTGCTGCTCCTCGACCTGTTGAGGCCCGCGAATGGAAAAAAGCGATTGTCACCCTCGCAGAGGGCGAGTCAATCGATGCATTGAAGGCATAGGGGATTGAGAGATGCCAACTAGACAGTATCGACCAACATCTCCTGGACGTCGCGGCATGTCGGTATCGACCTTCGAGGAGATCACCAAGACACGACCAGAGAAATCTCTGACGGTGAAGCTGAATAAGCACGCCGGACGTAACAACCAGGGTAAGATTACAACCCGCCATCGTGGCGGTGGTGCCAAGCGCGCCTATCGTATCATTGATTTCAAGCGCAACAAGTTGGGGGTTCCAGCCCGTGTCGCTGCGATTGAGTACGATCCAAATCGCTCATCACGCATTGCCCTGTTGCACTATGTTGATGGAGAGAAGCGTTACATTATTGCACCTCTTGGCTTACAGGTGGGAGATCGCGTAGAGTCAGGTCCCGATTCCGACATTCGTGTTGGAAACGCCCTGCCCCTCAAGAATATCCCAACCGGTACGACGATCCATAACATTGAGATGGAGCGTGGTCGCGGTGGACAGCTGGTGCGCGGTGCCGGTGCCGGTGCACAGTTGATGGCAAAAGAGGGCGATTATGCTCAGGTGCGCTTACCATCCGGTGAGCAGCGCAGAATTCATATTCTGTGTGTCGCAACCATCGGTCAGGTCGGCAATGTTGACCATGAAAATCAGAGCCTGGGTAAGGCCGGACGTTCGCGTCACCTCGGTCGCCGCCCAACGGTTCGTGGATCTGTTATGAACCCCCGCGACCATCCTCATGGTGGTGGTGAGGGACGTGCCCCAATCGGTGGCCAGCCACAGACTCCCTGGGGCAAACCTGCGATGGGCTTCAAAACTCGCCGTAACAAGCGAACGGATCCCTTCATTGTTCGACGCCGTAACGCAGGCCGCAGGAGGAAGTAGCATATGTCGCGCTCAAGAAAAAAAGGGCCATATATTCACGAGTCACTCAGGAAAAAAGTCCTGGTTATGCGTAAAACTGGCGACCGCCGCGTGATCAAAACCTGGTCACGTGCGTCAATGATCTTCCCTGAAATGGTGGGGATGACCATCGGTGTCCATAATGGCAAGACTCATGTGCCGGTTTTCATCAGTGAAAACATGGTAGGCCATAAACTAGGTGAATTTGCCCCCACACGCCACTATCGTGGTCATGCTGGCGGCAAAAATGAAAAAACCACAAACGTTCGTTAGAACACTACGTGGTAGTTATGAGGCTCAATGGTTTGAGCCCTCCGAGGATAGTGCAGGGACCAGCATCCGTTGTCCCAGGGGCCGACCGAATTTAAAGCGATTTAAAAGAAATGGTGCCCCTTCCTCGGTGTATAATGTGAGGTAGAGATGCAAGTCAGGGCTATTGCAAAAGATATTGGCATTCCGCCGCGCAAGATGCGTCTGGTTACGAACGCGGTGAAAGGGCTTCGGGTAAATGAGGCTCTGGCTATTCTTCAGTTCTTGCCACAAGCCGGTGCTACCCCTGTTAGTAAGGTGGTAGCTTCTGCCGCGGCTAATGCGGAGAATAACTACAATCTCAATCCAGATGACCTGTATATTCTTAATATTGTGGCGGATGACTCGTTCCGGATCAAACGTGTGAAACCACGGTCACATGGTCGGGCGGCTCGTATCTTACGACGTTTCTGTCATGTCACAGTGATTGTCTCCGATGATCCGGCAGACGCCGGTCGTTAGAGACTGCTAAAAAGGAGGACACTTTTGGGACATAAAGTGCATCCCAATGGGTTCAGACTCGGCGTCGTGAGAGGATGGCAATCTCGCTGGTATGCTGAGCGCGATTACAAAGATATCCTGGCCGAAGATTTCAAGATTCGTGGGATTATCAACAAAGAGCTTGCCAACGCTTCGGTTTCGAAAATTGAGATCGAGCGCACTGCCGCTGATCAGGTTCTGGTCAAAGTGTTTACAGCAAGACCTGGTATTGTTATCGGTAAGAGCGGCGAAAAGGTAGACCGACTGAAAAGTCTCCTTGAGAGCAAGACCAAAAAGCGCCGCGTGCGCATGGATATCGTTGAGATCCGCCAGCCGGAACTCGATGCTTTCCTGGTTGGTCGCAGTATTGCCGAGCAGTTAGAGAAGCGCGTTTCATTCCGACGTGCTATGAAGCAGGCCGTGCAGAAATCAATGCGCGCCAATGCTAAAGGAATCAAAGTGATCTGTGGTGGCCGCTTAGGTGGTTCGGAAATCGCTCGTACTGAGAAAGAGGTCGAGGGAAGTGTTCCGTTGCAGACTCTGCGCGCCGACATCGATTATGGTCAGACCGAGGCCCACACAACATTTGGTGTCATTGGCATCAAAGTGTGGATCTATAAAGGTGATATTCTGCCCAGCAAACGCCGTGAGTTAGCTGAAGCTCAAGTGGCAGCCGCCGCACATCAGAATGTTGCATCACGTGATCGTGGTGACCGTCGCGGTGGCGAGCGTCGTGGACCACGCACCGACCGTCCTCAGGGCAGCGAGCGCGCACCACGTCCCCTGGGAGATCGTCCTCGCGGTGGAGACCGCGGTCCACGCCCACAGGGCGAGAGACCAGCGCGTCCACCACGCCCAGCAGGAGATCGTCCAGTCGGGGATCGCCCACAGGCCGAGCGCGGCCCACGTCCTGGTGGAGACCGAGGTCCACGCCCACAAGGCGAGAGACCGCAGCGTCCACCTCGTCAGCCACGTCCTGAGCAGACACCTGTCAGCGAGAGTTCCCCATCGGTAACTCCTACTGAGACCACAACGTCGACGCCTGATACCGGGGCCACTCAGAGCGAGTAGAGGAGAGCGAAGCCATGTTACTGGCACCATCACGTACAAAATATCGTCGACAGCACCGTGGACGCATGAGGGGCGAGGCCATTCGTGGTAGCTCGATTTCCTTCGGCGAATACGGACTGCAGGCCCTGGAGGCTTGCTGGATGGAGGCTCGTCAGATCGAATCCGCGCGTATCGCGCTCACCCGCTTCATGAAGCGCGGTGGTAAAGTCTGGATTCGTGTCTTCCCTGACAAGCCAATTTCCGCCAAGCCTGCTGAAACCCGCATGGGTAGCGGTAAAGGCGCGGTTGACCACTGGGTAGCAGTGGTCAAACCAGGCCGCATCATCTTTGAGATTGGCGGCGTCAGCGAAGAGATTGCTAAAGAAGCTGTGCGCCTGGCCGGTCACAAACTGCCTGTGAGAACACGCTTTATCAAACGAGGGGAGGCAGAGAGTGTCGAAGCTTAATGAACGTCGCAAAGAGGTCGCTGGAATGACAGCTAGCGCGGCGCAGGCTGAGCTTAAAGAAAAGCGCCTCAAATTATTCCAGCTCCGTTTGCAGCAGCAGCGCGGCGAAGTCAAAGATAACCGCGTTTTTGCGCAGACCCGGAAAGATATTGCGCGCCTTCTGCATCACCTAACCGTATTGGAGAATGAGCAATAATGACACAGCAATCCAATGCGATCACACCAGAACAGGCTCTGGCGGCGGCAAAACATACCAGCCGCCGACAGCAAAAAGTCGGTCATGTGGTCAGCAATAAAGCGGACAAGACGATTGTTGTCGTCGTAGAGTCCTTGAAAAAACATCGCATTTACAAGCGTACCTACAAACAGACCAAACGCTTCTATGCGCATGATGAGAACAACACCTGTCAGGTAGGCGATCTGGTTCGTATCGAGGAGAGCCGCCCGCTGAGCAAATTAAAGCGCTGGCGCCTGGTCGAGATCGTAAAACGTGGTTCCGGCATTGTTCCTGTGGAACAGGTCGTGGCTGAGGTCGACCCTCACCTGCAAGAAGATTCCGCACAATAGGCGGAATAGGGAGATTTGACAGATGATTCAGCCACAAACACGCCTGAAAGTCGCTGACAACACGGGCGCTAAAGAGATCATGTGCATTCGCGTGATGAGCGGCTCATCCAAGCGCTATGCCACGGTCGGCGACGTGATTAAGGCCTCGGTGAAGCAGGCTGCACCAAATGGACAGGTGAAAAAAGGCGAAGTCGTGAATGCTGTTGTGGTGCGTGTCTCGAAAGAGTATTCACGCCCCGATGGTTCGCATATTCGTTTCGATGAGAACGCTGCCGTGCTTATTGCCACTGGTAATAATCCTCGCGGCACGCGTATCTTTGGCCCGGTGGCCCGCGAATTGCGTGAGAAAAACTTCACACGACTCGTTTCGCTCGCACCTGAAGTGCTCTAACGAGGATAGAAGATGGCAACACAAGTAAAAAATAAGAAGCCTCTCCACCTTGCCAAGATGAACATTAAGAAAGGCGACACCGTCGTCATTCTGGCTGGCAAGGATAAGCTAAAGGAAGGAACTGTTTCACGCGCAATGCCACAGACCGGCAAGGTGATTGTTGAAGGTCTCAACGTTGTGAAGAAACATGTTCGCCCGCAGGGCCAGACGCGACAGGGTGGCATTATCGAGAAGGCAATGCCACTGCATGTCTCCAATGTCATGCTGAAGTGCACAGAGTGCGGCGAGGCGACGCGTGTCGCTCGGGAGCGTCGCCCCTTAGGCAACGACCAGAAACTGCGTCCTGTGCGTGTCTGCAAGCATTGCCATAAGGTCATTGCTGACCGTACGAGGAGTTAAGAATTATGGCAACAGCATTTAAAGAACGCTATCGCCAGGAAGTTGTACCTGCTCTGCAGAAAGAGTTCAATTATGTAAACTCGATGCAGGTGCCTGGAGTGAGCAAAGTCGTCATTAACATCGGTATGGGCGAAGTGATCCAGAATGCGAAAGCTCTGGATGCCGCTGTGGCCGATCTGGCTGCCATCACCGGACAACGTCCGGTGGTGACCCGCGCCAAGAAGTCGGTTGCTGCCTTCAAATTACGTGCAGGTATGCAGATCGGTTGTATGGTGACATTGCGCAACCAGCGCATGGACTACTTCCTTGATAAATTGATCAATGTGGCCCTGCCCCGTATCCGTGATTTTCAGGGGATTTCCGCTGATGCATTCGATGGACGTGGCAATTATACGTTGGGCTTACGTGAACAATTGGTTTTTCCTGAGATCGAATATGATAAGATCGACAAGCTGCGCGGTATGGAGATCACCATTGTGACCACTGCCAAAACAGACCAGGAAGGCCGACGGCTGCTCGCATTGATGGGCATGCCCTTTAAGAAGTAACGCTGGAGGGCGAAATGGCAAAAATCTCAATGATTGTGAAGTCGCAGCGCAAGCCACGCTACAAAGTGCAGCAACATAACCGCTGCCAGGTTTGCGGCCGACCACGTGCATACATGCGTAAATTCGGTCTCTGCCGTATCTGCTTCCGCGAGCGTGCATTACGCGGTGAGCTGCCGGGCGTGACAAAATCGAGCTGGTAGAAGCGCGACGATGAAAGGACATGTAGTAAGAAAGCGTGAGTCTTTGACTGCTACATGATGTGGAGGAACATCCATGAATATGACTGATCCCATTGCGGATATGCTTACGCGCATTCGTAATGCGGCCACAGCACGACATACTCGCGTATTGATCCCAGCGTCGAAAATGAAGCTGGCTCTTGCGCGCGTGCTTAAAGAAGAAGGCTACGTTAAGGACATCGAGATCCTGAAAGATAATCCCCAGGGGACATTACGCCTGACATTGCGTTACGCTGAAAAGAAACCAGTCGTAACGCAATTGAAGCGTGTCAGTAAGCCTGGTTTGCGCGTCTACACGAAGCAGGCCAACATTCCCCGCGTACGCGGTGGTCTGGGAATTGCGATTCTTTCGACACCAAAGGGCTTGATGACCGGTTCGAACGCTTACAAGCAAGGTCTTGGCGGCGAAGTCATCTGCTACGTTTGGTAGAGGGAGGATTCAAATGTCTCGTATTGGACGTGCTCCAATCGCTGTCCCACCAAAGGTACAGTTAGACTGGACTGAAGACAATTTCGTGACCGTGAAAGGTCCGAAGGGCGAGTTGTCGCAGCAGGTTGATCGCGATTTAAGCCTGGAGCTTAAAGATGGTCATCTGACGGTTTCCCGTCCCGATGATAGCCGCGAGCATCGCTCAAAGCATGGCCTCTATCGCACATTGATCAACAATATGGTGGTTGGTGTGACGACCGGATACACGAAGACGCTGGAGATCCATGGCGTCGGTTATCGCGCTGCCAAGGTTGGCAACAACCTGGTGATCATCGTTGGCTATTCGCATCCGATTGAGGTCCAGCCTCCTGCAGGCGTGACCCTGAGCGTTGATGGTGTGGATGCCGCGACAAAGGCCACCAAAGTTAGCGTGAGCGGTATTGACAAGCAGCTGGTCGGTGCCGTTGCTGCAGAGATCCGCCGTGTTCGCAAACCTGAGCCTTACAAGGGCAAAGGTATCCGCTATAGTGGCGAGAAGATCCGTCGTAAAGCTGGTAAAGCTGGTAAAGTCGGCGGCAAAAAGAAATAAGTCTGGGTCGTACCCTTTCGTATCCGTGCTACAATGGATGATAGTTGCAGGCTTCCTGCATTTACCACCAAAAGTTGTACACGGATGCGACTTTCTGTCCAGGAGTCCTCACAAAACTCGCGCCAAATGTTAGAGTGTGATACTATAGTGTGGGCCTGAAATTTCTCCACTGCTCTCTCTCTTTCTGGTAGGATCAGTGAAGAATCTAGCCGTTCTCACCGGACTGAAAGAACCTGTACGGTTCGATACTGCATTGTGTCATCCACGTGGCCATGAGGGATGTGTGAAACAAGAGACGTAGTGCCGACCACGTCGCTGTAAGCTTCCTTATATCCCACGTATCCAAAGAAAGGGGAATTGCGAAAGATAGGCTCCTCATGTTGATCCCTGAGGATGTGTCACTGTCTTTTGCGATGCAACTATGATTAAGAAATTTGAAGCCAACAAGGCGCGGCTGCGGCGGCACCAGCGTATACGACGCCATCTCGAGGGTACCTCGTCACGTCCACGCCTCAATGTGTTCCGCAGCGGAAACCATATCTATGCACAGGTCATCGACGATACGACCGGCAAGACTCTGGCTGCCGCTTCCTCATTAGAGGAGAGCCTGAAGAGCTTTAACCCAGAGTCGTCTTCCTGGACACCTACCGCCAGCACCACCTCAGCCGAAGAGCCAGCAGCTGTTGAAGCCGCCGCTGAAGCACCCGCCAGAAAAGGCAAGGGCGCGAAGCCAGCACAGGCTGTTGCGGAGAAGAAGGCAAAGAAATCTCCTGTTGAGCAACTGTCTGGTATTGCCAGCAACCGTAGGGTCGCGCTTGCTCACGAGGTGGGTAAGATTGTTGCCGCGCGTGCGAAAGAAAAAGGCGTCACCCGAGTTGTCTTTGATCGTGCTGGCTACGCCTATCATGGGCGAGTTGCCGCACTTGCTGAAGGCGCTCGTGAGACAGGTCTGGAATTCTAGACCCACGAGACAACCTTCCATGCGTGTGATGCTGGAATGAAAGTGGCTTGACACACGCTAGAGATACGTGGAAGCCACACTTATGACATGACTATGCCTGGCATTTTCCGGGCTGGCACAACAACACGCATGAATTTAGAGGAGATAAGACAAAAATAATGGCAAGAATAGATGCTTCAAAACTGAACCTTGAAGAGACAGTGGTGGAAGTAAGCCGTGTCTCCAAGGTCGTTAAAGGCGGCCGACGCTTTAGCATTCGTGCTCTGGTCGTGGTTGGCGACCGCAATGGACATGTGGGTTTCGGCTTTGGCAAAGCAGGAGAATATACCGAGGCTATCCGTAAGGGTGTCGAGGATGCCAAGAAAAATCTGGTTGAGGTTCCTTTGAACGGTACAACCCTTCCTTTTTCTGTAAAGGCCTCCTTCGGTGCGTCTGAAGTCTTGTTGAAGCCTGCCGCCCCTGGTACCGGTGTTATCGCTGGTGGCGCTGTCCGTGCGGTAATGGAAGCGGCTGGCGTACGTGATATTCTGACAAAGACCCTGGGAAGCACCAACAAGGCGAACACTGTTCAGGCCTGTGTTGCCGGTTTGCGTGAGCTGCGTTCGGCTGAAGCCGAGGCTGCCCGCCGTGGCAAGACGGTTGTTGAGCTCCTGGGTAAACGCCGTGCCGAACAACTCGTCGCCGCCAATGCTGCCGCTGCTGAACAGGCCGCGGTTGCTCGTGCTGCTCGAGAAGAAGAACTTCGTGAGAACCGTGCCGTTGCCGGTCGTCGTGACCGTGGCGGAGATCGCCGCGGCGGCGGCAGTGATCGTGGCGGAGATCGCCGCGGTGGCGGCAGTGATCGCCGTCGCTAGGATTTGGTGAAAAAAAATGGCAAAACTGCGTATAAAATGGGTACGAAGCTCTATTGGCTACCCAAAAGATCAGAAGGCAACGATCAAAGCTCTCGGTTTGCACAAACTTCAACATACTGTTGAGCACGAAGATCAGCCAGCGATCCGTGGTATGATTCGTAAGGTCAGCCACATGCTTCAAGTAGAGGAGATTGTCAGTGAAACTCTCTGATTTGCGTCCAGCTCCCGGTTCACACAAAACTGAGCGCCGTCTTGGACGTGGTCACGGTTCTGGCCGCGGTAAAACCGCTGGACGTGGCACAAAAGGACAGAAGGCACGTTCGGGTGGACATGTTAACCGCTCATTCAATGGTGGTCAGACACGTCTTTCCAAACGGTTACCATTCGTTCGCGGTCTTGGCAATGGCACCAGTGTTTTCCGCGATGATTATACTATTGTTAATATTGTAGACCTCGAGTTGTTTGAGGCTGGTTCACAGATCCATCCAGCGGATCTGGTTTCACAGAAACTGGCAACGGTCGCTCAGAGTAAAGGATTAATCAAAATCCTTGGCGATGGTGAACTTGATCGTGCTTTAACCGTGTATGCGCATAAGTTTTCTGCGTCTGCCAAAGCAAAGATCGAGGCCGCTGGTGGTAGCGTGGAGATTATCCCAACACGGGTCTATGAGAAGACCAAACGTCGTAAAGACGAAGACACGACTACAGCTGAAGCTGCAAAGTAGCTGATACAACGCCAGGGAGGTAGTTTTCTGCTTCCTTGGCTTCTTGTTACTTCTTGCAATAGCTTTCACGCTTTGTCCTGTGTTTGCGTTTTTCGCAAAAGGAGGCTCCTATGTGGGAAAAGCTGCGTAGTATCTGGACAGTTCCTGATCTACGTAAAAAGATCCTCTTCACGCTTGGAATACTACTTGTGTTCCGCGTCCTGGCTCATATCAATGTTCCTTTGAATGCGGCTGAGCAGAAGGCGTTAAGTGGCCTTGTCAATAGCAACTCTTCAGGTGGTATTGGACAACTGCTTGGCCTGATGGACGTCTTTTCTGGCGGCTCCTTACAGAGCTTTTCCATCGTTTCTTTCTCTGTCTATCCCTACATCACTGCCACGATTGTGATGCAACTTTTGCAACCTATTATTCCAGCGTTGCAGAATTTGTCTGCTCAGGGAGAGTCAGGGCGTCTTCGTTTTAGTCAGATCACCCGTATTATTGCTGTACCTCTTGCCTTCCTTCAAGCTCTGGGTCAGGCTGCACTCTTCCAACAGGAACAAGTGCTGACGAACTTCAACCTGTTCAGTAGTCAATATGCGTTGCAGAGCTGGGGTATTTTGTTCTCATTGGTGGCAGGCACGATGATTCTGGTCTGGCTGGGTGAGTTGATTACTGAGAAAGGTATCGGTAACGGTATCTCGATCATCATTCTGGCGAACATTCTGAGCAATTTGCCAAAGTATGTTTCACAGGGTGTAACTGCAGCTCAGTCCGGTGGCGGCCAGGCGGTCGTAAGTATTGGTGTGTTCCTGATTATTGGTGTTATCACGATTATTGGTATTGTATATATTTACCTGGGACAGCGTCGCGTGCCTGTTCAGTATCCGACCAAGCGGAGCGTTGGACGCGGTATGCTGGTTGGGTCGGCACAGACGACTTACATCCCGATGCAGATCAATAGCGCAGGTATGATCCCTCTGATCTTCGCATCCTCGATGCTGTTGTTCCCAACGGTTATTGTGCGCTATCTCAGTACAAGCAGCGTTGCGTGGATTAAAGATACCTCTTTGTGGATCTCACTCTACGTTATTAATACCAATGATTGGTGGTACTGGGCGATCAACTTCTTGCTCGTCGTTGCCTTCACATATTTTTATGCCTATGTGATGTGGCAGCAGCAGAATATTCCAGAAAATCTGCAGAAGCAAGGTGCGTTTATCCCTGGCTATCGCCCTGGTGAACCAACCAGTCGCTATCTTTTTAATATTCTGAACCGCATCACGCTGGCAGGAGCATTGTTCCTGGGCCTGGTGACGATTCTACCTTTTATTGCTCGCGTAGGTGGTAACCAATTACTGAGTGCTGCTTCACTCTTGATTGCCGTCGGTGTTGTGTTAGACACGGTACGGCAGTTGGAGTCACAGATGGTGATGCGTAACTATTCGGGCTTTCTTTCATAGACAAGGAGTGGAGAATGGCTATAGCGCTATTTTCCCTTAAATGTCTCTCGTTCCAGAGGAAGTGCGATGCTGCACTTCCTCGACCTTCCGGCGGAGGGCTATCGTGAATATTATCCTGATCGGTGCACAGGGGTCGGGGAAGGGGACACAGGCAAAGTATCTGGCGAATGAGCTGGGTATGCATCATGTGTCAAGTGGTGACCTGTTTCGTAAGGCGTCTGCAGAAGGTACAGCGTTCGGCAAGCAAGCACAGGCTTACTTTGATCGTGGGGAATTGGTCCCGGACGAGTTGACCGTAGCGATGGTGTTAGAGCATATTTCTAAACCTGAATACATCCGGGATGGCATCCTGTTGGATGGCTTTCCACGGACAATCGCGCAGGCGCAGGCACTGGATGAAGGATTACTAGCTGCTGGTCGGTCCATTGATTGTAGTATTTACCTGGAGGTTCCGCGTGAGGAGCTCTTACATCGACTTTCAGGACGCTATATCTGCCGGGCCAATCAACATGTCTATAATATTGACACGGATCCTCCAAAAGTCCCAGGTATTTGTGATCTGGATGGCAGTGAGTTGTATCAACGTGCAGATGACACTGGTGCTGCTATAGAGAAACGGTTAGACATTTTTTTTCATGAGACCATTCATTTACTCGATTATTACGATCAACAGCATAAGCTGGCTAAGATCGATGGGAATCGTCGTATTGAGGTGGTTTCACGAAGCCTGATAGAGCTTGTAAAAAACTATCAATAGTCTATCAGGGCTTTCTTATTCATCTGAAGGGATGTCAGGGAATGTGACTTTCTCCCGCCGCCTGCGGCGGCGAGAAAAAAAGTAATTTTGGGGACACCCCAAACCCCGGCAAAGGGCTAGCCGCCCTTTGCAATCCTGCATGTGAGGATGTAGAGGAAAAGCCCCTCTGCAAATCCGCTTGCAGGGGGTGCAGGGGGACCGCGGTCCCCCTGCCGGGGTGTGGGGTGTCCCCACGTCCTCCTCTCTTCTGGCCGCCGTAGGCGGTAGGTGAGAGAATGAGGAAATCCTGATATGCGCAATTTGGATATTGCCTTTGATGCCGAAACGTTGTAACATAGTACCATATGCCGTTCTGACTGAAATGTGTTGAGTCAAGCTGGCGGAATGGAACGCGATAGCGCTATACGTGAGGCGCGCGGCGGCATACGACGATAGAAGTTGATGATGTGGAGGTTGTGCTCCCACTGAGACGTGTAGTTGAATCAAGCAGTTTAGTACATACTTCTGGCTATGATACATTTTCCCACTCGACACCTCGGAGAAAGTGTGCTATAATCCGTAGTTGGCTGCAGCAGTAACAACTGCTGCCCTTTTGTACTTTCACGCGCATTGAAACTGCAGTATAATCCGCGAATGCACGTGCGAAGGCTGCCGCGCGCTGCACATCTGGTAAAGATATACGCAGGAAATAGCGAATGTTGTCCCGCCGCTAGGGAAAGGATGTTATGCCAAAAAAGGATGAAATTGAGGTTGAGGGCAAGATTTTAGAATCCCTCCCCAATGCCATGTTCAAAGTAGAGATCGACGAAAGCCATCAGGTTCTGGCCGTCTTGTCGGGACGTATGCGTATGAATTTTATACGTATCGTACCAGGTGATAAGGTGCGGGTCGTGCTGTCCCCCTATGACCTGACTCGAGGACGCATAACATGGCGTGCGCGATGATGAGGCCTTTCGGCTTACCCGGTGCGTAATCCTGACGACACGTCGGGCTGGATGTACACCCATCATTGTTCCTTTTCTCCTATCGGTATCATTTCGGTAACCAGGCTGGACTAGAAGGAACCGGGAGAATCAATCCGTTCGTATTGGTTCTTTCAGTCCAACTGCGGCACTCATTGCCAGTAGCATGATACGGAAGCCTCGTGCGCCTGTGATCTATCAAGTGGCAGTGAGCAAACAATTGTGAACTCATTAAGACAAATGTGAGGAGAGGCAAGACATGAAAGTAAGCGCCTCGGTGAAACCGCGCTGTGATAGCTGCAAGGTCATTCGCCGCAAACGTGTGGTAATGGTCATTTGTAGCAAAGACCCAAAACATAAACAGAAACAGGGCTAATCAAGAGTTTCGGATTTCGCGTTGCGAGCGCAAGCCAGAAATGTAGAAAGCCGAAACGCAAAGCTGGAGGAAAAGATGGCAAGAATTGCCGGCGTTGACATTCCGCGAGAAAAACGTGTGGAAATTTCGCTGTGCTACATCTATGGAATTGGGCTAACGACAAGCCGCAAGATCCTGGAACGAACACGCATTAATCCCGATACACGTGTCAAAAACCTGACTGAAGAAGAAGTCAATCGTCTCCGTGAAGTAATCGACCGCGAACATAAAGTTGAAGGTGATCTGCGCCGCGAAGTTGATATGAACATCAAACGGCTGATCGAAATCAACTGCTATCGTGGTATGCGCCACCGTCGTAATCTGCCAGTACGTGGTCAACGTACCCGCACCAATGCACGCACCCGCCGTGGTCCAAAACGCACGGTTGCAGGCAAGAAGAAAGCAGCGAAGAAGTAGCGCAGGAGAGAGTAAATAAAAATGGCAGACAAGAAGAAACCAACTGGCAAAGTTCGGCGGCGTGAACGGAAATCTGTCCCCCGTGGGCAGGCTCATATTCAGGCCACGTTCAACAATACGATTGTAACCCTCACTGATCCTAATGGAAACGTTCTTTCATGGGGTAGCGCGGGTGGTCAGGGCTTCAAAGGCTCACGTAAGAGCACTCCTTATGCTGCGCAGGTGACGGCTGAAGGCGCGGCACGCAAAGCCATGGATCATGGTTTGCGCCAGATTGACGTTTTCGTCAAAGGACCAGGTTCCGGTCGTGAGGCAGCGATTCGCTCGTTGCAGGCTGCTGGCCTCGCAGTCACTTCCATTACAGATGTTACACCTATTCCGCACAATGGCTGCCGACCACCCAAACGTCGTCGTGTATAGCCCGCTTGATCGGTGAGGAGGATAGAATTCGATGGCACGTTATACCGGTCCCGTCTGCCGCTTGTGCAGACGTGAAGGGGTAAAACTTTTCTTAAAGGGCGACAAGTGCATGACAAAGTGCACTTTAGAGCGCCGCAGTACAAAACCTGGTCAGCATGGTACCAGCCGTGCTCGTAAAGAGTCTGGCTATTCCAAGCAGTTGCGCGAGAAGCAGAGAGTGCGTCGCACATACGGCATCCTGGAGCGCCAGTTTGTCAAGCATTTCGGATTAGCCGCGACCCGCCCTGGTAAAACCAGCGAGAATCTGCTGCAGATCCTGGAGATGCGTTTGGACAATCTGGTCTATCGCCTTGGTTTTGCCGATTCACGTGCTCAGGCTCGCCAATTGGTGAATCATGGACATTTTGCCGTCAATGGCCGCAAGACAGATATTCCTTCTTTCATTGCGAAGCCAAATGACGTTATCGTCGTACGTGATCGCAGTAAAACTTTAGAGTACTTCAAAACACGCGCCGAGCTGCTGAGCCAGAAGGGCATTCCTACCTGGTTGAGCCTGGATATCAATGCGCTTTCCGGCCGTGTCGTCACCATTCCCTCTCGGGCGGACCTTGAGCTTCCCTTCGATGAGCAAATGGTGGTTGAGTACTATCAGCGATAACAGGTTGAGTCGGCGGAGACTTCATGGCACATGCCCGCGCTCTTTGCTAGTACGACAATGGGTAGTTTGCCAGGTGTCGCAGGTATGTGTGTTAGAAGGGTTAGGTCCGTGCCTGAGTGATCTGTTTTCAGGTCGCGCCAGGGCGAAGAACTCTTGGACTACCAGCGTTCTGGCCTCTGTCTCCCTGGCTATATAGGTCATGTGAGCATTACTGAACCTGGTAGAAAAAGAAAGGCAGGTTAGAACCTTGCTAGATATTGCACTGCCTCGCATAAGAAATACAAAAACTCAGGAGAATTATGCGAGCTATGATATTGAGCCGTTAGAGGCGGGGTATGGTATGACCCTGGGTAATTCGTTGCGGCGTGTGTTGCTGTCTTCGTTACCCGGTGCGGCTGTCACCTCTATTCGGATCGAAGGTGTGCAACATGAGTTCCAGGACATCCCGAATGTGATGGAAGATGTGACTGATATCGTGCTGAACATTAAACGTCTGCGCCTGCGCTCTTTCTCGGACCATCCCGTTTCGATGCGTCTGGAAGTGAGCGGTGCGCGCGATGTGACTGCAGCCGATATTATTGCTCCCAGCACGGTAGAGATTGTCAATCCAGAGCTGCATATCGCCACTCTCGATAATGAAAACGCTCGCCTTGACATGGAGCTGGTCGTTGAGACTGGTAGAGGCTATGTTCCTGCCGACTCAAAAGATGATCAGCCGATTGGGGTTATTCCGGTCGATGCTATCTATACGCCTGTGCAAAAGGTAAACTATACCGTTGAGCATACACGTGTAGGTCAGATGACCAATTTTGACAAAATTGTACTTGAAATTACGACGGATGGGACGATTACGCCTGATGAGGCGTTGCGTCAAAGCGCGGATATTCTGGTGCGGCATTTTACCTTGCTCGCCAATTATCGTGCTCAGGTACCTGAGATTGAAAAACCACCTTTGAGCAGCTTGCCCATCCCGCCGAAGGTTTATGACACTCCCATCGAAGAATTGGATCTTTCGGTGCGCGCTTACAACTGTTTGAAGCGTAGCAATATTACGAAGGTTGGCCAGGTTCTCTCGATGAACGAGGAAGATCTTCTGGGTGTACGCAATTTTGGTGAGAAGAGTTTACAAGAGCTGCGCGAGCGCCTCCTTGTGCGAAACTTCCTGCCTAATCCGCGCACCAGCACCGTCGGAGCCGATTTAGACGGCGATCACGAAATGGAGGAATGAGTTGAGGCACCGAATTGCCGGCAACCGGATGAGTATGCCAGAGCCGCGACGTCGGTCTGCGCGCCGTAATCTGATGGCAGGTCTCATCCGTTACGACCGTATTCAGACCACTGAAGCACGCGCACGCGCGATCCGTGGCGAGGTTGAAAAGTTAATTTCTGTGGCAGTAAAAGGGCGCGAAGATGCCCGCAAACACCTGGCTGTGGTGGTCTCTGATGCAGATCAGGCTACCAAAGTGCTGGAGTTTGCTCGCAAAGGCCGCTTCTCTCTGAAACATACCGTCGCTTCTAACGAAGACCGCGCGAAACTTCAGAAGGCTCCTTTGACCGCAAATGGCCGCAAATTCCAGGAAGATAAGTTGAAAGCACGCCGCGCCGAGCTGCTGGCAATCATTCCCAATGAGGATGATGCTGAGAAGGCTTTACGTGCTGCTTATGACGCGATGGTGATTGAGTTGCATGCTCGCCGTCTTATCTTGAGCGCTTTACCCGATGAGTTGGTTGTGAAGAAGTTGTTTGATGAACTGGCTCCTCGCTATCTCGGTCGTCCTGGTGGCTACACGCGTATTACGAAGCTGGGTCGCCGTAAAGGTGATGCCGCTGAGATTGCGCAGATCGCCCTGGTATAGGGATACAGTTTCGCGGAACCTGGTTTGATGCGTCCTATCCCTGGTGAATTACATTGAGTCGTATGAACATTGCTTGTTGTGTTGAGTATGATGGCACGGATTTCCATGGCTTTCAGCGTCAATCTGGGAACCATGGACCTACGGTGCAGGGCGCTTTGGAGACGGCGATTGCGCAGGTTTCTGGTGGCGTTTTCTCTGTAGTGAATGGCGCGGGCCGTACTGATGCTGGCGTTCATGCAAGTGGGCAGGTAATTACCTTTACTACCTCGCTGCAACGCTCGCCTGAAATCTGGCTACGCTCTCTGAATGCCGTCTTACCCAAATCCGTAGCAATACGATGGGTGCGGAACGTCCCTGAACAGTTCCATGCTCGTTTTAGCGCGGTGAGCCGATCGTATCGCTATACGGTCTGGAATGATCCTGCGCCGACAGCATTGCGGGCCCGCTATAGCTATCATTGCCATCATGAGCTGGATGTTGCTTTGATGAGCGAGGCCTGTCAGGAACTTGTGGGCAATAAGGACTTTGGTGCATTTGGGCATAGCCCGAATAAATCCCTTTCCTTGCAGACGGAGCCCGGCCATTGTGTTCGTACGATGTTGGAAGCTCGTTGCATACGTCCCGAGGCAAATGAACTCATCTATTATGATTTTACTGCCAACGCCTTTCTCACGGGGCAGGTTCGTAGAATGGTTGGCACTCTGCTCCTGGTTGGACAGAGGCGTCTCAGTCTTGAAGAATTTAGAGAAATTGTGCAACGTGCGGAGAAGACGCACCCCGGTTCAGCGGCCCCATCACATGGGCTGTGCCTGGTACGGGTTGAATATCCTGAGAATTTTGGAGTAAACGATGGTAAAGACATATAGCGCCAAGGCCGCTGATCTGCAACCAAATTGGTATGTCATCGATGCCGAGGGGCAGGTACTGGGTCGAGTTGCGACACAGATCGCGCATATTTTGCGCGGTAAGCATAAACCTACATTCACACCACATCTCAATAGTGGAGATTTTGTGGTTGTGATTAATGCCGACAAGATTGCTGTAACCGGCAATCGCCTGGATCAGAAGGTGTATTATCGCCATTCACAGTATCCCGGTGGCTTGAAGAAGACGACATTGCGCCAGACTTTGGAAGGCAAACATCCAGAGCGCGCACTTGAGCATGCTGTTCGCGGTATGGTGATGCATAACCGCCTGGGCTCTCAGATTATGTCACGCTTGAAAATCTACGCTGGTCCTACACATCCACATCAGGCTCAGAAGGCAGTCATCTGGACTGGCCCTGAGGCGTTGTTGAAGCAGGCCACTGAGGCATAGGAAAGAAGAGGAGAACCACCTTGGCTGATACAATCAAAGGTGATTACTACTACGGCATGGGACGACGTAAGACGGCTGTGGCTCGTGTGCGTCTCTACCCAAATGGCGATGGTAGCATCACTATTAATGATAAAAGTGCCCAGAGCTTCTTTGGGCCCCGCGATACGCATCTGGCTACCGTTGCTGCCCCTTTGCGTGCCCTGGATTTAAATAGCGATGCCTACACCCTGACCGTTCGTGTTGTCGGTGGTGGTACAAGCGGCCAGGCTGGCGCGATCCGCCACGGCGTCGCTCGTGCCCTGGTACGCTTGAATCCTGATTTCAAAGCTGCTCTACGTAAAGCGGGTTATCTGACCCGTGACCCACGTATGAAGGAAAGAAAGAAACCAGGTCTGAAGCGCGCCCGTAAGGCCCCACAGTATACAAAGCGTTAATCCAAACGGTTTGTCTATGTTTCTATACTGCCTGGCTATCAGGCTTACCAAAAAGCTCCTGTTACACTATCCTGTGCGACGGGAGCTTTTTTGTGAGATATATCTATGTATGTATATGTTTTTAGCATTTTTCAAGCATAAACTCATCCTTGCAAAATTCTCTCCAGGGACACGATGAAATTTCTGCTCCTGTAACAGAAGCATGGTCTGAATTGGCCTCATTCCTTCTGTTCTTCGTGCGACATCATTCCCTCTTTGTTGCATATGTAACAAGAGGCAAGAATTGATGCTTGCCCCGTGTACCCGTCCAGGCTATACTGTTTATTGTAACAAGTTGATGCAAAAGCATCAACTTGTTAAAACATGAGATCAGAACAGGGGCAACACCAGCGAACTCCTACCCACATGTACTGGAGGAATTGCTTATGAAAGTGTTCGTTACTGGCGCGGCCGGTTTTATCGGCTCCGCCGTCGTTCGCGAGCTGATCGAGGCAGGGCACCAGGTCCTTGGCCTGGCTCGCTCCGATGCAGCCGCTGCCAAAATCACCGCTGCTGGCACGGAGGTGCGAGAGGTGATATTCAGGCTGGTTGGTCGAAGAAGGAGCAACGACACTAATAATGACGAGAAGAAATGGTAGCGACAAGAGGAGGATTTCATGACTGAGATACAGGATTTGAATGAATGGGATCGCCAGATTATCGAAAAGTTCCGTGCCAACGGGGGGAACGTTGGTGGTCAATTAGCTGGTGCCCCCTTACTTTTGCTGACGACGACGGGGGCAAAAAGCGGTCAACAGCGTATCAGCCCACTGGTCTATTTGTCCCAAGGTGGCCGCATCTACGTTTTCGCCGGGAATAGGGGCGCGCCAACCAATCCCGGTTGGTATCACAACCTGGTCGTGCATCCCGATGTGACTGTCGAGCTTGGCACTGAGACGTTCGAGGCTAGAGCCATCGTTGTCGACAGTGCGGAGGCGGACCGCCTTGGGAGCATCCAGGTACAGAAGATACCTGCTCTCGCTGAGCTTCAGGCGAAGATCACACGCAAGGTCCCTGCTGTTCTGCTGGAACGCAAAAAGTAAAGAGCTTGCACAACAGAGAATAGCAGAGTCCTTCTACACTCTGGCCTTATCGGGGTCATAACATTTTTTAGTACACTTTTCGGCTCTCCCGCATATTTCGTGAAAGCTCTTGTATATTTGGCTCACGAGTCCCGTTGATCCTGCTTCGTAGGCCATAGCCACTTTTTGATAGTTGCTTTATTGTACTGCTTATCACGCAAAGTGCGGGAGAGCCCACTTTTCCCCGCTAAGCCAATCAGCATCGATATTGTGATAAAAGTGACCTTCATGTGCCAGCTTCTGAGAGCGGGAGGCAAACCTCAAAAATCGTGCCTTTGCTGGGAGTAGATTGAACCTGAATTGAGCCGCCGTGTTCTTGCGCGATCCAGCGGGCGATAGAGAGACCGAGGCCACTCCCTCCGGCAGTGGGCGTGCTGCCAGCTGACCGATTATATGTGCGGGACTGGTCTACACGGAAGAAGCGCTCAAAGAGGTATGGGAGGTGTTCCGCAGCAATGCCTGGCCCCTCGTCAATAATTTGCATGCGGGCCTGATCAGGCTCTCGATCCAGTCTGACATCGACGCACTTGCCAATCTCGGCGCTGTATTTGATGGCGTTTTCTAGCAGGTTGGTACAGAGTTGCGTGAGATAGAGCCGGTCGCCCCAGATGAAGATCTCGTCCAGGTTGGAGAGGCGGATTGTGATCCCGTTCTGTTCTGCCAGATAGGCGAGCCGTTCCGCCGCATCGAGGACGATTTCGCTGAGATCGAGTTGCTCACATTGCAATCTGGTCTGCCCTTGATCCGCACGCGCCAGCGTCAGCAAACCGTTGACCAGTCGGATCATGCGCTGGTTTTCCTGGTGGATGATTGCTATCGTCTGGATATATTCCTCGCAGGTGTAGGTCCGTTGAAGCACACGCTCAGCCTCTGTGTTGACGATGCTGAGCGGCGTGCGTAGTTCGTGGCTGGCGTCTGCGGTAAACTGCCGCTGGCGTTCAAATGCCCCCTCCAGGCGGTCCAGCATGCTATCAAAGGTTGCACCCAGCTCGCCCAGTTCATCATGTCGTCTCAAATTCAAGCGACGATGCAGGTCTGTCTCACTGATTTCTTGCGCGGTGCGTGTGATTGTATGTATTGGACGTGTTGCCCTGGACGCTAGCCAGTAGCCACCCAGGCTAGCCATGAGAAGAGCAAGCGGAGTGATGCCAACGAGTATACTGAGCAACTGATGTAACTGGTCCGGAATATCGGTATGCAGGCCAACCAGCACACTATTCAGGATCTGCCCCTGTCGATTGGTAATGGTCACTGTTTCAAACACATACCTGTTCCAGGGCGGTGGAGCAGACTGATCGATGATTGGCGTTCTCGTGGAAAAGAAATGGAGATCCTGATTTCCGGTGGCGCTCATCTGGTTACCAGCAGAATGAGAGGAGAGAAAAAAGGATACAGGGAGCCGATCAAGGTCGGGAGCACCCATCCTGCTAGTAGTCTGGACGATTTGCCCCTGTGGATTGAGCAAGATGCTCATACTATCACTGGTGTATATATCTGCATATAGACCAGTGTTCATGGTTGTCAGGCGACCTGACTGGAGATCATACAGATCAGGTAGCGTGCGGATAGCCTGCTGGAGATTGCTATCCGCCTGGTTGTAGAGTGCTCTTTGTTGAAGCACATAGATAGCTGTACTGAAAAAGTAGAGGGTCAGAGCCAGAATCAGCAAATACCAGAGCATCAACCGGAAGCGCAAGCTATAAAAGTGGTGCAACAGCCGCTTTGTGCGCCCGGATACACTTCTTTTTGCGAGAACGAGAATAGATGCTTGCATGGTACCTGAACCTCCTCACGTGTTTTTAGAAACACACAACCGGTAACCTGCTCCGTAGATTGTCTCAAGCAATTTTTCAGTGAAAGGGTCATCGACTTTCCGGCGCAGGCGTCTCACATAGACATCCACAACATTGGAGGCGCTGATGAAATCGTAGCTCCAGATGTGGCTCTCGATCATTTCGCGTTTGAGCACCTGATTGGGATGACGCATGAAATATTCCAGTAATGCGAATTCTTTGGTGTTCAGCTTGATACGCTCGCCCGCTCGCATAACCTCGTGAGTAGCCGGATTGATAACCAGATCCCCGACAACGAGCACACCACTTTTCTGCGGAGAAGTACGTCGTAAAAGCGCGCGCAGGCGTGCCAGCAGTTCATACAGTGCGAAAGGCTTGATCAGGTAATCATCAGCACCACTATCGAGACCCTGGACGCGATCTTCGATCGCATCACGCGCGGTAAGCATCAGGATAGGAGTTGTCATGCCGCGTTGGCGCAGCGTGCGGCAGACTGCGATGCCATCTTTGCGTGGCAGCATGACATCGAGGATGATGGCGTCATAGAGTGTACTCTCGGCATATGCTTCGCCCTCTATACCGTCGTAGACCGCATCGATGGCATAACCCTCCTCAATCAGGCTCTTTTTGAGCGCCTGGTTCATATGATAGTCATCCTCTATGATGAGTAGACGCATACCTGTCACCCCCTTTTTTCTCTTCCAGTATGCACTAAAAAGATGACAGAAAAATGAAAAACGGTGTCATATCAGTGTCATCTTTTTATCGTAAGGTATTCATAACCTGATCACGCATGTATTGTTCGAAGAAGGAGAACGAATATGACAATCACAAAAGGCGAAGCCCTTATTCAAGTAGAAAATCTATCGCGGGTCATTGGACCAAAGGCGCACCCTACAAAAATTCTCGATGCTATCACCTTTACCATTCCTGCTTTGGGCCTGTTTGTAATTAATGGACCATCGGGAAGTGGTAAATCTACCCTACTGAATATGCTTACTGGCATTGATCGTCCAACCAGTGGTCGCATTCTCTTTGAGAACGAAGAGTTGCGGGCGAAGAGTGAAAACCAACTTGCCCGGTGGCGGGGAAAACACGTCGGGATCGTCTTTCAATTTTTCCAACTCTTGCCCACGCTGACGGTCTTAGAGAACGTGTTACTGGCACTGGAACTGGGTACTGGTGCCGGTCTGCCGAGGCGGCAATGGAAGACTCGAGCGATGGAATGTCTGGATATGGTAGGCATCGCCGACTATCCCAATCGTTTGCCCAGTGCTCTCTCTGGTGGGCAGCAGCAGCGTGTAGCTATTGCTCGCGCCCTGGCGAATAATCCGCCAGTGATCATTGCGGATGAGCCAACCGGAAATCTGGATTCACGGACTGCTCATCAAGTCTTTGATACTCTGGCAGATCTGACGCAACAAGGCAAAACGGTCATTTATGTGACCCATGACTTACAGCTCGCTACACGTGCCACCGAGCGCATCGATTTGCTCGATGGTCGTATCGTTCAGCAGGGAGATGCTCTGCTGGCAAAGACAAACGGCATCAGGGAGGTTAATGCATGAGTGCATTATTGCGCAAATCTATCACCGATATCACGCGCCGAAAATTGCGTGCTGCGTTGATCATTGTTGGTATCTCGATCAGTGTGCTGGGGCTTACTGCCATTTTTACCGCCAATGATACGATCTCGCGGGCCCTGGCGTATAGCGCGGATCGCTCAACTGCGCCCGATATCGAGATTATGGTTGAGCAAGGAAGTTATAACCTGGCCCCAATCTTAAAAAAAGTCGCGAATGTCAAGTTGCTCCAGGTGGACTCACTCTTTGATAGTCGTTGGAATATCAATGCTGCTCCGGGACAAGCGGATATTACGATCTACGGATATGCGGATATGCAACACGTGGCTATCAGCCCGTTTGAGCTGACCAGCGGTCGCTATCCTCAGAAAGGCGAGATTGTGTTAGAGTCCGGTGATGCCTCTATTCAGCCCGTTGCCATTGGTAATACTATCACTCTGAACACCTCGCACAGCGATGTCACGTTAAAAGTCGTTGGTTTTACACGTACTCTGGGTCTCACAAATCCCGCAGTGACTGGTTCCGCACAGGGATATGTCTCGAATGACACGATTACGTTGTTGGGAGAGAAAGTTGCTAATCATATCCAGGTAAAAGCCTTCAATGCCAACTCGGCTAAAATTACGCAAACGATCAATGCATTAACGAGTGTCCTGATGGCTCACCATGTGCAGGTTAAAGACGCCCATTACGATACTGATCCCATTGAATTGAGTAAACGTCAACTCAATGGCTTTGTCCTGGCAACACAAGTTCTGGCGGTTGGAGCGCTGGTTCTCACTTGTTTTCTCATCATCAACATTATGTCAACTCTGATTGCTGAGCAAACAAAGGTTATTGGGACCATGAAGGCGATTGGAGGTACACGAGGAAAGATTTTGCGGAGCTATCTTTTCTCTGTACTCATCTATGGTTTGCTTGGTACGCTGATCGGAATCCCTCTGGGTGCGTATGCTGGCTATCGTTTAACGCTGTATCAGACGGCGAATATTACCTTGATTTTGGGACCATATCAACTTTCCTGGCAATCATTGCTTATCAGCCTGATCGCTGGCGTGGTGGTGCCTCTCGTCGCGGCGATTATTCCACTGTGGAATGGCACGAGCATCACCGTACGCGACGCGATCTCAGCCTATGGAGTCAAAGTGAGGAGAACGGAGCAGGTCCAATCCTCGCGTCTGGGGCGTATTCTCGGCCTGGCTCCCCAGACTTTCTGGCTTGGCTGGCGTGGTATGTTTCGTAAGCCTGGTCGTGCGTGGGTGACTCTGGCAGCGCTTGTCCTTGCGGGTATCGCCTTTTTCTCTGTGCAGATCGCAACGTACTCTATTCAGCAGTATACGCTGAACTTTTACGCTCCCTATAACTATGATGTATGGGCGACGGTCAGACCTCAGCCAAAATCGACCTTTGATAGTGCTCTGCAATCGATTCCCAATGTGAAACGTATCGAGCGTTTTGGGCAGCAAGCATTTACCACGAAGTGGGGAGTATTGCAGGTCAAGGCTTTCGATGCGGATACGCAATTATACACCCATCATATTCTAGATGGTCGCTGGTTGCAGGAGAGTGATACTCAGCCATTGGTTCTCAGCGATAACGTTCTGGCGCGCACTGGCTTGCATGTTGGCGACACTATTACACTGGTTGATCAACAGAATAAATCGACCCGATGGCACATTATTGGTAGCCTTCATGACGTAAGTGGCCCCTCGGGCTCTTTAGAACTTATCCGAAAACGTGGAAGGAGATGATAGAATCAAGAACAAGGAAAGGAACACGAATCCCCCAAGCAAAGGAGAAACCAAGATGGCCCGAACCAAACCGTGGGAAGTCAGTGACCAATT
>NZ_BIXY01000033.1 GCF_008326305.1 Dictyobacter arantiisoli | reverse complement strand
GTCGACCGTGAGCGATACTTGAATATGCATAAGAGTTTCCTTTCTGTGGGTTGGATGGGTTTTTTATATCCTACCACAACTGGAAACTCTCTTTTTTCTCGACCCAGGGTTTTGGGTGGAACCTGGCCTGTTGAATACGTCGGTATCCTTCTTTGCCCAGACGCAGGAAATTATAGTATTGCGCGATAATCTGGCTGCCAGGGCGAGAGAAGTTGAGCGCGAAGGTTGGCATCTGTCCACCGAGATAGTTGACGGAGAAGATCAAATCTTCGGGCAACTCTTGTTGATCGCGCCATACAATCCAGCCTACGCCTGGATAGACCAGACCATATTTATGTCCCGAGACGTTGATTGATTTGACACGTGCGACCCGGAAATCCCAGACGATCTGCGGTTGAATAACCTGTGTGATTTACTGGTTCACTCTGTATACGTAGCTGATAGAGCTTTTAGACATTGTTTATCCCGGGTCACGCTTATGGGCGCAAGCCAGGGATTTCTTCTGGTCGCATTGAATCCCTCACTATCAGGATGAGAGCTATGGGTATAGAAAAGCTACCGGAAATTATGATATACTTCGCCTTATAAAGCTCTATTTGCCCATTTGGTCGCATCAAAAGGATAGGTCATGTTAGAACAAAAAAATGAATTAGATTCGCAAGCTGTGAAGCCATTTGAAATCAAAAATCCTGCCCTCCGCCGTGGGGTAATGATACTCTGGCACCTTTCTATTATAGCGGCTATTGGTGTCTTAATTCTCTACTGGCAAACATCCTTTTTTGCGATTGGTTGTGAAGGAGATTTCTCCAAACTTCTAGAAAAGATCATCATCCTCTTATTTGCGCTCTTCCTCACCAGTCCATTTACCGAGATATTGCGCAAGCGCCTCTTTCCAAGGATCTCTGCTCCGAGAATGTAAGCAGCAAGGGGTTTTGTAGGTTCTGTTATGATCAGTACTTTTCACGTAATTCTACTTCCTGGAGTAGTTAAAAAAGTAAAAACAGGGTAGAATATAGTACCTGAACTTCTCCCAATTGCGGACAACAAGGCGTCGTATGAAGAAATGATGTCCTCCTGTCCTGGAAATGTCCATAAAAGGAGTGTGTTCCAGCCTCTTTTTTCTTTATATACGTGAAAGCCAGGGGGGCAGTCAGGTAAGGTATGACGCTGGTAAGTACTGTTACACTGTATGTATGGAGATAACAGGATCTCTAGCAGGTTGTGATCAGTAGAGCGTTGAAGTAAGAAATGTCAGGACTGATCTGTATGGATGATCGAGTAGGCCAAACGCTTGGAAGCTATCAGCTTCTTCAACCACTTGGAAAAGGAGGCTTTGCTGAGGTTTATCTGGCTCAGCATATGTATTTGAGACGGAAGGTTGCGCTCAAAGTGTTAGCGGGAAAGTTTACCAGGCAAGATGTTGAAGACTTTTTACGCGAGGCGCAAATTATCGCTGCATTTAAGCATCCGCATATTTTATCGGTATTTGATTTCGGGATGGCAAATCATGCAACACCTTTTCTGGTCATGGAATATGCTGCGAATGGGACGTTGCGTGATCGGCACCGCCCTGGCACACAGATTCCGCTGTCCACGGTGGTTTCTTATGTAAAATGTTTGGCCTCAGCTTTGCAATATGCCCATAATGCACGTGTAATGCATCGGGATCTCAAGCCAGAGAACATGTTGTTGGATGAGCATCAGACGTTGCTGCTCAGCGATTTCGGTCTGGCAGCGATTGCGCATCATAACACGAATTCTGTGAAGACATTAGATAGTAACGGTACTCCTCCCTATATGGCGCCCGAGCAGTTTCAAGGTAAGCCTGTTGTCGCCAGTGATCAGTATGCGCTGGCGGTGGTGATTTACGAATGGCTGTGTGGGGTACGTCCGTTTGGAGGAGACAATTACGCTCTGGCCTATCAGCATCAAGAAGTGCTACCAACGCCTTTGCATCAACTAAATCCACAACTCTCGACAGAGCTAGATACGGTTGTTTTGCGGGCACTGGCAAAAGATCCATTGAAGCGTTATCCATCCATTCAGGCGTTTGCCCATGCGTTTGAGCAAGCTGCCCAGCAGCAGAGCAGTAGTACGAAAAAAATTGCCGCATTCCCTCCCAGGCCGCCTGTCACTCCAGGCTCTCGACCTATACTCCAGGCTTCACCTGCCCTGGTGCCCTCGCCTGTTTCTCCCACTTTACTGATATGTGAGGGACACACAGACACGATTGAGTCAATCGCGTGGTCACCTGATGGATCGCGTTTGGCCTCAGTGAGCCGCGATAGATCTATCAAAGCCTGGAACGTCCATAATCGTGATCAACCTTTACTTTATTCGATGAAGTTATTGCATGAAGGGCAGGCAGTGGCATGGTCGCCCGATAGTCAGTGGTTAGCTTCAGGGGATCGAGAGCGCCTGGTGCAAATCTGGGATACGCAGCGTGCATCGCTTATCTGTACCCATACGTGTCCGGCTGATCATGTAGAGTCTGTTGCCTGGTCGCCCAATGGTACTCTGGTTGCTTCGGTGAGCGATGGCTATGTACAGATCTGGGGCGCCCTCAGCGTAGGGCCACCGATGCGTATTTTACGTGGTAATACCGATCAGCCAGCCTCTGGTAGCGTTGCCTGGTCGCCGGATGGGGGACTGATTGCGGTGGGAAGTGCTCAGCATACGGTGCACATCTGGAATATGCGCAACATTGGCTTACCTGCCGTAACATTGAGTGGACCTGTCAACGATAAGTGGTCTACAGATGTTCATCTCAATGCTCCACCATCGCTGTCCTGGTCGCCGGACAGTCGCTATCTGGTATCGTCGAGTGGTGATGATAGCGTTTATGTCTGGGATATTGAGTGGCCTGCGGCTCCTCTCCTCGTCTATCGGGGACACAATGAGCACGTAGATGCGGTGTCCTGGTCTCCTGATGGTCGTCACATTGCTTCGGCGGCCCGCTCGATCAGTAGTAATCATATCGTGCATATCTGGGATGCTCTCAAAGGAGGGCCCCCGTTGACAGGCCGCTTTGGCACGAGCAAAGTACTCTGGTCACCTGATGGAAAGCAGCTGGCCTCTGTTACCGCACACGTTGTCACGATCTGGCAAATGTAATAGATCCCGCTGAAGGCGGCAAAAAGAGAACATGGGTATTGTTGCCCTGGCAGTGACAGAGAATTTGTGATATACTTACCTGCGTAGGTGAAGAATTGATAATCCTTTTCAGATGTACCGCAAGTATTGTCAACAGTGCGAATGTGTTCTAACAGCTCTTGTTTACCGCTCCACGACACTTTCTTCTGCCCTGATAGTATATGGCTTTGAGGCTATATGCTCCCAATAAATCCCTCTTTTCTTTTTTAATACCGACACGTTCTATCGAAAGGAGACGGCTGCGAGCCCTGTCCGGGATCGTGACCTTTTAACCTGATGAGAAATACCAAATCAAGTATGGAAACAGTTTTACCCCATCCTCAAACAATGGCACATTCAACGGCTGTAGCTCCGGCCGTAGTCCAGGTGAACATGAAAGACGAACAAAAATTGCAATCGCATCAAGCTCCACTGATCTCTGATCAGGAGTTGGCGGTGCCGGGTTCGGGTGTCCTCGATATCGTTGAGGATGGCTATGGATTTTTACGTTCAAGCCGCTATCTGCCAGGACCGGAAGACATTTATGTCTCGCTATCGCAGATCCGCCGTTTTCGCTTACGCCAGGGCGATTTTGTGGCCGGTCAGGTGCGTCCGCCCAAGGAGCGCGAGCAGTATGCGGGACTTTTACGTGTTGAAGCTATCAATGATCGTGATCCTGAGGCGCTACACCTGCGGCCTCGTTTTGAAGCCCTGACCCCCATTTTTCCAAATCAGATGTTTAATCTTGAGAATGTTCCAGGCAATCTATCTGGTCGTTTGCTGAACCTCGTGGCCCCAATTGGTCGGGGACAGCGCGGCCTGATTGTGGCTCCTCCCAAGGCTGGCAAAACTGTCTTGCTGAAAGCCATTGCCAATGCTATCTCAGAAAATTATCCCGATGTGTATCAATTGATCGCTCTGATCGGCGAGCGCCCTGAAGAGGTAACGGATCTGGAGCGTGTGGTGCGCGGCGAGGTGATCAGCTCGACCTTTGATGAGCCTGCCCATATTCAGACCCATATCGCTGAACTGGTGCTGGAACGTGCCAAGCGGCTGGTGGAAGAGGGCAAAGATGTGGTGATCCTGCTGGATAGCCTGACTCGCCTGTCACGCGCCTATAATCTGACCGTCGATTCGAGTGGACGCAGTCTGTCCGGTGGTCTGGACCCCAATGCTATGACGATGCCGAAACGCTTCTTTGGCGCGGCCCGTAAGCTTGAAGAAGGCGGGAGCCTGACTGTGATCGCTACGGCCTTGATCGAGACCGGGAGCCGCATGGACGATGTGATCTATGAGGAACTCAAAGGAACCGGTAACATGGAACTGGTCCTGAGCCGCAAACTGGCCGAACGCCGTGTCTTCCCTTCAATCGATATTGGCTTATCCGGTACGCGTCGCGAGGAATTGCTGTATGATCAGCCTACCTATCGTGGTGTGGTGACGATGCGTCGTATGTTTGCGCAGATTTCGGATCAGCAGGGACAGGACGCGATGGAAGCCTTGATTCAACAACTTGCCAAATCCCCCAGCAATAGAGATTTCCTGGCATCCCTGGCGAAACGCTCCGCATAGGATGATGTATAGTGAGGATGGAGACAGGCCCCGCCTGACTCCATCCTCACCAGGATATTCTATATACAGGATTGCGTTCTCAATAGTCCTTATTTTTTGGGAAAGCCCTCAGAGATGGTCTGATATTCTTCATCGCTGAGTTGAATCTCGGCGGCTCTGGCATTTTCTTCGAGGTGTTTAAGCGAATTGGTGCCCGGAATCGGGAGCATCACACAGGCACGTTTGAGCAGCCAGGCGAGCGCGATTTGTCCCGGTGTCGCATGATGCTGGCTGGCGATGCGAGCCAGCTGCCCCTGATCCTTCGCCAGATCGCCTGTTGCCAGAGGAAACCAGGGAATGAAGCCGATACTCTCGCTCTGACAGATATCCAGCACATCCTCTGAGGCTCGATCAGTCAAGTTATAGCGATTCTGTACGCTGACGATGGTGGTCATCTTGCGGGCCTGCTCAAGCTGCTGACTATTGACGTTAGAGAGGCCAATAGAGCGGATCTTGCCGGCTGCTTGCTGCTTGACCAGCTCGCCCACTGAATCCTCGAACGGAATCTTAGGATCAGGGGTGTGCAACTGATAGACATCGATGCGATCCACACGCAGTCGTTTCAGGCTCCCTTCGAGGGCGGCGCGCAAGTGATCTGGATGCCCATCGGGATACCACTGATCAGGACCGCTACGCCCATAACCGCCCTTGGTCGCGATCACAAGATGTTCGGGATAGGGATACAACGCTTCTGCGATCAGCGTTTCGCTGACCTCTGGACCATAAGAATTGGCGGTATCGATGAAATTGATGCCAAGCTCTAAGGCATGGCGTAGCACCGCCAGAGATGCTTGTTTATCGGGCGGTGGCCCCCAGACGCCTCTGCCTGTAATACGCATCGCACCAAAACCCAGGCGATAGATCTTTAAGGTGTCTGCCAGCAAAAATGTGCCGCTGGCACTGGCCGGACGCTGATTGGTTTGTTGCATAGGAAATACTCCATCTCTTCACGCTTAAGGGATTGTGAGCAGCTCTCTTCTTTGTTTCTTTGTAGTCACGCCTGGTTGCTCCCACACGTTTCTTCCCAATGTCAGAAGCCTGCCCGCTTTATAAAAGATGCATTCTCGCTGGCTCGAAATGGACAAGGTAGAGTAGCTCTCCTTCTCATAGTGTCGAGTGCTACAAGCGACAAGGCTCAATATTTAATCTGACCCATTGCGGTTGTGGCTGAATAAATGATGGAGATGACGGGTGAAGGAATGGATGAATTGAAGATTGGGTGCGAACACCAGTATCGGCATTGAAACTGGTTGATCGCTTGTATACAGTGTATGCATTGTATACAGGGAACACCTAAATATTAAAAATCTTCCAACAACGAAAGACGGAGGATCTTATTATCTTCTAAAGCGAGCAGCGTCAAAAAATCTTGCACTTTGTCATCATCAGATGGAAGCAACTGCTCAAGCCGCTCCAGATCTTGCTGCTCAGGATGAAGAATTTCGATATCCTGATCCTGGCTATCGGTACATTGAGTGTGGTGAGTGTTTGCTTGTTTATACATAGCACATCTCCCTCCCTGATATGAGAAACTCTCTCTCCCTCATAAGACGCTAAATACTCCAAAAATGTTACACGAGTTTTTCTTCTTTTTGCCTCCTCGAAAAGAGATCATCCGTTCAGTCAACCAGGACCTATTGCCTAACAAAGTTTTTGATTCCCACTCCCAGCGGGATCTTACTGCTCACCTGCTGGCAGGCGCGTGCGCGCCTGCGCCCTTTTTAGTGTGTGGTGCAGAAAAGGTGCTATGCACCTTTTCTGCACCACACACTAAAAACAGTTTTGAGCACCGCAGGTGCGAAAACTCATGCGCCAGGATGGCGAAGACCATGGGAATCAAACACATTCTTTGTGTCTTTGACGTAGCTGGCCCTGTGTTACACACAACAGCCTGATATTCAACAAGTGGTTATGCATGGTGTCATCACACCTGGCAGAAAGCCATCTGAAATTTCATGGCAGAGTAAAAAATGTCCTGCCAGGTGTTATGAACCTTAAGGAAGACGCCTTGTAGCCGCAAAGTAGATAAGTGCGGCACAGTTTTTTGGGGAATGTGCTCATTGTGGTAATTGTGCTGACGGTTCGACGCAATAGCCTTCAGCACAGTATGTTCGTTCAAACGTTCAGCACAATTACCACAATGAGCAGAGGCTCAGGCAATTTTGGTGACGGATAAAGGAATACGTTGGGTCATATCCAACGTGAAGCGTCCATAGGGGTTCACATGCTGGTAGAACAGTGGTGTTAATCCTCGCCAGTCTTCTTGCTTCATCGGATTCTTCCATTTCTCCTCGGCCAAGACTTCTTGCAGCATCAACGTATTGATGAGAGCGAGGCTGACCTGAATGAGATGCAGGTATAAGGCGGCCATCATGGCACAGGTCAAATATCGCTTCATCCCGTATATGAAACGTCATGCGCTGCAAGCGCACCACTCCGCATGACGTTTCGTATATCTGGTGAGCAGGCTCTGATGTGCTCAAAGCGTGGGCGTCTCTCTGCAAAAAAAGCTAGGAGCGTTGGTAATCCCGCGTTCCATCAACCTATTTGACGTGCCGCAACAGGCCGAGCCGCAGCAAGCTCTCGGCAGCCGCGACGATGGCCTCTTCGTTCGAGCGCGGTGTCCAACCAAGCAGCTCTCTGGCTTTGGCATTGGTGACGTTCCAGGCTTTGCCCAGTTCGGGAATGAATTGCGCGATCGAGGGATCGACCAATGAGGCCAGCCGCACCAGCCAATTGGGCAGTTCCCTGGTCGGCACTCGTCTCGCTGCATCTCCCAGCCGCTTTTTCAGCACGAGGGCGATTTGCTGAATGGTCATGCCATCTTCAGCGGTGGCTAGGAAGCGTTGCCCATTGGCCGCCGGATTGGTCATGGCACGCACGTGCAGATCCACGACGTCCCGCACATCGACGACACCAAAGGTGAGGCGCGGACAGCCCGGCAGTGCTCCGTCCATTAAACGCTGCATGATCTGGATGGAGCTTGAATAGTCCGCTCCAAGCACGGGCCCAAAGATAACGGCCGGATTGATGACTGTGAGTTCCAACGTACCACCTTCGCGGGCGATGAAGTCCCAGGCCGCACGCTCTGCCAGCGTCTTCGATTTCACATAGGCGCTGAGATGGCGGCTGTTCAGGTTGGTCCAGTCCTCTTCGGTAAAGAGGTGGTTTGTGGACGCGAAACCGTAGTGGATGGCGGCGAACGAAGAGGTTAGCACGACGCGTTTGACGTCCGCGTCCCGCGCAGCCCGTAGTACACGCAGAGCACCTTCGCGGGCTGGAATGATGAGTTCGTCCTCGTTTTTCGGCTGACTGGGCGGAAAGGGCGAGGCGACGTGAAGTACGAAGTCACACCCTGCCACGGCTTCTGACCAGCCCGCATCGTCCATCAGATCGGCGGCGACGAAGGAGAGTGCCTCTCCCGGTTCAGCACCGCCCGCTTTGAGCATGGCACGTACGTCGGCTTCACGCTTGAGCGAACGCACCGTTGTTCTCACACGATAGCCAGAGTCCAGAAGGTGCAGGATGCAGTGCGCACCAAGAAATCCCGATCCACCTGTGACAAGTACAAGTTCTCCACTCATATGAGTCTCCTTCTGTTCAGAGAATGACGCCGCGTCAGTGCGCGCGAACGCCTAAGAGAAGCATTGCTTCTTTGTTACTCTACCACAAGATTAGTATAAAGTAAACAAATTTATCCTTTTTCGTCTACTTTATATATTTTGTCTCTTTCATTTACAGTGATCCGGTGATCTGGTATACTTGACTGGCAGGGCCAGTCAAGTCAGGAGCATGTATGAGTGAAGTTGAAAAGAGCGCTTCGCCTGTTGAGCAGCGCGGTGAACGATATGAGGAGTTGAAACAGAAGTACCTTACCCGCTTACTGCCTGTGATCCAACACCAGAGATTGGGCCATCTGAGGCTTGACGACATTGTGCGCTTTATGGATATCAGTAAAGCCACGTTCTATAAGTATTTTTCCTCAAAAGAAGATGTCGTTGAGCAAGGAGTGGATCTGGTGGTGGCTTCTCTCAAGCAGGCTGCTACGCTTGTAGGAGACGAGTCTTCTCCTCCTCTTCTGCGCTTTCAGCAGGCCTTTATGCAATCCCTGGACATTGCCTGCTATCTCCCTGAGACACTTTTGCTTGACGTGAAACAGCTCTCGCCGCTCTTATGGGAACGTGTCAAACAGGCCCAGCGAGAATGGCAGCAGCAGCTCCAGCGGTTCTATGAGCAGGGCATTGCTCAGGGCATCTTCCATCCTATTAAGCCGGTGCTTGCGGTGCTGCAAAATGAACTCTTCCTGCGTAACATCATGGACCCTGTATTCCTCATGGAGCGCGATTTGACGCTGCGAATGCTGCTGTATGATTACTATGAACTCCAGAAGTACCAATGGCTGCTCCCTGAGTTTGCCAAGCAAATAGACGATGTGCCTGTCAGCGAATTTATTGATCGAGTGGTACACAAGTTTTCGCTGGGCATATATAAGTCCCAGCCATAAAAACTGGTTACCCGGCACAATTTTCTAAGAACCGGGATTTGCCCACAGTAGGAACCAAAACTTGGAATAACTAGCTGAACTAGCCCGTAGAGAGCCTTAATGAAGCTCTCTGTGTAACGCAGGGCCTGGAGAGCCGGTCAAGAAATCACGCAGCGTCCTGAAGATCAGCTTGAAGCGGCTGGGAACGAGCCAGAACATGCAGATTGTGGACGAAGATTATAGAGGCGTAATTTTTGTGATTGTTTATATGTTTTAATAATTGGAGTTTGCGATGCAGGAGAAGCCTGAATACTTGATGCAAGAGCATGCGGCGGCTTTTACGGATGAGGATGTGGCGGCTGCGTATCTGTTGCGTCCCGCATATCCTGTGGGTACGTTTGATATTTTGCGGGATTTGATCCAGGATGAGCCTTGCTCGATACTGGATGCTGGTTGCGGGAATGGGAATCTGGCACGCTCACTGGCAGCTCGCGATGCTGATATTGAGCGGATCGATGCGGTGGATTATGCGCAGGCGATGCTGGAGCAGGTGCGTCAGTTGATGATTATGTCGAGTCCTATCATGCACGTAGTGGTTTTTCACGCGCCAGGATGCAGTCCGGCCATGCCGAGGCCTTTGATCGGGAGGCGCGTGAGGTCTTGTGGCAGAGCCATCCCGATGGTCTGGTGACGTTTCGTGTGCGTGGGATTGTGAGTTGGGGCCAGCCACAGCAACCCTTGTCGTAGCATTTGTTATCTCCATTTGGATAGATACATAAATTCGCGCCTGTGTTATACTTGAGTCCTACTAGTTTCTTTTTGTGGGGGGATAACCCTACTCGCAACACTTTTTATTGAAGCTGGCTTGCCATCCATTGGCAATACCGGCTTGTTTGTGTATTGCCCTACAAAAAGAAGTCAGCATGGCATGGCAGTCAACGAGCGACACTTCTTACGTGCGAACACACATGGGCGGCGTCCTTGATTGTATGTATTAAGATGTAAGGAAAATCTCTGGTCTCGCTGACCGGAAGCATGTTTTTTCATACTCTATTGGACAGGGGAAAGAAAACTCCTGCTAGCTTTTAGGAGGCGCAATGCGTTCAGATCAGATTAAGCTCGGCTTCGAGCGCGCTCCTCACCGTGGTTTGCTGCGTGCAACAGGTGTTGTAGGTGAGAACGATTTTAATAAGCCATTTATCGCCGTCTGTAACTCGTATGTGGATGTGGTTCCAGGTCATGTGCATTTGCAGGCTTTTGGCAAACTGGTGAAGGAAGCGATTCGCGCCGCTGGCGGGGTACCGTTTGAGTTCAATACAATTGGCGTCGATGATGGTATCGCGATGGGCCATATCGGTATGAAGTATTCACTGCCCAGTCGTGAGTTGATCGCGGATAGCGTTGAGACCATGATTGAGGCCCATCGCTTCGACGGTATGGTCTGTATCCCGAACTGCGATAAGATCGTTCCGGGGATGCTGCTGGCGGCGATGCGTCTGGATGTTCCCACTATTTTTATCAGTGGTGGTCCCATGGCAGCTGGTAAGCTCTCTGATGGCAGTAGCTCTGATCTGATCCGTATCTTTGAGGGCGTGGGTGCCTATAAAGCGGGCAAGATTAATGATGCTCAGTTGCTGGAATTGGAACAGAAGAGCTGCCCTTCCTGTGGCTCATGCTCAGGTATGTTCACCGCCAATTCGATGAACTGTCTGATGGAGGCGTTGGGCCTGGCCTTGCCGGGCAATGGTTCCCGTCTGGCGAAAACTGAGGCCCGCGAAGAACTGGCGCGCCGGGCCGGTGCCCAGATCCTTGAGCTGATCAAAGCCGATCTGACCCCCCGCAAAATCGTGACCCAGGAGAGCATTGATAACGCTTTTGCCCTGGATATGGCGATGGGGGGTTCGACCAATACTGTCTTGCATACTCTGGCCCTGGCCCGCGAAGGCGAGATCGATTATTCGCTGGAGCGCATCAATCAAGTAGCGGCCCGCACACCTCATTTATGTAAAGTCAGCCCGGCTGGTAGCTGGCATATGGAGGATGTGGATCGTGCCGGTGGCATTAGCGCCATCCTCAAAGAGCTCTCCAAAAAAGAGGGTGTCCTCAATCTGGATCGGCCAACCGTGACGCTGCACACCCTGGGCGAGAATATTGCTGACGCCGATGTATTGGATTCCGAAGTGATCCATTCCATTGATAATCCATATAGCGAAAAAGGTGGATTAGCGGTCCTGTTTGGCAATCTGGCTCCTGAGGGGTCGGTCGTCAAAGTGGCCGCTGTAGCGCCTGAAATGATGAATCATACCGGACCTGCCCGTATCTATAATTCACAAGAAGAGGCCTGCGCTGGTATTCTGAATGGTCAGGTTAAAGCTGGCGATGTTGTGGTTATCCGCTACGAGGGTCCGCGTGGTGGTCCTGGTATGCAGGAGATGCTGGCTCCCACCGCCAATATCATGGGTATGGGACTGGGCGATAAGGTTGCTCTGATCACCGATGGTCGCTTCTCTGGTGGTACTCGTGGTGCCTGTATCGGTCACGTCTCGCCTGAGGCCGCCGCCGACGGACCAATCGCGGCCCTGCTGGATGGCGATATGATCCATCTGGATCTGCTTGAGCGCCGTTTGGAGGTCAATCTGACTCCTGCGCAGATCGCCGAGCGCCTGAGCCAGGTGACCCATGTCAAAGGACGTGTCAAGAGCTCCTGGCTGCGTCGTTACGCCTCCATGGTCACCTCCGCCAACACTGGCGCAGTCCTGGCCGTCCCCGAAATCTAATCGCTTGCTAGCTTAAGAGATAACAATCTCTGAATGTAAATGAAAGCCCTCGTCTCCTGAAAAAGGATGAACGAGGGCTTTCGTGCGTTTAGTACCAGATAGGCTCTACAACCAAAAGAGGATTCTTATAATCTATATGTATAAATCAGCGCATGTGCGTGAGTACAAAAGACGTTATATGAATGGTGATAGGAATTTCAGGTGAGAAAGTAATGACTATTCAGCGATGTTTATGATAAAATGTTTTTATTATTCAAGTATGTTGCTGTATAGCTATAAATCTATATCATCCCGAATAGGAATAAAAAAATGCTTGAATAGCAAATACATTGTTGTATTCATAATTATTGTATTATACAAAGCTGTATAGATTATTATTTTTGTTTTTGCATGCTGATGGAGAACAGGTATGATACCCAGAGCACCTGAGGCGGAACCTAAACATCCTTTGCCACTATGGGGTCGCTGGCTTATTTTAATTGCCGTGTTACTATTGGTCATAGGACTGGCAATTCTTTGGATTATTCAGGGGGCCCAGGCACTTATCCCTGTGGTTGTAATAACTGTTATTGGTGTGGTGCTAGCTTTTTTTCAAGTTTTTCCACCCACTCTTCTTCTGCCCGAGAAGGAGCCCTCAATAAAGATAGCCTCTACGGATTTATCATCATCCCATGTTTCTACTACTCTTGTGGATGCACATAGAGTTGTACCCGCTATCCTGACCACATCCCCTGCTAGCGCAAATAACACTGTGACGCGTGCTCCAGATGTGGATCAATCGACATCCGTAGCACGGATGGCAAATGAGACGAGGATAGATTGGGATGGCGCGCCGCAACAAGGAAAGTTTTACGGCAGGCTGGAAGAGTTTACCACGCTAGAAAAATGGATTGAACATGAGCATTGTTGTGTCTTATCGATATTAGGGCAGGGAGGAATTGGAAAAACCAGTCTTGCTGTAGCATTAGTGAATCAAGTCAACACTTTATTTGATTATGTCTTCTGGCGTACCCTGCAAAATGCGCCTCCCTTAAGAGAAGTATTAAAGGAATCCCTGCTCTTTTTTTCAGAGCAACAGATAACTGCGCTTCCTGAAAATGAGGAAGCAGCTTTAGCTTTGCTCTTTGATATTCTAAAGAAGAAGCGTTGCTTGCTTATTTTTGATAATTTAGAGACCATCTTACAGGATGGGAATCATGCTAGCTTATACCAATATGGCTATGAAGATTATGATAATTTCATTCGCCGTTTTGGAACAACCAGGCATAGTAGTTGTTTGCTCTTGACGAGTCGTGAGAAAACGAAGGAACTTGTACTGTTGGAAAGCGCCTCCGCTGGTGTTCGTTCGTTATCTGTGGCGGGTTTAGATACAAAAGTGGGCCGTGCCATTATCGAGGATGGGACGCTGTTTGGTTCCGACGACCAATGGTCTATGCTCGTACAAATTTATTCCGGGAATCCATTGGCTTTAAAGCTGGTCTGCGAGTTTATTCGTGAGATATTTGGAGGGAATATTGAGGTTTTCTTGCGTGAACGTGACGGTAGTACAGGCATTCACGCGCTCCTTGATCAACAGTTTAAAAGACTATCAGCGCTTGAATTAGAAATTATCTATTGGCTGGCAGTAGAGCGTGAGCGTGTATCTTTAGAAGAATTGCGCGTAGACCTCGTCACTTCTGTTATAAAAAAAGAGTTACTGGATGCACTGCTCTCATTACGCCGGCGTTTTCTCATTGAGACCACTGGTAGTTCAGTACAATTTACGTTGCTCCCTCTTATTATGGAGCATGTTGCTGATGTACTTGTTGACCAGATCTATGAAGAGTTCTTGAACGAAGATATCAATATATTTGGCAAATATGCTCTGATGAAGGCCGATGCTAAAGAACATGTGCGAGAAAGTCAGATACGTTTTTTTCTGGCTCCCCTGGCGAAGCGGCTACTGGACAATTTTGGCGAGTCAGAATTACAACAGAAGTGCCAGCATATATTGTCCCTTATCCATACATTTCCTGCCGCACAACCAACCTATGCAGCTGGAAATATGCTCTCCCTGCTAATATTTCTGAAGTTTGATTTAGAGAAGTATGATTTTTCGCATCTCTTCATTCGACAAGCCTATCTCCAGAAAGTGAATCTCTCCAACGTTAATTTTCGCTCCACTCATTTTGATAAATCAATGTTTACCGATACATTAGGGAATATCTTATCTCTCTCATTTGCGCCTGTGGGGGATCTTGTTGCCGGGGGGACAACCACGAGTAGCGTGCGTATCTGGCGCTGGCAGGGGATGCATGCGTCGCCGCATCTGGATTGCACAGGACATACTGACTGGGTGCGATCCGTGACTTTTAGTCCGGATAGCAATGTATTAGCGAGTTGTGGGAATGATCAGACGATTCGCCTCTGGGATGTCAATACAGGGATATGTTTGTCCGTTTTGCGAGGCCACAATAGCTGGGTACGCCAGGTTATCTTTAGTCCGGATGGCAAGGTACTAGCGAGTTGTGGGAATGATCAGACGATTCGCCTCTGGGATGTTGCTACTCGACAATGTATGCATATCTTGCAGGGACATGAGGGTGAAGTGCGCTCGATTGCTTTTAGTCCTGACGGCACACGTCTGGTAAGTGGTAGCCAGGATAAAACAGTGCGCTTTTGGGATCTCACTAGCAGGGATTGCCTCGCTATCGTCACGGGGCATACCAGCGAAGTATGGTCTGTAGCCTTTAGTCCTGATAGTCGCTTCTGCGCCAGTGCGAGCGATGATCAAACAATTCGTGTATGGGATAGCCAGACACATGCGCTGCATCACGTCTTGACGGGACATACCAGGCGTGTACGCTCGGTTGCTTTTCATCCTTTGGAGCCTCTGTTGATCAGTGCCAGCGAAGATCAAACCATTCGGCAATGGGATACGCTCACCGGGCAGCGGCGCCATACCCTGGTCGGACATACGGGTTGGATACGCTCAATTGCGTTCAACGCTGACGGGAGCGTTCTCGCCAGCGGCGGTGATGATCAGACGATTCGCCTCTGGGAGACGAATACCAATCACTGCCTGACAGCTTTAAGCGGCCATAGTAATTGGATAAAAACCGTAGCCTTTAGTCCTGATGAGCGCTTACTGGCAAGCAATAGTGATACTTACACCCTGAGCTTGTGGCAAACAGAGATTGAAGAAACCGCTCATATGCTAACCGGGCACAATAGCTGGGTACGTACTGTAGCCTTTAGTCCTGATGGTAATTTGTTAGCCAGTGGGAGTGAAGATACCGTAGTTCGCTTGTGGAATGTCAGGCGTGAGCAGTATGTGAAAACATTACGAGGACATCATAGTTGGGTTACGTCCGTCGCTTTTAGTCCGGATGGGAATGTGCTGGCGAGTGCAAGCGAAGATGCGTCGATCTGTTTATGGAATATTCAGACTGGTAAAGCTATCCATACCCTGACTGGCCATACACATAGAGTTGGATCTATCGCTTTTAGTCCTGATGGCACTCTGCTGGCGAGTGCCGGTGATGATCAGAAGGTTCGCCTTTGGAACGTGCAACTGGGTACCTGTCTTACAACCTTACATGGGCACACCAGCCGGGTAAGGTCTGTCGCTTTTAGCCCGGATGGACGCTTTCTGGCTAGTGCGAGTGGAGATCATACTGTGAGAGTCTGGCAGACTGACACCTGGCGTTGCTTACATATACTCCTCGGACATACCAACTGGGTACGTTCGGTTGCCATTGGTGCTGATGCGGTGATTGCGAGTGGAAGCGATGATCGGACTATTCGTCTCTGGGATGCCCGGACGGGTGAATGTATTCAGGTTCTAGAAGGCCATGCCGACCATGTGCGTGCAGTTGCTTTTAATGGACAGGGGAATCACCTTGCCAGTGGTAGCCGGGATGGCTCTATTCGTCTCTGGGATGTACCTGCTGGCACCTGTTATAAAATCCTTAAGTGTGATCGACCATATGAGCATATGGATATCACTGGAGCCTCTGGTTTAACAGAGGTCCAGCGAGAAACTCTGAAAGTTCTGGGTGCGATTGATCACTGATGTTATGTTATTCACTCATGTAGCCAGATGACCTGTGGTCTATCCAACTACATGAGCTTTGTTAATGGCAGTAAACATCCCTAAACGGGAGGGTAAACCATCAGAACGTGTGAGTCGTGTATAGCTGAAGGTGAAATTTTGTTGCTCCAGAAAGGTTTGTAGCTCTTCCACTGTAAAACGCTGATAGCCAGGAATGGAAAAGGGCGCGCTAAAGGTATCATATGGGCCGCCGATTTCGTGAAATTCTCCGTGGATTTCATCTATGAGATGGAGGGTTTGTGAGGTGAGCAAGATCGGCCATTCAGATCCTTCGCAATCAATTTTGAGGATATGGATACGTTTTGTCTGTTGCTGGCTTGCTTCTGTGACAAGATCATCAAAGGCCAGGGTTGAGATAGGGGTGCCAGATGTTTGCCATAGCACATCGCCGCCACCCGTATTGATCAATTTACTCTCGATCTGGCAATCAAAGCGTCTGGGATGCCCGCTATGGAACAGCACGGCCCCTTTTTCATCTGACCGCCAGATGGCCGCCTGAAGTAACTTTACTTTATTCTGGTCAATAAAAGCTTGTAAGTTTTCCTTCGCTAATTTATAATTTTCTGCTTCTGCTTCTATTGCATAGACAATGCCAGCGCCACGCTCAGCCGCTGCATAGGTAAAGAATCCCAGATGTGCGCCAATATCGATAATGATATCTGTATCAGAAAATGATGCTGGCAAGTTATAAGCATTGCGCTTAAAAATTTCGTCATAAATAAGATGATCGTTTGTATCGTCCCGGAAGTAAAACATGGATGCGTTCTCCTACAGCTTATTTGTATTTATCTGTCTGTTCTACTAGTAGAACGAACATATCCCCTATTCATCCAATCGGCGTCAATTGTTCCGACAGAGTCACCTGAAGAGGCAGGAATTGTAGAGAGGGATAAAGCAAAGCCAGGATAAGGAGGCAAGTCCTGGCTTTGTAGAACAGGCACAGCTTATTATTACAGGACAACAATCGTGACGCCGTTGGGATCTTGTATTGTCATCGGTGTCAATCCTGGTCGCTTGATTTCATAAAAGTCGATGCCATACATATCTGGCTCAACCGGGCTGACATTGCGGCCCGCCCAGAGATTGGTTCCTAGATGATGATGATAGCCATCCCAGGAGATAAAGTAGGCCTGATCCTTCATTTTGACGGTGGGCTGCATGCCCAGGCTCTTATAGAAGGTCAGGCTCTGTTCCAGATCACTGACATTGAGATGCATATGGCCGAGGCGCAGGCTATCTGAGAAGCCGGTAAAGCTGGCGCTGGCCTGTGCGATAAGATGGGGTCGATTCAAGTACAGGGTATCCATCAGCAACTGATCGCCGCGATAGGGCCATTGTGTGCGCGGGCGATCATAATAGACCTCGATGCCGTTCCCTTCTGGGTCTGTCAGATAGAGAGCCTCGCTCACCAGATGATCAGCTTCACCGCCCAGCGGGACATTATTGTGGGCATCCTGAACATGCAACAGGAAGGCTCCCAGTTCGGCCTCAGTTGGCACAACCAGCGCGAAATGATAGAGTCCTGCCGTACGCGCCGGACGAGGACGACCGCCAGGCAGTGTGCGCAATTGTAGCACCTCACGGCTGCCAACACCAAGTCCCACACTGCCATTGCCCGTCTCATCGCGCTCATCGCGGACCAATTTCAGGCCCAGCCGTTGATAATATGCAATACTGCGCTTCATATGCTGCACACGCAATCCTACCCGTTGCAAAGGCCAGCTAGAAGGCTGGATCTCCTGCTGAGTCGTCGAAGTATCTGTTGTTGTCATATTCTTCATCTCTTTTCGCCCGGTGGCTGGTTGTTTACTTACTTATTGTTTGTTTGTGATAATAGTATAGCACATTTTGAAGATAACATGGAGGGGCCATTATTTTTGAGGATGCGGAAGGTAAGGATACTGCCTGGTTGTGAACTGGGAAGCATCCTTACCAGGGACGCGATGCTTAACAGGTATACTGCATGTTAGAGGAAGTTGCTGCACTAGTTGGAGCAGCAAGTTGTAGATGAATTGTCCCGGCTGGCATTTTGTAATCTATCATAAAAGGATTTTTAACCACTGATGTATGGAACTGCGGCACGTTGACCGTGAGTAGACGTTCCTGGGTGGCTGGAATCGTTGGCGTGCTTGTTTGTAGATGGATAGTGGTGCCATCTTGTGCTGTAAATGTTACCTTCAATATCGCAGGTGGTTGATCAATACCAGCATTACTGATGTTTATAAATAGCAAGCCAACTCCTCCCTCCTGGTGACAGCTAAGCTTGAGTACGCTGTGTGTCGTGGATATCTGGGATTGTATACCACATCCACTCAAGCAGAGCATCAAGAGCATACTGAGGAGTGCACTCGTACGGACAAGCTTTTTGCCTTTTATTCTGTAAGAAGAGATTATACGCGTACAGTTCTTTATTCCGTTGAAAAAAGCACCTCTAGAATTTTTCGTAATAAAGATATCTATTACCAGCAATAGTGTTCCCCATATAATGATGAACATCAATGGATTGAACTGAATATCCGTTCGCACATAATCCATGTATCGATAGCCACCAACGACAGTGATGATAAGACCATAGTTACATATCAAGAGTAGCAATATCATACCTGGTGTAATCTGTTGCTTTCGTGATCGTTTGATGCAGAAGAGGCAGATCCAGAGGATCACTATCAGGAAGAAGCAAACGTTGAAACTATGGAAAATTTTGCCAGCATTGGTTAAAGGTTGTAAAAATCCTGCAAATGGACCAGCAGAATCATAAGAGGATTCCCGCCCACCTAGAGCAGGTATAGATAAGATGATGGGAATCGATTTTTGAATATATTCCAGGGGATGGCGAATAATAATCGCTTGTGAAAAACTTCCTGTTTCGCTGGCATAGTTTTTAAAATCATCTGGATGCCTTTCCATGATGCTGTAAGGGTCCAGGTTGCCTGCTTTTATTTCGCTATTAAGGTCCTGACTGATGGCTACATCGCGAGGATTTGTGGAGCTTGATTCTGTCTGCATGCGATACTGGATAACCTTGCCCACTTCATTGATATTTTGTATCCACGTTGTACCCATAAAATGATTCTGGGTGGTATTGACAAATATGTATCCAACGACAATAGCGTAAATGAGAATGCCAGATGCTATAACGTGTAAAAGCGTGCGCCGAAAATTTTTTCTCGTAAAAGCAATAAAGAGGATATAAGCGAAGATGATGGGAGGGAGATAGAGCCATTCGGGGCGTGTCATGAAGAGCAGGAACATCACCAGGGCTGTAAGCCATAAGAAACGACGTTTGAAGGTACGTAGGAAGAGCAACGTCAAGAGCACCAAAGAAGTGAGTAGCCAGAGTCCCATGCCCTCGGTCATCAGTGGCTTGACATAGGATAGAAGCATAAGGTTTCCACCGACTGTCAAACCAAGCACAAACGCGATCCAGGGACGTTTAAAGATAAGAGCTGCAACCCAATAAATTTCAAGGGTGGCACATACAAAGAGTACCGCTTGCCCGATACTGACTGCTTCAACATTTCCCTGACCGGCCATGGCATAAATGGCTGTGATAAAGAGGGGATAGACTGGCAGGCGCCAGAAATTAACAAGGTGCCCGCTTGTTTGGATCAGATTTACCACATAAAGATAACTCCATGTATCTGGAAGTATCTCTGCAGCTGGATGGTTAATATAAAAAGCTATCACAATCAGACTTGTTATCAGCCCCACGAGTATCCCCAAAAAAATATATTGCGCACGTATATTATTACGCATGGAAGTGAATGCCTCCAGACTAAAAAGGCTTCCTTTTTTACTAGTAGAAATAAAAAAAGAGTATTAGTGAGTACAGAGTAGTTATACTACACGAGATTATATATTGTGAGCCTGAGAAGCGAAAATAGTTCTCGATTTTTAAGTATTTAAAAATCGAACTACATGCCACTTTAGACTTTCTCTACAATAGAGAAAACGGGTAGGCAGCTAAAATGTCACACTTATAGGCATTTCTATTTACCATCGACGCTTATCTTGCGTAATACGATGAAGGTTAAGAAAGCTCAGATATCGAGAGTGTAAAGTAGAGTGAGCAGAAAAGGAAGCACTTATAGGGAAGTGAGGCTGATATAAAGTACCTATTTTGCTATTTCTTGTTGGGTAAAAGCGACAAAATCATCCAGAATTTTGCGGCCCAGGGCACGACCCAGGCGTTCACTGCGATAGATGGCCAGCGATTGAGTGATCAAGGGGTGATACTCTGCGGGGAGCGCGCTTAAGGCCCAGGTTCCAGCAGCGCTTTTTGAAAGATAACTGCCTGTACGTAGATAAGCGAGACAGCGGCAGGCGTTTAATACACAGGTAAAAGGATCACTGAGATATGTTTCCAATGTATTGCGCATGACGTCTAACAGGGTTGCACGGAATAGCGACTCAGGCACGTCAGGGATCGCCTCGGCTATGGGCGTTCCGTATAGACAAATACCATAGTGTCGTAGGGCAGTGAGAGCGAGGACGAGATGAGCATCCTCTTTTGTCGCATCCAGCCAGGCTGTACCGCCTTGCGTACGCAGTCCCTGCAGATAGAACTCGCGCAGTTTCTCAGCATAATGGAATTCAATCGGGAGGGCTGGCTGAAAAGGATGCAGCACGCTTGAAACGAGAAAGGTAATATCCAAGGCACTGGGTACGCGTGACATGCGCCAGAGCAATTCCAGCAGATTTTTTTTGGTCTCACCAGACATGTTATGAGGTGTCACCACCAGGATATCGATATCGCTGCGTTCAGGATTAAAGCCACCGGCCGCCATTGATCCGTAGAGATAAATACCGGTCAGATTATCTTCTAATAGACGTTGTAACTCAGCGACCAGCGTGAGCACCTCCGTTTTAACGACCTTCGAGCAATTGGTCCAATTGTAATCCACTGTTTCATCCTCTATTTTCTGAAAATGTCATCAACCATACAAGCTGTATCATTGCCTACCAATTTTACGAGATGAGAGCAGCCAGTGGCAAGTCGTTCAGTCTTTTATGGGACTCCTTCCTTGCTGACGGTGCTCTGTCTTGCTGGCAAGGATCGTAGCGAGAATACATAGAGCTAAGCTAGACCAACCTATCCATTGATGAGGTACTATCGTCAGAAATGGAGGGATAGCGTTTGGCAAAGAAGGTGCTTTTCCAGATGCGTGCCGAAGCTGGAGTACAGCCTACGGCCTGCGCCAGCTCTTGTGGGGTAAGCGAGGGATTTTCGCGGAGCAAAGCATGCAGGCGTTGTTTTGCATTCACGCGCGTTGGTTGGAAACGCCTTGGATAGCGATTACTCGTCATATATTTTTTTGTCTCCTGATGCAATATTGCCTGTATATTGACATATTTGGAGAAAAATTGCAAGAGAAGAATAAACAGGAATAATTGTATCGCTTGAATGTCTGGTTAATAACTGTCTTGCGAAGGAAGGTAAGGGGCAGAAGGCGCAAAAAATCGGCCCACCAAATGGAGCATCTTGTAAGCGGTTGTGAAAAAGAGAAAAAATTTCTCTTACCTCTATAATTATTGATTTCATCGCTTATACTTAGAGAGTACTTGATTCTCATGTCCCTGCGATCTTCATGCACAGAGACCGTGGAGAGCATGGGAGTCCGACACACTCATACAAAGTGTTTGATTCCCACTCTCATCGGGATCTTGCTGCTCACTTGCTGGCAGGCGCCTGCGCGCCTGCGCCCTTTTTAGTGTGTGGTGCAGAAAAGGTGCTATGCACCTTTTCTGCACCACACACTAAAAACAGTTTTGAGCACCGCAGGTGCGAAAACTCATGCACCAGGATGGCGAAGAGCATGGGAATCAAACACTGTCATAGAGAGTGTCAGCCTCCCAATACCAGCGGGATCTTGCTGCTCCCTGGCTGGCAGGCGCTTGCGCGCCTGCGCCCTTTTTTATTGTGTAGTGCAGGAAAGGTGCTGTGCACCTTTCCTGCACTACACAATAAAAAGATGTTTGAGCACCGCAGGTGCGAAAACTCATGCACAGAGACCGTGGAGATCATGGGAGGCTGACACACTCATAGAGAGTGTCAGGCCCCCAATACCAGCGGGATCTTGCTGCTCACCTGCTGGTATTGGGAATTAAACACTTTTATAGAAGCGACCATGGGAAGGATATGTTATGAAGAATAAAGCAACTATCAATAATCCTCTTGTGCAAAATATAGGCACGTTGCTTAAACGCTCTATCGAATTGTTACAGGATGTGAAGGAGCATTCCGAAAATGAGCAGGATGCACGGCAAGTGGCTGATCGCGAATTGCTCCAGGCCCTCAATACAGTGACGCCGCTCTTACATCCTGCAATTCAGGAACAACTGGCGCAATTAGTGAATTTACGCAATGAGATCCATAGCCCGTATCTGGGACGCGCCACCACCATAACTCAATTGCATCATAACAATGAGAAGCGACCAGATTTACCGGGTTGGGCGCAACCAGAATAATGCCCGACTGCTATGCATGTGTCACTAAGCGGATTGCTCCTGCGTATACAGAAGTGGGGAATACCCTCACATCTTCTTAAGAAGAGCCATAAAAAGTGATTCCAGGGATGGACATGATGCTGAATGTAGATACCTGCTACTGATTGCGCACCTGGGCCTCAAGAAGCGTTGCAGGCACAAGACGGTATGCAGGGGAAGGATGCTTATCATGACATCACATGCTGATTATACCTCGGAAGAGTGGAATATCCTGTGCACAACCCCATTGAAGGTTGGTGGCGCGGTTGCGGCTTCGGCCCCCAGCGGCGTGGTTGGCAATGTGAAGGAGACGCTGGCGATTACTAATAGTATGGTCAATGAGGCACATCGCTACACCAGTAATCAATTGATCAATGAGATCGTGCCGAAAGGGATCAATCGTGAGCAGGTGAATACCCTGGCGGGTATGGCGAGTAATCTGTTTCAGCAGGCCGATATAGCTCGTACGCAAGCACTAGATGCCTGCAGGCAGGCCTGTCAGATATTGAAAATGAAAAGTACTACCCAGGAAGCGGATGAGTACAAGCAATGGCTATTGATGATTGGGAAAAATGTAGCCAGTGCTGCGAATGAGGGCGCGAATTTATTGAATGTTGGCGGTATAAATGTTAGCCCGGAAGAGGTGCGCATATTGGATGAAATGGCGTCCGCGTTAGAGTTGCCCGAGCACTTAATGGTTGGCCTTCTCACTGATAGCAGTCTGACCAATCCCAATCCCAATGCCAATCCCAGTCCAGGATCTCCTGGTGCATAAGCGTTAACATGTGACGATTATTCTTAGACAGTGTTTGACTCCCATGGTCTTTGCTATGCTGGCGCATGAGTTTTCGCACCGATGGTGCTCACCTGCTGGCAGGCGCCTGCCAGCAGGTGAGCAGCAAGATCCCGCTGGGAGTGGGAATCAAACACTTTGTAAAAGGATTTATCTCATTGTGCTGCTTCGCAGTTTTGGTGTCAGGCGCGAAATGGTGAGGCGGAATCGCTTTGCATAAGATGGAGTGTGCGAGCATTCGCCTCGACAGGAATGTTGTTGGCGGCCTCCAGAGCTTGCTGCCGCTCGGCTTCGTTCAGCTCATATTCAGGATTCCAGCCATAGCGCGTGAGATTGACATGATCCCCGGAGGAAAAAATTATCCCTTCTTTTTCTAGCAATTCTCGCATACGACCGATTTGCCCAAAGGCGCGACTACCGGTTAATTCTCCTTTGCTATTCACGACGCGATGTGCTGGCACTCCCTCTGGCGCTTCATGCATGATAAAGCCGATTATGCGGGCACCACGTGGATACCCGAGTGCTTTGGCGATCCAGCCATAGGTTGTGACGCGTCCAGTTGGGCAGGCCTGCACCAGCGCGAAAACCTGTCCCATGAGTTTTTCGATGTGTTGACGGAACAATAGAGCTTCTTCTGACATCATCCATCTTCCTTTTCTGCAATTATTTGATAGATATAAAGTTATGTTATGCCCTCATGCTCACTGCCAGTGCGTGTTGGGCTAACGCAGTGGGCGAAAGAATGCTCGGATCTCGTGTGTTAATAGTTCTGGCTCTGCGCTATACGTTTTACTATATTACGCTTTCTAACTATAATGCTAGAAAGCGCTAATTTCAAGTATGATGTATATCAGTAGCACGTTATTCAATAGTATTTTGTTTAAAGGTCACCTGATTTATGTTTCCTGTGCTTAATTGGATGTAGAGGGTAGAACGAAGGTGCCTTTTTCGTTGCGCAGCCTGATGCGTGATCCTTGAAAGGAGATGATCATGTCCTGTTGTCGACCCTGTCCCGTTGCGGATGGTACAAAACTGAGCGTGATGGGTACAAGATCAGCGTCTGGTCCCCAGATCTGTGGTCCGAGGATAATGTGCGCATGGCTGGCATCCCCCCCCGGCAGTTCAATGATCTCGATACGGCCGTGCTGATTAAGCGCGATAAAGTGACTGGGAGTGCTATGGCTGCTGCTTTCATGCCCGACATAGGCATCTGTCTGCATCGTGCGAGGTCGTCCATACGTAAGGTCATCATAGGTGATGGTTCCCCAGTGCCAGAGGCTTTGTGCCAGCCATAGGAGCAGACACATACCGAGCATTGAGATGCCCACCGTCACTGTCCAGTGCTGTTGACGTTTGATGCGTTGAGCGTGCAATGCTGCATAGTTCTGAATAGGATGAAGCGTGTTCTCGGTGATGGGTGCTGCTTGAGCACCCCTGCCCAGAGAGGCTCGCGGTGTAGTAACATACACAGCTGCTGTGGTTGTCTGGATCGGGCGATGGCGTAATGTACTATAACGTAGCGCACCGGTTGCTGCGCCTTCAGCGACTTCTGATGATGACATCAAGAAACTCCTCTCCTCAAACGTCAATAAAGAAGCTATCCAACGGGTGCGATCAGTGGCTGACACCGGAGATAACTGAATAAATGCTGTTATGAGAAGTGTAACTGATGTGCTGACAGAGGGCCAGTAGCTTATCCACAGCTCTGCGCTGACAAATGTGCAAGCATTGTGCAAAAGTCGCAGGCACGTGTGCAAAAACCATCTTTCATGTGGATAACCATCTTTTTCCTCGCCGCCTGAATGCCCGGAAAACCCAGTCAGTAGCTGTCCCCTTCAACGTACGAGGAAGGGAAAAGCGCACCTCGGTTGCGACCTACGTTTTTGGGTGCAATGGTGGTACGAGGAAAGGGAAAGCGCACCTCGGTTGCGACCTCGGCACGCACCTACATGCGGCGAATACAGGAATTCCGAGCCTGACGCGCCCCATAGCTTATGAGGCTGTTTCTTTTTCTTCTAACGGGTGCTCGCGCTCGATAGGGAGCGTAAAGCAGAAGGTTGACCCTTTCCCTTCCTGGCTCTCCACCCAGAGGTGACCCTCCTGGCGTTGAATAATCTCTGCGGAGATATAGAGGCCCAGGCCCAGGCCCGAGATTGTGCGTGCTGTGGCACCTTCCACCCGGAAGAAAGGAGCAAATATTTTATCCTGTACTGTCTGTGGAATGCCTGGTCCGAAATCCTGTATCTGCAAGGTGACCGTTGTGTCATCGCTTTGCATCTTTATGACAATACGGTCAGAGTCGGGCGCATATTTAATCGCATTCATAATCAAATTAGTGATGACCTGACCAATGCGTGAGCGATCTCCCCAGACGGTCTTATTCGTCTCTCCATCGCGCAGCAACAATTGGCGATCAGTGACTGGCTGCATCTCTTCCACGATCTCATTGACAAGCTCATCAAAATCAAAGTAGCTTTCGCGGAACTGTAATCTTCCGCCTTCAATGCGTGTAATATCCTGAAAGTCACTAATCAAATCAGTTAATTTGTTGATCTGAGTATTCATGCGTGTTGTCGTACGGATCACGGCCTCATCACCTGTCAGCGAAAAGTGTTTACGCAGGATTTGCGCATGCGCCTTAAGACTGGTAAGTGGGGTGCGTAACTCATGTACGACCATGTTCACAAACTCATTACGCCGTTTCTCTAATTCCTGAATCGCCAGTTGCTCGCTTAAAAGCTTTTCACGTTCACGTTCAGCCTTCTTGCGCTCGATCGCATAACGGATAATGCGGCTCAGCAGGTCCACCTGGAGTCGTTCTTTTGCAATATAGTCATCCGCCCCCGCTTGCAGGGCCAGGATATCAATTTCCGACTCATTGGCCCCTGTCAGTAAGATAATTGGCAGCGCATAGCCCTGGCGGCGCGCCTCTCTGATGAGTTCAATGCCGTTGAGCGCGCCCAGACGATAATCGAGCAAGCAGATATCATGCTGGTCTACCAGCATGCGCTTCAGACCAGCCTGTGGATCGCTTTCCCAGCGTAAATCATAGTGGACATGGGGAATTTTTGTCAGTGCTTTTTTCAGGAGGATATAATCCTCTTCATCATCTTCAATGAGCAGTATCGTCGTTCGCTGTATGTCCATAGGAATCCTTTTTCGACTTGGAAGGCAACGTCACAACCTCAAACCAATATTTCCCCAGAGCCTGCATGACTTCGATGAGTTTTTCAAACGTGACTGGTTTGGTAATAAAAGAATTGACACCCAGTCTATAGGAGCGATAAATATCTTCCTCGGCCTTCGATGTCGTAAAGACTACGATAGGTATTTCCTGTAGCGCGGGATGCGCCTTAATCTCGCGCAATGCTTCACGTCCATCTTTCTTGGGCATATTTAAGTCTAGCAGGATCAAACCAGGCAGCGGTGCGGTGCTATCATCGGCACCTTCGTACTTGCCGCGTCGGAGGAGATACTCCAATAGTTCTTCACCGTCGCTCACGCTATAAAACGTATTGATCAATTTGCCTTTTTGCAGGGCCTTCGTCGTGAGGAGAATATCATCATCATCATCATCAGCCATCAGGATCACGATTGATTTTGCTGTGCTCATACTATTTCTATTTCTTTCATTGTTAGGTGGTGAGCGGGTAAGGTGATAATAAAGGTAGCCCCTGCGCCAGGAGTACTCCTGGCGGTGATTTGTCCGCCATGTCGCTCCACAATTTTGCGCACCACCGCCAGGCCAATACCAGTTCCTTCATATTCATTGCGACCATGCAAGCGCTGGAAGACGGTAAAGATTTTGCTGAGGTACTTCTCATCAAAACCAATTCCATTATCCTCGATGGTCAGAATGCACTGTTGCTGAGCGTTTCCCTCTTCCTCTTCTGGCAGTGTATCTATAAGGCTGGCGGCGACTTTGATCACTGGTGGGACGCCCGGTCGATGAAATTTCAAGGCATTGCCAATCAGATTTTGTAAGACCTGATACATCTGGCGGGAATCGGCATCAATGGTTGGGAGTGGTGAGACCTCTACGCGCCCCTGCGTTTCCTGGATGCGTGTTTCCAGATCATCGATAACATCGCGCACGATCAGATTCAGGTCGCTGGACGTAAATGGTAAAGTTTTCGTCGCCACACGTGAAAAAGTGAGGAGATCATCGATCAAGACACGCATCCGCGAGGCGGCATTGCGCATGCGCTCCAGATACTCTTTTCCATCACCCAGACCCTCGGCATATTCCTCTTCAAGTAGATTGCCGAAGGCCTGGATTTTGCGCAATGGCTCCTGAAGATCATGTGAAGCCACATACGCAAATTCCTGCAATTCCTGGTTACTGCGTTCCAGATCAGTATTGAGCAGGCGTAACTCTTCTGTGCGTTGTGTGACGCGTGCCTCCAGATTGGCATTCAACTCCTGAAGATTTTGATAGATCTGCGCGCGCTCAATCGCCATCATTACGCGGTTCGCCAGTTCCTGCGCGATATTGAGATCCGCGTCTGTGTAGGGATCGCGGTCGGCTGTGGCGATAAAGGTTATTGTGCCCTCGATCATATCTTGAATGGTGAGCGGGATGACCAGAGCGGAATCCGCCTTTATTTTCCTGAGCAAGGCATAATTGCTGGCGGTACCTGCAATTTGTCTCAATTGTTGTTTCCCAAGATGGGCGAAGATGGCCGAATGCTTTTGTCGACAGACGGTTTCTAATACGGAAGGCGTGCCAGCATCAACCGGAATATCAGTGATGAATTGTAACTCCTGTGTGCCCTCAACCGCATAAGGATAAGAGATACTCAGCGGCTCAATCCCCGCCTCGCTGCTCTTGATATCAATGCGGCACCAATCGGCCAGAGCCGGGATAGCCCGCTCAAGCACATGTTTGAGGATATCCTGATAATCCAGTGAAGCCACCAGGAGTTTGCTGGCTTCCGAGAGGAAATCCACCTGCTGGAGGGTGCGTGCAAGTTGCAGCTCTATCTCTTTGCGTTCTGTAATGTCAATATTGACACCGACCACACGTGTGCCCACTCCATTTTCCCAGTCTGTGACATTTGCCTTGCCCAGCAGCCAATGGATGCTTCCATCCGACCAGATGGTCCGAAACTCAATGTTAAAAGCTGGCCCACCCCTGGTGGAATCCCATAAATTCTCTTCAACCGCCTGGAGATCATCGGGATGGACCAGTTCGGTCCATTTATGATAGGTGCCTTCAAAACCGCCGGCAGGGAGTCCATATAAGGCTTCTAGATTGGGGGTCCAGAGGACCTGATCGTCGTTGACCCGCCATTCGAAGGTGCCGATGTGACCGGCCTGTTGAGCTAGCTGAAGGCGTTCCTGACTAACCTTCAAGGTTTCGCGGCTCTGGACCTGCTCAGTCACATCTACCGCATGGACCAGGATACCATCGATCTCGCCGTCCAGATTGTGGGCAGGTTGATAGATAAAGTTTAAGTAGGTATCCTCAAGGGTGCCTGTGTGATGGCGATCAAGCGCGAATTTCTGCTCATTGCCAACCAGCACCTTCCCTGTTTTATACAGGTCATCCAGCAACTCATAGTATCCCTGTCCGGCCAGCTCGGGGAGCGCCTCGCGGATGGGTTTACCTGTAAGGTCACGGTTGTCGACTAATTGGAGATAGGAGCTATTGGCAAACTCGAACACATGCTCTGGACCGTGGAGCAGAGCGATCAGAGCCGGAACTTGCATGAAGAGATCATAGAGGCGTTTGCGTTCCCTCTCGGCCGTCTGACGTGCATTTTGTTCGCGGATCAATAATTGTTTACGTTGTTCCTCCAGTTGTTTTTGCTCGGTATAGTCGCGTGCGATACTCAACACCGAGACAACCTGACCAAACGCGTCAAATTCCGGCGTCAACCGGGCCTCATATAAGCGCAGGCCCTCGGGACCCTGAAAAGGGAACTCGGCATCCATGGATTGCCTGGTGGCAAATACCTGTGTCAGATAGGTGCGCCATTTATCAGCGTGTTCTGGTGGTAAACCTGCTTCTAAATGTGTTTTCCCGATAAATTCTTCTGGCTCTCGTCCTGTCGCGCGCCGCACACTTGGATTTATATAAATAAAGCGGTACTGCGGATCGAAGCGGGAAATGATATCGGGAGCATTCTCGGCAACGGTCTGGAAGGCTTGCTGCTGCTGTTTTAAGTTCTCTTCTAATTGTTGCTGTGCATTGATATCTTCGATGACAGAAATAAAATACAATGGTGCTCCGTTCTCATCGCGGGCCAATGAGACCGTGAGATGAATCCAGATGGTTGCATTATCCTTACGGATATAGCGTTTCTTCATCGAATAGGTATCAATATTGCCATGCAGAAGTTGCTGCATAGAGGCGAGATCAGTATCCAGATCATCCCGATAGGTAATATCCTGGAATGACTGTGTGAGTAGTTCTTGTTGGCTATAGCCAACGATGGAGCAGAGTTTGCGGTTAACCTGTAGCCAGCGGCCATCCACCGCCACGTGTGCCATCCCAACTGCTGCTTGCTCGAAAGTTGCTTTGAAACGCTGTTCGGTTTGCCTGACTTCGTTTCGCAATTGAGAAAGCGAGCTTCTCTCGTCTTGCGAGGTGGGTTCAGGGGTATATGTCATGCTGTCTTCTCTTTTCTTTCTTCAGTCCGTTTTCAGCAATCAGGTCAGGTCAGGTCAGGTCGATAGCCACATGTAGCAGCGTGCCTCCCTTGTTTATCAGTCTGGCTTTGCCGCGCCATGCAGACATCCCGGGCATTATTATACCCTGTAATCTGAACGATTTGAAAGGGGTCATGCTCAGGATCGCATTCTACTGGGAGATATAGGGTACCAGACTCTTCTGTCATGCTATCTTAACAGAAGTTCTTTTCTCTCTGCAAGGGTTCTGAAACGGTTACCTGCGGACTTGCCCGTATTTGAGCACAAAGGTGGATGAGCTAGAGCAGTGTTGAAGAAACGAAAAAAGAAAACCGGGGCCAATCCGCACGGAAGATGTTGCCTTCTTGCAGTGAGAATGGTACCCGGTACTCGGTATCCGAGATGTCAAAGCGCCTGGACAGTTGCTTATTTATTTCACAAAGACATATACCATGAGAGTCAAAGTGTTGTCAATTGCCTGATATACGAGAGGTGAAAAATTTTTAGAGCAGATCAGTGAAGATTGAGACGGCGCTCCCTGAATCAGAGATGCTCTATGCCGCAGTTATTTGCTAATGAACGTTATATGCACAGAAATCAAAGCACAGAGAAAGTTTAGGAAAGAAAATTCCCTGAGAAAACCTTTATATTATTTTAATTCACTATTGCGCCTGCGCTTGCTGTTGCGGCTGCTCAGGATCGGGATAACTGGCCTGCGGATAGTCGTATTGATTGTAGCCGGGCTCAGTCTCAAAGCCTGCTTTTTCTCTGGATGGGCTTTGCGCACTATAGCCGGTCTGATAGGATTGCTCTGGCTCCGGCGGTCGGGCCTGTGGTTGATAATAGGTTGATTGCTGTGCTGCCGCTCGCTCTGTCCGTGTGGGCTGCGCAGGTGTGGGCTGATAATACGGTTGCTGTGGTTGACGTGGTTGGTAGTAGGGCTGCTGATTCCAATAGGTTGATTGTCGTTGACGTTGTGTGGATCGATAGACTTGATAGCGTTGTCTGATGGCCTGTTGACGGCCAAAAAAGAAATAGAGGACAGTCCCAAAGATGGGGATTAGAAAGATCAAAAACAACCAGAACAGCTTCTGTCCACCTCTTAACCCTCTATTGAACAGACAGTGGATGAGCATAATGATCCAGAACAGCGTGCTGAGCAGTGCCAATATTTCCATCTCACGCATAAAGCACATCCTTTCCTGACTTTGCGGAAGTATGTATCTATAATTCTATCACTTCTCTTATCTTTAGAATACAACTCTTTCCTATACATAAATGTTTGCAGCACCACAATCGTGGCAAAGCGGCGCTAAAATATGACTTTTTTCCTGTTCCCCATGTCATATCTGCCAGAAATTTTAGCGCTTTCCTCTCATAAAGATAGAACGTTGATTCCTCTGTTGCGCTGATGACAAAAAAGGCCGGATAGGCTATCGAGGATAGCTTATCCGGCGTATGTTCAGACGCAATGAGAGCGAATTTAGAAGGCTCCGGTTCCATCCGGTGTGCCGAGTCCTGTGGGGCCATCATAGCCGCTCTTCGCTGTACAGAGATAGCTTCCGCCGCAAGAGCCGTTGCTACCACTGGTGACGTCGAACAGGCTACTTGTATTGCTATAGAGCGATTGTGCGGCATTGACGCTGCTCGCGTTCCCGGCCAGAGCATAGACGCTGGCAATGATCGGCGAGGAGACGCTGGTGCCACCAAAGACTAACCAGCCACTAACTCCATAGGTATCGTAAACGGCGACACCCGTGTTGGGATCGGCTACTGCGGAGACGTCGGCGACAGTTCTTCTGGAACAACCGCTATCCGTCTGCCAGCTCGGTTTGCTGATGTATGAGCTACAGCCGCTACCAGCCCCGTTCCAGGCGCTTTCTGTCCAACCACGGCTATTGCTGCTGCTGGAAAGAGATGTTCCACCGACTGCGACGACGGTGTTGAACGCGGCTGGTACCTGAACACCGTAACCGCTGTCTCCAGAGCTGGCGGTGATGATATGACCGGGATGATTGTAGTAGGAGGCATAGCTTGTTTCACTGCTTGATTCGCTACCGCCATAGCTATTGCTGACGGTATTGGCTCCCAGTGTTACAGCCTCATTGACTGCAATTCCCAGATTCGAGAAAGAGGTGCTTTTCGCTTCAACGAGCAGAATATGACAATTGGGACAGATGGCGCTGACCATATCGAGATCCAGTGAGATCTCTTCGGACCAACTGCTATTACTGCTTGGTAAACTGGTGGTACTTCCCGTTTGACCGACTTTTTTGAAGCAGCCGTTAGCGGTGGTACAGGCTGGCAGACCGAACTGGGAGCGGTATACCGCCAGATCAGACTCTGCGTTGGGATCATTGTATGCATCGACAATTGCGACGGTCTGGCCGCTCCCTGCACTGGATGAGGGGAGTTTGTACGCGGATTGCAGATTGGCAGGACTCAAGCCTGACGGTGAGGCGTTGGGTACGATGGCCCCCTTGATTTTGTCGATCTGAATGGCATTACAATAAGCGTGATTTACGGCTGCTACGCTGCAAACATGGTGTGATGAAAAGCCTGTCGGGGTGACATTTGCTTGCGCGGCGAACGCGGTAGCGGATGTTCCCATCAGCAATAGCACGAGCACGGCCATTGATGAGAAGGAGGTGATAAGTCTGCGCATAACGGCTTCCTTTCCGTTGACTGCTGTCTGCATATCATTGCCAGCTTGTTCAAAGGTAGAGCATCTCTAAGGACAGCTTCTCCTTTGTAGGGCAAGCAAGCATGGTAGAGCGTGACATGCTGTCTTTGCTTGAGACTACATAAATAAAAAAGTAAAGGAATGTGGGTACTATACTGCACTTCAAAAAATAGTGCTTAGAGTATCACTTAGAATAAATTTATTCTTCGTTTGGCACCGACACTCTTATATAAGAAGTATTCAACATGAATACAGAAAAGTCAATACCCACTTTTAATGTGCTATAGAGATCGTCCATAGAACATGGTAAAGGATAGCTAGATTTTTTTGTATCATATAGATGAGAATGACTTGTTTAAGCGCTTGATAAAGTACGATTATGCATTGAATCTTTCTCTATGCAAGAAAGATATGTATTGATGGTAACGGCGGGCGTACTATTTGCACAAAAAGCAGCAAAAGAGAGTGTTATATGGTACTATAGATTGTGGTCTATTCGTCTATATTGGCATAATTTCGTCTGGTTCAGAATTTTGTGTGGAGGCGTGACTAAAATACTGGAAACTAGTAATTGCTTCTTTAGCACTTCCAGAGCTTTTATTGAAGTTTCTGCTCTAAAATTTCTAACCATAGGAATGTTTGCTGCTCCCCATTTTATTCCCATGTCATGTAAGGAGATAACCTGTATGACAAATGTCGCTGAAGCATCGACAGGCATACCAGTAACTGAAGCAGCTCCTGGGCGTCAGGTAGCTGAACCGAATATATGGAGTCGTAGCGCATTGGGAGCAGTTTTGCTGCTGTCAATTGTGATGGATTTTTTTCAGCTCGGCCAGAATGGCTATGGCAATCTGTACTATGCAGCTGGTGTCAGAAGTATGACCGATAGCTGGCATAATTTCTTTTTTGTGTCCCTGGATCCCGGTGGTTTTGTGACAGTGGATAAGCCGCCGGTCGGCTTCTGGTTACAAACATTGAGTAGCAAAATTTTTGGTTTTACTCCTTTTAGCATCTTTTTCCCCCAGGCATTATGTGGTGTTCTCTCGGTCTTATTACTCTATATGCTGGTGCGTCGCCATTTTGGGGTTGTAGCGGGACTGGTCGCGTCTCTGGTGCTGGCCCTGACTCCTATCAGTGTAGTGACGAATCGCAATAATACTATTGATAGTGTGCTGGCGCTGGCCCTGCTGCTGGCGGCATGGGCAGTCATTCAGGCGGCGGAAAGTGGAAAATTGCGCTGGTTGCTTCTTTCCGCTGGCCTGGTGGGCCTGGGCTTTAACGTGAAGATGGCGGAGGCGTATCTCATCATCCCGGCTCTGGGACTGGTGTATTTGCTCTGCGCACCACGCAAAATCTGGACTCGTAGCTGGCATTTATTGCTGGCCCTGCTTGTATTGCTGGTAGTATCTCTATCCTGGGCGGCTATTGTTGATTTGACGCCAGTCTCGCAACGTCCCTATGTTGGCTCAACCAAAGATAATTCTGAATTGAGCCTGGCCTTTGGCTATAATGGTTTAAATCGCCTGCATATTACAGTGGGTGATAATAATCATACTTCCGCGACTGGGAAACAGAGCACAACGGTTCGTAGAGAGGATGTAAAGGTTACTCGTCCGGCGGCTAATAATTCATCCGGTAGTTTCTTGCTTCTCTTCCATCTCTTCACTGTCTCACTGGGTTCGCAGATCGCCTGGTTCTTGCCATGTGCGTTACTGGGAATGCTGGCTCTGGTCTGGCAGCGACGCCCGAACTTTCAAAAGGATCGTCAGCAGTTAGGACTGGTGCTCTGGGGTATCTGGTTCCTGACGATGGCGGTCTTTTTTTCATTGGATAATTCGTTCCATCAATATTATCTGGTCGTGCTGGCTCCTGGCCTGAGCGCCTGCGTGGGCATTGGTCTGGTCACGATGTGGCAGGATTATCGGCGCGCAGGTTGGCGTGGTTGGCTGCTTCCCTTGACCCTGGCGCTGACCGCGTTTGCCCAGGTGTACATAGTCACATCTTATCCTCTCTGGTCGCAATGGCTAATCCCTCTGGTGGGTGGTGTGATGCTACTGGTTGTGATTCTCTTGCTGATTCTGCGTCTGCTGGCCTGGGGATTGGGGCGCATGAATAGCGTGCTTGTTGGCAGTGGCCTGGCGTTGGTCTGTCTGGCCTTATTGGCCTTGTTGATCGCTCCTACACTCTGGTCTGGCTACGTCGTCATGCATAATACCGAATCGTCTTTCCCTACAGCTGGTCCAAATGCGCATGAAAAGACAGCTCCTGCTCTACCCAAAGCGCTTGTGGAATTGGTCAACGTCGATCATAAGCTGGTTGCTTATCTTATTGCCCATCAGGGAAACACCCAATTTTTGGTGGCGACGCCCAGTTCAGGGACCGCTGATCCGTTGATTCTGAGCACCAATAAACCGGTGATGGCTCTGGGTGGCTTTGGGGGGAGCGATCCTATTGTGACGACAGCTGACCTCAAAGAGCTCATCGTCCAGCAGAAAGTGCGCTTCTTTCTGCTCAGTGCCTCAACCCGTAATGTGCATGCTGTAGTTGATGGCTTGTCGAGTGCGTACCGTGCTTCAGTCTCTGCGGCTGGCAGCAAGTTGGGAGGAAGCGGTCAGCAGGAAGGGGTACCCACGTGGGTGGCAAGTAATTGTAAGCTCGTGCCCACCAGCAAGTGGAGATCTACTAAGGGGGGTGGCAATACCAGCACTTTGCACTTATATGATTGCGCGGATATGGTGAATAGAGCAACGGCAAAATAAGAATGACTGTTTTTGTTGATTTACTCTTGTTTCAGGACGCCCTGTGTGTCATACTATCCTCATATTCAAATGAAAAAGGGGAGTTTATGGATAATTCGCAGAAAGCTATCCCCGATCTGGAGTCGCTGCCATTAGTACAGCTTGAACCAACGGGTGTACCTCAACTTGATCTTGTGCTGGGTGGTGGTATTCCACAGGGGGCTTTATCGATTATTCTTGGCCCTCCTGGAAGTGGCAAGACGACTCTTGCAAGCCAGATTGCCTTTGCTTCGGCGCAACGCGGGCAAAGGGTGATAATCTTAACTGCACTTTCGGAGCCAACAACAAAACTGCTGTCGCATCTGAGTGCCTATCATTTCTATGCTGCGAGCTTGATTGGTACAAGTGTGCAGATTTTTAGTTTGCAGCAATTTTTACCACAGGGCCTGGCGGCGACGAGCCAGGAGATTGTGGCTGCTGTGCGTCAAACGAAGGCCAATCTGGTGGTGCTGGATGGTTTTCAGAGTATCCGCAGTCTGGAGCCCAATCTTGATGCCACACGTCGTTTACTCTATGATCTGGGGTTGCGTCTGAGTTTACATGGCACGACCACCCTGATCACAACCGAGTCTGATCCACATGATCCCGCGCTTTTCCCAGAAATGACCACGGGCGATGTGTTGATTGGCTTGTATTTTAAGATCGTTGGGGTACGCACATTTCGCAATTTAGAGGTGATTAAAGTACGGGGACGCGCTCCACTCTCGGGTTTACATAGCCTGACATTGAGTGATAGTGGCGTAACTGTCTTTCCACGTCTGGAATCACGCGTAAAGCAAGAAGAGCCGACCAATCTAACGGCGCCAGTCAGCCGTATACAATTTAGTGGGCGAGCGGATTTCGGTCTGTCAGAACTTGATACGCTCCTGGGCGGCGGTCTGACGCGTGGGACAAGTACCTTGCTCACCGGCAGCCTGGGGATGGGGAAAACCTTGCTAGCGTTGCAGTTTGCATTGAATGGCGTCCATAATAGCGAGCCGACGCTTTTTCTCAGTTTTCGCGAGACCAGTCGGCAATTGATTCAGAAGGCTGACGATTTTGCGCTGGGCGAGCAATTGCGCGCCGCACTCGCGCCAGATGGTGGCCTGACGTTGCAACGCTGGGAACCTGTTGAATTAGATCCCGATCAGATTGCGCTACGATTGATTACAGCTTTAGAGCAGACACATGCGCAACGCGTGGTGGTGGATAGCATTGCTGAAATTGAGCGCGCTGTTGAGGAAAGTAATGGCAAAGAACGGACTTCTAATTATTTGTCGGCCTTGCTGTCTGTCTTACGCGAACGGAGCGTGACGCTGCTGGCGATCAAAGAAACGCCCCGAAATGTTACGACGCAATTTGATTTCTCGTCGGATGCGCTGGCTGTCCTGGCCGAAAATCTTATCTTTTTGCAACAAATAGCTTATCGTGGTAAGTTGCATCGTGTCCTTTCTGTGCTAAAAATGCGTTTTTCATCTCATGATTATATGTTGCGCGAGTTTCAAATTAAGCCGCCAGAGGGATTACGTGTCCTGACCCATGATGAAAGCGGACTAGAGGTTATCCTCGGACTGATCGAGCAGCAAGGAGCAGAATTACTGCCGCATACATTGAAGAAAAAATCGACAGAGAGGTAGAGACCATGACGGACAGGGAACCCGCGCATTATTTACAAGAGGGAAAGTCCTTCCTGGTGCTTATTGTTGATGATGAAGATGCCATTATCGACCTCCTCTCGGATTTCGTGACCGATCTAGGCTATACTCCCTCTGTGGCTCAAAATGGGCAGCAGGCGATGGAGCGTGTGTATGAGCACTGGCCTGCACTCGTGATTACTGATTTTATGATGCCAAAGTTAAATGGCGCTGATCTTGTGCGTGCTTTACATGTTGAGGCAGTCGCGCAAAGAAGATTGCCACCTCCCATTATTCTGTTGACCGCCGTTGGTGTACCGGCGCTAAAAGATTTGCCTGTAGATGTTGTAATGGCTAAACCATTTGATCTTGATCAGCTAGAAAACGTCATTCGTCGCTTACTCCAAGCTACTTTCTCTTAACCAGAGAGAGAAGGTTTTGCTCGGAGCATCCCGCCCGTAGGCCATTCTCACCCCACCGCAACATCCTTCTCAGGGAACAGTGTGGAGCGTTGGGGTGAGAGAGTCGTACGAGCAAGGGAGTATTGTCCGTAAGATTGGTTGTTATGAGGTCAGGCGACGATTTTCCTCCTGATGATGAGTAAGACGACGAGCCCGATGGCGATCCAGCCGGTGACGATGTAGGGTATAAGGTTGAGTGGCGTGGCTCCTGGCTCTAGATAGGCCGCAATAAAGATGGCGGTCATCAAGATGGTACTGATGACAGGGATGACGCCGTGCTTGATGAGGTTGAATTGCGAGCGCCGTTGACGCTGGAAGAAGCGTATGCAGGCGATGTTGACGAGAAGATAGATCAAGAGGATGAAGAGGGCGTCGAGCGTGCCGAGGAAGGCGAAGGCTTCAATCGGGGTCATGAGCAGTCCCAATGGGATACCACAGATGAGAGCAAAGACGCAAAGCAGAGTGATCGCCCCGATAGGTGTCTGGTTGATAGCATGGGTACGGGCGGTCCAACTCGGTAGCAGGCCATCACGTCCAACACTATAGATGATGCGTGCTCCCCCATTGATGATGGCGAGGGCAGCTCCGAAGAAGGAGAAGATACCGGCCAGATCGATCAAAAGGGCGAAGATATTGCCTCCAAGATGACGGCTAATGGTATCAAAGGGCGCCGCATCATTGGCATAACCGGTAGACATGTTCTGTATACCATAGCCCATCGTGGCAACATAGGCCATTAAAATATAGAAGACGCCGACGACGAGCATTGAGCCATAGACGGCACGTGGAATATTGCGGCCGGGATGATTGGTTTCTTCGCCCAGGGTGGCAGCGGTTTCAAAGCCGATAAAGCTCAGCACAGCTAGAATGATGCCGATTGTGAGATCACCTCCGCCAGGGATAGGACCAGTCGTGAAGGGGATCAGGCTGAGTTGTCTCTGCGCTCCTACATGCGAGAGGATGAGCAGGGCCAGGAGGACACAGATCCCCATCTCGAAGCAGAGCAGCGTGAGATCAATGGTTAATGATTGACGTATGCCGATGTAACAGATGGCGAAGACAATGCCGACGGCGATGACAAACCAGATCGTCCAATGGATGTTGATGCCAAACCAGCGCAGCACAAGCGCCTGCAAATTTGCGCTCATCAGGACAAAGGTATAGGGCCCTCCCAGGGCGACGCCAATCAAGCCAATCCAGCCAGTCAGAAAGCCCCAGTAAGGATTGAGTCCCTGCTGGACAAAGGTATAGGCCGAGCCGCTGGAAGGCAGTTCACGGGCTAATTCGCTATACTGATTGGCGACCAGAAGTGCCACAATAAAGCCAATCACGTAGCAGAGTGGGAGGGCTCCACCGACCACACCCGCCTGCGGAATGGTATTAAAGAAAATAGAGGCGGCAGGTGACATGACCGCAACCGAAATCACAATAGCATGGCGCAGGCCGAGACTTCCCTTCCTCAAGGCCGGATCAGCGGCAATCCCGGGCACGGGCGAGGGTGCATCGCTCATATATGCTCTCCTTGCTTGGACTCTCTACTGTTTTCTGTAAAGACGTCATGTTGTACGTATGATGACCCCATGCTTTCAAAAGGATGATTCGCGGGCTGCTTCTGTATCCTGCTGACCACGCCCGGATGATGTGTCAGGCACATCCAGCAAGCGGCATAGATAGTCATTGAGGAAAATTCCCTGTGGATCGAGGGTTGCGCGAATGCGGCGGAAATCCTGCCAGCGGGGATAGAGCTGGGCCAGACTGGCGGCATCCCTGGTATGTAGTTTGCCCCAATGCGGTCTGCCCTGATAGCGCTTAAAAATGGCTTCGATGCTTTGAAAATATTCCTGATAGGGCATGCCTTTGTACATATGGATGGCGATATAGGCTGAAGTACGCTGATAGGCGGAACTAAGCCAGATGTCGTCGGCGCGTGCAAAGCGGCACTCAATCGGGAAGTGCACGGCGAATTGATGCTTATCGATACATGCACGGATTTCTTGCAGTACACTGGTAAAGTGTTCGGCTGGAATATTATATTCCATCTCCTGAAAGCGCACCACACGCAGCGTCGCATATAAGCGATGGCTATAGTTCACCTCACTCGTCGTTGCGATGCCCTGTGCTGAAAGTCTGCTAATGGTCCTGGCCGAAGCAGGCAAGAGTCGACTGATCTCTGATAGGAGCCAGAAGAGTCCATTTTCCAGTACAATTTGATTAAAACTGCTCCAAAGATTTCCTTTCGATACTGTGACTGTGGTTTCATTGAGAAATTTCGTCTGGACCCACGGTGTATAGGGTAACCAGTAGAACTCAAAATGGTCATTGTTATTCTTATAGTCTTCGAGATGAGCGAGGCAGTTGGCGAGTGTTTCACGTCGGCTCTTGAAGTGCAGGAGTTGGGCCGAGATGACGCGTAATTTGACCCTGGCAATGACGCCCAGCGTGCCCAACGAAATCTGGGCGGCCTTAAATATATCGGGATGTTGTGAGGCTGAGCATTCAAGGAGTTCACCGTCGGCGGTGACCAGCGTCAGGGCCTCGACCTGCGTTGCCAGATTGCCAAAGTTGATGCCCGTGCCATGGGTGCCCGTGCTGATGGCCCCGGCGATGCTCTGGGCATCAACATCGCCAAGATTTTCCTGGGCCAGGCCGCGTGCCAGCAGCGTCTCTCCTAAATATTTAAGTTTGGTTCCTGCCAGGACGGTCACGGTTCCCGCTACTTCATCCATGCTCTCTACGCCTTGTAGATTGTCAAGCGAGATGAGTACGTCATCGGTATGGACCAGCGGGGTGAAGGAATGTCCCGATCCTACCACGCGTATGTGTCGTCCTGTGCGTCCGCATGTACCCACCAGTTCTTTCAGGGCCGCGATACTGCCGGGTTTCTCGATTTGTCGGGGATGGGCCTGCACAGAACCAGACCAGTTGTGCCAGCGCGGTGGCTGTCGTGTTGCCATCCTGATGTCCTTTCATTTTAGCTAGAGGAAACAGTATCCATCGCCCCGGTAGGTAGTGACTTCCTCGACGATAGCGCCCTGTTTCACAAGGAGGAGGTGGGTAAAGCGTTCGCATAGCTCACCTGCTTTGCTGTGGCGCAAAAAGATGGGATCTCCCAGGGCCAGCACGGTTTCACCGGTATAGATAATCGGCGTCTGTACCTCTCCTGGACCTTCGAGAGGGACGAAACGGGCTCCCTGGGGGAGATAGGGTTTTGGTAAACGATCACTCCCGGCGGGACCAGAGGCGCTATAGCCGCCACCGAGGCCGGTGTAGATATGCTTCTGTGGCTGACGGACGATCTCAATCGCAAAGCCAGCGGCTGGTTGATAGTGAAAATCTCGATAATTATCGAAGAGGGCCGGTGCATAGAAGCCCGATCCAACGGTAATTTCGGTTACACCAGCCTCGGCGCGGGTGGTATGCAAGCTGCCAGTGCCGCCTCCGTTGACAAAGCGCAGCGGTAAGTGGTAGTCCTGAATGAAAGCCATAATGTCGGCTCGCCGCCGGGCTACCTCGCGCAATGAACGCTGCTTGAGGAGGCGCACGAGTTGATTTTTCGCTTGTCCTTTAGGATACTGATCGCCCACGCCCGCAATCTGCGCCTCATAGCCCATAATGCCATCCAGCGTCACATGGGACGCGGCCTGGATACTCTCCAGAACCGGTCGTACCTGTGCGGGAGTCAGGAGAGCACTGCGCCATACCCCGAAGTGCAGGCCCGGCAGCGAAAGCGCCATATCCAGATCGATACAGACGGGGATACTCACAGCATGTTGACTGGCTATCGCTTCAATCTGTTGAACATGTGCCACGCTATCGATCATCAGCGTGATCTGTGCACCTCCCTGAATAGCCTGTGCGACCGCTGCAATATCCTGTGCATGCCAGCTTGGATAGCCGATCAAGAGATCATCTAATCCCTGAGAAGCCAGGTAGATCGCTTCGCGCACGGTAAAACACATAATGCCCTGGAAAATATCATTTGCCGCCAGGATGCGTTTGATCACTGCGACGCTGCGTAAGGATTTCGAGGCCAGCCGTAACCGCTTGCCGCCTGCCCTGGCTATAATCGATTGGATATTCTGTTCCAATAAATCCAGATCCAGATAAGCAAACGGCAAGGTCCGTCCTGCAAAGACCTGCTTGTAATAGTAGTATCTATCAGCATCAGGTGCTGTGTTCTCCGTAGAGGAAGGCGTGATGGCTGTCTTCACAATGTCTACCCCTTTATGTCCATTGAGATAAGTGGATGCTCGCATAAAGCGTAACGGTAGACGTAGAAGAAGTCAAGTAATTAAGGAGGAGATTTTTAATCTGGCTTGCTTACTTCGAGAGGGATGAACTGGCTTGAACGGTAGTTTTTGCCGTCCCCTGGCTCCAGTTAGCTCTAGCTATCTGTTCCAAAACAGTGTATGATAGAATTATCCTCTTCTCCATAGTGACCCGTTTTCAACAACTACTAACAAAGCGTTTGTTTCCCATCACCATCGGGATCTTGCTGCTCACCTGCTGGCAGGCGCCTGCGCGCCTGCGCCCTTTTTATTATGTGATGTAGAAAAGGTTCTTCGAACCTTTTCTACATCACATAATAAAAATCTGTTTGAGCACCATTGGTGCGAAAACTCATGCGCCAGGATGGCGAAGACCATGGGAATCAAACACTGTCTAACTAAGTGTTTGTTTTCCACTCCCAGCGGGATCTTGCTGCTCACCTGCTGGCAGGCGCCGACGCGCCTGCGCCACATACTAAAAATCTGTTTGAGCACCGCAGGTGCGAAAACGCATGTACAGAGATCATGGAGGGCATGGGAAACAAACACTCTTTTGAACAAGGTGGTTCAGGGTGTCCAGTGATGGACTGCCAGTGAGCCATGCCTTTTTGGTAAATAAACCTATATGGAAGCTTCATAGATACAGTATCAGGAGCTAAGGGGTGCAGATTTATGGCAACAATGTCAGACATTGCCAGGCGAGCAGGCGTAGCTTTAAGTACGGTGTCGTACACGCTTAGTGGCAAGCGACCTATTTCGGAAGAGGCCAGACAAAAAGTGTATCAGGCTATGGAAGAATTGGGGTATCAGCCTAATTTCCTGGCTCGAGCGCTGGTGACCAAGCGCACTAAAATCATTGCCTTACTCTATCCATCGTATACCTTGAGTTCCGGGCAGCAGGAGTTCGTGACCAGTATCGCCGAGATGGCTACGACCCACGGCTATGCTCTTCTCCTCTGGACATCTCCCAGCGAGAATCTAGAGGTCATGAATATGACCCATCAAGGTTTTATTGATGGAGTGATTTTGATGGAAGTGGCCTTGCATGACGCACGCGTCGATCTGTTGCGGGAACAGAACCTGCCATTTACCTTGATTGGACGATGTGAAAATAATGAGGGCCTCAGTTTTGTGGATCTCGATTTTGACAATGCCGTCGAAACCACGATTGATTATCTCCGTGCTTCCGGTCATACGCACATTGGCCTGATCAACCAATCGGAGGCCATGCTCAAGCGCGAAGTTGGCTATGTCGTGCGTGCCAGAACGGCCTTTTATCGCGCTATTCAACATCATGGCTTGAGTGGCGTGGATAGCTGTTGTGATGAAAGCGAGCAGGCGGGCTATGAGACGGTGATGCGCCTGTTCGAACAAGATCCCGAGTTAAGCGCCTTTGTCTTACTCACGCCGTGGCCGAGCGGTGGCGTGCTACGTGCCATTAGCGATAAGGGACTGCGTGTGCCAGAGGATACCTCACTGGTGGCGATCTTTTCACCACGTATGGCCGAGATGACCACACCTGCCCTGAGCTCTATCGAATTCCCCTTTAATGAAATGGGGCGTTTAGGCGCACAGATGTTGATCCAAAAGCTTGAGGGGAAAGAAGAAGAAAAAGCAGCACAAATTTTATTAAAGCCTCCTCTCACTGTTCGGCGTAGTTCAGGACCCAGAGCGTAAAAGCAGGCTCATCTCCTCTTGACACTTCTATCTTCAGGTTCTATACTAGACTTTAGCGAAGCGCTTCGACGAAGAATCCTGAGCGATGATATAGAAGTATTTCATAAAGTAAACTCATACTTATGTCTGGTTGTCAGGCCATGCGCAGGAGATAGAGGATATACCTGACAATCCAATACATCGGTATAGGCTCGTAAGAGCTCATAAGACTCTATTCAATAAGACTATATCTTTGCAGGCATAAAAAAAGTTGATACAAGGTCTTTTTTATTGTATCAAATGTGCTCGATCCAAGGGAGGATAGACTATGAACTTGCGGTTTCACGATGTTTCCAGCAAGCAACACAAGGTAGCTCCACACAGAAAATCCCATGCACGTTTACTGCGTAGCCTCTCGGTCTGTGGTGTGATGGTTATGATGCTGGGTGTACTGGCTGCCTGCGGTGGTTCGTCAACTGGTTCAACCACAACCTCGGATGGTAAGACCGTCATCACCGTACTTGATCACTGGCCGACCGAACCTTCTAATACTGAGATCAACACTCTTTTCAGTCAATATGAAAAGTTGCATCCTAACATCACCATCAAGCGTGATCCGGTTCCAGTGGGTTCTTTGAACTCGAAGATTGATCAGGAAGCGGCCTCACATACGTTGCCCAGCCTGATCTCCATCGATAATCCTGATATGGCGAGCTTTGCGGCCACTGGTATCCTGGCTCCGCTGGACGATTATTTGAAGAGCAGCGGTATCAGTACTTCCGATTTCTATGCTGGTTCATTGTCAACCATGACCTATAACAACAAAACCTATGGATATTCCGTTGGTAATAATGATCTGGCCCTCTATTATAATAAGAAGATGTTTACTGATGCTGGTCTGAAGCCTCCCACCACCTGGTCTGAACTGAGTTCCTCCGCTAAAAAGCTGACTAAAGGCGATGTCTATGGTCTGGCGATGGCTGCTCCGGCGACTGAAGAGGGATCATGGCAGTTTGAGCCTTTCTTCTGGTCAAATGGTGGCGACATTACGCACGTCAACAATACGAATGGCGTTGCTGCCCTGCAATATGTCAGCAATCTGGTAAAAGATGGCTCACTCTCAAAATCCTCCCTGAACTGGGGGCAAGCCGATGTACTGACACAATTCCAGGAAGGTCACGCCGCAATGATGGTCAATGGACCCTGGAATATCAGCTTGCTGAAGGGCAAGGGCATTGATTATGGTGTCGTGTCGATCCCTGCTTCCGCTGTTGGTGGGAAGTCGGTTTCCCCATTGGGTGGTGAGGACTGGGTAATTCCTGTGGGTGATCCAGCCAAGCAGAAAGCGGCCTGGGATCTCCTGAACTGGTTAGAACAGCCGACTCAGATCCTCGCCTTTGACGAGATCAACGGCTATGTGCCTCCGCTGAAGAGTGAGGGCGTAACCATGCTTCAGAGCCATCCAGAACTGGCAGTCTTTACCAATGAATTGAATACTGCCCATGCTCGTACTGCTGAGGTTGGAGCCAAATATCCCACCATTTCACAGGCGCTATGGACCGCTGAGCAATCGGCGTTGACAGGTAGTCAATCTCCACAAGCCGCGTTAGATGCTGCTCAAACTAAAATTGATGCGACTCTCAAGAAGTAATGAACCCCCTTGCCAGGAAGTTTCTTACTCTTGCGAGCGTTGCCGACTGAAGCTACAGATTCTTCTGTCGTTGCAGTCGGCGGATGGTTGTAGCAGGAGTGAGGACTGGCCCAGAACCAGTATCCTTACTCTTGCTTAGTCAGGGAGATACTATTGTGACGACGCATGCACAGGAGATGTCAGCACCAGCGAAGCAGGTGGTAAAAGCAAGCTTACATCCGCGCGCAAGACGACAGAAAAGTCGCATCTTCTGGATTCGTTTCTTATTTGTGCTTCCAGTCATGCTTTATCTGGTGCTCTTTTTTGGATATCCTTTGTACTATAGCATCAGTGTGAGCCTTGAAAAATATGATCTGAGTGCACTTTTTACTGGTAATGCCCCATTTATTGGCCTGCAAAACTACACTGATGTGCTTCAGGACTCGGTATTTCAGCAGTCTGCTTTGCATACCCTGCTCTTTACTGTCGGCTCGATTGTGCCTCAGTTTGTGATTGGCCTGGCGCTAGCTGTCTTTTTCACCAAAAAGTTTCCGCTCAGTAGCTTCTTGCGCTCTTTGATGTTGCTGCCCTGGCTATTGCCAATCGTGGTTTCAGGCACCATCTGGACCTGGCTCTTTGATGGTACTAACGGCGTTATTGATCAGGTGCTGACTGCCTTGCATATTCTGCCTGCTCACTTTGCCTGGCTGACGTCGCCGAGTTGGGCACTGTTTGCGATTATCATCACCAACATCTGGATCGGCATTCCTTTTAATATGGTCCTGCTCTATAGCGGTTTGACGAACATCTCGCCCGAGTTTTATGAGGCGTCTTCGATGGATGGCGCGGGCAAGTGGCAGCAGTTCTTCTATGTGACCCTGCCGTTGTTGCGACCAGTGGTTGCGGTCGTGTTGATGCTGGGCCTGATCTATACATTGAAAGTCTTTGATCTGATTTATGTGATGACGAAGGGTGGACCGGCCAACTCGACACAAATCTTTGCCACCTGGTCCTATAACCTTTCCTTCAGCCAGCAATTGTTTGGTAATGGGGCCGCTCTGGGCAACATGATCCTGATTGTGGCGTTAATTGTGGCCGTCTTCTACATTCGCTTCAATAAGAGTGTGGACTAGCAACCAGGCTAGCATTTCAGCACAAGGAGTTTCCAATGCAGGCTCAATTACTGACAAGGCGCAGGCGCGAGGGCGGTCAGATGGTCAGCAGAGTGATCACGACCATCTTTGGTGTGCTCTTCACCATCATTATGCTTTTCCCGGTCTATTGGATGGTAGCGAATTCGCTGAAGACCAACAATGAGATCTTCAGTATTCCCGCGACCATCATCCCGACGCAGATTACGTTTCAGGGCTATGCTGCGACCTTTTCGGCGCAGTTTCCCCATCTGGTGACCAGTCTGATTATCGCGCTGGGCACGGTGGTCATTTCACTGGTAATCGCGACACCAGCGGCCTATGCGATTGCGCATTTTCATTTTCGCTGGGCGCCGGTACTGATTTTTTGTATGCTCTTGACGCAGATGATCCCATCAGTCACGCTGGCTACGCCGATGTTCCTGATTTTCAATAATCTCGGCTTGCTGAATAACAATATTGGCCTGATCCTGGCGGATACCACCTATGCCGTTCCATTTGACGTCATGATCTTGAGCGCCTTTTTGCAGTCGCTTCCCTATGAACTGGTTGAGGCGTCGATGGTGGATGGTTGCGGCGAATGGGGCGCGTTCCTGCGCATTATGCTGCCAATCGCGGTTCCAGGCGTCGTGACGGCTGGACTGTTCGCCTTCCTGTTCTCATGGGGCGATTTTATGTATGGACTAACTTTAATGACGACCAATGATATTCAGCCGATTTCGCTGAGCATCTATAACTATCTGGGTCAGTTCAATTCAGAGTGGAATAGCCTGATGGCTGTTGCGACAATGGCGACCATACCGGCTGCGATTATCCTGGTTGCCTTCCAGCGCTACATCACCGCCGGTATGACATCTGGTGCCGTCAAGGGCTAGCACATTTTAGAGAAGGTTTTGATCAACCTGAATGTAGTATATGATGTACGCTGAGATTCGATTGCTACTAAAATCAAGGGATGCAGTATAAGATGTACTCCATGATCATACATCGCATTGTTTCTACGCACTATGTATAAGTGCTAGATATGGGAAGTAAGAGGTTTATCATGCACGGTTTTCGTCAGTACAATACTACTTTAATCTGGGAGAGACAGCACGAGACGGTTGCTATCGAGCCGTGGGGACGCGATAGCTTGCGCGTGCGTGCGTCGGTCAACGGAGATATTCACGATCCCGTCGTGAATGTCCTGCTGCCAGCAGAGGCAACCGAGGTACAGATTACGCTGGGTGAGGACGAGGCGACGCTGGTCAATGGCAATATCACGGCCCAGGTCTCGGCTGTGGGAGGTATCCGTTTTCTGAATACGCAGAGTGGCGCGGAGATCCTGGCAGAGAAGAAGCCCTTTCATTCCAGCCGTATCCCTGCCCGCTTCTTTAAATCCAAACACAGCGATCTCCACCACCTGGAGGCCCGCTTCTGTGCATATTCGGATGAGCGCCTGTATGGACTGGGACAACATCAGCACGGCCTGTTGGATCAGAAGGGCGCGACCATTGATCTGATTCAGCGCAATAGTGAAGTATCCATCCCTTTCCTCTTTTCGAGTCGCGGCTATGGTTTTCTCTGGCATAATCCCGCCATTGGGCGTGTCGAACTGGGCACCAACGAGACACGTTGGGTAGCCGAGGCCACACCACAACTGGATTACTGGATTACCGTGGGTGACTCTCCCGCTGAGATTATGGAACGGTATGCTGATGCAACCGGACATGCTCCTGAGTTTCCTGACTGGGCAACCGGCTTCTGGCAGAGCAAACTGCGTTATCGCAATCAGGACGAATTGTTATCTGTGGCGCGTGAATACAAGCGGCGTGGCCTGCCACTTTCCGTGATCGTGATCGACTTCTTCCACTGGTCCTTGCAAGGCGACTGGCGCTTCGATCCCCAGGCCTGGCCTGATCCCGCGGCTATGGTGCAAGAATTAAAAGAGCTGGGCATTGAGCTGATGGTCTCGATCTGGCCGACGGTGAATCCCTTAAGCGAGAACTTCGCAACTATGCTTGAGCGTGGCCTCTTATTGCGCACCGAGCGCGGTATCCCTTTCCTGATGTCCTTCCAGGACAATCGTCCCGAAGGTCAGATTGGCGTCTATTACTATGACTCCAGCAATCCCGAAGCGCGCGATTTCATCTGGGAGCAGGTCAACGAGCACTACTATCAACTGGGCATCAAGACCTGGTGGCTGGATGCCTGTGAGCCTGAAATGTTCCCATTGGACCCCGATAATGTGCGTTTCCATATTGGCAATGGTCAGGCGGTCGCCAACGCCTATCCTCTGCTGCATGAGCGTGGTTTCTACGAACATATCAAAGAGGCGGGCGCTCCTGCGGTTGTGAATCTCTGCCGTTCAGGCTGGGCCGGGAGCCAGCGTTACGCATCCGCCATCTGGTCTGGCGATATCAATAGTACCTTTGAAACCTTGCAGGCACAGATCCGGGCGGGCCTGAATATGGCGCTGAGTGGCATTCCCTGGTGGACCACCGATATTGGTGGCTTCTATGGTGCCGATATCAATTCCGCCTATTTCCGAGAGCTGGTGGTACGCTGGTTCCAATATGGCGTCTTCTGCCCCTTGTTCCGCCTGCACGGCTATCGCATGGAATCCGAGTCAGCCGAGCAAATGTTGGATAGTGGGGCCGAGAATGAAGCATGGTCCTTTGGTGACGAAGCTTATGGGATCATCACCGACCTGCTCTTCCTGCGCGAACGCCTGCGCCCCTATATCAACGAGCAGATGCGGATTGCCCATGAGAAGGGCTTGCCGCCCATGCGCCCACTCTTCTTCGACTTCCCCGAAGATGCGGCCTGCGCGGCGATAGAGGATCAGTTCCTGTTTGGCTCTGATCTGTTGGTTGCTCCAGTGCTCTTTGAAGGTGCCCGTAGCCGAGAAGTCTATCTCCCTGCCGGTACCACCTGGACCGATGCCTGGAGCGGTGAGAGCTATGCTGGCGGGCAACGCATCACCGCCGCGGCCCCGTTGGAGCGCATTCCTGTCTACTTGCGTGCGGATGCTCAATTACCTATCCGTAACGCCTAGATTTTTTCTGGCTAGCCTGGCGATAAAGCCATCAAGCAAGCAGAAAGCCACATCATCTAGCTTGTGACTATCTGCTTGCTTTGCACTGCGATAGATATCAGATTGCTGCAATATCATCATCCTTGTCTATGCATGATAGATGTTAGGACGGGTGGACAGGGGCTCGCTGGTGAGATGTAACAAGTTGCTGGTGTCTGGCGTGTTAGGTAGGGTATTGAGTATGGTTGTCGATTGGCTAGCAGTGCGCAGATAGGAATGATCATCATGGCTGAGACAACATCAATTAACAAGGCCGCTATCATCGGTACATGGTGCCTGCTTTCATATACCCTCACTGCGAAGGATGGATTGGTGCTTAATCCCTTTGGTACAGAACCACTGGGATACCTGATGTATGGTCCTGATGATTATATGTCTCTCTTTATCTCTCTTCCGCACCGTCCGCCCTTTGAACAACCTGACCTGATGGGAGGAATGATGGAGGAACTGGCATTCGCTGCCAAGACATTCATCGCCTATACTGGTCGCTATCGTATAGACGGTGAAGAGATTGTCTACGAGGTCAAATTAAGTCTTTTCCCCAACTGGATTGGTATGAATGTGGGTTACAAGGCGACCCTATCATCCGGTCGACTCTCGCTGGTCAATGAAGACTCCACCCTCTTCGACGGTAAAATCTATCGCGCCGAACTCATCTGGGAACGTGCATGACGGATTACTAGCGGGATCACAGTGAAGATCAGGAAACGTTGGCCTGGCATTGATCCCAAACAGAATGAAGAAGACGGCTGACATGTTTTCTCTATGAAACCGGGCACTCTTCAGGCATGATGTGAAGGGATGGTCGGGGCAGGTCTGAATGCGTGCCCCGACGAGAAGGATGATTTTAGCCGTGAGAGCTGATCTTAGCGCGTGCGACGACGGGTGGTAGTGGCTTCACGACGGCTGGGAATATTGGGAAAGAAGACGATACGTACCAGCGAGACAATTCCCCAGGCGATGAGAGCGTAGATGAGCATCCCCAGGATGGTTGATACTTCAAAGACGCTGTTACTGTTGCCAAGGACCGGGTCGGTGAAGATGCCATTGAAGATGGCGACAAATGGATGACTGAGATTATACAGAAAGTCGATAAATGCGCTTCCCTGATTGGCACCCAGCAGACGGAAGATGAAGCGCAGGCCAAGGATGACTTCGAGCACTCCCAGGAGAAAGTAGATCACGGAGGTGATCCAGTAACGCGTGTTGATCATGCTTTGCGTGAAGTCTTTGCTGACTACCTGGCGCTTCTCGACACGGTTGCCCGCCGGGTCCTTATAGGTCTGATGCTGGCGCTGCACATAGTTATCCCCTTGTCTGGAGATCTGCTCGGTGGTATCGTTATACTCCTGTTGTGCATAGTTTTCCTGTGAGGGATAGTTTCCCTGCCCCTGGGGATATTGTGGGTATTGCGGATCGTTGGGTGGATATTGTTGTGATGGCATGCGATAACCTCCTTTGTCAACTCTATGGTGTCAATTTATCCAATTGTATCAATATGGCATCCGCTGAATACGTTCTTCGCAGTATTTGTTAAAATATGCGACGTCCATGCTGAAATAGTACGCGCTGTCGTATGAAGCTCAATTATAACACGGTTCAGCTCACGATAAAGTGCCGTTGACTTGTTTGACTTTCCACAGCATGGTGATGATAGGGGTTTGGAGTGTTCCCCAAAAATGAGTTTTAGGTGCCGTCGCCGGCGGGAGAGATAAGATCAAGAGAAAAAGCGAGGGGCAGTGAACAGTGTTGTTCACCGCCCCTCGCTTTCAGTAACAGCGAAGAGAAAGAGGAAGATGGATAATTGTAATTGTCTTTGCTTCTCTTTTATCTGGCCGCTACAGCCATCTGGCGTTTTGCCAGATTACAGGTGGCATTCCCACTCTCTCCAGGAGTAGCCGTCACGCTGGAAGATCTCATAGGCCGCTTTTACATTGGCTGTGACGTCATATGGGGAAGCGCTGGCCTGTGATGTGGTGATCCAGGTGCTCGGGTAAAGAACCTGGAAGAGGCCTGCTGCATGGCTGTTACCAATTGCCTGTGTATTTGTCGCACCCGGGTTCATTGTTGACTCACATTGTGCAATATGTAGAGCCTGGTCAGCATAGCCACCAAAGACTTGTCGGATGACGCTGGTTGGATCAGCACCATTGGTTGCGGCATAAGAATTTGATGAGTGGAATCCCACGGCTGCCGAGAAGAGCATCATACTAAAGAGGATGGCAAGGCTCATCTTGACGATGATCGGTTTTTTTATGAAGTTTGTGCGTACATCCTGATGTGAATTCAAGCTGTTCTCCTTTTTAACGGAACGAAACTAACAGTATTTAACATCTTTAAAAGGAGGACCCAGGTTCCAGGGACCAACTAAAGCAAGCGCGTCGTAAATATGTTCTGCCCATCAACTGTTGCCATTTCAGTCTGATGAAAGCTAGATATTTATCTTTATCGCTTATCGGTAGTAGCGATTAGTAAGATGTGCTTGTAGATCTATCATAGCACAACCAAAATGAAACACAAAGATACGCAATGAAACATAGCCCATTCGGGTTGTATAGGCGTGTGGAGCCGCATCAGAAGCGGCTTGAGTCGTGGTCCTATTTATGCGTATCCGGGGGGGCTTGCGCTTTTGGGGAAAGTATGTCAGGAGGGTACTTGTTGGAATGTACCCTCGCTCTAACCTCTGTTTGCAGTGGAAATCTATCTATGGGGTTGACAGTAAATTAATAGAGGAGTTTTTTATTGATCTGTTTAATGATGCCAGGACCTTCGTAGATGAAGCTGGTGTAGATCTGGATCAGGCTGGCACCGGCGTCGAACATGCGTTTGGCGTCATCGGGGCTGAAGATACCACCGACCCCAATGATGGGAATTTTGCCATCCAGCTGTCTGCTGAGATAGTTGACAACCTCTAGTGAACGAGTCAAGAGAGGACGACCACTGAGTCCGCCCGTTTGTTCGGTACTATGGCGTAAGCCATCGCGTGCCAGGGTCGTATTCGTGGCGATAATGCCGCCTACATTGCGTGCCAGACAGACCTCGATCACATCCTGAATCTGTTCTTCGGTGAGATCTGGCGCGATCTTGACCAGTATCGGTTTTGGGATAACATTCCCGCGCTGTTGTGCCAGTGCAGTAGCTTCCTGGACCATTGCTTGTAATAACTGATCCAACGGTTCTTTATCCTGCAAGGTACGCAAGCCAGGAGTATTGGGTGAGCTGACATTGACAGTAAAGAAGGCAGCGAAATCATAGAGTTTGCGCAGTGAATAGCGATAATCCTCAACGGCCTCTGCGGGTGGCGTGATCTTAGATTTTCCAATACTCCAGCCGACTGGAACTCCAGCTGCGGGCAGTTTTAAGAGGCGTTCGTGGATGGCGTCCGCTCCATCGTTGGGAAAGCCCATGCGATTGATCAGGGCATCGACATCGGAGAAGCGGAAAATGCGCGGACGATCATTGCCGGGTTGACGATAACGCGTCACTGTGCCAGCTTCGATAAAGCCAAAGTCGAGAGCTGCCAGTGCGGGCAATGCCAGACCATTCTTATCGAATCCTCCTGCCAGGCCGACTGGATTGGGAAAATGGACGCCAAAGACATCCCGTTCCAGCGCGGGCGATTTATAGGCACTGGTGGCCTCAATAATTTTGAGCAAGCTCTGAAATTTGGAGGCAAACGCCAGTTTCTCCATGATCAGGTGATGTGCAAACTCAGGATCTTTGGCAGAGATACGAAATACAGCCGGTCGAACGATAGCTTTATACAGCATGCGATTTCATCTTTCAAAATTTTGTAAGCAACAGAACTCCGTTTCAAGTATAATAGTGATTTGTCAAATTGAAAATAGGTATGTAACCCCGATTTAGCACGTTCGGGCTTATAATGGCCCCGACCACGAAGAATCGGGGAATAGCGATAAGGAGTGTCCAGACATGCTCATTCGCAATGGTATGGTTGTCCTACCCGAAGGTCGCAAGCGTCTTGATATTCGAACCCACGCTGAGACGATTATTGAGCTTGGCGAGCATCTTAATCCCGAGCAGGGGGAACACGTGATTGATGCCAGTAAGCTACTGGTATTACCGGGTTTTATTGACTCGCACGTACACTTCCGTGAGCCCGGTGGAACCCAGAAAGAGGACTTTTTAAGCGGTACCCGCGCGGCATTGGCTGGTGGTGTGACAACTGTCCTGGATATGCCCAATACCCAGCCTACCACGGATACTCAGGAGCATCTGAGCGCCAAGATAGCTCTGGTGGCGCCTAAAGCGGTGGTGGACTATGGTTTTTATTTTGGTGCTACCGATACGAATATCGATGAAGTGGCGCAGGCAGCCCATAAGGTTGCAGCTCTGAAATTATATATGGGCTCATCGACGGGTTCCCTGCTGGTGACCGAATTCTCGCCCATCTATCGCCATTTCTCGACTTTTCCGCTGCGCAAGCCCATCGTAGTCCACGCCGAGGATGAGCAATCCCTACACTATTTTGGGACACAGGGCTCGCAGGATCATAATCAGGCTCGTCCGCCGATCAGCGCACAGATTGCGCTCAGCCGCGCCCTGGCAATCGCCGAGAAGACTGGACGCTCACTGCATATCGCCCATACCACCACCCAACGTGAACTGGAGCTGATCCAGGAGGCCAGGCAGAAAGGCGTGCATGTCACCTGTGAAGTCACGCCATTGCATCTCTTCCTGACCGAAGCTGATCAGCAGCGACTGGGGAACTACGGCAAGGTGAATCCTCCGCTGCGTAGTCAAAGCGATCAGGACGCGCTCTGGCATTACCTTGACGTCATCGACACCATTGGTACCGATCATGCTCCGCATACGCGCCAGGACAAGGATCAGCCCTATGCTCAGGCACCCTCTGGTATGCCTGGCGTCCAGACGCTCATGCCACTGCTCCTCAACGCCGCCAGTAGCGGCAGGATCACGCTGGAAGAGGTTGTCAAACGCTGTGTCAGCAATCCCGCCCGTATCTTTGGCTTGAAGAACAAAGGTGCGCTCGAAGCAGGCAAAGATGCCGACATTGTCCTGGTAGATCCTGAGCAGGAATATGAGATCACCGATCGGGAAATCCTTTCCAAATGCGGCTGGACTCCCTTTGCAGGTACTCATATCAAAGGCAAAATTGAGCATGTCTTTGTACGTGGCACGCTTGCTTATCACAAAGGAGCCATTCTGGCGACCCCTGGCAGCGGACGAGCCGTACAATATGTTGACGCGTAGCAACCGCCATTCACGAGCAATCCCACTAAAAGAAGAGGGATTTTGACGAAAAACGTAGGCATCGTACGGAGCGTAAGTGCAGGTCGATGCTCCCTTGCTCGTACGATGCACTCGCCCCAACGCTCTGTGATGTACCCTGGCATGACTGTTGAGGTAGGGCTATGCCGAGAGGTGAGATGGTCGTACGAGGAACGGGAAAGCGCACCTCGGTTGCGACCTCGGCACGCACCTACACATCCCTTCATGCTTCAAAGAGTGGTTGCTATCAGGCCTCTGTCAGGCCGTAGAGTTTGCCGAATTTTTCTGTGATATAGCTGATAAAGTATTGTGAATTCAAGACTTCACCGGTGGCCTGCTTGATCAGGTCGTCGGGGCGATAGATGCCGCCATATTGATGGATGTTTTCACGCAGCCAGTTGAGGACAAAGCTGGTGTCGCCGGAACTCAGGCGGGCATCGAAGTCGGGAAAGCTGCGACGGAGGGTATGGGTAATCTGGGCGGCATAGAGATTGCCAAGCGTATACGTAGGGAAGTAGCCAAAGCCGTTGGTCCAATGCATATCCTGGAGCACGCCATCGACCTCATTGCTGGCTGAGATGCCCAGATATTCACGATATCTGGCATTCCACAATTCCGGCAGGCTCTCGACCGCAACGTTGCCGTTAATCAGCTCTTTCTCTATCTCGAAGCGGATCATGATATGAAGATTATAGGTGATTTCGTCGGCTTTGACACGGATCAAGCTGGGTTGGACCTGGTTGAGCGCCCGCACATAGGTATCCAGATCAACATGCTCGAATTGCGTGGGGAAGGTTTCGCGCAGCCCACTATAGTGTCCCTGCCAGAAGGCGTGTGAGCGAGCCAGCAAATTCTCCCATAAGCGGGATTGCGATTCATGGATACCCAGTGAGACGCCACCGGCCAGCGGCGTGCGGGATAGCGTCTCTGCAATTCCCTGTTCATAGAGGCCGTGCCCACCTTCATGGATGACCGCCATCAAGGTCATCGGCAAGTACTGTTCTTCATAACGCGTCGTCAGGCGCACGTCATACGGTGAGCCGAACGAGATGGTGAAAGGATGTTCGGAACGCGATAGATAACCACGATTGAAGTCATAGCCAATCGTGCGCAGGATACGATTGCAGAGCTCTTCTTGCTGCGCGATAGCAAAGGTACCGGTAACAGAAGAGGTATCCACTACCCGTCCGCTGTCCTGAATGCGGCGCAGCAGGGCTGTGCTGGCGGTGCGGACAGGAGCGAAAAGCTGTTCTACACGGCTGGTCGTCAGACCCGGCTCATAAGTATCTAACAGCGCGTCGTAGCGTGTCTCAGCATAGCCGTAATAGTCGGCCAATTCGCGTTGTAAGGCGATAGTGCGTTGCAACCAGGGGGCGAATATCTTAAAGTCATTCTTTTCGCGCGCCTCAATCCAGGCATTGAAGCTGGCCGAGCGCACCCGCGATGTCTCCTCTACGAAGGGCCGAGGCAGCTTGCAAGCGCGATCATAACTCAGGCGTGTCTCGCGTACCAGTGCCCGGTCGCTATCGTTGAATGCATCGCTGGCGATCACCGTTTCAAGCTCATCGAGTATCGCACCCAGGCGAGGATCGGTCTGGCGATCATGGAGAATACTTTGCAGTGTGGCCGCCTGATGCATATGAACCACGCCCGCGCCACGCGGCATCGCAGTTGACTGATCCCAGACTGCCAATGCGGACAATGCGGTAAGGTCCATCAGAGGGCGTACATGTTCAAGAAGGGACTGAATGCGCGCATCATTGGCTGTGAAATCGCGCACCTCACGCGCCTGAGATTGAGTCGTCATGCTATGTATCTCTCTTCCTACGTTAGCGATGTTGAGATAAAATCCCTGGCACTGTAAACAGTCTGCTATGTGTTGTTCGTATGAGCTGTGTAGGGATTTTTACTCTTTCAAATACTTGACGTTATTTGCATATATCATTCTCAAGCAAATATTGTGCCAGAGCAAGCGAACTAAAACAAAAATCGATCTATTATTCTTCCTATGATATAATCATCTCTATTGTTTTGGCAAGTTTTTCATTTGTTTTCCAGGGCTATTTCATTTTTCCTTTTCTCGCCGCAGGCGGGGAACGGAAGAGAAGAGCGAGGAGAAGCCGCCTGTGTCCAGAATGCAAACGCTTGAATTATTTCCTGAACGAAGTGTTCCCTATCTCTTTGCCCATCAGGGTGATGCAGAAACAGGTTAACCTGATGAGATACGTCAGATCAACCTGTTCAGGCGTACCGTCCGAAAAGTACTATTTCCCGGCCTGTCGCTATGTATTTCTTCTTGTACCATTGTATGATAAGGAAGTTGTTAGCAGGTAATTATGGCACAAAGTGAATCTTCGTGTGTGCCATTTATTGATGGGGAGATATGTTTTGTTCAAGAAACCATATAGCATTGTCCAATCTCTCTTGATCGGGATGTTGCTGTTGTTGCTGGTTGCTTGCGGGTCCACCCGCGATCAGAGCATTCAGGCGCGGCAGGATCAGTCTCCCCATTTGACAGCGCGTTCTACTGCCGTGCAGGGTGGCGCAACGCTGATTGGGGCCAAATTAGGTGTCAGATCGATAAAAGCGACGGGCGCGCTTCCTCCCCTTCCTCCCAAACCAGACAAGGTAATACCCACACCCATCCCTACCCCCATTCCAACCGTGGTGATCATTCCGACCACCATTCCAGTCCCCTCTTCTGGTGCAGGGACTGGTAGTAGTTCATCAGCCTTACAGGCGGCTCAGGCGGTGTTCATGGAGATTAATCAGCAGCGCGCTAATGCTGGCTTACCAGCATTTCAGTGGTCAAATATTCTAGCTCTGGGCGCACTCAGACATAATCAAGCCATGGCGGCAACCAACACGCTTGCGCATCAATTGCCCGGGGAGGCTGATCCAGGCACGCGTATCCGGCAAGAGGACATTAACTGGACCGGATTTGGGGAAAATATCGGTATCGGGCGTGGCAATCCTCAACTCGCCGTTCTGGGCCTGAATGAGGCGATGTTTGGAGAGCGACCACCCGACGATTTCCATCGCCGCAATATCCTGTCCAGCAATACTATGATTGGCGTCGATGTACTGGTAGATACTGTGCATGCGCGTGTCTGGTTGACTGAAGATTTCGCCAAATGATAGATTTCGCCAAATGGTAGATTTTGCCATAAAATTGCGAGTTCTCATTCTTGATACTGGCCTTACCGTCTTCAAAATTGAGCGATTATGTGTAAAGTACAAGTTTACCGTGAAGGTGAGGTTTACTTGTCGTTCTATGATAAGATGCAAGAGAGTACTATTCTTTATCTGGTGAAGGTTCCCCAAAAGCATTGATATAGGCAAAGGATGGGCTCTGTGAAGGACAGGGAGGAATGATTATCTGTTCTCAAGAGCGCAATGGCACGAGATGTGTATTTTTTATAGATTCTTCTTCAGATGCGATGAATACTCACATTCTTTCTAAAAAATTATCTACAAATGCGATCAAAATTTCTTTCTCGCATGACTTGAAAGGATACCTTGTATGAAGTTTACTGACGGTAACTGGCTGATCCGTCCGGGCATCAAAATGCTTCATCCGTTCGAGGTTCGCGAACGTCTGATTGAGCCCAATGCGTTAACTATTTTTGCCCCCTCACGCCATGTGGAGAATCGTGCTGTCGGTATTGGTGATCCACTGCTAGAAATTCGCTATTCCTCTCCTCTGCCCGATGTGATGCATGTGCAGATCGTTCATCATAAAGGACAGGTCGATCATGGCCCGCATTTTCAGTTGCAGGCGATTGATGAGCAGCCGGTTGAGGTGAGCGATGCAGAGCACGTTTCGACATTGCGCAGTGGCAAACTGGCGGTGCATGTTCAGAAAGCGCATCCCTGGAATGTTGAGTTTACGTATGATGGACGCAGGCTTACCGGGAGTGGAGATCGCAGTACGGCCCATATCACGACCGATGATGGTACTACCTATATGCGTGAACAGCTTGATCTGGCGGTAGGTGAATATGTCTATGGACTCGGTGAGCGTTTTACCGCCTTTGCGAAAAATGGACAGGTTGTGGACTCGGTGAATGCTGATGGTGGAACTGGCACCGAGCAGGCATACAAGAGCATTCCTTTCTATCTTACCAATAATGGTTATGGTGTCTTTGTCAATCATCCTGAAACTGTCTCCTTTGAGATTGCAACGGAGCGTGTGGCGCGTGCACAGTTCAGTGTGCCCGGTGAGAGCCTGGATTACTATATTGTTGGTGGCGCTAGCCTCAAAGAGGTGCTGGGAAATTATACGGCTCTGACCGGCAAACCCTCTCTGCCGCCCGCCTGGAGCTTTGGTCTCTGGCTCTCCACCTCCTTCACGACTAATTATGACGAGCAGACGGTGACGCATTTTGTCGATGGCATGGCCGAGCGGGATTTGCCGGTGCATGTCTTCCACTTCGATTGCTTCTGGATGAAGGGCCTGCATTGGAGCAATTTCCAATGGGATGAAGACGTCTTCCCAGATCCCGAGGGGATGTTGCGGCGTCTCAAGCAGCGCGGCCTCAAAATCTGCGTCTGGATTAATCCCTATATTGCGCAGCGCTCTCATTTATTTGAAGAGGGTCGCAAGAATGGCTATCTGATCAAAAAGGCTGATGGGAGTATCTGGCAGACAGATCTCTGGCAGCCTGGTATGGGAATTGTCGATTTCACCAATTCTGAGGCACGCACCTGGTATACAAGCAAGTTGAAAACTCTGCTTAATATGGGTGTGGATTGCTTTAAAACCGATTTCGGTGAGCGCATCCCGCTCGATGGCGTCTACGCGGATGGATCAGATGCTCATAAAATGCATAATTACTACGCATATCTTTATAATGAGACCGTCTATAATCTCTTGAAAGAGGTGAAGGGCGAGGATGAGGCGGTGCTGTTTGCCCGCTCGGCTTCGGTGGGTAGCCAGAAGTTCCCTGTCCATTGGGGCGGTGATAGCAATGCCACCTATGAGTCTATGGCGGAAAGCCTGCGCGGCGGCCTGTCCTTTGGTCTCTCTGGCTTTGGCTTCTGGAGCCATGATATTGGTGGTTTTGAGAATACAGCACCAGCCGATATTTACAAGCGCTGGTTAGCGTTTGGCATGCTTTCCAGTCATAGTCGTTTGCATGGTAGCAATTCGTATCGCGTGCCGTGGAACTACGATCAAGAGTCGGTGGATGTGCTGCGCTTCTTTACGCGCTTGAAGTGTAGCTTAATGCCGTATCTTTATGATGTTGCCCATCAGGCGAAGGAGTATGGCCTGCCGGTAATGCGCGCTATGCTGCTTGAGTTTGATGGTGATCCGGCTTGTGATTATCTGGATCGACAGTATATGCTGGGATCTTCCTTGCTGGTGGCTCCTATCTTCAATCAGGCTGGCGAGGTCAAGTTCTATTTGCCTGCTGGTTCCTGGATGAACTTCCTGACTGGCGAGCAGGTACAGGGAGGGAGCTGGCGCAAGGAGCAGCATGGCTATCTGAGCCTTCCACTGTATGCCCGCGACAACTCGATGATTGCTATTGGCAATCAAGAGAGCAAGCCGGATTATGACTATGCTGCCGATGTCGTCCTGCACGTTTTCTTGTCACAGGATGGGCAGGCCAGCACGACGGTCCGCAATACTCATGGGGAGCCGGAGTTGCAGGCGACTGTGACGCGTGAGGGGAAGTGCATCAATGTGCATGCTACGGGCGTTGGCAAAGCCTGGAGCCTCGTGCTGAGAGGAATCAGCGAGATCGTCAGCGTCGAGGGTGGGGATTACACCGGCACTCCGCAGGGCGTGTGTATCACTCCTCTAAATGGCAATCAGACACTGCATATTGTTCTCGCCTGAGCGTAAAACTGTTTCAATGGGATTGTTAAGGGCTGCTTGCTCTTTATAATCCCACCTGCGTGAGGCTTGCACTGAAGCCACTTGAAGCTAATTGGATATCCTCGATGAAATCCTTCTCTGTAACTGGTACAAATAGGCCATGTAAGCGCGGAAACAGAAGTCTGTGAGGGTACAATTCATTATACAAGTATAGGTGTGGGCTATTCTGGGCTATTGAGGCCACAAGCCATCACCCAGGTAGGGGATCTTGTTATGATTGCATTCCCTGTTTCGTCTTGTAAAGAGATGTCTTATTGAGATAGAACGTATTACATGACCTGCTAGGTCGATGAGAAGTCGCAATAGATCGGGAATAATGTATTCAGATATACAGTAAAGATTGTCCTCCTTGAAAACATCTACATTTGTCACTTCGTGCTTTTGGGAGATTGATGCTACAACGATTGCAGGAGTACAAAAATGAGTGAGGATGATAGCTATTGTTGATCTGTTGCGTTGTGCGCAAGAAATAGTGAAAAATGCTCTACGCCGATGCGTCTATTTTTAAGGAATATATATGAGTAATGACAGGGATGAGCAATCCCCAAATAAACGACAAAATAATCACCATCCACCAGAGACGGGGGGCGCAAGCAACCTGCCTGGTCAGCAAAATCAGCCAGGCAACAATCAAAATAATCAATCTATAACTCCTGTGTCTCCATCTGGTCAGCCAGGTTCGGTGCCGGGGATGATGCCAGCGCCCTATACGCCAACGCCGCCTGCCGTCCCTGGGGAATTCTCTCCGTTACCACCGCAGGAGGATTTTTTCGCGCCTGCTGGTCCGCTGCAGAAAGTCAAAGGCTGGACCAATAAGATGGCTGCAATTGCTGGCCATACAGTGCAGCCGCCTGCTCCTTATATTGATCGATATCGATCTTCTGCGCGCAGGCAGGATCAGCTCAATGCTGCTGAACGCAAGCGGAACCGATTTCGACGCTATGCACGTGTTCGCAAGATTAGCCGTCAGATGCGCCTACGTAAGCAACAAGAGAGAAACGCAGCACGCCGTACGGTAGTGATTATTCTCTCTGTTTTGCTCATTCTGATCCTGACGAGTGCCTTTGGCAGCAGCGCCTATGGCTATAGCTACTATCAACAGCAGCAGCCACGCATGGAGCGTTACGCCAATGAGCAGTTGCCACAAATGACACGCATTTATGATCGCAACAATACCTTGCTCTATCAAGCCTACGACTCAAACTCCAAGGTCGGCAATGGCGGACGCCGTCTGGCCGTTCGTTATCAGGACATCCCGATGGTCATGCAGGATGCTATGACCGCTATTGAGGATAAAAACTTCTGGAGCAATGCGGGTATTGATCCTCTGGCAATTATCCGTGCTGGCGCCAGCAGTTATGGTGGTGCGAGTACGATTACCCAGCAGTTGATCAAAAATCTGACCGGGGATAAAGATCCGTCGTTCAATCGCAAACTGAATGAGGCGGCAATGGCAATTGGCCTGACCCAGCAATTTCCCAAACAGAAAATCCTTGAGTTGTATTTTAATGTTGCGCCCTTCGGTTCACAGGATGCTGGTGTTGAGATTGCTGCACAGGACTTATTCGGGCTTACCTCAACCTGTCAGCCTGATCAGCCCTGTGCGCCTGCTATCTCGCAGCTCGAATACGATCAGAAGACTAAGAAAAATGATCCTTTGCTTGGCCTGGCGCGTGCTTCCCTGCTTGCAGGTATTCCGAACTCACCTGTTTCTTTCGATCCTACCCTGGGACCTACCAACAAGGCTGCAGCTCTGGCGCGTCAGAAACTTGTCCTACAAGCGATGTTCACGCAGGGAAAGTATGTGGATGGTAAGCCACTGACCAACGCTATGGTAAAAGAGGCAGAAGCTCTAACAGCTAAGATGACTTTTACACCACCCAAATCAATCAAGCTTGCGCCGGGCTTCGTGGATTATGTGATTAATCAGGTTGAGACGGCCCTTGGCAATGGTGATGCCAACGCCGGTGTGAATGCCTTTGTCACTGGCGGTTTAAATATCCAGACCACGCTGGATCTCAATCTGAACAACTATACCCAGGCGGCCATTCAACGTCACCTGTATCAAGCAGACTATCAAAAGACAGAAGGGTATACAGTCGTTTTAAAAGACAATAACAACGTAAACAATGGTGCCGTCGTGGTTGAAGACGCCAAAAATGGTGAGATATTGTCAATGATTGGTAGTGCTAACTATTACTCGTCAGATCGCACGGTCACGGGCTTTTTCAACGCAGCCGTTGGTGCCCGCCCTCCTGGTTCGACTTTTAAACCTTTTGATTACGCGACCGCTTTCCAGATGGGCTGGAATCCAGGGATCGATTTGCGTGATGATAGGACCTACTTCCCCAATGGCGCGCAGGCTGGCTCAGCAGTGCCGTTGACAGACGATCAGGCTGACTCGATGCCGACGGTTTATGCTCCCTACGACTATCAGCATACCTATCAGCACAAAACATTACCCATCCGTCTGGGTTGGGCCAACTCGTATAATGTGCCTGCAATTCGGGCTATGCAATATGCAGGTGTTGGAAATGTCTTAAATACCGTAAAACGCCTGGGAATTACCTTTGGCAATACTGATGGCCTGGGTGGTCTCTCCTGGGCGATTGGCTCGAAAGATGTTTCGCTCCTGCAGATGGTGGGTGGCTACCAGGCTTTCGCCAATGGCGGGAAACGGGTTGCGCCCCAGACCGTTCTCAATATCTGGGACAACGCGGGCAACGTGGTGTATCACTATAATGAGCAGAAGCCACCCTCGTCACGCGTCTTCTCGCCACAGGTCGCCTATCAGGTCACATCAGTCCTGACCGATGAGCCATCCCGTGCCTATGAGTTTACGGGCGACCATGATCTCTCTTTTGCGGATGTTGATCGAAACTGTGCCGTCTCTGCCGTTTGTGATCATCAGGTGGCGGCGAAAACAGGTACCACGGATAGTTTTCGTGATAACTGGACAATTGGCTATACACCTGATGTGGTAGTGGGTACCTGGGTTGGCAATAGCGATAACTCTCCGATGAACAATGTGATTGGTATTACTGGTGCCGCTCCGATCTGGCATAGTGTCATGGAACGCTCCATGGGCTGGTGTAATTATAGTGCGCAAACACAGGTCAATCCCACCAGTGATCCAAGTATCGATGCGACTGATGGTATTCCTTGCGGTAACATCTCCTTGCCTTTCTCGAAGCACCCACAGTATAAGTTTACTGTTCCCAGTGGATTAAAAGTGGGCATGCCTGCCGGTCTGCCCGGGGATGCAGGTGTACCGGATATAATGCTGAATAGCAATTAACTACTTTGTTTCCTGCTCTGACACGCTCTTTGAGAATGTGTCAGCCCCCCAATACCAGCGGGATCTTGCTGCTCTCTGGCTGGCAGGCGCGTACGCGCCTGCGCCCTTTTTATTGTGTGGTGTTGGAAAAGTTCGAAGAACTTTTCCAACACCACACAATAAAAAGATGTTTGAGCACCGCAGGTGCGAAAACGCATGCACAGAGACCGTGGAGACCACGGGAGGCTGACATATTGTGAAGTATTTTGCTAGCGTTTTTCCTGTTTACGTTTTTCTTTGTCCGCTTTATCCAATAAGATGCCGCCCAGAATAAACGTGACGGCGAATACGATCACGGCCCCATAAGTTACAGAAAGGGTTTTCCCGAATGAAGGTTTCTGCTCCATGATTTCACTCTTTCTCGTGCCAGATAAACACGCCTTTGTTTGATCCTCTATTGGAGATACGAGTCAAGTCCTGAAAAGATCTAAGTTCGTGTCGGACTTCCATGCTCTCTACGATTTCTGTGCATGAGTTTCCACACCACACTAAAAAGGGCGCAGTTTGAGTTGTATGCCTGCCCCTGCTGGACTTTTTGTTGGAGTTGTATCCTTTTGCCCTCTCTATTGCGCATTAAAAGAGGATAGCTGTCTGGCTATGCAGAAATGTGCCCTTGTTTCTGACACTGTATAGAATAACATGGTATACTATAAGCTGTGTCGACTATGAAAAGGAGAGTATCATGGCAAACTTACCACCACGAGGATTTATCAGACTGGCTGGTAGTGAGCGCCAGGCGCCCACAAACGCCCGCGCTATTGGACCTGTTGATCCAGAGGAACAACTTGAGGTGAGCGTCTATTTGCGTGATCCTGCTGCGATCAGCGGTGAAGATGATGTCAGTCAGGAACATGCCCGGCAGCCTGGGCCGCGTATGAGCCGTAGTGCTTATGCCGCAACCCATAGCGCCTCGCCAGATGATGTGGCGCAGGTTTTAGCTTTCGCCAATCAACACCATCTCACGGTTGTCTCAAGCGATCCTGTCGCACGTCAGATCATCCTGTCGGGTAGCAGCGCGGATATGACGCAGGCGTTTGCGGTCGATCTGCATCGCTACGCAGCGGAGAACACGGCGGGCGATGAAACTTTCCGGGGTCGTACGGGTCATATCCACATACCTGCGGCACTGGAGCAGATTATCACCGGTGTATTCGGTCTGGATGATCGCCCTCAGGCCCATCCACGCTTCCGCTTCCTTCCTCTGGGCATTAAATTCCCTCATGTCAATACGCAGGTGACTACCTTTACACCTCTACAGTTGGCTGGCCTGTATGATTTTCCGGCGGGTCTGGATGGCAGCGGTCAGTGTATTGGTATCATTGAGCTGGGTGGTGGCTATCAGGATAGCGATCTCGCGACATACTTTCAGCAATTAGGATTGTCCTCGCCGCAGGTCGTCAGTGTGGGGGTCGATGGCGCGACCAATAGTCCTGTTGGTGATCCCAGTAGCGCGGATGGCGAGGTGGTTCTGGATATCGAGGTCGCTGGCAGTATCGCTCCCAAAGCCAGGATAGCTGTCTACTTCGCCCCCAATACGGATCGTGGCTTCCTGGATGCTATCACACAGGCCATCCATGATACTCAGAATTCGCCGTCGGTGATCTCAATTAGCTGGGGGGGCCCGGAATCCAACTGGACCGCGCAAGCCATGCAGAGTATGGATCAGGCATTTCAGGCCGCAACTACGCTGGGTATCACCATCTGTAGTGCCTCTGGTGACAATGGTTCCAGTGATGGTATCACCGATAATCAGGCACATGTTGACTTCCCGGCCTCCAGCCCGAATGTCCTGGCATGTGGTGGGACGCGTCTGGAAGCCAGTCAGAATCAGGTGGCAAGCGAGGTGGTCTGGAACGAGAGTGCTACGGGAAATGGGGCCTCAGGCGGTGGCATCAGCGATACCTTTGATCTTCCTTCCTGGCAGGCGCAGGCCAAAGTGCCCACTTCAAGTAACAGTAGTCAGCGCCGTGGACGTGGCGTACCCGACGTGGCTGGCGATGCTGATCCCCAGACTGGCTATCAGATCTATGTCGATGGTCAGGGGATGGCGATTGGCGGCACCAGCGCCGTCTCCCCGCTCTGGGCAGGGCTGATCGCTCTCCTGAATCAGAAACGCGGCCAGCCTGTTGGCTTTTTCAATCCTTTCCTGTACCAGAACTATCAGCGCCTGCTTCAAGCTAAGGCCCTGCGTGACATTACCAGTGGCAATAATGGTAGCTACAGTGCTGGTTCCGGCTGGGATGCCTGTACCGGCCTTGGCACTCCCGATGGAGCGCGCCTGCTAGAAGTGCTTACCACTGCTACAACAACCAGCATATCCAACGCAGCCGACTAGTAGCAGCCACCCTTCAGAACTTATCCGAAAACGTGGAAGGAGATGATAGAATCAAGAACAAGGAAAGGAACACGAATCCCCCAAGCAAAGGAGAAACCAAGATGGCCCGAACCAAACCGTGGGAAGTCAGTGACCAATT
>NZ_BIXY01000032.1 GCF_008326305.1 Dictyobacter arantiisoli | reverse complement strand
CTTTACTGGCAAACTCGGCTTTCTTGCCACACACCCAGCCGCTCAGATCAACGTCCAGGACCTGCCAGTCGGCTTGATAGTCGTGCCGAGCACCTCGACTGTGCTCACGGTAGATGCAGTCCACCGCTTGTTGCATCTGTTCCACATTCTCTGCCGTACAACGATCCAGCGTTTGTTGCACCACCGATTGCTCGGCACACCCAGTTCGCCCAAAGGCTGCTTGCAAAGCCGAGTCGGCCCTCAAGCGCGTATTGATCTCGACGAGGCCATGGGCTCCAGCCAACAGGGCGATAAAGCCATCGTAGAGCTTGTCGATCGGCGCATGCTTGACTGTCTTTTGTTCAATCTTGACCCGTTGACGAATGGGTTCAAACAGGTTCAGGTGCTGCAATTGGACTCCCAGCGCTGCCAGGCTCGCTGCTGGCGTAAAATGACACGTGGTTTCTGTGATACACTCGTTCATGATGGGGCCCTTCCTAATGATCGAACGATGATCAAACAACTTTTTTCTTCATTAGGTATGAGCCTTCTTCATGCCTTTGGCAAGCTCTTCACTTCCCTTCAGTGTCACTAATTTGGACAAAACTTAGGTATTTAAGCGGTATTGCCCGTGAAGGGTGGCTCCTACGAGCTACGTGCCCATTTCTTCCCCATTCCTCCTATGATTTCTCTACGCAGCCGCAAGGCGACAAGAGAATCTGGAAGCTACTTGCTTTCCAGAGCGTGTGCGATAATTTCTGAGATATCCTCAACTTTCATTTTTTCTTCGGCCTCGACGCCTTTGACGCCATCTTCAAACATGGTGATACAGAAAGGACAACCGGCAGCCAGCACTTCGGCTTCAGTCGAGAGGGCTTCATTGACGCGTGTCTGATTGATCCGCTTGCCGACCTTCTCTTCCATCCAGACGCGTCCGCCACCGCCGCCACAGCAGAAGCTCTTGTTGCGGTTGCGCGGCATTTCGGTGACACCATTGCTATTGATGACGGTGAGTACACGCCGTGGCTCTTCGTAGGTATCGTTATACCGTCCAACATAGCAGGGATCGTGATAGGTCAGTTTGCGTTGATCGAAGCCAGCGGGCAGTTTTAGTTTGCTATTCGCCAGCAACTCGTCGATATACACGGTATGGTGTACCACTTCATAATCGCCACCTAATTGTGGATATTCATTCTTAATCGTATTGAAGCAGTGCGGACAGGCCGTAATGATCGTGCGATGTTTGGTCAGGGTCGCAGTCGTTGTTTGTCCATGAGATCCCTGATCCTCGGCATTAACGGCAGGCGTTTTGGTATTAAAACCATAGCCATTTAGCGTCTCGATGTTCATCGTCGCCTGTGTCTGCCAGAGATACTCATTGCCAATACGCCGGGCGGGATCTCCCGTACAGCTCTCTTCAGGTCCCAGGATGGCGAAGTTTACATTGGCGGCCTTGAGTATTTTGGCAACTGAGGTCGCGACCTGCTGATTGCGGCGATCAAACGAACCCATACAGCCGACCCAATAGAGTACATCCGCCTCGGGATTCTCAGCCAGCAGTGGAATCTCCAGGTCAGCGGCCCATTCGGCGCGTTTGTCATTGCTAATTTCCCAGGGATTGCCGTTGCGTTCAATGTTATTGAAGAGGGAGGTAACTTCCTGCGGGAACGCGCTCTCCTCCATAACCAGCGAGCGGCGCATATCGACGATTTTCGGTACATGCTCAATCGCAACAGGACAGATCTCCATACAGGCCATACAGGTTGTGCAGGCCCAGAGCGCCTCGGTCGAGATGATTCCTCCAACCATTGGCTCGTGATGGGCCTCTTTCTCCTCGGGCGTCTTATCAGCTTTGATGCCAGCAATTCCCAGCTTATTATAGATGGAGTTTTCGCCTAAGATTTCTCCGCTGCGCACAAAGAGCGCCTCTTTGGCTCCCAGGATAATCTCTTTGGGATAGAGTGGCTTGCCGGTATTCAAGGCCGGGCAGACGGTATTACAGCGTCCACATTCGGTACAGGCGTAGCCATCCAGTAATTGTTTCCAGGTAAACTGCTCGACTTTAGAGACACCATAATCGTCGCGTTCCTCGATATTTTCGAGAAGAGGTAAGGCCCCTTTAGGCTTATAGCTGCGGAAGAAGACGTTAAATGGCGTCGCCAGCAGATGCAGGTGTTTGGAGCGTGGGAGATAGATCAAGAAGCCCAGCACAGTAGCCATATGTAGCCACCAGAATGTGCGATAAGCCACCAGATTGGTCATGGGATTGATATGTCTGAGGAGGGGATAGAGCAGCGCACCGATGGGGGTCCAGGCTGCTCCAGCGCTGGCTGCATACTCGAAGCTTTCCACCAGAGCCAGTGTGAGAATGACGAGGAGGATCAGTCCGAGAATAATAAAGCCATCCCATGGGCCATGTAGCGAGCTATTCAATTGACGTGGTCGTACGATGCCACGGCGGATGGCGAAGACGATCAGGGCTAGCGCGACCAGCACGACAAATACGTCGAGCACGATGGCAAAGCCATGATTATCGCCCAGCCAGGGCAATGAGCCATTAAAGGCACCCAAAATGAGATTCAAGAGGCCGAATTGAATGATGATAAAGCCCCAAAAGGTGAAGAAGTGTGCGATACCAGGGATGGGATCGCGTAAGACGCCGCTTTGTCCCAGCACAACCTTAAAAAATGTGCCCACACGGCCGTTTAAGTGGTCCGTGCGATCCTCTGGACGTGCTTTGACCAGCAGGGTAATCAATCTGCCGACACGCGTCCCAAAGAGAATCAGGGCTGCCAGAAACAGTAATACAAAGAGCGTCGTACCGAGCCATCCCCCGGTTGGTGAAATGGTAGGGGGAGTCATATGTTAAACCTCCGTTGGTTGTGCTCGCTATGAGGATGGATGTATTTATAGTCTGAATTACTTTGATGCTCTGCATGCTCATGCTGAATGGGCAGAGAGCCGAGAGGTGCCAGCATTGGATGGCTCTCTCGGCTTCTGCGTTGTCCTGGATCAGGCTTTGCGCCGTTTTATTTCATTGGTGAGCTGTGGTAGGATCGTCACTGCGTCGCCAATTACGCCCAGATCTGCAATTGAGAAGATGGGAGCGTGCTCATCTTTATTGATAGCGACAATGTACTTGGAACCTTTCATTCCGGCCAGATGTTGGATTGCACCGCTGATACCTGCCGCTACATACAGCGTTGGCTTGACTGTCTTGCCTGTCTGTCCTACCTGATAGCTATAAGGGAGCCAGCCAGCATCGACGATAGCGCGCGTCGCGCCTGGTGCGCCATCCAGCACTGCTGCCAGATCTTCCACATACTGGAAGTTTTCGGCTTTGCCAAGGCCACGACCGCCGCTGACCACCACTGCGGCATCCTCCAGCGCTGGACCCTCACTCTTGACTACCACCGTCTCCAGTATCTTGATAGTCCGGGCTGCGCTACTAAAGCTGGGATTGATATGCTCAATTTCCGCGTTACGTCCCTCAAACTGCTCAACGGCAAAGGCCTTTGGTCGTGTCAGGACGATACCGGGACCTCGCTGTGTCAGCGTGGCTGTAACAATTGTCTCACCACCCCAGGGCACAGTTGCTTTGATGCCATCCGCATCCAGCATCAGATCAGTCGCATCGGTAATCAATCCCAGATTGTTGCGTATATTCAAGCGGGCTGCGATATCGCGGAGATCATATGTGGTTGGTAGCAGGATCAATGATGGTTGATGCTGCTGTAATAATGCGCTTACCGTCTCGACCGCCGGTAAGGTCAGATAATTATCATAGGTGGCATCGGCATGGACATAGACTTTTTCCGCACCGTATTGCCCCAGGATGGGAGCCACCTCGGCTGCGGCACTGCCCAGCACAATCGCTTCCGCTCGTCCCAATTTAGCGGCTTTCCCCAAAACTTCGAGCGAAGAGCGTACCGGCGCGCCATCTTCCAGCTCTACCAGGACCCAAATAGTATGTGGCATGTTGTGTACCTCCTAGAGTAACTGGTAACGCTGCAAAAACTCCGCAATCTGTTGGGCGGCGTTGCCATCGTCTTTGATGATTTGTCCGGCTGCACGTGCTTCAGCCTTGCCAATCGAGAGCACACGTTCATGTGCGCCAGCCTCACCGACCTGTGTGGCAGCGATGCCCAGATCAGCCAGACTCATCTGAGTTAAAGTTTTCTTTTTGGCACCCATAATACCCTTCATCGTCGGATAAATAGCTTCATAGGAGCCGCTGGCAATGGTAATCACTGCGGGTAATGTGCTTTCGATAGTTTGATAGCCTTTGGGGATCACGCGTTTGATAATGGCCTTCTGCCCCTCGATAGTAATTTCGCGAGCAAAGGTCAGTTGGGGAATACCAAGGAATTCCGCGATGCCACCGGGGACCATACCCGTGTAGCCATCGGTACTCTCAGTTGAGCAGAAGATCAGATCGGCGCCCTCTTTTTTCAGGGCGGCGGCCAGCACCTGTGCGGTGCTGAAGGCATCGGAACCAGCCAGGGCAGGATCGGTAATCAGAATAGCGCGATCAACACCCATGGCCAGTGCGCGGCGTGTCGCTTCTTGCGCGCTGGCTGGCCCCATACTCAGCGCGACCAGTTCGCTATTGCCAACCTTGTCGCGCAGCTTAATGGCCGCTGAAATCGTGCTCTCATCACCGGGATCGAGCACCAGTGACACACCGCTGCGTACGAGTCGTTTTGTAGCAGGATCTAATTTACTGATAGCTGTATTAGGATCAGGTACCTGTTTTATACAAACAAACATCTTCATTGTTTATCGCCTCGTCTTCTGTTGTGGGGGACGTAGGATATACGGAAAACAACGCTGTTTCCCTGAGCTATATTATTGTACCCGTGAAAAAAATAGAGTGTCAATGTAACTGGCTAACATATTCCTTCCTGATAGGAAGCCTCTTCTGGCCTGCTATGTCTGGTGTGCTTGAATTGAAAGGCGTTTGTGGCTAACTGTTTGCATGGGATAAGATTAAAGTGAAAGCGGATATGCTGTTTTTGCTGTTCTATTTGGAGGATATATGGAAAAGAGACGTTTGGGGAATACTGATCTTGAAATTAGCGCATTGGGATTTGGGACATTTGCCCTGGGCGGTGAAGGCTGGCCTGCGGCCTGGGGACCTCAGGATGATGAGGCTTCGATCAAGACGATCCAACATGCCCTGGATCTGGGTATGAACTGGATCGATACTGCGGCAGTCTATGGTTTTGGGCATGCTGAAGAGGTTGTGGCGCGCGCCTTGAAAGGTCGCAGCGAGCGTCCCTATATCTTCACGAAATGTTCGCGTCGCCGGACCGCGGATGGCAAAATCGCTGGTAATTTAAAGGCCGCCTCGATCCGTGAGGAGGTCGAGGAGAGCCTGCGGCGCTTGCAGGTTGATGTGATCGATCTTTATCAGATCCACTGGCCCAATCCCGATGAGGATATTGAGGAGGGCTGGACCACACTGGCGGCCTTGAAGGCTGAAGGTAAGGTACGCCATATCGGGGTCTCTAATTTCAATGTCAACCAACTCGCTCGTGCCCAGAAGATTGCGCCTGTGAGTTCGTTACAACCTCCCTATTCTTTGTTGCAGCGCGATATCGAAAAAGACGTACTCGACTTTTGTCTGGAACATGCGATTGGGGTAATTGTATATTCCCCAATGGCTTCTGGCCTGCTTACTGGAACCTGGAATGAACAACGGGTACAAAATTTACCGAGTACCGATTGGCGTAGCCGCAATCCCAACTTCACGCCGCCGCGCCTGTATCGCAATCTTGCCCTGGCGAAGTTTCTCGCCGTGGTAGGGCAGGAGCATGGAAGATCCGCCGGAGAGATTGCGCTGGCCTGGACCCTGCATCATCCCGCTGTTACCGCTGCTATCGTCGGTGGACGTCATCCCGGACAGGTCGATGAGATTATCGGTGCCGGAGATTTCCGCCTGAGCGAGACTGAGATCGCGAAGATTGAGGCGTATATAGCAGAGCATCCCTAGGAAAGGTATCCCTGAAGCGGTTTTTAAGCAGCCAACGTGAGATCTTTTTCTCTCGTTGGCTTTCTTGTACGGCTGCTTATTTTGCCATACGACGAGTAAAGTAGTTGGCAAGGATTGCGATGAGCCCGGCAATAAAGAGTGGAAGGCTGATGGATGCGTTATGGGTCGTAAAGAGTAGGATAATTGCCAGAAACTCCAGCAGGATACCTCCCACGATCAATAGCATCATGCCTAATGATGAGCTTTCAAACGAGCGGCGTACCTCTTCACGTCCATAGACAGGCGCTTGATGCTGCATCATCTGTCCCTGTTTTTGTGTTTGTGTCTCTAGCGGGTTTGTTGTGTCTACATCTGGATTGGATGCTGTAGCTATCTCAGGTGCCTCTTGTAGTTCGTTATGTTCGGTAAGGATCTGGATGGTATCATAGAGTTGCTGACTCTTTTGACGTTGTGTGCGGATATAGATCTTACGCACGCCATCGCTGATCATGATTTCGCGGAACACAGGCTCATAATTCTTATCGCGCCATGTCACGGTGCGCAGTGTATTGAGATCGATGGATTCCACGAAGATGCGCTCACGCGGAAAGCCACGATAATAATAGCCAATCACACGCTGGTTGGTGACAATTACATCGCAGGCTGTGCTATGCTGGCTACTGCCGCTATCCCAGATCGCGGGTAGCGCTAGAATGGGCTCTTCATCCGTCTGCATCTGGGCGCGCAGACCCTTAAAGCGCGTCAGTATCTTATCTGCTGTACTCTTTGTACTCTCTGTATTCGGCATGCCTTACCGGAACCTTTCTGTTAATCTGGGAAGATTATAACACACACTATGAGGAGAAATATTCGTTCGCTATGGAGACCATTCGTCAGGTCAATGGACAGCACCCACAAGATGTGTCTGGGATTGCGCGTGTCCACGTCGATTCCTGGCGTAGCACCTATCGTGGCATCGTCCCTGATCACTATCTGGATACGCTTTCCTATGATAAGCGTATTCAGAGTTGGAATACGATTTTTAATAATCCTGAGAGTCGGGAAACCGTGCTGGTGGCGCTCAATGAGGATGAGCAGATCGTGGGTTTTGTGAGCGGTGGCCCGGCCCGTGATGCGTTATTGGATTATCCAGGTGAGCTTTATGCCATCTATTTACTGGAATCTGCCCAGGGACATGGTTTAGGTCGCCGACTGATCCAGGCATTGAGCGAGACCCTGCTGCAGAGCGATCTAACATCTATGTACCTCTGGGCTCTGACAGAAAATCCTGCCTGTCGCTTTTATGAGCGGTTGGGTGGACAATATCTTCGCACACAATCATTTGAAATTGAGGGTGTGCAGATTGAAGAGAGGGCCTATGGCTGGCCCGATATCCGCACTTTGTTGCCAGCAAGGCAGTGATGCCTGCACTGTTTAAGATGATACGTCCAGATTGGGAATTTCTTATAGTTGAATTTGTGGTAATGAAACAAAGCTCCTAGAATATGAGTGTTAAGAGATAAGTATGTAGGAGTTAAAGCACGCTGTTTGCTGTGCGCCATGCGTTTTGCTATGAGGGATGTCCAATTATGTTACCTGAATTGATCGCAGCCCGTGCTCAGATGGGTACCTCGCTGGTCTTTCATATCATCTTCTCTGTTCTCGGTGTTGGAGTACCTCTGCTATTATGTATCGCAGAAGGTTTTGCTCTGTATACAAAGAATCCTGTCTGGATGATGTTGACACGGCGTTGGGCGCGTGCTGCGGCCATCCTTTTCGCAATTGGTGCGGTTTCTGGAACGATCCTCTCTTTTGAACTGGGATTGCTCTGGCCGACCTATACGCGTTTCGCCGGTGCGGTGGTTGGCCTGCCTTTCTTATTAGAGGGATTTGCCTTCTTTGTTGAGGCTATTTTCCTGGGACTCTATCTCTATGGTTGGGAACGGCTTTCTCCACGTGCCCACTGGCTGTGTTCATTCCCCATCTGGATCAGCGGGATGCTTTCTGCCTGGTTTATTGTCGCGGCTAATTCCTGGATGAACACACCGGCTGGCTTTGTCATCAAAAATGGGAAAGTGGTAGATATTAATCCCTTTAAAGCTGTCTTTAACCCTAGCACGCCATTTGAGACGGTACATATGATTCTGGCTAGCTATGTGGCAACTGGCTTTGGCGTGGCCGCTGTCTACGCATTTGCCTATCTTCGTGGCAAGCGTTCTGAATATTACCGCAAGGGCTTGATGCTGGCGATGATGATCGCTGTCGTGGCGACACCCTTACAGATGGTGAGTGGTGACTTCAATGCTCGTTTCCTATCGGTCTATCAGCCTGTCAAGTTTGCCGCTATGGAAGGTATCTTTAAAACCCAGAGCGGTGCTCCCATCTCGATTGGCGGTTTGGCCGATCCCAATACTGGTGAGGTCAGATACGCGATAGAGATCCCCAAAGGGTTAAGCATCCTGGCAAATTATAATCCCAATGCGACCGTCAAAGGTCTGGATCAGTTTCCGCGTATGGATTGGCCGAACACCGAGATTGTCCATACCTCCTTTGATGGCATGGTAGGGAGCGGAAGCTTTGCGCTCTTGATGGCGTTGCTTTTCTGGGGCTATTACCTGCTGAAGAAGTTCACGATGCCGAGTAACCGCCTGTTACTGCTGGGCATTGTCATTGCTGGCCCCCTGTCTTTCCTGGCGGTTGAACTGGGATGGATGGTGACTGAGATTGGACGCCAGCCGTGGACAATCTATGGCTACCTGCGAACGAAGGATGCTGTAACAACTGCTCCTTTACTCAATCTTAGCTTTGTCATCTTTTCGCTCATCTATATTCTTCTAGGGGTTGCTTTAGTCTGGTTACTGCTCAAAGTTGCCCGCCGTCCCTTACCACAGGTTTCGATCTCTGAGCATGGCTATGAAGTGCATGAGCCTGAGATAGAAAAGGTCGGTGTTTAAATGAACGTTGCTCTGGTTGCCCTGGTCGTTTTATGGTGGGCATTGATTGTCTATGCTGTACTGGGCGGGGCCGACTTTGGGGCAGGCGTCTGGGACCTGTTCGCGGTCGGCCATAATGCCAAACGTCAGCATCAACTGATCAATCATGCCCTTGGCCCGGTCTGGGAGGCCAATCACGTCTGGCTGATCTTCTTGATTGTGGGATTGTTTAACGTCTTTCCCAATGCGTTTTACGCGCTCTCGATAGCCCTCTTCTTCCCATTTTCTATTGTATTGATTGGGATTGTATTACGTGGAGCGGCGTTTGTCTATCGCTATTATGCGTTGAATGAGACGGGAATGTTTGCACGTTCCTGGAGCAAGGTGTTTAGTGTCGCGAGCGTGATTACTCCCTTTTTTCTAGGGGTATCGGCAGCGGTGGTTGCCAGTGGTGATTTGATCGATAAGACAGGAGTGCCACGGGCAAATTATATTGCTGGCATGCTAACACCTTTTGCGGTGATAATTGGCTTGATGGCTGTTGCACTCTGTGCCACTCTGGCAGCTACATATCTGGTGGTTGAAGCCCACAATGATGGGGACGAGCGATTAACAGAGTCCTATCGTTCTAAAGCCTTGATTGCCGGGGCGGTGACCGCTGTCCTGGGTGCTCTGGGCCTCCTGCTTTCCATCTCAGAGGCACCGGTAATCTGGCAGGGACTGTTGGCCCGCGCGATCCCGATTGTAGTTGCGACAATGATCATTGGTGTCGCGACTGCTGTCACACTGTTCTTGCGTCATTATCGGATTGCCCGTTTGCTGATGATCGCTGAAACGGCTTTCTTATTGGGATCGTGGGGACTCTCTCAGTATCCCTACATTATTCCACCCAACTATACCATCGCGAATTCTGCCAATGATCCGGCTGTGATTACGATTCTGCTGGTAGGGATTGTGATTGGATTGATTATCCTGTTGCCGTCGCTCTACTATCTCTTCTCGGTCTTTAAACTGCCCTATCCGGTGCCAGGATTGCGCAAGTTGGAGCAGGAGAGGCAGGACCAGCACAGGTAGGAAGGGAAAACGTTACAATCTTAGCTTACATGCTTCTGGTGGGGAATGGAGAGCAAAAACAGAGAAGAGTTTAGCATATCTACGCTAAACTCTTCTCTTTCTGTTTTAGTGAGTATGTGGTCGGAGTACTTTATGGAAGACACCGAAAAGTAAAAAGGTAGGAGGCCATTGACCGACAAAGATGCTCCAGTCTCGTTTGTTGGATACAAACAGGAGCGCCGAGGTGACGATGGAGGCCAGGGCCGCCCAATACCAGATCTCTTCTGGCACTTCATCGGTTATGCGGAAGTATTGCTCCTGCACATTTTGCGTCGTATCTTTTGGATCAGCCATGTATCGAAACCCTTTCTTTCTGTATCATATCAGGCTTTTAAGTAGACTTGCGCGATGAACTATCTTAGTACAGGATGCATCATCTTGAGAAAATGGGTACTGTCTTTGTAGTATATCTATGAAATTAGATTGTGTTTGTGAAGACAATGTACAGTCAATCAGTACAGTATAGCAGGATTGGCTGTCTAGTGGGAATACAGGGAATGTATTCCATTACAGTGGTCGGCATCGATTATTTCACGAGTTCTAACGCCACGGAGTCAGGGATAACCAGTACATTTTGTCCATAGCGCGTAACCTGTTGCGCTGGAAAGGTAGGATTAGGCATTGGATCTGGCATCCTGCCCCACGCATGAGAATTGGAAAGCTTTGTTTCTGCGCCAGCCAATTTGTGTTAGCCGGATTTTTTTGGTATCCTTGATTAGGTAATAAATCAACTACAAAGCATATAAATGACGTTGTCCATCCGCCATTGGTGTACATACGAGAGAAGAAAACATGAGAGACGCAGCATCCCCAACCCCATCGCAGCCCTTTGTGTGGAGAGCATGGCTCAAAACGAGCCGCCCATTTACTTTAACGGCCACGGTCGCCCCGGTTTTTGTTGGAACCGCATTGGCCGCTTATCAGGGAACCTTTCATATCTGGATCTTTCTGGCTACCTTTCTATCGTGCCTGTTCCTGCAAATAGGCACCAACTACTTCAATGAATATTTTGACTATCGTTATGGTCTGGATCATGCGGGTTCGCTCGGTGCATCGACGGTGATCTTTAAGAAAGAGATGACACCCGGACAGGTATTAGGTGGGGCGATAGGCTGTTTTATCATTGCAGCCTTGCTTGGTATTATTTTAATGTTCTGGGTTGGACCAGAAATTATCCTTTTCGGGGTTGCAGGCATTTTAATTGCCTACTTCTACAGTGCCAGACCTTTCAAATTCTCTAATCGCGGCCTGGGTGACGTGATGGTCTTTCTCGCCATGGGTCTCTTAATGACCTGGGGTTCATATTATGTGCACATCCATCACTGGTCATGGAGCGCCATTGCTGCCAGCATACCAATAGGCTTCCTGGAAGTTGCCATCCTCAATATGAATAACACACGCGACTACGAGGACGATCTGGCTGTGAACAAGAAAACTTTGCCGGTACGCTTTGGTGTCCTGTTTGGACAGCGCTTCCATGCCTCTCTGTTGCTTGGCAGCTATATAGCAGTCACTCTCTTTGTCGTTCTGGGTTTACTCCCCTGGCTGGCGCTCCTGGTCTGGATCACCTTCCCGCTGGCATTTACCAATCTGCGTGCAGTCCTCCATGCAACCCGGCGGCAGGCTTATATGGTAGGCATCAAGAAAACATCTAAACTCCTGCTTATCTTTGGCCTTGTATTTGCCCTATCCCTGTTATTGGCGATCCTCTTCTAGTAGCAGATCAAGAATGATCCTTTAAAAAAGAGGGAGGATGGATCTCCATGGCAAGCGAATGCAGGAGATCCATCCTCCCTCTTTTTCCTACCATCCATATTACGCGACTGTTTTAGGATGGACAAGGGGATAGAAGTTGATTGTCCAACCTATGCCGAAGCTCTGCGGTACCAGAACCTGCGAAGTTTCGCTATTCCAGAATGTGTTCTGTAGCTGTTCTTTATTCGGCAAACGGAAATTATAGGGGATACCAAAGATATTTCCCTGCCAGGTACGCTCGGCTGCCGGACGGCGCAACTGCTCTGAGATTGCCATCCCCGCTAAAACCACTACCGCAGTTCCCACTAAACCATTAAGCAGGCTTTTCTTAGCCCGTTTCTTCTTGCCCATATTGATTCTCTCTTTCACTTCCTGTTGATAAAGCATCCACATGCTAAAGACTCTACTGTTAGAAATACGCACCTTATCAGTTCAGCGTTGTAACTCTCATAGATCAGCCGCAAAAGTCCTATTCACTATTCAAACCATATAACCATGCTTAAGCAGTGGTGCGAGGGACGGCGGGCCCTGAATTGCATCCATTGGTTATTGACAAGAGTGTGCCCGATCTGTCATAATCTCTTTAGAACCTCAAGTTACTGTTTGGCTTTGAATTTGCAGTTTATTGATACTTATCACGAAGGAGAGTGACATCATGAAAACATTTTCTTTTGCATCACGTCTCCGGGAAGGCCACAGTAGCAAGTATGGGAGTATTCTACACGGGTAGAGTATAAGTAGGAAATAACCTGCTAATCCTGACAACTGGTCATCTCCTGGAGAGATGGCTTTTTTTGTGTCAAAAGGCCATGAGCGTGATGCTCGTGACCTTTTTTTTATTGTCTAGATGCTGCATCTATTCATCTATAGGAGGTGCCACATGCACAACAATTCTTATGTCCGTGCTTTTGCTTTTAGCTGCATTAACGTTTGTCATCAATTCAATTATCAAAGGAGTAATGATTTTTGTCTAAGCGAAAACAATTCCGTTTATCGGACGAGCAGGAAGAATTTGAGGCTTTGCTGGCATTAGAGGAACAGGAGCAGCAGCGTGATCCTCTGGAGGAGACACTGGATAGCTTCTTTGCTGATGGCTTGATTACTGAAATTATCCATGTCGTGAAGAGCGGAAAAGAGGCGACGGTCTATTGTTGTCGGGCTCATCCGTCGCAGGGTGTACCCTATCTGGCGGCCAAAGTCTATCGTTCGCGCAATAATCGTGGCTTTAAGAACGATTCCGTCTATCAAGACGGGCGTGTTGTAACGGATCAACATCTGCGTCGGGCGATCAAAAATAAGTCGCGTGTAGGCCGTGACGGACAGTTTGCCATGTGGGTCGGGCATGAATTTGCCACCCTGACCGTCCTGCATGCCGCTGGCGCAACCACCCCCAGACCGATTGCTCAGAGCAGCCATGCGATCCTGATGGAGTATCTGGGTGCGGAACAGGAGCCAGCGGCAGCCTTACAGCATGTCACCCTGGCACCGCACGAGGTTTATCCCGTGTTCGAACTTTTAATGGATAATATTGAGTTATGGTTGTCCAAAAACATCATCCATGGTGACCTTTCACCTTACAACATTCTCTACTGGCAGGGTCAAATCACCGTGATTGATTTCCCGCAGGCGGTTGATCCACGTTTTAACTCGCACGCTTATACCCTGTTAGAACGCGATATCGACAATATCTGTAAATATGTCGCGCGCTATGGCTTACAGCGCGATGCGACGCAACTGGCGCGACGTCTCTGGCAACAGTTTCGCAATGCCAGATTATAAAGCGAGCGTACGCTTTCTACAGTGTATAATATCTCAATGTTTCAATCGCTGCGATGGGATATAACCATCGCAGCGTCCTCAATCGCTACCATGGAAAGGTTTGCTACTGTATGAAGTCCGTGATAATTACGAAGCCAAATTGGGCTGAAGTGACCGAGTTGGAACGGCCAACGATCCGTCCTGATGAAGTATTGGTACGCGCGCGAGTCGTCGGTCTGTGTGAAAGCGATGTCGCCCTCTATCAGGGGAAGCGTGCCGCTGAATATGTGCGCTATCCTGTGACTCCGGGACATGAATGGTCTGGTGAGGTCGTGGTTGTTGGTGATCTCGTACAGCAGATTACACCGGGAGCCAGAGTGGTGGTGGAGAGTCTGGTGAGTTGTGGCGTATGTCGCAATTGTCGTGCCGGACGTACCAATCTCTGTGAGGTTGGCTATGATGAGATCGGTTTTACGCGTCCCGGCGGCCTGGCTGAGTATGTAGCCGTTCCTGCTCGACAGGTACATATCTTGCCTGAAAATGCTTCTTTTGAGGAAGCGGCACTGTTAGAGCTAACGGCTGTCGTCGCCCATGCTTTTCAGCATACAGCGCCCCAACCTGGCGATATTATTGTCATCGTTGGTGATGGACCAATCAGCCTGATTGCTGTCCAGATGGCGCGCTTGTATAGTCCCAAAGTAATGATTGTCCTGGGTTTTCGGGAAGAGCGCCTGGAACTGGCCCGTCAATTTGGGGCCAACCATGCCATCAATATGAGCCGTGAGGACTCACAGACAATCATTAACGAACTGACAAGTAGACACGGAGCAGACCTCGTTTTTGAAGGTACAGGCCATGTACAGGCCGTTGAAGAGGCCTGCTTCTCTGTCAAACGTGGTGGCACCGTCCTCTTAAGCAGCCTTGAAGCCTCGGGTGCGCCTTTAAGCGTCTCCAATGACATTTTTATTCTAAAGCAATTAGCGCTTCAGGCTGTGTTTGGTGCCAACTCGGCAGCCTGGAGCGAGGCGGTCCAATTGTTCAGTAACGGCTCGCTACAACTGGCCCCGCTCATCTCACACCGCTTCTCCCTGGACGATTTTCAAGACGCTCTGGATACGATCACTCTGCGCAAGAATCGCGCTACCAAAGTGGTCATAGTACATAAATAGCTCGAGTAAACGGCGGCTGGCATCTTTTTAGCTGATGCTCTACTGTGCATTGACAAACTATGAGACAGCTTCTACAATCATGGTTGGAAATGAATTTTGTGAATATTTCAATAGCAATGCGTATTAGGGATGCTACCATGTGCAAACATACAAAATAGGCATTGCATTGAAACTTCTGATTTGTGGTCGTTACTACGTTGCTAGCACCTTCAGAGAAGCAGACCACAAAAGGAGGAGTCTGTCTATGTCTTCAACGTTACAAACGTTACACGGTATTCCAGTTACAGGTGGCGTGGCAATTGGTTCCTGGATCGTGTATGATCCTTTCCCTCCTGCTATTCCTCATACGACCATCGATGCCGATGCGCTTGCCTCTGAGAAGGAACGGTTACAGCAGGCTATCCAGGCGTCAATTGCTGAGGTTACAGCTTTGCGCGATCATGTGCTGGCAAAAGTTGGGCCTGAAGAGGCTGAGATTTTCGATGCCCATTTGCTGATGTTTGAGGATGATTCGTTGCTGGAAAGTACCCATCAGCGTATCGAGCAGGAGCATCAGAATGCGGTCTGGGCCGTCTGGGATGCTGCGGATGAGATTGCTCAGATGTTTGCGGGGATGGAGAATGAGTATTTCCGCGCCCGTGCCGCCGATGTCTATGATATCCGTGCTCGAATTGTCAATCATCTCTTGGGACGACCTACGGCCCAGTTGCGCTCTCTCAAAGAGCCAGTGATCGTAGTGGCACGCGACTTGTTGCCCTCCGATACCGCTGGCCTTGATCCCGCACTGGTTTTGGGACTGGTGACCGAGCAGGGCGGCGCGACTTCGCATACCGCTATCCTGGCGCGTCAGATGGGAATTCCTGCTGTTGTGGGTGTCAATGGATTGTTTGAACAGATTGCGGCTGCAACGGCAGAGCATGCAGCCAGCAGTCAGTTGCTGCTGGATGGGAGCAGTGGCGAGATCGTTCTGCATCCAGATATTGAGACTGTAGCGCGCTATCAGCAGACTTTGGAGCGCTATCGCCAGCAGCAGCAGCAATTGCAGAGTTTGCGTACACTATCCGCGACAACACTCGATGGAAAAACTATTGAAGTTGCCGCTAATATTGGCCGTCCACGAGATGCTCAGCCTGCATTGGAGGCTGGCGCAGGTGGTGTTGGTCTCTTCCGCACAGAGTTCCTTTTCCTGGATCGCGCTACCCCACCCTCTGAAGAGGAGCAGGTAGAAGCATATACGACCGTGCTCAACACCTTCGCCGCTAAGACTGTGATCGTGCGTACGCTGGATATCGGTGGCGATAAAAGTGTCCCTTATCTGGATCTCCCACATGAGGATAATCCTTTTCTGGGCGTACGTGGCATTCGCCTCTGCCTGGAACCTGAGCATCAGCATCTGTTTCGGACGCAGATACGAGCTTTGTTGTTAGCGGCTCAAACACAGGTGACGTCGTTGTGGATTATGTTCCCAATGATTTGTGATCTACGCGAGTTACGGCAAGCACGGGCCTTTGTGGCTGAAACCGAGGCTCAACTGTTGCAAGAAGGGAAGTTAGCCGCTCCCGTATTATCGCTGTTACGTCTGGGTATTATGATCGAGACGCCCGCTTCGGTCTGGGTATTGGATCAGTTAGCGCAGGAAGCTGATTTCTTCAGTATCGGAACCAATGATCTGGCCCAATATACACTGGCGAGTGATCGCATGAATGCCTGTCTGAATGAGCTACAACGTCCCTTCCATCCTGCTGTTATGAGAACGATTGCCCATATTGTGCGTATCGCTCATCAATACCAGCGCTGGGTTGGTATGTGTGGTGAGATGGCAGGTAATCCACGTGCCAGCGCTTTTTTGCTCGGTCTGGGCATCGATGAGCTAAGTATGGAAGCTGGTTCGCTAAACGCAGTCAAGCAAGCGATACGCGGTACCACCATCCCTCAGGCACTGGAAATTGTTGAGCGCGTCCTGGCAGCCGATAGCTCAGCAGCCATTGAAGATATCCTCTCGTAACCCGTGTGTTTTTTAGTTCAACAACTGGTATAGATGTATAGCAGAGGAGACAGATCAAGCTATTCATGAATTGATCTGTCTCCTCTGCCAACTTCTTTAGAGTCTTCGCGATCTTGCTGATGAGTTTTCACACCCGAGGTGCTCAAAAATGTTTTAGTATGTGTTGCAAAAGTCTGAAAGATATGTCACGGGTTACTCTTTCTATTTCTCTATAAGAATGTCTCTTTTTCCCCTTGCAACCTCCTGTTTCTCTAGCTATACTAGAGAATACAACATGGATGCATGTTTACCATGGGAATGCGAAGCGACCGGGGGAGAGTCAATCCTCCGTTCTTTGGCAAGCAGTGTTTTCCTCGTGAGCCGGAAGTCTGCTGGAGGAAAAACGATTCCCACGCAATTGGTCAAGCCTTATGGAAAACCAGAGAGAGCATGCTCCTGTTGCAAACCCCTGGTCAAAAGGGCCAGAAAAAAATTTAACGGATTAAGAGGAAACAGTTCCATGATGAATCATGAGATGTCCAATGACGGACTCGATACCGGATACGAAGCCGGACACAATCCCCAGAGTGAGGGGTTCGCTACCGCACCAAACTTTCTCCGCCCGCGTGGGTTGGAGAGGTCCGATGCCGGACAAGGAAACAGTTCTATGATGAATCCTGAGATTGAGATGTCCAATATCGGACACAATCCCCGGAGTGAGGGGTTCTCTACCGCACCAGGCTTTCTGCGTTCTGTTGGAGAGGTCCAATACCGGGAGGAAGGCGCTCTCCGCCGGACAAGAAGCGAGAATGATTTTCTTGTTAACATCCCAAGGCTCTCCCAGATCAGAGAAGAGTTCCAAAGAAACCAGACAGATCGCTTAGATGATGCTCCTGACCAAACAGCGTATCAGCCTGCGCTTCTCAGGAATGATGAAGAGATGGGTAACGATCGCTCAGGTGATGTTTCTGAAAGCTGGAGTGCTTTCATGCAGAGAAAGGCGGGGGATTTTGGTACATACACGCAGAGAAAGGCGGGGGATTTTGGTACATACACGCAGAGAAAGGCGGGGGATTTTGGTACATACTTGGTGACCCCGCAAGGTAATAGTGTGCCTGAGAGGATTGAATTTGTTCCTGGTACAGGCTGGAAGTCCTATTTAGAATCCAAGGAGATAGATGCACGACGAGCGCTTTTGACCCCGCTTGCTGATGTAGGTATTAATGCAGCTATAGCAACTGCTAATAATGCTAACACCTGGCTTCAAGCTGGGAAAATAATCCCAGTAACCGCAGTCGGAAGTTTTATTGGTACAATCGCTGCGAACAAAACACTAGATAAGTTATCCAAACCGTGGGACAAAATAGGTCAAACCGCAGTCGGTCAGGGGGCAACTCTTGGCATTACTTATCTGGGCCTGGCCATATCAAAAGCTATGCATAAGGAGTAAATACGCATGAAGGACACCATTGGTACTCAGCTTCGAGCTGTGTTGACCCAGGACCGAGATACATGTAAAACCAGGAGATAGGGGAATGGGCAGTAACGGTAATATTTGCGTTTTACAATGATTTTTCCCTCACCATTTGGAGGAGAAAACCTTCGCAGAGATCACCAGAATCTAGTGATCTCTCTTAGTGTGTGGTATAGAAAAAGTTCGAAGAACTTTTTCTATACCACACACTAAAAAGATGTTTGAGCACCGTAGGTGCGAAAACGCATGCACAGAGACCATGGAGACCACGGGAGTCTGGCATATCCTTAAAGGGAGAAGTTACCCTGTATCAGTTCAAGCAGAGAGGCGATAGACTCTTTTTCATCGCTTCCCTCAACTGTGATTTCGATTTCTCCATCTCTGGAGATGCTGAGGCTGAGCACGCGTATCAGGCTTTTCGCATCGACCGTTTTGCCGCCATAGGTAACGGTGATTTTACTGCTAAATTGTTTGGCACATTTGACAAATTGAGCAGCGGGCCGGGCATGGAGGCCAACCTCATTCTGAATCTGTATCCTGGCTTGTTGCATAGGATAACTTCCCCTCGTTAGTATCGATATTGCATGTCTATATACCTATCATAGCATGGATTAGCTATTCCAATAAGTTGTATGACGCGAACCTGTCAGTTTCTCTCCTGTGCACGTTTGCGCTTGGCATCTACCAGGCGTGAGGAGGTTGATGCTCCGGTTTCGACGGGTGGTTGATTAGCTTTGACCACTGTCTGCTCAGTTTTCGCAGGTGTTGGTGGCGTCTGCCGTATCTGTGGCGCGGGCGTTGTTTTTGCCTGAGTGACTGTTCTGGTGCGCACCGTCTTGTTCTGTTGAGGCGCTTTTCTCGGTACTTCTGTGGCAGGTGGTTTGGATAGGTTCGGTATTGCACCTGCCAGTTGGTTGCGTAGCTTTTCACGGCTGGCACGGATTGTGCTGAGTGGCGCTATACCTGGCACTTCTTCTGTTGTACTGGCAGTTGCCGGTGTCGGAGCATTGCGCGGCTGGAAGTGTTTGAGCAGCCAGCGATAGCCTACGACGATAAAGTCCAGGTTCGCCAGGCGGCGGGCTGCAATATCCAGTGGTAGTAAGATGGCTGCCAGTATTAAAAGCCAGAAGGCCAGTGGAATTGAAGCGTTGGTGGGCAGTAAACTTTGTGTGAAGGCCGCTTCGACTTTATTGGGATCAAGCAGGATGCCGCCACCTGCCTGTGCCAGTAGCTGCAGGAAGCGACTATCGGTGCCTTGATTTTGATATTCGGGTGAATAGGGTACCACCAGGCCAGTTGTTGCAGTTAGCATGCCCTGTTTCTTATTGGCTCCTTGCCAGGTGACCTGCAAGAGATATGCCCCCACCTGATCCGCAGGGAATGTGCCCTGCCAGCGTTCGGGTGCCGAGGGTTGAAGATTAATATTTTGTTGCGATAGGTCCGGCGCAATGATATGGACCTGAACCTGCTGTTGTCCTCCTTCAGAGGTTGTGCCGGAAGGCAGATCCACGCTGAGTTGGCCGGTACCATTGACGACACTGCCATTGATATTCATCCCACCATCGTTGCTGGCAGGCAGGGTCCAGGTGGTAAGATTTGCCCACCAGCGCGACGCATCATTCCAGGTCAGCCAGCTCTTCGTCCATAATCCTAGTGCATCACTGGTCCAGGCTGCCACACGTCCCAGGCCATATTGCCAGACCGCCAGCACTGGATCATCCAGATGGCTGACAAGGACCATCTGGGCGGCAGGTTTGGGTGTCGTCGCGACATAGCCATCGAGCGTGGGAAAACTGGTAAGACCGGTGAGAATAGTGTTATTTCCCACCACAGCGGGATTAAACCTCTCGTTGATCAGTGAGCGTCGCGAGGCCCGCTCAGTCTCTTTAAGCAGGATTTGAGGGATGATCGATGGATTGTCCGCACGATAGAAACGGCCCTTGCCCCATTGGGCGATATTCTGCATGGTGAGCAGATCTTCAGAGCTTAAGGCATTGGTTTCCACGGTTGAGACAGTGATATTCTCACTTGCCAGTTTGGTTACGACCGGAGCGTAATTGTCATACGCGTCTCCGTCACCAAGTAAGATGATATGTTTGATTTTGGCATCCGTATGCAGCAATTCTTGTTCCGCATTACTGAGATCTGGATTATAGCTCGGTGGATCAACCGGATTCATATTATCGATAGCCTTGTCGATGGTTTTTTTGTCGCTGACATGCTGCATTTTGATACTCAGTGTGCCATAACCAGCTGAAATTCCCACCTGATCGCGTGGTGTTAATAATCCTACAACTCCTTTGGCGGCCTCTTTCGAGATATTAATCTGGACCTGTTCTTCGAGACTCTCAACAATCAGGACGACCGCGATACTGGGCGTTTCTTTATGTTGAGGAATATCCATATTTACCGGTAGCGTCTGCTCCAGCGGCGTCCCTGTATAGCCACCCACGCCATAGCTGTTTTGTCCACCACTCACCACCAGACCGTGTCCAAGATCGCGTACAAATGATTGCAATACCTGCATACGTGTATTGCCCAGCGCGATAGCCGGTACATCAGCCAGAATGACGCTACTGTAAGGCACCAGACCATCCAGGCTGCTGGGAACATCATTGGGTGTCACCACGCTCACATTGATATGTGAAGCCTGGAGCGCGGAGACAATATTATGTCCATTGCCGGGCTCGCCCTCCACCACCAGGATGCGTGGTGCCCCCTGTACATTTACAAAGGCCGCCGCCTCATCATTCTGTGTAATGGCATCTTTGGGAGCCTCAAGCGTGATGCGAAAGGTATGAAAGCCAACGGTAGGAGCGGCCATATTAAAGCTAAATTCTTGCTCGCCCCTGGGAAGTGAAACTTTCTGTTGTGAGATAATTGCCGAGTCGAGATAGATGCGCACCGTAGCTGGTTGCGCCACGGTACTATTTATCCTGGTGCGCAGGGTAAAACGTTCGCCAGTATGCAGGCTACTGGGTGCATTAAAACTATCGATGCGCGCATCGTCGGTATTCACTGTTGGGAGTGGCACGATATCCAGTCGAATTCCCTGTTGTTGTAGCAATTGTGCTTCCTGTAAGGCATCCTCAAGATTTTGCTGTCCATCGGTCAGGAGGACCACGTGACGTTGGCTATCGGAGGGAAGGATGGCTGAGGCCAGCCGTAAGCCCGCCGCCAGATCGGTATAGTTGGTATCAGGTGTTGATTCAAAATGGGAGAAATCGACGGACTGGGATTGAATGGATTGTTCTACCAGTGCATTGCGCCCAACCGCTACGATCCCTACCTGATCATCAACCCCTTTATGCTTGACAGCAGAGCCAATCCATTGCTCGATAAAGCTTCTCTGGGGTCCCGTACTGGCTGAGATATCCCCTACAAAGATGGTCGCCTGACGTGAGACAGGCATCACCCAGGCCGTACCCGCCAGCGCCATGATAATACAGCTAAAGAGGAGGAGACGGCTACCCAGTATCAGCCTGCGCTGTGTTTTGGGATAGGGAAGCGACATGCGTTTCCATGTCAGATAGATCAGTATCCCGATGGGTAATAAGAGCAAGAGTAACAGCGGTTGCTCAAAATTTAACACGGCGCTCCCCTTTCGTCTGTTTTTTTACGATTGCACGGAGACGTTTCTGGATTTTTTTACTCTGGCGTTGAATCCTCTTGATTCGCGTATTGAACTGATCTTGCCACATGACCAGTCGTGGATAGCTGTCGAATACACCTTTGCGTCGGCTACCACGAAGCGTGGTATGTGGTGCGTTGCTCTGTCCCCCCGTAGCCTGCTGGGGACGATAATTATGACTGAATAGCCACCATTCAACACAGAGTACCAGCAGCAAGATGGCGGCGATCCAGGGCCAGATCTCACGCAATTGCCGTGAGATGACGTTTTTATTGCCTGTAATGTTGGTGCTGTTGTTTACCGGTAACGCATGCGCTGGTGGTAAGTTGGATTGATTGGCATTGAAGAGATTGACGGTGAAGGCGCCGTTCAATATTTGTCCATGCACACGCTGGCTGACTTGATAGACACCCACATTATTGGTATGGGCGTAAGGTGTCACTGGAAAGGGGGGGCCAACTTTTACCGTTTGTTGATCCGGTCCAGTGATAGTGATTTGATCGGCGCCCGGCCAACTCTGCACGGTCACCGGCGCGCCTGCGATAACCTGTCCACTCCCTGCGACGGGTGCTGGTAGGAACCAGTTCATAATGTTGAGGATAAGGATCGGAAAGGCGGGCTGTAGCGGTAGATCCGTCTCATGGAGATCAAAGCCAAAGACTGCGATACGCCGGTTCTCGTTTTCGCCTGCGATCAACAGGGGTGTTTCGGGGGCCCCGATGATGCTCTGAGCCCAGAGTGCTGGCTTGAGTTGATGGCTGTCGTGCATGGTATGAATACTACTTAAATCTACATTGTTGAGCAGATTTAAGGGATCGTTGCCAGCGTTGATATGGCTGACGGCGATCAGCGGTCCCGATGAGCCAAAAGGATAATTCTGTTTGGGCGGATTGATAAAGAGCAGGTTGCCTGCAGGCATGGTGGATGGTGCATAGCCATCAAAAATTGTGAGATCGTAGGTGCCGACATTCTTTGGATATTGAGATGGCTGGATGGTGTAGAGGGTTACATTGCTTTGCAGGCGCAGCGCCGTTTCCAGATACATATTGCCATTTGTCACCAGCAGGACTCGTCCATGAATGGAACTACCCACCAGCGACCAGGCATCGTGATCACTGGTCATGGCGTCCTGTGAGACCAGGCGGGCATGCAAGAGACTGGTTTGGGCGGGCAATGCTCCCCATTCGATGCTACCACTGGCTTCGGCGTTGAGCGTGACCGTTTTAATACCAAAGAGCCTGCCATCAGTATAGAGCTCAACGGGTATCGAGCGTTGCGCATGACTGTAATTACTTACCTGGGCAAAGGCGATCAGTTTTCCCTGTTCAGAACGCGAGGAGAGTGTCGTCAGCGCCACATTGGGCGCATCGGTCCCAATCGCAAGATAGCGTACCGGGAAAGGCGTGTCGATTGGCTGATTGCCATTGAGGACATGTCCATCACCTATGACGATGACCTGGGCGTTTTCCTGCCCCACGGCCAGTGAACCCGCCAGGGAGAGCGCCTGTTGCAGGTCTGCATCTTGATTGGTGATTGTGGCGCGTTGGAGCGCGTTTGTCAGTTGCCCTTTATCCTGTGAGTTGGCTATCAGGACCTGCGGTGTGCGCGCCATCGAAATAAGGGAGAGATGATCGCCAGGACCAAGCGCACCGATATAGTCATTAATGGTATCTTTGGCCTTCTCGAAGCGGCTGGGCGCAACGTCGGTCGCCTGCATACTGGCAGAAGATTGCAGAATAACAATGGTGTTGCCGCTGACCGGACTGCTCATGAAGATCGCCGGGCGTATAAGTATCAGGATAATGACAATGGCGGCTAGCAGTTGTAAGAGCAGCAGGGGAGTGATGCGCAGGCGCTGCCAGGGACGGCTCGCCTGGAGATCTTGCATGGCCTGTTGCCATAAGAAGGTACTGCCGACGATACGCTCCTGACGTTTGGGTCGCATAAAATAGAGCAGCAGGATAATAGGTATGATTGCCGCGAAGGCGAGGGCTGCTGGAACCAGTATACTCATAGGCTCTTTTACTCTCTATCCTTATCCTGTTAGCGAACCAGTTCGACCTGTCGCAATAGGCGCTGTACAACGTCAATGATATCCATGTCACTGGCAATCAGGGTATAGGTGCCCATATTGGTATGGGCAAAGGCGGCCAGTTCTGTGGTGAAGCGCCCCAGACGGTCGCGATAGCTTTGCAGTATGTTTGAGGATGCGCTAACCTCAACACTGTTATTTCCCTCGCTATCTTTTAAACGCCAGTCACCCTGGATCTGTGGATCAAGCTCATCCGGTGCAAGTATCTGGAGGAGCGCTATTTCCTGCCGTAGCTGTCGGATCGCTCGCACGCCTGTTTGATAGCCCTGCGCCGTCAAAAAATCTGAGATGATAATCGTCAGGCCGGGTGTGCTCACAACACGTCCTACATCATAGAGGGCCCGGTTGAGATCGGTTGTACCAGAACGTGGTAGATGGGTGAGAAATTCACCGACGTTCCAGATGGCATTTTTACCACCACTGATCTTACGATAGGCACTGAGACGATCCGTCAGTGCACCCACCATCACGCTATCCTCACACTTCAGCGCGATATAGGAGAGGGCTGCCGCGACTGCCATTGCCAGTTGGGCCTTCTCGGGCGTTCCCTGTTGCATCGATGCCGAGCAATCGATAAGAATCGTGACTGTGATATTCTCTTCTGCCTCAAAGACACGCAGGAAGAGGCGTTCCAGGCGGGCGAAGGCTCGCCAATCGATACGCCGGAAGTCATCGCCCGCCGCATAGCGTCGATAATCGGCGAATTCCATAGATGATCCTGCCTGTGGTGAGCGGCGGCGTCCCTGTCGTCCTGTCGCCATGGGATGACGTGTGAGCAGGGCGATATTATCAAGACGTTGAAGAACCCGGGCATCTAAAGGAAAACGTGCTTTTTCAGTATCTGGCATGATTTCTCTTTCTCGTGCTAGTCGGCATCCAACTCATTGATAATCGTCTCGATCAAATGCTCCGTACTAATGTTATCCGCCAGGCCATCAAAGTTCAGTACCATACGATGGCGCAGGGCGGGATAGGCAACTGCTTTAATATCTTCACGCGAGACATTGTAGCGACCTTCCAGGAGCGCACGTACTTTTGCGGTACTGATCAAGGCTTGCAGGCCGCGTGGGCTTCCTCCATAGCGAACATACTGCCGGACCTTTTCAGGGGCATCCTCCTGATCAGGATGCGTCGCCAGGAGCAAGCGCACGGCGTATTCTTTAACGGATGTGGCAATGGGTACTGCGCGGGCAACATTGATCATATGTGCCAGTTGTTCACCGTTGGTCACTTCGTGGGCTCGCAATACCTGTGTCCCGACCGTTGTATCAATAATGCGCATCAGATCCTCGGCCTTTGGGAATGTGACCATGATTTTTAGTAGGAAGCGATCAAGCTGAGCTTCTGGGAGCGTATAAGTGCCTTCCATTTCCAGAGGATTCTGAGTTGCCAGTACAAAGAAAGGTTGTGGTAAGGGCCGCGTGCGATCACCCACACTAACGGTACGCTCCTGCATCCCTTCAAGTAGCGCGGATTGCGTTTTAGGTGTAGCGCGATTGATCTCGTCTGCCAGCACGATATTCGCAAAGATTGGGCCGGGCTGAAAGCTAAAGCCACGTTTGCTACCCGATGTCCCGACTTCATTTTGTTCCGTGACGATATTGGTGCCCACAATATCGGCAGGCATCAGATCGGGCGTAAACTGGATACGGGCAAATTTGAGGGCCAGAGCATCCGAGAGGGTACGTACCAGGAGCGTCTTCCCTAATCCCGGTACACCTTCCAGCAGAGCATGTCCGCCTGCCAGCATCGCCAGAAGTAGCTCTCGGATCACCCGATCCTGCCCGACGACAATTCTACACAGTTCCTGTTCAAGCTGTTGTGTCACTTCGATAAACTGTGTCACATCTTCCTCGCCGGGCTCTGTTGTGGTATCTGGCGTGGATTGAACAGGTGAGGCTACAGATGCCTGTGCCGGAACCGTATTCGTTTTGGCTTTTGTCGGTGTGGCACTCTTTTGTACAGGCGTCACCTGATCCTGTATTGTTTGCTGAGGGTATTCATAGGCTGGTAGATGGAGATCGATTTGCGAATCATCGTATGGATTGACCGTGTTATCACTTGCATGTGCCATGTCTTACTTTTGTCCTTCTAGTGAATTAAAATAGTCATGCACTAAATCTTTAACATTGGGTGCCACGTTACTGTTATCGATGGCATCATGTGCTTTCTGATTGTATTGCTCAATGACCTGTGAATAGGGCACATCCGAACCCGGTTGTACGGTACCAGTATTATTATCTGCGCTCTGGGTACTGGAACCCTGTCCAGTTTGCCCCTGGACATAAACCGGATCATCTTTGTGATTGCCAGAGCCATTGCTCCCACTTGTACCACCGCTCCCACCTTGCCCCTGACCCTGACCCTGACCTTGCCCCTGACCACCCTGCTGACCCTGCCCTTTGCCTTGCCCTTGTCCCCCCTGTTGACCTTGCTGACCTTGCTGACCTTGCTGACCTTGCTGACCTTGTTGACCTTGCTGACCTTGTTGACCTTGCTGACCTTGTTGACCTTGCTGACCTTGTTGACCTTGCTGACCTTGTTGACCTTGCTGACCTTGTTGACCTTGTTGACCTTGCTGACCTTGTTGACCTTGCTGACCTTGCTGACCTTGCTGACCTTGCTGATCTTGCTGACCTTGTTGACCTTGTTGACCTTGTTGACCTTGTTGACCTTGTTGGCCTTGCTGACCTTGCTGACCTTGCTGACCTTGTTGGCCTTGCTGACCTTGCTGACCTTGATTGGCCTGATTTTGACCGGTGCTATTGTCGGTGGAAGCGGCCAGGTTATTGGCGGCGTTTTGCAGGCTCTGTGTGGATTGATTGATGGCGTTTGCTCCCGCTTGATCGCTGGCAGCCTGACTGTTAGCATTACTGACCGCTTTGGATGCATCGGCAGTTTCGCTGGCATTACCACTGGCGAGCGATTTTGCCAGTTGATGCAGTGCTGAGCTCTGGCTAGTGTCTTTGCTGGCCTGATTGGCGGCGTTTTCTATCTCTTGTGAGAGCTGTTTACGTTGCTCAGGCGACATACTACTGGCTTGTTTTTGCAGATTTTGAAGCGCCTGGGCTAAACTTTTGCTATCTCCATTGCTCAGGGCCTGTCCAGTTGCTTTGACAGCGGCATTATTACTACTTTGCAGGGCCTGTCCGGCTGCGTTGCGCGCTTGATTGCGATTGCTGGCCTGCGGATTTTGCAGTTGGTTCAGTTTGGCCTGTGCCTCTGAGAGAGCTTGCTGTGCTTCAGTCGGATTTTTTGCCTGTTGGAGTTGTGATTTAAGATTTTGTAAGACCTGATCAATCTTTTGTTTTTGATCCTGAGTTAGAGAGGGTTGCTGATCTATTGTTTGCTTTAGTTTATCGATAACACTGATCTGTTTGGCGACCTGTGCCTGAATGGCTGCTTGCTGTTTTAAAATGCCAGTCATAGGATTGGGCGCATAGATGAGCGCCGCCAGTACCAGCAGCAATATGATCAGGATGCCTGTGGTAAAGCGACTGAGACGAAGTGAGATGATGTGGGCTGGTTGACTGGCGCTGAGATGTTTTAAAGCGTCCTTGCGTTGCAAGCCTGCCAGTACTGAACGTTGCTCGCGTAACTCCCAGGCTGTTCCCATGCGATTGTGCAAGGCGAGGCGTTCATCCACGTTGCGAGCAGTCGCATCCAGAGATGGGCGTAGCCAGATAGCCAGGGCCAGGGCCAGTAGCAGACATCCCAATCCACTGGCACCTGCCCAGTAATATGCAGTTGCCCAGGGGATAAAACGTGAGATTACCAATAGCAGGCAGGCTACGAAAATTCCTATCAGGAGTCCCGCAGTTCCCCAGGACACGATTTGCTGTAACCAGATACGCCGCCGCCAGGGATAAAGCGCTGTGGCAAGTTTTCCACCTGCACGGGATTCCCGGGCACCGGGCGCTGTGTGTGATGGTAATACTGTTGCCATTTATCAGCCTTTCTTGTAACACAACCATCTCACTGTTGATGCATTGCTTATGATACAGATGGTTCGCTCCATTTGTTACTCTCTTGTGTCATTACGCTGTAGCCGAAGCCGGCGTTTCTTGACTATTGGAACCTGATAGCTTGCTTTTTGGTTGAGAACGGAGTCTTCTGTACAGTCGAGAGGAGCGTGGTTTCACGCGCCAGATGCTGATCAGCAAGAATACAGCCGTCGTGATAACCGTCAGAATGCTATATGTTTCCCAATAGCTCAAAGAAATTGCTCCCCAGGTGTATTGTGAAGATTGTGTAAGCGTCACCGGATTATAGGTATTTAAAATAGCAATAATCGGATGCCAGATAAAATAGATAGGAGGTTGAAGCGTTGGTGTGTTTCCAGATATAGTGACGGTTCTATTGAGCGTGCTGGGCGCGATAATCGCGAGTAGTAGCGGTAGCCCCAGCCAGAGCAGAATGAGCATATAGGTGATGGCAGTTGAAAGCGCCGGGCGGGCAACCAGGGTTGAGCAGCAAATGCCCAGACTGGCAATGAAGATTGCCGTCAGGACAGAGAGTAGGAGCGCTCCAGCAGCCTGTAATGGTGAGACACCACCAAAGAAAAAGACCAGACTGAAAATCGGTATGGAGGCTGCGATCAGCAACAGGGCATTGATCAGCCCTGCCAGCAATTTTCCAATAATCAGTGAGGTTGATGAGAGGCGCGAGCAGAGCAGTAAATCAAAGGTCTGGCGTTCTTTCTCTCCATTGATTGCGGTAGCCGTAAAGGCAGGGGTGATAAAGAGAATTAGAAAGAGTTGTACAATTAAGAGTATGGTATAGAGGCCGCTACCAATGCTACCCCAGCTAGCACCATTGTTTGAATTTGTATTGATCAGACTGATATACATCCAGCCCAGGAGACCTAAGAGCAGGATATAAGCCACAATCAGCCAGATAGTACGCTCACGCCTCATCCGCAGGCGCATCTCTTTAATCAGGAGCGCTATAAACATTATTCCTGATTGCCCCTTTCCGTAATATGTAAAAAGACCTCTTCAAGTCGTCCGCCACCTGAGCGGGGCGCGAAGGAGACGACTGGAAAACCTTGCGTGATCAGATCGATTAACACCTGATGCAATGCCTGATCATCCCCTTCGATATCCGCTTGAATGAGGGTATCTTCGTTGTTCGTCACCGCATGAACCTCAGTGCGCTGTTTAAGATATTCAATTGTCTCTGTAACGCGTGTGTTATCCAGCAGGCGAATTTCTACCTGACGTTCGCCTCCTAACTGGCGTGTCACCTGTTCGACATTGCCCGCGATGATGAGTTGACCGTTCTGCAAAATCGCGATATCACTGCACATCTCCGCCAGTTCAAGCAGGATATGTGAGCTAATGATGATGGTTTTTCCCAGTTCCTGGAGAGTACGTACTAATTCGCGCAGTTCCACACGGGCGCGTGGGTCCAGCCCTGATGCCGGTTCGTCCAACAGGAGAATCTCTGGATCATGGACCAGGGCACGTGCCAGACAGAGACGCTGCTTCATACCACGCGAGAGCGTTTCGACCAGTGCATCGCGTTTGGATGTTAGCTCAACCAATTCCAAGAGATCGTTGATGATGCCCGCTCGTTTCTGACGTGGGATGCCATGAATGCCCGCGTAGAATTCCAGATATTCTGCCGAGGTCAGGTCAGGATACACACCAAAGAAGTCTGGCATATAGCCAACCTTGCGTTGAATGATGCCGGGCATTGTGCTAACCTCTTGCTGATCAAACCAGACCTGTCCAGACGAGGGCGTGAGAAGCGCCGCCAGAATCCGCATCAAGGTAGTTTTACCCGCGCCATTAGGACCAATCAAGCCATAAATGGAGCCACGAGGTATGTCCAGATTAATATCATTAAGGGCGTTGGTTGTATGATATCGTTTGGAAACATTTTGAATTTTTATCAGCGGTTCTATCGTTTCCGCCGGAGTAGCTGATAGTGCACTCGATTGCATAAGGCCCCTCTCTAGTGGGTGACAGTCCCTTGTATTTCTAAGGCTGGCTTGTCAAAAATCGCGTTGCCATCGTGATTGCTGAGGTGTAATAGTACACGGCCATCTGGTCCTATATAGTCCTGGGCCGATGAAACGGTACAGGCATACTCACTGAACGAAATCGGGTCCCAGGTTTTTGTGCGCCAGTTGTAGAGATACGTTTGCACGCGATTAATATTGGTCGTCGCACCCGCATTGATGCCATTGGAACTCGTGATCATATTGATGGCATTATTTGATGAGCTAAATGCCAGGCTACTATTTTGTAGTTTTGTGGTGCCTGACATGCTATATTCAATCGTCATACTGCCATTGCTCAGCATATAATAGCCAGGAGCGGGTTCTTGAATACTACCAGAACTGCCTTGTTCCAGGTGCACAACCTGACTATTGATAGCGCTGGAAGGGATTTGTACTGCACCAATATAGTTCACGTTCAATGGGGCTTGTACGAGCGTTTCCTGTGACCCATTGGTAATCTGACCATTTACGGTGACTGCTTCATCATGCCTGCCAGTGTTTTGCGCCCAGCCGATAATTGTTGCTGTTGTGCCTGGCAGCAGGAGTGGATCGCGGTTACTGGAAGTGGTGGCACCAACCATGCGTTTGACAATTATGCCATTCTTATTCATGATTGGCACATTGGGCATATTTTGATGATAGCAATTATTATTGTTATCACACGTTCCCCCGCTCATTGCTTCAAGCATCAACGCGTGGCGATGTTGCATATCTTGCAACTGACTGCCAGGAGCATTAGAATAATAAGGCCCCATATTGCCGCTGGCGGAGAGACCTCGACTATTAGCGATCTGATCCGCAATTGTCAGACTGCTTCCCGACATCCTGGTATTATTAGTGCTGCTGTTACTGGTGAGCTTGAGCGAGACCTGTTTGGTGGCATTGGCAGGTAAATCGCCCAGGGCTACATAATTATTGCCCAGGATGACAAAGGTATCGGTCAGGGCATAGGGCAATGTATTGGTAACGGTGCCACTCACGCTGTTCTGGTGTAGTTGTAGTTGTGAGGTAATGCCACCAGTTGTTTGATAATCATGTTGCGCGACCAGTGTACGTGTCGTCCAGATATCCACCCCCTGTAGATCGACATCTGTGCTATTGTTTCCTTGCGTAAAGGTGGATTGCTGATTGGTATTGGTCCGCGACGGATTATAGCTATAGTTGTAGTTATTCTGTTGCGCGGATTGGACCAGTTCCGAACCGGGCACATGGACTTGAAAGTCTCCCTGACTGGGTACAAAAACCCCCACGAATGTTGTCACCTGTCCGACCGTGTTTCCTTTTTGATCAGGTGTATTCAGTTGCACGACGGTAATACTGCTATTGATAATGGCTGATCCTTTTTGTTGCAGGGCCAGGCCATAGCTCAGGAGAGTAAAGGCGGCGATCGTCGTCAGGGCGATGCGCCAACTCCAGTTTTTTCGTTTCAAGACGCGAATGATCAGTAAACGAATTGGCCCCAATATCAGGACATAGCTGAGTAAGAGTACTAACACTAACCAGACGGAAGGATAGGCGTTAGGAAAGAAACTTTGCAACAAGGTAATGAGTGATGAGCTATCATAGCTGCTTGTTTGCCATTGTGTGACCGGTCCAGCATTGGAATTTGCGGTATTAGCGATAGAGCGATCTCCCAACGCTCGATAGAGGATGCTGGACCAGATCTGACTGGTCTTTGACCAACTTGCCAGTGGTTCAAGGGTAGGATCGTAGGCGAGATAGTAGGTGGTCCCCTGTCCCAGGATCTTTTGGGTTATCAGGGGTGTTTGTCCCGCTGCCAGCAGGGTCGTACTATTCGCCGCTGTCTTTCCCTGACTGACCGCTAGTGTTGCTGACAGCGTGTCCTGCGGAGCCTGGTTCGCATTGCTATAGGCATTAACTGGAAGCAGATGGGTACCCGCAGATAGGTTGCCAGTGCCATTGATACTGACTGGCAAGAGACTGGACGGCAGCTTGCTCAGAGTCCGTTTCCATTCGGGCCCACCCGTGACGATCAGGTTTCCTCCCTGATTGACCCAGCTTTGCAGAGCATTTAGCTGACTCTGGCTTAGATTGGCGGTCGTGTAATTATCGATGACGATTAGATTAAAGTTATTCAGTACGGCGGCCTGTGTCGGCATCGTAGCGGCTGTCAGATTCTTTGTCTGTGCCTGCGTGCTGAAAAGGGAGGAGAGCGCCAGATTAAGCTGGTTGAAGTTATTCGGTGTATCAGATAAGACCCCGACCAGTGTGAGATTAGTATTGATGAACATGGGACTGAGCGTTTTATGGACCACGTTATGACCAGCGCTATCCAGTAGATCTACAGAGATCTGGGCTGTTGCACCTTGCAAGCTAAGATTCAATGGGACTGAGAGCGAAACTTGTTTTTGCGATCCAGGGGGAAGATTAATATTCTCTTGATAGGTATCGGTCATCGTCATATTATTGATGCCATTGAGGGGGGTATTTGGCACGCTGACCGCTATTTTCCCAGTGAAATCACTCCCGCTATTGGCGAGCGCAATTTGAATAGGTACCCAGTTGCCATCTTCATATGTACCATCAAAGCCCATACTGACTTTGAGAATACTGGGGCCCTTACTGGTATTGTGAGATGATTTTGCCGCGACGGATGCGGGTAAAAATAAGCCAGGTAGAAATACAATCACAAAGACGCCAATGTATAGCATGAGTGATAACGTGCGCCAAGGCCGCCTCTTTTTTATCAGCATATCCCTGAGCCTCTCTATGTATCCAGACATATCATAATGCCTGATTTTTTAGCTCTGTCACAGCGATAATCTTTGGAGAGAGCTTTTAAGTATAAATATTCAAGAGTATGTATGAGTTTATTGGTTTGCTGTTGCTAGTAGATTAGACGTTTTATGCTGTTACTTTGTTGCACTTTAAATAAATTGGCTGTGTTTCCTTCTTGTAATCGTCCACTATGACTTTCCACACTTGTGAAACCCAAAAAAGTTTCCTGTGTCGTACAAAAAATGAGCCCGGTTCATTTTTTGTACGACACAGGAAACTACCTGACCTGGCGTTATTACATATAATGGTAATTGTGCTTTTTCGGCCAAACTGACTATAGAATAATAGAGGCTCTTTATCCTTCCGGGTGATGGGGGAAGGGAATCATTGCGAGGACACCTCGCGCTCCGTCCTCGCTTTCATCCTAAAAGACAGAGACCCATAACAGATCCTTACAGCAAATGCTACAATTACATCTGACGCATTCGTTTGCCTATCTCTTCAATTGCATGGTTGGCATCTTGTCGTCGCATCGCCTCAAGGGCTGGACGACCAGCCTGATTTTCCGTGATCCATTGGCGCGCAAAGCTACCGTTCTGAATAGCATGGAGTGCTGTGCGCATATTTTCTCGTGTATGCTCATCGATAATACGCGGCCCTGTCATATAGTCTCCATATTCGGCGGTATCACTGATCGAGTTGTGCATAAAATGAATACCTCCTTGATAGAGGAGGTCCGCAATAAGTTTGACTTCCTGTAAGCAGCAGGTATAGGCTACCTCTGGTTGATAACCAGCTTCGACCAGTGTCTCAAAGGCCGTGCGGATCAGCGAGGTGAGGCCACCACAGAGAACTACCTGTTCGGCAAACAGATCCGTCTCGGTCTCTTCGGAGAGCGTGGTCTGGATGACGCCAACGCGGGTACAGCCCAAAGCGTGAGCATAGGACAGTGTCAATGTTCTGGCCTGCCCGGTGACATCCTGACAGATAGTCCAGAGCGCGGGAATGCCTTTTCCAAGGCTATACATATACCGTAGCTGCGCGCCCGGGCCATTGGGCGCAACCATGGCAACATCGACCGTATCAGGTGGCTCGATCTGATGATATTGAAGACTGAAGCCATGCGCTACCAGCAGCAATTTGCCCGCCGTAAGATGTTCTTTGATACTCTCCTGATAGACCTGTCCCTGATATTGATCCGGCACCAGGAGCATGATAACATCCGCCTGAACTGCCGCTTCGGCTGGTAAAACTGGTGTCCAGCCATCTTTACTTGCCCTTATACGACTCTTACTGGTCTCTGGCAAGCCTATCAGCACATCACAGCCACTATCGCGCAGATTGAGTGCATGGGCGTGTCCCTGGCTGCCATAGCCAATAATCGCAATCCGCTTCTGGCGGATTAGTTCGGCGTTCACATCCGCGTCATAAATAATCGTTGCCATGCTTGTACTCGCCTTTCCTCTTGTTTGCTACTCCGCTAAAATTCATTCTGGATGTCTTACTGCTCGTGTTGTGGATTGTTAATCGCTACACGCAATGTGCGAGCCACTTCAGCATTGGTATGATACGTTTCATTGTCGGCAGGAAAGGTTCCAGCCTGTACATCGGCACTATATTGTTGAAGCGCTGTGGTTGCCAGTTCCGCTAATTGGGCGTACTGGCGTACAAATTTTGCCTGCTTGCCAGTGGGATCGGGATTAAAGCTCAGCACATCATGGAAGACAAGCACCTGCCCATCGCAGTGTACGCCCGCGCCAATGCCAATGGTTGGAATAGCGATTTCTTGCGTTATGATCTCTGCTAGCACATCAGGGATGCCCTCTAGGACCAGGGCAAAGGCACCTGCTTGTGCTAGCGCCTTCGCATCCGCAATCAATTCGCGCGCCGCCTCCAGATCTTTTCCCTGGACACGATAGCCACCCATAGCATGAAACGATTGAGGAGTGAGTCCCAGATGTCCCATGACCGGAATCTCAGCTGCCAGGATCGCCTCGATCATCGGGAGGCGTTTACGTCCACCCTCCAACTTGAGCGCTTCCGCCTTGCCCTCACGTATCAGGCGTCCGGCATTGCGGATCGTTTCTTCACGCGAGACATGGTAGCTCAGCCACGGCATATCGGTGACAATCAGAGCGCGAGGATTGGCCCGAGCGACCGACGCACTATGATGAATCATGATATCAACGGTCGCGGCAAGCGTATCTGTCTGTCCCAGTACTGTCGTTGCCAGCGAGTCACCAACGAGTATCATATCGATGTCTGCCTGATCAACGATGCGGGCCATTGGAGCATCATAGGCTGTGACCATTGTGAGCTTTGGACCATGTTTGCGAGCTTTAATAGCTGGAATTGTTACTTTATCGCGCATTGTTTTTTTCTTCTCTCTTTGTACTTGGTATATCATTTAGCGCTTGGGGTAATCTGGATATACACACACTGGATAGTAAATAGTGAGTAAACAATCTATATTATGTATATGTTGGTGCCTGATTTTATTGCTGTGTTGATGAATGGGATTGGATCTGGCCGCTATCCCATGTGCCATCGGGGTGTAACACAAAATTATCAATCAAGCGTGTGTTGCCCAGGCGTACAGCGATCAAGAGGAGGGCCGGGGCGCGTAAGATCTCAAGAGGCTGGAAGTTGTCAGGATTACGGATTTCTATGTAGTCCAGTTGAGCTGCTGGCTCGCTGGCAATGACTTGCCGGGCGGCCTGGATGGCAGCTTGCGCGCTCGGTGGTGATTGGGGATTAAACACGGCTTGCGCGGCTTGTAGGGCTCGATACACAATTGTTGCCTGTTTCCTGGCAATGGGATCAAGATAGCTGTTGCGACTGCTCATCGCAAGTCCATCCTGCTCACGGATTGTAGGCTGTACACGTAATTCGACGGGTACATTCAGATCAGCAATCATACGCTGGATAATGGCGACCTGTTGTGCATCCTTCTGTCCGAAGTACGCCTGCTGCGGCTGAATAATATGAAATAGTTTCAATACAATGGTTGCGACACCACGAAAATGTCCTGTACGCGCCGCCCCTTCAATCTCTTCCGCCACAGTCCCCTCTGGATTAACAAAAGTAGAAAATCCAGAGGGATACATTTCAGCGGCAGTAGGAAGAAAGACGCTATCTACCCCCAGAGTTTCGAGCAGTTGCAGATCGTGTTCAACATCCCTGGGATAGCTGGAGAGATCCTCATGTGGACCAAATTGGGTTGGATTGACAAAAATACTGACGGCGATATGTTCCTGTTCCGCCCGGGCCTGACGCACCAGGGAGAGATGGCCCTCATGCAGATAGCCCATTGTCGGTATCAAACCAACAGAACCGGTCCATTGTGCGCGTTCATGCTTCATTGCTTGAACAGTGCGAACTATGTGCATAGCTGAATAACTCTCTCTTTCTTTTGCTAGCAGCTATTGGGGATAGATCTCAACCCCGTCTGGTTTTCCAATGATGATCTGTTTGGCCAGATTGATAAAGAGTCCTGTCTCGATGACACCGGGGATGCTATGGATGGTGGCATCGAGTGCGGTGGGATCAGTGATACCTTCGGGAAAGGTACAGTCAATAACCAGATTGTGACTATCGGTATAAAATTTTTGCCCGTTGCGTTCTCTGATCGCTACCTGTGCTCCCAGCCTGGCGAGCCGATTTTTGACCGGAGTCACGGCCAGCGGCACAACCTCGACGGGCAATGGATATTTATGTCCCAATTGCTCAACTTTTTTGGATGGGTCGGCAATCACGACAAAGCGTTTCGCAGCGGTAGCTACAATCTTTTCCCGTAGCAAGGCCCCACCCGCGCCCTTGATCAGGCGCAATTGTGGATCAATCTCATCGGCACCATCGATATAGATATCCAACTCAGGATGTTCATCCAGATTTGTGATTGGAATATTATATTGAGCGGCATAGGCAGCGGTCTCATCTGAACTGGGAACGGCTCCGACAATATGCAGTCCATTTTTCACGCGTTCGCCTAGCGCTTCAATCAGGCGTTTAGCAGTTGAACCTGTACCCAGGCCAATCACCATACCCTCTTTGATGAGTTCTGCGGCGGCCGCGCCAGCTTTTTGTTTTCCAATATCTTGTGGATTTATTGGTGAAGTCATTATTAAGAATGCTCCTTCTCTATTATGAGTAGGTGCCCGTGGTTGCGCGAACAGAAGTACTACGACTTTTGTGCGGCAGGGTACCGCTTGCTGTGTGGAGTATAGCACGTTCCATCGGGGTGCTACAAATGTGCTTCTCACGTTGCCTGGTACCTGATCCCTATCTATCTTGCCATACCTACGGTAGCGTGATACACTTCTTCGAAGCATTGCCGAATTTAACCAGAATCGTTCTCATTTTTAGCGCGGGAAACAGTGGTGAAGTGCGCTCATTTTGATTATTTATTAAACAACTGTGTATTGATTATAATCATATCTAAGGCAATATATCTGGGCGGTATAGTCGATGGCCGTCACAATAAATCTTTCGCTATACAAGAGTGATCCAGGATCAAAATCTGTTTCAGGTGGTAGTAATAATGTCTGATGTCTGGCGCATTGTTGTGGTTGCGGGTGAGGATGCTCTCAACCAGAATTTAGTCAACGCTCTTCGCAAAGATGGCTACGTTGTACAAGGGGCGTTGAGTGGGGCGGATGCTGTGCGTGCCCTCTGGTCTGAAGAGTATGATGTGGTGATTTGCGACTTGAAGACACCTGGCTCTGATGGCTTTGAACTGCTTCAATGGTTGCGCGCATATCGCCCCACGACCCGTATGATTATGCTGGGTGAGGGCGATGCCGTTGCGCTACGTATGCAGGCTCTAGAAAGTGGGGCCGTCAGCTATTTTGAGAAGCCATTAGATGTTCGTTTGCTGAAAGAAGAACTACGACGCCTGTTACAGCAAACTGGCTTTTCCGCTAGCCTGGATTCATTCGATTTGCTGGATGTAATCCAGATTATTACCATGAGTCGCAAAAGTATTACCTTGCTGATCAATACTGGTCTAGAGGAGCGTGGCGTTCTCTGTTTCCAGAATGGAGAATTAACCTGGGCTGAATATGGGGTTCTCCGTGGGGAAGAGGCATTTTTTGCACTGGCCGCCCATAAAAATGGAACCGTGATTCAGCAACCGTGGAATGAGCAACAGGGCGTGGCGAATGTGACGCAACCGCTCTCACGCTTGATCTTTCAGGCCCTACAATATCGTACAAAATATGCCAATCAGCCGCAATACAGTGGCGAAATGGAAACTATCCGTAGCGCACCAGTTCCTTTTTCGCCGGGCGAGATCGATGATACCCCTTTTGCGGTCCTGACCGAATATCAGCCTGATCTGTCACCGGCTCCAAATATGGATATGGGAATGAACAACGCACTACCCAATATCGACATCTCTCATCCCGGGCGCGAAAAAGAATGGTGGGAGAGTACCAGCCACTTCGCACAGGTGAATGGCAATGGATCGGCCAGCCATCCCGGCCAGAGCGGATTCGAGGATGCTTCTGCCGCCCCAACTATGGCGATGGATGGAAATGCCTTGAATGAGTTGTTGCAGCGTATGGGAGAGGTTTCTGCGCAGAACTCTGCTCCTGCACCCGCATTGCCGGGCTGGTTAACAGATCAACCCACCTCATCGCAGCGTGCCATTGTACCACCATCTCCCTCTGCACCTGCACCTGCACCTGCTCCTATAGCGGGAATATCATCGAGCGCCATGCATGCGCTACCCAGCACGCCAAAAATTGAGTCAAACAGGGGCGATTGGGCTGCTTCAAAGGGACAGCTACCAGAGTCGCAAGAGAATCAATTTGTCCAGACGAATCAATATCCTGAGAGCGCATTTCCAGAGACAAATCTGTTGCGGCCCTCCTCTGCCGAATGGGGCTCATCTCCTCATATCAAGTTTCCAAAAGAGATGAGCCAGAGCAAGCAACCTGGTGTTTCTGGTCCATTGCCTTCACTCTATGCCAATCAAAATAGCAGTCAAATGCCGCCTGTACATCAGACACGTCTAGAGCAAGCTCAGCCTAAAGCGCCGGAGAGCGATTTACAGGAGAGCAATGCACAGTTATCCTCTGGCATTTTGCGGGCCCAGCAGGCCGCACGACGGAACTATGCTTCTCTCGTTTCTGCATTGCAAACATTGGGTTATTCGATATCCGGTTTTGTTGCCGCCGCTGTCGTTACTGTGGATGGTCAGCCGATTGCGCAGGTAGCTATCGATGATATCGATGTGTCTAAAATCTGTCGTTCTTTTAGTACCATTCAAAGAAGTGTCTCTGCCGCTGCTCTTGATCAAGCTGAGTGGGGGGAGCAGGAGACGATTGTAATTACCAGTGCGAAACGTCATCTATTGCTGCGTATGGTTGGCAATGAAAACAAAGCTTTTCAGGTCCTGATTACAACCCGTGAAGCCAATCCAACCGAATGCCTGGAAGTAATGGCAAATGTTGATGAATCAATTAGTGCTGCTTTGCGTTAGCGTGTAATCGTGTGTCTTAGCAAGATTTGAGAGTTGAAAGGCTGGAGCATACTATGAATCATGATCAGATTGAGTCCACAGAAGAAGAGAGCCCAAATAAGATGTTTTCGATTATCGTGGGTGGCATCATCGCGATAGTCGTAGTGGTCCTGCTGGCACTCTATTTCTCACACTAGTCGGCATTGACTGATAGTAGCAGTTTGCACTGTATACAGCGTTGGTGTTCAGTTTGCCTATGAATCCTGAGGTTGTCGCGTATCCAGCAGTTTTTTCAGATATTCAAGATCCAGATCTGCGTCAGTCGATGGCTCGACTGGCTGCTGCATATTTCTGCTCTGGGGGCGGAGACGCCTGCGAGTTGTGGTTAACTCGTTGTTTGTCGGTATCTGTGTCTGTGGAGCGAGTGGTCCCGTGTGTGGTCGATAGTTTTCCTGCTGCTGGTTGAGTGGTTCTGATGCCCCATTTTGCTGGCGTTTCATCGAGCGGAGTTGTTTTTCAATGGCATGATCACTCTGTAGTGGCTTTACGGTGCTGTTCTTGTTATACGGTTGGAGATTGGCGAGTGTCTGTGCTTCGGCTGTCTGGGATGTCTCCATGGTCTGGGTTGTGAAATCCTGCTTCTGGCTATCCGTTTTTTGGAGGGCTTCATAGACACGTTGTTGAATCAATGCGTTGCGTTTGCGTGTTTCCAATAATTCAATCGTTGTCTCAGCCTCATCTATCTTAGCTTCGAGCCGTTGTAGGGCTGCACGCAATGTCATGATCAGCTGTTCTTGTTCTTTTCTCTGCTGTTGATAGCGGCGATAGATCTTATTGAGGGCATTATATTGGGCAAGCGCCTGCCGTGCACTATTGTCGTTTTGTTCATGCACTGCCTGTTCAGCTTTTTTGAGCCACGTATCTGCTTCCACTTTCTTGGCCTGCCCACGTTTTTGTAGCACATGGTTTTCAGCGATGGCCTTAGCAACCTCTGTCTTCACCTGTACCAGTTGGTTACGCATATCAAGCTGGAGTTGCCGTAACGCCTTTTCAGGATTATCGGATTTTTCGGCAACGCTATTGAGGTTGGCTCGTAGCAGTGTGAGTACGCGTTCCAACAAATTCATGGGCTTTACTCCGTAAGTTCTGTGCTAGTTTTGATGGTTATGAGTGGAGAGTAGGACCAGCAGTATGATCCTACTCTTTTATGATACTACATTTTTTGAGTGGGGGGCTCAACGGTTCCAGTTCCATTGACGGTGGCACCGTTCTGACTGGCTTTCTCCTGCTCATTTTTCTTCAAGGCAGGGACATTGTTCATGAGCTCACCGATATTAGCGCCGCTGAGTAGTTCGAACAGCGCTGGTACCTGTGCGACCATGTTCATGACATCACCAGTGAGACGACTGGCTCCAACACCATTGTGGTTGCCATCACCGCCAGTAGAGACGATAGTGACTTTGTCCACTTTACTGAGTGGCTCAGCAATAGCACGAACCATTTCAGGCATACCTGTCAGCAACTTATCCAATACCGCAGCCTGGTTGTATTCGTGGAACGCAGCGGCCTTGACTTTCATGGCATCCGCTTCTGCTTCACCTTTGGCACGAATAACTTCTGCTTCCGCCAGACCACGCGCACGAATGATATCGGCATCGGCAAGACCACGAGCACGGTTGGCATCTGCTTCACCAGTACCACGTGTTTTGGCAGCGTCTGCTTGACCCTGGGCTTCCAGGATTAAGCGCTGGCGTTCGGCTCCGGCAACCGTTTCGATCCGGCGGCGCTCGGCTTCAGCGGCTTTCTGGATCGTCGCTTCCAATTCTAATTCGCGGCGATGAATTTCAGCCTGTTGTACTTTGATCTGAGCGTTCTTCTCGACCTCAGTGACACGAATGGCTTCTTCGATCACCTGCTGTTGCGTGATATTGGATTGGATATCATAGGCTTTGTCGGCGGTTGCTTGCTGCTTCTTGATTTCACCATCGAAGGTGGCTTTTTTCAAGGCCAGGTTACGTTGTGACTCAGCCTGCAAGGCCATCGACTCGGCTTCCGCTTTTACACGCTCTTGGTCAGCTTTGGCGCGGGCTACCGCAGACTCACGCGAGGCATTGGCCTGCTGAATTTGCGTGTCGCGTTGGGCCAGAGCAGAGGCGATATCGGCCTCTTTACGGATCTGCGCGATCTGTGGACGACCCATGCTGACGATATAGTCATTCTCGTCCCGGACATCTTTGATGGTGAAGGAGATGACTTCCAGGCCCATCTTTTGCATATCTGGTGTCACGGTACGCAGCATCTTGCCGCCGACGCTCTCAGGATCTTTTACCAGATCTTCGACGGTCAACTGACCGACGATACCGCGCAAATGACCTTCCATCACCAGACGGATCAAATTCTCGCGGTCCTCTTGCGTTTTACTCAAAAACTGCTCGGCAGCGGTACGGATACTCTCGTCATCGGAACGTACTTTGATCTGTGTCACGGCTTCGACGTTCATTGCCACGCCCTGGGTTGTATAGAGGGCCTGTGGGGGAGCAACATCAAAGGACATTAATTCCAGCGAGAACTCCTGGGCACGGCTGAACATTGGGATGACCAGTTTGGCACCCCCGGTCACAACCTCGGTCCCACCATTGCCATAGACGATCAAGGCCTGGTTAGGTCCGACCTTGCGTAAGAGGTTTGAATAGACCCGGACGATGATGGTCACAATCAGTAAGAAGGCGACCACTCCGATTCCTATGAGAACTAGCAAACTCATTATAGATGCTCCTTTTGAGTATCATTAGGCATAACATATGCAGAATCATTTTTAGATGGCTCTTCGAGAAGTGCTCGTAGCGTGCTGAGATCATCGGATTCGGATGACAGCGATGAGAGCGCGTTTTCCTGATTGACGATATGCTCCCAGGTGTCAACGTCCGCGATGCCATTTTGATAGTTGACTACCACGACTTCTTGTTCACGCTCAAGTCGACGACCATCAATGCTACGGGCGGGAATGCTCTTACGCATACCACCCGGCGAGAGATAGAGGATTTCCCCAATGCCGTCGGGCTGGATTGTAATACTGACCTTGCCGATTAATCCGGTACGGTCAGAGATGTCTTGAACCGTGGCGGCTTCACTATTCCCAAATATACGAGCAAACAGCATCAAGAGGAGAAACGCGACTACAATGCCGCTCACACAAGATAGCGCTAATATAATTGGTATGGTAAAGGATGTAGTAATATGAATGGCATAACCAAAGAAACCAAATCCAATCAGGAAGAACACAATACTGGTTGGATTGAGAAACGCCAAGAGCGGGAGATGGAGTCTTCCACTGCCGCCACTGTGCTGCGCGCCAGCATGGGTGCCATGATGTCCCGGTCCATCCACATGGATATGATGGGCGATGCCATGGTGATCTCCACCGAGGCTATGGCTATGACCAATCGATCCAAAGAGGGCCGTGACAATCAGGTAGAGAAGGCCGATGAGAAAACAGGTAATAAACAGTAAAGAGAGTTGATCAAAGATCATAGCGTTGCTCCTTTGCCTCTGGAGATAATACAGCATATGCTCGTCCATGCTCAACATGTTCAATGATGTTGATGATACTGGTGAGGATGCCGCAGGTCCCCAACACACAGGCCAATAACAAGCCTGGGACGGTGGGAGATGCTCCAATAAAAGCGAGAACGGGAAATAAGCTATCAGCAGAATAACTGACGATAGCAAGGAGGATGGCAACACTAATCAGCGTCAATGAAACCAACACGGGATGATGTTGGAGAAGCGGATGGCGTCGGTGCCAGTGATGGGTATACCTTTGTTGACTGTGGACATTACCCTGTCTCTGAGTCATTTCCTTCCTTCTTTGTTACTGAATAGAGATACAGATCCAGGAAACTGCGCCTGGTATAAACGAGCCTCAGAACCGAGGCTAGAACAACTATCTGCGCGATAGTTTCTTTTCTATGCATCTCCTACATGGTATAGACGACGCATCGGGCTGAAAATACAATTGATAAAAAGGTACTGGTATTTTTGTGTCTCTTTAGTCTTCTTCGTATTCTTCTTGCATATCTAGTGCATCGATAATCGCATCGAGTTCTTCAATTGACAGTTCCATAAAGGTGCGAAAGGCGGCGAGATAGCGCCGTGGTTCTTCTACTTCTGAGAGAATTTGTAACAGATCATGTAACACTGGTTCGGCGCGCCATTCGGATGCACTTGCCATCAGCCAGGTGCTCAGACGATCAGTATCCTGACCCATTTCGGTTTGTAGATCCGTACTGAAATCGGGTGGATCACTCACGAGATAACCAGGATGTACTTTAAAGAAACGCGAGAGCAGATCACGGCTGGAGGCGGTCAGATGAACCCTCTTTGAGCTTTCAAGCTGTGAAAGATATGCCTGACTGATACTCACCCCCAGTTCCTGCTGCATCGTTTTGACGACTTCCATTTGTGTCATTGGGCGATTAAACCCTCGTAATTCCCCTTCGACTTCACGTAAATGTTTAATCTTCTCCGCTAGATTCATAATAATCCTCATAACTATTTGCTATAAGCAGTATAGCTTTCTGTTATTTCCTTGTCAAGAGCAAACAGCGGTGATTTTGTATTTGATAGGACTGAGAAGAATATTTGCTTCAATAGTAGAGATATCAGCAGGTGCTGAAGGCGCGAAAATATAGAGAAAGACTCGAGAAATCAGAGGCCATCAAGTATGTCATTGATGCTATTTGGTGAGAAATGGACAAAAAGAAGGAGGCTCGTTCGCATGTACAAGCCTCTTTTCAAGCGAAGCAGAGCCTGTGACTTACTCTTGCTTCTTACATATGCACAGTATACTTATGATTCATCAATAAACTATCATGGATTTGTAAATTTTTGATCTGGAAAACTTGAGAAAATCTTGGGATTTAAGATGAGTTTCCCTTCACTATTGGTAATGATATCCTTTCGGTCCCGATACATGGGATGAGATGTGCCTTCTAGCCAGAGTGGGATGAAGTCGTCATAGTGCTTACTGGCTGGATGTCCCGATTGGCCTGGTGCATGGATCGCGCATGAGGTACCATTTGGCTGCATGTCGATGATCTGGCGATAAGAGGCGACGACCACAACATTGGTGGGATCATTGAGCGTGGCATGGCTGACATTGACGGTATCCCCATTGCCACCAACCTGGAAGGGACCGCGGTTGAAGCGTGCTGCCAAAGCTTTGTTATTTCCAAGTGGATGTCTGTAGATCATGGTATGGATCAGGCCATATTGCCAGCGTAAGATATTGTTGCCAAGTTTGGCTCTGAGCCCCTCAATGGTGGCATCAAAAGCGCGCTCAAGTGCCATCTTCCAACTGGTAGGTCCATTGGGAAGGGCTGAATGGCTAAACCATGCATCATCCTGTCTCCGCAGGAGGCGAATCAGCAAGGGAATATCTCGATTGCGATAGCCATTGGCATCACCCAATGCACCCTGGCTCTTTCCCTGATAATATTGAAGCAGTTCTTCGTCGTCGCCGATGATAGCATCCAGGACGATACGTTCCAGGGTGCGCAAGAAGGTGGTATAGAGGCTGGCTCCGATGCTATCCGTCTTGATCTGATAATCCCAGGCTTGCAAGATCTCATGGGTGGCCCGTTTGATGCCTGTCGTGGCCTCAAGCTTGAGGATCATTGGAACGATTTCTTGCGCCGGTAACGCATATTGATCGTTTTGAATAGCACCCATGTCATCCACTGTGAGCTTTTCCTTACTGACCAGCAGATCCTTGATGCGTTGAGCACGATAGCCATTCACCCATTCGTGGCTGATATAGTAAGGATACGTATCGTCGATAACGCGATTGTTGGCCGTGACAATAAAATGCTCGGCAGGATTATAGCTCTGGGGCAATTCATTGAAAGGGATCAGTCCAGTCCATTCATATGCGCCGGTCCAGCCAGGGACAGGAAGCAGGGCCTGCCCCTGTTCACGGATAGGGATGGCTCCTGCCATGATGTAGCCGATATTGCCAGTGGTATCAGCGTAGACAATATTTTGTGGTGGCGCATCCCAATCGTGCAAAGCAGTCCGAAATTCATCCCAATTGCTGGCGCGATTCAACTGGCGGATGGCGGTTAACATCGTATTGGAATCAAAGGCTGTCCAGCGTAACGCCAGTGGCTGTTCTACTGTACCTGCTTCAAATGCGTTTGCTAAGGATTGTGCCAGGGATGGCATGTAGGTGATGATAGGACCATGCCGGGTGACGCGCACCTCTTCAATACAGGGAGTATCCTGTCCTTTGACGATGATCTCTTCGCGAAAGATCTGGGCTTCTTCCCATTGTCCGGCGAACTCGTAGCGGCCCGGTTGTTCAGGATCGAATTTCTCAATATACAGATCTTGAATATCTGAGACGGCGTTGGTGACGCCCCATGAGATATGTTTATTACGGCCAATAATGATACCGGGTGCACCTGGAAAACTGGCTCCACTTACATCCATATCAGCGCTAATCAGATGGCACTCAAACCAGATTGAGGGCGTCGTCTGTTCCAGATGAGGATCATTACAGAGGATAGGGGAGCCGCTCTGTGTCATACTGCCATCCACTACCCAGTTATTACTGCCGCCCTGCGAACCCAGACCGCTCAGATTGCGGATCTGCTCATATTGTTCGAGCAGTCCCAGATTGGTGCCCTGATAGGCAACCCCCGAAGGGATAATCAATGGATGTTGGGGATCGTAGCCCGCTTCCAGTTGCGCGGTGCGTTCTACCCCCAGCTTCGCCACCAGACGCGCACGGATCAACTCGGATTCCCAATTGCCGCTCAGGCTCCAGGCCTGGAGTTTCCCCCATTGGATCACATCCGCGATCTTCCATGCTTCAGGCTGGTAGCGCAGTAGCGTAAATTCAATCGGCAGTTGCTTGCTGTTCTGCTCAATAAAGCTGTTGATACCGCGTACATAAGCTTCTACGATACGCAGATCTTCGGGATTAAGTTTGGAAACTTCTGCAGCTGCGATGCGATGCATGCCAAGACGGCGGCAGAAACGATCGGTTTTCAGCGTCACGTCACCGAAGATTTCTGAGAGGCGCCCGCTCCCAATGCGACGATTGAGATCCATTTGCCAGAGGCGCTGTTGTGCGTGGATATAGCCCTGCGCATAATAGAGATCGTCATCATTCTGGGCATAAATATGGGGAACACCGAAGCGATCAGTTAGCACTTCGACCGTCGCATGTAATCCAGTCAGTTGCTGTGTGCCGCTACTGGCAGGAGCACGCCGCCGGGCCAGCTCAAAACTGCTATTCACAAACGCCGTAACATTGGCTGTCTGGGTGCGTGTCTTTTGCCACCAGGATGCCATCCGCTTCTCCTTTACTGGAAGAAAGACCACCAGGATAATAGTGGCACTACTATCTTACAAGGCATGGATAGCGGCTTGATAGCGCAAACTATCCATGTCTTGTATTGTAGCCCAATCCGATTCCACATGCCAGTTGCGTTATATGGGTATTTGGTCTGTCAGGCAACGTATCTACACCAGTTGCGTACCCTGTGGGGTATCGCGTACTTCGAAGCCCAGATCCTTCAAGGCATCGCGCAGGCGATCAGACTCTTTCCAGTTGCGGGCAGCGCGGGCGTCGTCGCGTTGACGTACCAACTCTTGCGCATCCTCGCCAATTGTCACTGGAGCTTTAGGAACAACCGTATCGAGCTTCAGTCCCAACACGCGATCAAAGTCCAGCACAAGATGTCGGCGTTCGGCAGGCTCGATCTTATTGGTACGGGCCGCCTCGCGGGTGATACTGAGCGCGGTCGGGAAATCCAGATCGTTATTGATTGCATCATGGAAGGCGGCATGGAACTTCTGGGCTTCCGTGGACCAGGCGGTAGGTGCCTCGGTGATCGGGAGTTCGGCCAGATCAGAGCGCAGATTATTCAAGGCATTCTGAGCGGCATTGATCGAGTCATCCGTAAAATTGAGCTTCGAGCGATAGTGAGCGGTCAGCAAGAGATAGCGATAGGCCATCGGCTCAATTCCACGCTCTTTCAGGTTCTTGAGGAGCAAGACATTGCCGACCGAGCGGGACATTTTGCTATTCCCGAAGTCCAGAAACTCGTTATGCACCCAGTATCGTACCGGTTGCTTACCCGTTGCACCCTGGCTCTGCGCGATTTCGTCCTCATGATGCGGGAAGACCAGATCGATACCGCCCGTATGGATATCGAACTGCTCGCCCAGGTATTTGGTCGCCATCGCGGAGCACTCTATATGCCAGCCAGGGAAGCCAGTTCCCCAGGGACTCTCCCAATTCATCTGCCGGGTTGCATCACCATGTTTCCAGAGCGCGAAATCCTCAGCGTTCTGTTTATCCTCGGCTACCTCCATCTGCACGCGCCCATGTCCACCCAAGCGCAGATTCTCTACCGTATTACCAGAGAGCGCGCCATAATTAGCGAATTTACTAACCGCGTAATAGACATTTCCATCACTCTCATAGGCCAGGCCATTTTCAATCAAGCGCTCTGTAATCGCAATCATCTCCTGGATATGATCGGTCGCGCGCGGCACCTGGTGGGGTGGCAGGATATTCATCTCATCGCTATCTTCCAGATACTGTCTGGTATAGAAGGCCGCGATTTCCTGGGCCGAACGTCCTGTCTCACGTGCCTCATGTTCCAGCTTATCCTCTCCACCGCGTGTATCGTCGTTATCATGTAAATGCCCGACATCCGTGATATTGCGCACCAGCGTTACATTGTAGCCATTATACTCAAGGACGCGCCGCAGCCAGTCTGTGGTCGTAAATGAGCGCAGATTGCCAATGTGGATATCTTTATAGACGGTAGGGCCGCAGTTATAAATGCCTACATTGGGGGCATTCAGGGGTTGAAACAGATCTTTGGTTCGTGTCAGGGTGTTATATAGATAGACTGGTTTGTCTGGAAGGTTCGTCATGAGCTGATCTCCTCTATCTTTATGCTATTGCTTGCGTTATGGTGTGCCTGGTATGTCTGGTGTGTTTAGTACGTTAGCAAGCGCAAGGCTGGCTTTTATGTATGTCTGTATGCTTGTTCGTGTACAGGATAAAACCATCTGGAGTGGTAGCTCAGGCAGAAGACGTGTGGGGAAGGGATAAACTGGTTGGAGAACACGCCAATACGTTTACAGAGGGCTGAGCTACTGCTGGATGCTGCCTCTGTAAACGTAGCGACAGGTACAGGTGTGTCGGTATAGGTTAACGTTCACATCTAACTCCAACGAAAAAGGATCTGGCTGAATTATTTCTCGTTCAGTATAGCATAAAAGTCGCATCAGGTATAGGGGGTCTGATGAGTATCATCCCACTTCGCCTCAAAGTGGGATGATACTTCTGTCTGTTTTTCATGATTTTTCGAACCTGCGGTGCTCAGGATCTATAATTACTGTGATGCATCAAAGACTCCTAGGAGTCTTTGGTGCATCACAGTAATTATAGGATAAGAAAAAACATCATACGCCCGTTTTTATTGTAATTGTACACCACTACACACCAACGGCTTCGCTGGCTTCGGCGCGGACGGCGAAGTAGACGGCTTGCTGATGATGGACGACGATGGCGGCTGTGGTTTGCTCGGGATCAAACTGGTAGGCTTCGGTGAGATTGACTCCGATGCTTTGCTTGACCGGCATGAGCTTGAAGAGTTTCTCATGATCGGCGAGTTCGGGGATGGCGGCATAGCCCCAGCTATAGCGGCGGCCACGGGCCTCATCCTGTTCAATCCTCAGTTCGCGGCGGATCAGGCGGTTGGTGTATTCCGCTAATCCTTCGGCCATTTCTACCGCCAGACCATGCAGGAAGTAGGCCTCTGAATAGTTCCCTTGATCCTGTAGGGCCTGAATGGCATCGCTGGCGGATTGCCCCATCGTGACGACCTGCAAGGGCACGACGTCGACCTGTCCACTCTGCACAGAGGCGAAGTAGTCTGCGAGACAGAGACGGTCACGTTCGGCCTGCCGGGGGAAGCTAAAACGGGATATTTCGTTGCGTGCTCCATTTTGCTGATAGGCGACTGGATCATAGATAATCACTTCATTGCCGTTTGATTGGCAGGGATAGTAGCCGTAAATGACGGCAGGATGCAGGCTGCGCTGTTGACGAACTTCGCGCAACATCCTTTCCAGCCGAGGTTCAAAGTCCTGCTTGATGAGTTTCTCAAACTCCGCCCCATGTGATTTGCCGCCCCAGTGCAGGCGATACAGCGTCTTGAAGTCCATACACGCGGCCACATCTTCCAATCCAATACGCTCCAGGACACGTGGTCCCCAGAAGGGTGCTTTAGGAATGGACAATGCGGGCTTGATGCTGCTGGATGGTGTGGTCATATCCACACCGGCCGTTGGACTGGCAACCGTTGGTTTGTTCTGTTTCTTCAGGCGCTCATTGAGGGCCTCAAGCTGGTTTTTACCTACAAACGCTGCGCGCTCTTCAGGTGAGTTAGTCAGCTTATCCACGATATCCAGTCCTTCGAAGGCGTCACGGGCATAGAAGACACCGGCCTCATAGGGACGTGGTTCGGTCTGGGCTGCCTGATCGTCGACAAAGAGGATACGTCGGCCATAGGAACGGTTGATGGCCGCTCCGCCAATAATCACCGGGAAGTTGAGATGGCGCTTATCCAATTCTTTAACGCAGAGTGGCATCTGTTTGGAGGTACTGACCAGCAGGGCCGAGAGTCCAATCACATCCGCATTCACCTCGATAGCTTTTTCGAGAATGGTGTTGAGCGGTACCTGTTTGCCGAGGTCATAGACGGTATAGCCGTTGTTGCTCAGGATGGTATTGACGAGGTTTTTGCCGATATCGTGGACATCTCCGAAGACGGTTGCCAGGACAACTTTACCCTTGGTATAGCCTTCCTGCTTCTCCAGATAGCGTTCCAGATGGGCGACCGAGCGCTTCATCACTTCAGCGGATTGCAGTACAAAGGGCAGGATCAATTCGCCAGCGCCAAAGCGATCACCGACATCTTTCATGGCGGGAAGCAGGACCGTATTTAGCACATTGACGGCGGCGTCATTGGTTGGCATGCTCAGGCTCTCGCTGCGTTCCACGATAACCTGATCGATGAGTGGCTCGATGCCTTCTTTGCGCCGATGCAGGATTTGCCAGTGAATTTTCTCGGCCACATTCATGCCTTCGGTTGGATCAACCTTTTCGTCGCCCTCACTTTTCTGTGGTCCATGCGCTTCAAAGTAGGCGATATAGCGGGGCAAGGCATCTGGCCGATTGAAGATCAGATCATCGGCAAGCTGGCGTTGTTCCTGGTCGATTTCCGCATAGGGTTTGATATGGGTGGGATTAACAATCGCCATATCCAGACCCGCTCGGATGGCGTGATAGAGGAAGACGCTATTCAGGACGGCGCGGGCATGCTGCTTCAAGCCGAAGGAGCCATTGCTGACACCCAGGATCGTCATAACACCGGGCAGTTCAGCCTTGATCTGTTTAATGGCATCCAGGGTCTCAATCGCCGCCGTCTGTAGATCTTCCTGTCCAGTCGTGATCGGGAAGGTCAGAGCATCAAAGATCAGCGAGTTCGGGGCCAGGCCATATTCGTTGACACAGATATCATAGATCTTATGGGCAATCTCGACTTTACGCGCCGTCGTCTTGCCCATGCCGATCTCATCGATGGTGAGCGCGATCACCGCTGCGCCGTGTTCGATCGCCAGCGGCACTACACTGTCGATACGCTGGCGGCCAGTCTCCATATTGATCGAGTTAATGATCACGCGACCGGGAGCGATCTCCAGGGCGGCCTTGATCACATTGGCTTCGGTACTATCGATCACCAGGGGGGCTTCCAGGCCCATCGAGAGTTTCTTGACCAATGTTGCCATTTGCACATCCTCATCGGTGCGCTCAGTCAGAGCTACCTGGACATCTAGCACATGGGCACCGCCCTCGACCTGCTCACGTCCAATTGCCAGCAGGGTATCATAATCATCGGCGAGCAGGGCCTGTTTCGCCTTACGGCTGCCTGTGGCGTTAACGCGCTCACCCACAATCAAAGGAGCAGGACTCTGCTGCATATCGGTGGCGCGGATACCGCTGGAGACGGCGGGGAGAATGATGTCCTGGAAGCGTTTGTTGAGGATGTTCTGGTCGGCGATGGGACGGGCCTGACGGGGGGCATTGCGACAGGCTTGCACAATAGCACGTAAATGCTCATGGCTGCTGCCACAACAACCTCCAATAATATTGACTCCAAACTCCGTCACAAAGTCCAACAACGCCTGCGCCATTGGCTCTGGCTCCATAGGATAGACTGCCTGCCCATTCACATTCAGAGGGATACCCGCATTGGGGATGGTCGAAATGGGGAGTGGACAGTTCTCGGCCAGAAAGCGCACTGGTTCGCGCATATGCTCTGGACCCGTGGAACAGTTCAGGCCCACGATATCCACCCGCAGGGCGACCAGCGTTGTCATCACCGCCGCGATATCGGTACCCAGCAACATACGTCCACTGGTATCCAGTGACACCTGAGCCTGGATCGGCACCTCGCGACCCTCATCCTCCATCGCCTTACGCAGACCTGTGATTGCAGCGCGCACCTCAAGGATATCCTGGCTGGTCTCAATGATAAAGACATCCACGCCACCCTGAAGCAGGCTACGGCCCTGCTCGCGGAACAGCTCAAGCAACTGCTGATAGGTAATATTGCTCAGCAGAGGATCATCCGAGGAGGGCAACATACCGGTAGGGCCGACCGAGCCAGCCACAAAGCGAGGTTGTTCTGGCGTGCTATAGCGATCCGCCACCTTACGAGCGAGTTGTGCCGCCGCAAAATTAATCTCATGTGTCAGATGTCCCAGGCCATACTCATCCAGTTTCAGGCGGCTGGCCGTGAACGAATCGGACTCGATAACATCGCACCCAGCCTCCAAAAAGCCTGCATGGATCTCCTCGATAACCGATGGCTTCGTCAAAACGAGGTACTCATTGCACCCCTCAGTCTTAGCACCGCCATAATCCTCGGCGGTCAGTTCATAGCGTTGAATATTGGTTCCCATCGCTCCATCATAGATTAAAATATGTTGGGCCAGGGCAGCGAGAAATTGGCTCATGTTCCCTCCGGACACTTGGGATTGCGATCTTATAAGTAATTAGAGCATTGTAACTATGTATTGCTGTAGTATTTTTACCGCCGGTCATGCCACGGTGACACAACCGGCAGGATTAACTAGCCAGAATTAATTTTGTGCTGTAGCCAGAGCATCTACCAGTTCATGGCAGAAGGCTGGTATATCTTCGACAACGCGGCCCCAGACAAAATGCCCCTCGCGGAAGGCGGGCACATCCACCCAGATCCCACCGGCGTTGGTAATATCATCCTTAATGCCTTTTGAGCCGGTTGCTTTCTGTCCATGTAGAATACCGGCGGAGATGGGGACCCATCCACCGTGGCAGATCGTACCAATAATCTTGTGTTGGGTATGCATCTCGCGTACCAGTTGCAGTACGCGCTGGTTTCTACGCAACTTATCAGGAGCCCAGCCACCAGGGATCACAAGTCCATCCAGATCGGCGGCACCTGGGGCCTCATCAATACTCACATCCGGCGTCATCTCAAGTCCATGTTTGCCATGCACCGTCTGCTTATCGAGACCAATCACGATCACCCGAGCACCCTCTTCGCGCAGGCGCATAACCGGCACCCAGAACTCCAGATCCTCAACCTCCTGGGCTACAAAATATCCGATGGTTTTTCCTTGTAGGCGCATAGTGAACCTCTCTTTGGTGTATCTATCGTATGGTGCATTATACCATGCGCTCCATGCCTTACTGATAAGCTATGTACTAGATTAGAGCTGAAGTGCCAGGAAAATGTTTCGCTTATCCCATCTATCATTTTCAGCACTGGAGGATAATCTGGAAACCCAACTATCGTTTGAATCGTGAGAAAGGGTAAGAGTACATGTGTAATTGAACAGCGACGCACTAGCTTTGAGGAGAGGTGTTGGCGATGGAAAAACGTTTTATGCTTGGTATTGAGGAAGAATTTCAACTTGTGGATGCTCAGACAGGAAAACTGGCTTCGCGTGCGCAGGGAATTCTGGATAAGGGCGCGCCTATTTTTGAAGAGCAGATTAAGCCCGAAATGTTGCAATCCGTCTTAGAGTTTGTCTCGCCGATCTTGCCGGATATCAGTGCTGCACGTATGGAATTGTATACCTCACGGGCATTGATGGCCCAACTCTTACAAAAAGAACAGCTGGCATTGATCAGTGCAGGCACGCATCCCAGCTCATCCTGGCATGAGCAGAAGCCTACACCCAAAGAGCGTTATCAGGAACTGGAAGAAGAATATCAGGATATCGCGCGCTCACTTTTAATCTTTGGCCTGCATATCCATGTCTCTTTGCCAAAGGAACAGTCAATCAAGATCATGAATCAGGTGCGTACCTGGTTACCCCATATCCTGGCCCTTTCAACCAACGCGCCTTTCTGGGGTGGACGCATGACGGGCATTAAATCCTATCGTTCGGTGGTCTGGAAACGTTTCCCGCGCAGTGGAACGCCTGACATTTTTAAGGACCGCGCCCATTTTGATCACTTTGTGGATGATCTGGTTGAAATGGAATGTATCGACAATGGTAAAAAGATCTGGTGGGATATTCGTCCGCATCCCTTCTTCGATACTATCGAGTTCCGCATCTGTGATATGCCAGCTACCATTGAGGATACACTGGCCCTGGCCGCTCTCTGCCAGAGCCTGATCGCGAAACTTGTTCAACTGGATGAGCGCGGTAAGGAAGTACCAGTGCTGTCTCGTGACTATATTGACGAGAACAAGTGGCGGGCGATGCGTTACGGCCTGGATGCCGAGGTGATTGATTTTGTAAAACGTAGCCATCTCTCGATGCGCGATGCGATTCGCGAAATGCTAGCCTTTATTGATGATGTTGTGGATGAACTGGGCAGTCGCCGTGAAATCGAGTATCTCCACAAGCTCCTCGACGATCCACGTGGCACCGGAGCTGATCGGCAGATAGCTATCTTTGAGGATACCCATGATGCCAACAAAGTCAGCCAATTCCTGATCGAACAAACCATGCAAGGAGTTCAATTGGATGACGCCATGCTCAACGACAAATTCCTCCGCTTCATAGGTAAAACCGTTTAGTGAACGAAAATCAAGACAAAAAACGTAGGTGCGTGCCAAGGCCGCAGCCGAGGTGCGCTTTCCCGTTCATCGTAGGATATGCTTGCCCGTAGGCTCATCCGTCTTACCCGGAGGCATCACAACGCGTTGGGGTGAGCATATCCTACGATGAACGGGAAAGCGGGACTCACATGCGTTCGTGCCGCACCTATGTTTTTGTTCTTTTTTATCTAATGGGTAGTTTAACTCATTAGATGGCTGCGAGCTTGTCGATGGCCTGACAGAAGCGGGTGATCTCTTCGTCTGTGTTGTAGTAATGGACCGAGGCGCGGATCATAGTGGTCAGTCCTCTGGCCTCCAGATCCAGGCGAGTTGAACTGCGCTGGGCGATGGAGACGTTGATGCGTTGCGCGTTGAGCTGTTTTTGGATGTCTACTGGATCGACGCCATCAATGGTGAAGGTGACAATTCCACACTGAGTAATGCCGCGATCATGGACGATGACCCCTGGAATGGCTGTGAGCCGGGTGCGCAGTCGATATGCCAGCTCTTTGATCCGTCTCCAGATCGTATCCATACCCCAATCCAGGGCATAATCGATGGCAGTGACCAGACCAATCCTGCTGGCATAATTGGCTTCAAAAGCTTCGAAGCGGCGCGCATTAGAGACCATTTCATAGCGATCCCGCGCTACCCAGGTAGCGGCATGCATATCCAATGTTGCTGGTTCTATCTGTTCAATCAAGCCCTGGCGTACATATAAAAAGCCGGTGCCGCGTGGTGCGCGTAAGTATTTACGACCCGTGGTGGAGAGCATATCGCAGCCGATTTTCTGTACATCGATTGGCATCTGTCCCACGGATTGGCAGGCGTCGACCAGATAGAGGATACCGGCCTCGCGTGCCACGTTGCCGATAGCTTCAATTGGATTTACCAGCCCGCCGCTGGTGGGAACATGCGTGACGGCAATCAGTTTGACGTGTTCATCAATGGTGTTGCGCAATGCCTCTATCGAAAGTTGTCCATATTCGTCATCGGGAATAGCTTCGACGACGGCTCCGGTGCGCCGGGTGACCTGTAAATAAGCGATATAGTTACTGGCATATTCAGCCATTGAAGTCAAAATACGATCACCCGGCTTGAAGGGAATCGAGTAAAAGGCGGCATTCCAGGCGGCGGTGGCGCTCTCCAGAAAGGCGATCTCATCGGATGAGGCATTGATCAGTTGGGCGGCGGCGGCATAGCCATGCTCCAGAAGGTCTTGTTGCTGATCGAATGCTTCGTAGCCGCCGATTTGCGCTTCCAGTTGCAGATGTTCAATCGTTGCGTCGAGTACGGGTTGTGGCATCAATGAAGAGCCAGCGTTATTGAAATGCAGGATATTGGCGCTAGCTGGCGTTGCGCTGCGGGCACGGTCGATATCAAAAGAAGGCATGATCCACTCCTCGGTTTTAATCTTGTTTGTATTGTAGCAGATCATGCCTCGCTTATTGAAGGCCTTTTCTATCCTGAAAATAGCTGGTTAGTTGGTAGGAATTACCACTTTGCCCTGATTGGTGGGAGGCAGATTAGGCCCTGCGCCGACGTAGCGTACAGCGGTACCAATAGCTGTGACTTCCATCCACTCATTGTTGTGCATGAATTCGACTTTAATATCGACGCCGATCACGCCATCGGCACCCAATTGATCCGCCTCAAATTGCATGCGGCTGATCGCCAGTTCGCGTGCCTGATACATCAGCTCGGAATATTCTTTTAGCTCGCCCTGGAAGTTGCCTTTAATGCCAACCAGCCAGTTGCGTACCGCGCCCATTGAATAAATACAGTTGCCTACTACCAGGCCCATAGGTTGAAAGCCTTTATCCACCACCAGCCAGAATTCCTGACCACTGAGGTCAGAGGTAAAAGCCCTGCCGCGATAACCTGGTCGCACTTCCATTGCGTTGCGTGGTCCAGCCATAGGTTTGCTCGCTCCTTTGTTGCGGTGATTATCCCGCGTATAGTGATCAATTTGATTAAAAGAATCATGTGTTACTATAAACGAAACTGCAGGGCTTTTTTCAAACGGTTATGATAGGCTATGGCAGGCCAACGACGCGCAGGCTCTGGGGATGTTCAACGGTAAAGCGATACTCGATAATTTGCTCTCCATTGGCGGGTAGTGTGAATTCCCAGGTGAGCAGTTCAAGCTTGCTACGTTCAATTGGCTGGGGCGTGATGCTCTGCACTCTGACTTTGATGCGTTCATGTTGTGGAACCGGGATGTGGTCGCGCACGATAACCTTGCGCGGCGCGGCCGCATAATTGTAGATATTGATGCGATAGGCATAGGTGCTGCGGCGAATATCTCCCTGCAAGAGATTTCCTTTATCGACGGCACGCTCGGTTGGTTCACGTTTGATTTTAAGGCTGTCATCGATGCCCAGGAAGACTTTGAATTCTTCACGGGAGGCGGTGAAGGCCAGGGCGGTGGTGCCGACATATTCCGCGCCCAGGAAGATGCTGGCCTGACCTTCGAGCAGGGTGCGTTCCGTTGAATTGATAATCGTGGCTCGCAGGTGGGCATTGGTCTCCAGGGCGGGGGCACTGACATAATCGAATTCACAGGGGAGATCGTCGCGTGCAATGGTTGTTTTATGCGGCGAGTTGTCTGATGGAATGTCGATGGAGCGGCTGATGTGAAAGACGAGGGCGGTGCCACTTTTTTCGATCGTGGCAATGGCAACTTCGGCTTCCACCAGTTCAGGGGTTGGTGGCTCCATCTGATCGAGTTCGAGACTCTCAGAATCTGCTGTACTCGAAAGAAGGGCGTTCTTCTTAGCATGGGGGACGGTAGAACCTCGTCCATAGGACGACATGGGCGCGGCGGCTGGCACTGCCATGGGGCGTGGGGGGGGATTATATTCTCTCAAATACCAGGGTTGTAATTCTGGTAAGATGGCGGCCAGACTGGGACGGGCTGTTGAGAGCGATAGTTCGGCATTCTCCCAGTTCTCTCCGGTCGATTGTTGTACCATACCGATATAGGTGAGCTCGACGCTCCCGCGATTTTGTGTCTCATCTCGCTGGACACGGATATCGTATTGAGGATACCAGGAGGCGTTGCGCACCAGATAGGAGATTTCAAGTTCGAGATCACCTGCGCTGGCCAGTTCGACAGCGACAATCGCTGCCTGGCGATCCGCCAGGATGAGATCTCCCTGACGCTGATTAAAGGCGCGCTTCTTGGCCTCTACCTGCTGCTGAATCCGCTGCATATCCACTTCCAGATCCAGGGCAGACTCGGCATCCAGCGCGGCCTGGGATGACATATACTGGAAAAAGTCCGCGCAATCTTTGGGGGTCATCTGTCCCTGTGCCAGACCGCGGGCGAAGTCTTTGGATTGTTCACCCAGTGCACGGAGCCATTGGCGGCGATCATGCAAGGCATCCTGTTTGGCCTGTAAGATCTGGCGCTGCTGTTGGAGATCCTCCAGATCTGTTTGAAGCTGTTCGAAATCCTTCTCGGGCGGGCGAGGATTAAAGGCTGTGGTGACATCCACATTCAGGATGCGTGTGCCTTGTGGACCACGGCCGGAGGCGCGCAGCGAGTCGCGCAAAAAGGGGGGGAGATTATTGATACGTAGCTCATGTTCGCCTGCTTCAAGCGTGATTTTCCCCCGTCGTGTGATTAAAGCTCGATCTGAATATACTGTGACGGCTGTAATTGGTGCAGCGATATCTGTCATCTTAGATCAAAATCCTTCTTCTGGTTTCTGGCATTCAACCTGTGTGATCCAACTTGCGCTTTAGTGAGATGAGCAATGCTCGTAGCAATAGCAGTGTCTCTGACTGCCTGTCTCTGCCGGTTCCACGGAGGTCTTGTTTATGCTCATAGTCCCTATTATGCAATACGCGATACGCTTAAAAAAGTTTTGTCTTCTCTTTTTTTCGCGCTCTAACTAGCCCTTTTTTCTGTTCTTGCTGTAGGTCTGCTTTCTTCGTCGCTTCAGCAAGTTCCGCCTTTTGACAATGGGCACAGAATACGGTAATGTACAGATGTTCGCTGTTAGAACCAATATGTCCTTTGTGCTATGTTGAGGTGTGTTGCCATGTCTGCTCTGTCGAGTCTGAGTCCTGCTCGCAAACAATATCTGGAGTTCAAAAAACAATTCCCCGACGCGATCCTCATGTATCAGGTGGGCGATTTCTTTGAGACCTTTGATGAGGATGCGTATATTACTGCGCGTGAATTGCAGATTGTGCGTACCACACGCAGCTATAGCAAAGGGAAGGAGCGTGTGCCCCTGGCGGGTATTCCGGTGCATGCTCTGGATAATTATGTGGGGAAGCTGATTCAGCGTGGCTATAAAGTAGTGATCTGTGAGCAGCAAGGCGAAGCGAAGGGGAGGGATGTAGTCGAGCGGGCGGTGACACGTATTTTGACCGCCGGGACGCTCTCAGAACCTGATCTCTTGCCAGTACGCCAGAATAATTATCTGGTATCCATTGCGCCTGGCCGCCAGCAAACGGGACTGGCTGCCGTCGATGTCAGTACCGGCGAGTTTATGGTAACCTGGTTCAGACCTGACGAATTGCCGCTGGCATTGGATGCTGAATTGCAGCGCCTCGCGCCAGTCGAGTGCCTGCTGGTCGAGAATAGCGATGCCTCATCCTATCAGTTTCCCAGCCACAACCTTACTGTAACTTATTGTCCGCCCTATTTTTATCAGCAGGAGGCCGCGCAACAGCGTTTATGCCGTCTGTTTGGGGTGCAATCCCTGGAGGCGTATGGCTGTGCGCGGGAGCCGCAGGCAATTGCGGCGGCGGGTGCTATCGTGGCTTATCTCGATAAAATGAATCCTTCCTTACTTTCTCTGCTGACGGCTTTGTATTCCTATCGTACAGATAACTATATGGTGTTGGATGCGCATACGCAACGCAATCTGGAATTGTTACAGGGTGCGCGTAGCGGTTCGTTGCAGGGAAGTCTGCTGGGTGTGCTGGATCGCACTATTACACCGATGGGTGCCCGTCAGATGCGGCGGACAATTACACAGCCGCTATTGGATCTTCAGGAATTACAGGCGCGTCTACGCAGCGTTGAAGAGCTTTATGAGAACCCTGCTATTCGCAGCCGTTTCTCATCCTGCTTGCAGGAACTGGGGGATCTGGAACGCGTCTCCGGGCGTATCCGGCAGGGGACAGCGGTGCGCAATGAGGTGTTGGGCCTGCGTGAATATCTGGCAGTCTTGCCTACGGTACGCGATCTTTTGCAGAGCTGTGAAGCTCCGCTCTTGCTGGAGATGGCCGAGGAACTCGATCCCTGTCCCCAGGTCAGCGCTTTGATCGGTCAGGCGTTGCTGGGACGCGATGAGGAAGGTGAAGAGGGCGATGAGGGACGTTTGATCCGTCCCGGCTATCATGCGGAACTGGATGCCTTGTATGATGCGATTCGGGACTCGCGCCGCTGGATGATCTCGCTTGAGTTGCGTGAGCGGCAACGAACAGGTATTCGTGCGCTCAAAGTGGGATTTAATAAGGTCTTTGGCTACTATATCGAAGTCAGCAATGCTAATCTCAAGTTTGTTCCCGATGATTATATGCGCAAACAGACGCTGGTCAATGCCGAGCGCTATATTACGCCTGAGTTGAAAGAGCATGAGGCGCGTATCCTCAGCGCCGTTGAGCATATTGAAGAGATGGAACGCGGCATCTATGCGGATGTGTTGCGCCAACTGGCGATGCATTATCAAGCTCTGATGACAAGCGCGGCCCTGATCGCTCGTCTCGATGTATTGTTGAGTTTTGCTGAAGTCGCCGCCCATCAGGGCTATGTACGACCAGTTTTGGAACAGGGCCAGCGTTTAGATATCCTGGGAGGCCGTCATCCTGTCGTCGAGTATACCCTGGATGGCGATGTCTTTATTCCCAACGATACTCATCAGGAGGCCGAGCAGGGGGAGCGTATCCTGCTGTTGACCGGACCCAATATGGCGGGCAAGTCAACCTATCTGCGGCAGGTAGCTTTGATCGCTTTACTGGCGCAGATCGGAAGCTTTGTGCCCGCACGTCAGGCACGTATTGGTCTGGTGGATCGCATCTTCACCCGTGTTGGTGCGGAAGACGATATCGCCTCTGGCAAGAGCACCTTTATGGTGGAGATGGAAGAGACGGCGACAATTTTGCATCACGCCACCAGCCATAGCCTGATCATCCTGGATGAGATTGGCCGTGGAACCAGCACCTATGATGGGCTGGCAATTGCGCGCGCGGTGGTTGAATATTTGCACAATGAGGTCAAGGCCCGCACCCTGTTCGCGACCCACTATCATGAACTGGCGGTGCTGACCGATGAATTGGAACATCTACGCGTCTATACCGTTGCGATCAGCGAGGATGAGCAGAGCGAGATTGTCTTTCTGCATCGTGTGGTTCCTGGTTGTGCTACCAGGAGTTTTGGGGTACATGTCGCCAAACTGGCCGGTATGCCGCCCTCGCTTGTCCAGCGGGCCGAAAAGGTCCTGCAACAATTGGAAACAGGCAAGCATATTTATCCAGTCATATCCAGCGAACGGCCTGAGAAGCGTTCCTCGGCGCGCATAGCTGAAACCTCCGCACCATATTACGCGCAGAATGGTGCACAGCCAGTTACGCCTTCCGCCGCAACGTTTGCCTGGCAGAGTGCTGAGGCGCGCAGCATCGCTCTCTTGCTCGAACAGGAAGACCAGGAGGCTGCACTGGATACGATCGATGTCTATGCGATCACACCGCTCGATGCTTTGAATTTGTTGTTTTTACGTCAGAAAAAGAAGAGATCTTATTGATGAGTCAATTGTCGGATGCTTCAGGATCGTATCCCGCTTTTGAGCGCGTGCCATTGCATCTTTTACCACCGGCCGTAGCTGAACGCATTGCCGCCGGTGAAGTTATCGAGCGCCCAGCCTCCGTTGTGAAGGAGTTGCTTGAGAACGCCCTGGACGCCGTCGCACAGGAGATTCGTATTGAGGTGCGCGGTGGGGGATTACGCCTGATCCGCGTGAGCGATGATGGACATGGCATTCCTGAAACAGAACTTGCGCAGGTCTGTATCCGCCATACCACCAGTAAGATTCAGAATTTTGAAGATCTGGAGCATTTGCATACGCTGGGTTTTCGTGGCGAGGCTTTAGCCAGTATCGCCACCATCTCCGAGCTGACAATCTTGAGTCGAGCCAGCGAGACCGAAATGGATGAACTGATGCAGCCCGCGCTCTGGATTACATGGCGCGGCGGCGAACAAATCCAGCGTGGACACCGTGCCCGTCCCCATGGCACCACCATCACCGTCTCAGACCTCTTCTACAACGTACCGGTCCGCCTGGGATATAGTAAAGCGGCTCGCACCGAGAATGGACATATCATCCAACTGGTCCGGCGCTATGCCATTGGATATCCCGGCATTCGTTTTACGCTGCGCATTGACGAGCACAACGCCGTTCAGACCAGTGGGAGTGGGGATCTCGCCACCGCCCTGACCGAACTCTATCATCTCTCCCTGAGCGGCCTATTGCACGATATCCTTGCCACTGACGAGCAGCACTACCGCATCCACGGCATCATCGGCAATCGTGTCCTCGCGCAGAATAGTCGACAATACATCACCCTCTTCGTCAATGGACGCCTCATCCAATCCAGAGCCATCCAGGACGCCCTTGAGCGCGCCTATCGCCCCTTATTGCCCAAAGGCAAGCATCCTTTACTGAGCTTGTTTATCGACGTGCCACCTGAAGAGATCGATGTCAACATCCATCCCGCCAAGACAGAGATCCATTTCTTGCACGAGGGACTGCTCAAAGAGGCCCTCACCGCCGCTCTCAAAGCCGTATTGGAACGCGTACCGGCTTCAGCCCTGGCCCCGGACAGTATCCCATTTCCTGGACCGATTATTGGCAACCAGCACCGTCTCCCGGGACCCCGGCGGCACGGCCTGCATGTCGCTGAAAGCGCTGAAGGACAGTATCTTGAAAGTCTGGCACCCGCCAGCCCCGCCGTGATTGCCAGCCTGCATCCGCTAGCACAACTGCAACAGGCCGTCATCCTCGCCGAAGCCCCGGATGGCAGCCTCTATCTGATCGATCAGCACCGCGCCCATGAGCGCGCCATCTATGAACACCTGCGCAGCACCTATAGTGGCATCTCGGACGTAGAGGCTGAAAACAATGCCCATCTGCTCCTCGAACCAGTGATGATCGAAATGAAGCGCTACGAAGCCGATTTATTGGAGCAACGCCTTCCCAACCTGCGCAGCCTGGGTATCGATTGTGAGCGTTTCGGAGGACGCAGCTTCCTGGTCCGCTCCGTGCCTGTCAGTCAGGGGAGCGAGCAATTGGTCGCCCATCTGCAAGAGCTGGCAGAAATCGCCGCAGAAGACAGCACCGAATGGGAAGATCAGCTCTTGATCGGCCTGGCCTGCCACTCCGCCCTGCGGCGGGGGCGCGAACTCAGCATTGGCGAGCAACGCACCTTGCTCAAAGCCCTCTCCAACGCCAGCGCCCCCGCCGTATGCCCACATGGTAGCCCCATCCTCCTGCACTACAGCCGCAACTTCCTGGTCAACAAATTCGACTGGTAGCCTCTCTTCTCAGGCTGCTGGTTATAGCACCTCGCCTTGTTTTAGCTGATCCTTTGTGAAGATCGCCACCAAAATAAAAACTGCTAAGGTATGCCCAATTAATACATACTAATATTTTTACGTGCTGTACCAATTATACAGAATATGTGAAGATATATAATATATATCCACGCATATTCTGTATTAAATCATATTATTTTATGCTTTGGCACAAATGAAACCTGCTATTCCTCCATTTGCTGATGGAAAAAAACCTTTAAATGCTGTCCCAAGAGCATCTCCGGCAAAATTTCCTATTGCATCTCCAGCGGGGGCGAGGAATGGCCCTAGTGTGGTAACAAGTGCTCCTGTGATGGCTCCTCCTAAAGCCCCACAACCAGCATCTTTAAGCAAAGCCCCTCCACTGTCTCCAGCCTGTAAACCTGACCAGACGCCAACAATTGCTCCAACAGCAACCCCGGCAAGAAAGTCAAGGGGTGTTAGAGCGCCACTCGGATCGACATTATTCACCGGATTATTATCCGCATAGACATATGGGTTGGCCTTGAGTGCCTCCTGTAAGCTGCCACCGATCGGTGTTGCCTGTGTCCAGCGACCGAACTGTGGATCGTAGTAACGAATGCCAAACTTGGTGAGCCCGGTGGTGCTATCATAGTAGCCGCCAGCATATTGCCAGGGATTGGCAACGGTGCCACTCTGCGAGGAGATGCCACCAAAGGGATCATAGTCAATGTGCTTGACTTGATTGCCGGCACTATCAGTCATGCCCACGATGGAGCCTCGCCCATCAAAGAGATAGTAGGAGACTTTGCCATCCGGGGTGCGTTCACTATTGAGCATGCCACAGCTACAGCGGACATACTCGTAGGTGGTTCCTCCTACATTCTCGCTGCTCAGTCCCAGGCCGGTATAGACGGCTGTGTTCCCCGTATTCGTAACGCGCTGTGACTGATCCGTGCCGCTATAGCCATAGCTATAGCTGGTAGATGAGCCAGGAGCCGTTCCCGTAGCATTTTTGCCTTGCTCAAGCGAAGTTTTTTGCAATGGATACGGCGCATATTCGAAATACATTGATTGTCTATATTTACCACTATTCGATCAAGAAGTCCTGTATGCATCTGAGTAGTTACTTAAACACCTTATTTTTTGCTTCTCTTCCTGTTATTGTGCATTAAGTTTAGAAAAGGAGTAGCAATAAGCATTATAACCCACAAACTAATCCAAAGAGGACTCAATTGTGAATAAATGGTAGAAAGTCTCAAGCACAAAAAAGTGCCAAAAACCGCACCGAGTCCATAGAGTATAAGAGATTCTGATACTTTTGGGTAACGCTTAGCTGTCAGCAAAGCACCCACAATACTTACCACAGCTATTATTCCAAATAGAATAAGTGCATTTAGGCTTCCAAAAAAGTGCATGATATTTTATCCTTGTCTACAGGTCCAGGAAGCAACACATATGCGTTGCTCCCTGAAATAATGTGCTAGCAAAAGCGGTATCGTATTGTTAACACTCTTGAGTTGTCTGTATAATAGAATAAATTCCGAGTACTAAACTTCCTCCAAGGATAGCCCCATCAATAGCAATTCCTACAGGAGAGGCTTCCGTGGCACCTACAGCTGCAGCATCAAGCATATCAGCTGTTACACCTTGTGAAAGTCCAACTTCGCTGCCAGAAGCTACCATACTTGCAAGGTCGTCACCCAATGGCCCACCTAGTGCTTTACTTGTAAAGCTAAGCGTTGTTTGAAATCCCCGTATAACACCCACAGCAGAAAAGAAAGAGCCTAATGCATCTGGTAAACAATCCCTCCCGTCTGGGTCATAATTATTCACAGGATCATTATCAGCATAGACATACGGGTTGGCCTTGAGCGTTTCCTGTAAGCTACCGCCAAAGCTGGCATCACCGCCATCATCCAACCCGGCGACTCCCAACGCGACGAAGAAGCCATTCGCATGGCCAACCGCTACGTCATAGCCATGATCTTCACCGGCAAACGCCACTTCAGACATTAGCAAGAGAATAACAAAAAATGCAGGTGCGGGCAACTTTTCCTTTTGTGCAAGTAAAAGGAGGGCACCTACATGCATCTTTGCTAAGAGAAAGAGATAGTTCTTAAGGGTTTGTTGTGTCTGAGGATGTTCCCTACCCAATTGCCAATTCATTCTTTTACGCTTACTCCCTATCAATTATTTTGGGTCCCACCTGCTTTTTATATCTCTTTATGAAAAAAGGCAACATCATTAAAAACAATGAAATTACAACTAACAATAAATTGATATCAAGGGAAAAGGACTGGAATTTAGTTAAGTAAATATCTATTAATAACCGTATAAAGAAAATAGCTCCAGCTATAATAAATAAAATACCTAATAAAAAGGAAATTATGCCAGTAAAGAGAAATAGCCGCTTTTTAATAATTTTATTCTTTGAAAGTGAAAAAAGTATTGATGCACCATAAGTTAGCTGTATACCTGCTCCTATTATGAAGCCTATGAACAATGCTAAAACATAGGAAAAAGGAGGGCTTACTAGCATTTGAAACATAAACATTTATTCTTCCTAATGAGTAAATAGCACTCTTCGAGTATGGCATAATTTTCTATGATTCGTAAAAAATTTGCTTCTCATCAGAGCGCAGACGCATTGAAACGATTTTTCAGTAGACATACGTCAGTTTGAGTGTAGAACAATGCTATACAGGCAACTGGAATGTCAGGTGCTTATCCACTGTTGTGTGTCGTTCGGTCCATAGCTTAACCGCTAAGGCAGATATAACATTAAAGCCTTAAATCCAAAACATGAGCATCGAAGTTATAAACACATAGTTTTATAACCCCAATGCTCATCTATATTCTAAGAATGTAGGTCGCCACAAGCCCATGCAGCTGCAGCAAGGATGACAATAATAGCTCCTACAACCCCAAGCGTTACTCCAATAGCGTTTAAGGTGGCAGTTCCAAGGGCTGATACTGCACTTGCTGCTGCATCAAAGTCCACTAAAGGATTTTCTGCTGCAGACACAGCAGCACTGGCAGATGCTACTGATAACCAACTTGCAATTGCACTAATAATACCACCTACAATTGCTATTGCTGACCCAATAACAGTCCAAGTACAAAAACTAGGAAATTTTCCTGTGGAATCAATCTCATTGACTGGATCATTATCGGCATAGACATACGGGTTGGCCTTGAGCGTTTCCTGTAAGCTGCCGCCGATAGGTGTCGCCTGGGTCCAGCGGCCGAACTGTGGATCATAGTAACGAATGCCAAACTTGGTGAGGCCGGTGGTGCTGTCATAGTAGCCGCCAGCATATTGCCAGGGATTGGCAACGGTGCCACTCTGCGAGGAGATGCCACCAAAGGGATCATAGTCAATGTGCTTGACCTGGTTACCGGCACTATCGGTCATGCCCACAATGGAGCCTCGCCCATCAAAGAGATAGTAGGAGACTTTGCCATCCGGGGTGCGTTCACTATTGAGCATGCCACAGCTACAGCGGACATACTCATAGGTGGTTCCTGAAACCTTTTCGGTGCTCAGTTCTCAATTAACTGAGCGTCCCTATATATTTTCTTTATCGATGAGAAAGAAAATATATAGGGACGCTCACGACTATTAGAAATAAAAACAAAAACATTAAATAGAAAAATGGCAGATGATAAATGCTAACAATCCCTATTACCACCGTAAGTACAAATGCACTTATCATAATAAATGGTATTATTATGTATTCGTTAAAATGAAATACAATATGAAAACGACGAATCCCGATTATAGTAACTACACCCACAATAGTATACAAACAAAATGCTGTAACAAAAAATGGAATAAGTGAGCTCACGTTTATTTCTCCTTTAGCTATTTTTTATCTAAAAGTCATTTCTCGATTTTACTTCATCTTAGTACTTACATATCTCAATCCTTTAATAAAGCTCGTGATATGTAAGTACTACACAACTGAATATCAGCTAAGAAATCATTTCCCGATTTAAGGAATATGTACTAATAATTTATTTGTTGCCAACCACAACCAGAGGCAACTGAATTCCAGTTATAAACAAAGTTTGCAGCCGTACCAACCCAGAATGCCCCTAAACCAAGCATTGCGACTAGAATACCTATGGCTGCACCTACAGGACCGCCAAGAAATGCTCCAACAACTACATCGGTTCCCATGAGCCAAACGTATCCAGCTACAATAAATGTTTCTGTGCCGATAAACTGTATACTGTTAGTTATAATCGCCCCAAGGCAATTAAAAAAGCCTGCTCCGCTCGTATCAGTCTCATTGACCGGACTATTATCCGCATAGACATACGGGTTGGCCTTCAACGCCTCCTGCAGGCTGCCGCCGATGGGTGTTGCCTGGGTCCAACGGCCGAACTGTGGATCGTAGTAACGGATACCGAACTTGGTGAGTCCAGTAGTGCTGTCATAGTAGCCGCCAGCATATTGCCAGGGATTGCTGACGGTGCCACTCTGCGAGGAGATGCCACCAAAGGGATCATAGTCATAGTGCTCTACCTGGTTGCCAGCACTATCGGTCATGCCCACAATGGAGCCTCGC
>NZ_BIXY01000031.1 GCF_008326305.1 Dictyobacter arantiisoli | reverse complement strand
CTCTTTTCACCTAGAGGGATGGGAATTTCGCCCATCATCGAACTATCAGTTGTCAGCAGGGTATATATCCTGCTGCTGTTCCTCCCCCGTTTTCACGGTTTTGGATCAAACGAATCGCAGCCACCGTGACGTGTTCACAGCGATAGCATCCTTGAGTGGCGCTTTTGCCTGAGCCTGGATACGCTTCAACACCTCTGGTTTCTTTTGCAAGAACACGGCGATGTCCAGCGTGCCTTTGGCGGTGTTGCACTGCTCGCAAGCCAGACACAAGTTTGTGATGCGGTTCGTTCCTCCTTTGGCGCGGGGATGGATATGTTCGATCTGCAATGGCGTCTCCTTCGCACCACAATAGGCACAGGTGCGGTTCCACTTCTCTAACAAGTAGCCACGCACCTCATAGCCAGCCAGCGTGCCCTGCTGGTATTCCACGCCACTCACTTCTGGGTTCTCCATCTGTTGCAGATCAAATTTGACCAACTCCATACTGATCGCCGTGAGAGGACAAGACCGGGAGAGACGCTTCACCCAGGTCAGCACATTGGCGATGCGACTCTCCAAGGATGGTGGCAGCCAGCCCTGTTTGCGCTTCCGGTTGGACCAACGTGCTTTTCTGTAGCGAGTTTTTCGCTGGCGACGGGAACGTCTCACTGCTCGACGATCATCCAGCGCGGCCTTTATTGCTTGCCCCCGATGGGTGAGTTCTGCGGCAAAGACCACCTCCCCTGATGCATCGTTCACAATGGCAATCCCCGTGGTACGGCTGCCAGGATCAAGCTTGATGCGCAAAGGTTTGACTTCTGGTTGCGCTACGACGCGTTTCAGGATCACGGTAAAAGGGTACATCCGATAAACTGATGCTTTGCCTTGCTTCAAGAGCAAGCGGGCGCGCGCTGGATGCACCGGGTTCAATGGCTGATAAAAACTGTCAATCACGAAAACGTTGCTCAAGTTGAGCCTCCTATTGCTAGGGTAATGTTTGCCTCGTCAATGTTCGGGAAGGTTTCACGCAACAGGCACTGCCTTAACCCTGTACAACTGTTTAACCCGTTGCCGTAGCGGGCAGGGCTGGCATGCACCCTGCCGTACCTATTTCTTCCCGAACGGAGTCAATGAAGACTAAGACTGGTCAGGTGTGGGCTTACCAGAGCAAGCCCCCGGCTTTAGCCGTGGGGTTCCTGACCTGTCATGCGCTACGAGGGTTCGACCCTTTCTCTCTTTGCTCTGATGTGAGTGAGCAGCGCGTTCCCGATCGGATTTAAGCGGAGCGGTAGCGGCGACGGCGACGCCCATTAAGACCACCGGTCAGCAGATGCCAGACGGCGATCAGAATGATTGAGCCGATCAGAGCACGGATCACTGGCACGCCCCAGAGGTTGATATCACCAACACCACTGATGATAATCACATTAGTCATCAGCCAGGCACCAATCGCGCCCACTATGACGGCCCCAATAATACCAAATGGTACCCTCCATCCGACGATGGATTCAGCAACAACGCCCACAATTGCGGCAATAATAATATACAGAATCACATTCAGACCAATTGACCACACATGATTACCAATTGAGAGGGAGACTCCGTCAGCGATAGTCATCTTTGTATCTCCTTTACAGCCTTGAGCATTCCATTAAGAAATGTAAAATTCCAGTTTTCTGTCAATATCTGACAAATAAATGAGGATCGCGTTTGTGTGTCTGGCAATAGATATACACGTCACTATCTATACGTAATAACCCTACCATAAAGTTTCGAAAAACGCAAAAGAAACGAATGACCTGCCAAAAACTTCACCTATCTACGTAGAGAGAACTAGAAGAACTATGGATGAAGTTATCTTTGGCAGAACATTGTACAATGTACAACGAAAGCTACCCTTACTACGTAGAGTTTTTTGAAGGGTAATGGCCCAAACAAACAATCGTGCTATCCCATAAGATAAAAGAGCACGCCATCAATAACATACTCGCTCATATGACTATCTAGCGTTACCTGTGACTAGAACAACGCTATCATAAAATAAAAGAGAGAAGGAAATTGTTTATTCATGAAAACTGCCACTTCGTCTACGCATGAAAAGAAGCAGACGGCATTACCAACACCTTCACAGGCACGTCTGGCATTTACCATTCTACTTATTATTAATATTCTCAATTATGTTGACCGCTCAATCCTCTCCTCAGTGCAAACACTCATTCAGGCAGATTTTCACCTGTCAGATATAGAACTCGGCCTGCTCAATTCCTCATTCCTCTTTATCTATGGTCTGGCAACACTGCCAATTGGTGTCTGGGCCGATAGAGGGATTCGCAAGAATATCATAGCCATCTGTGTCACTGTCTGGAGTATCGCCACCACGATCAGCGGCTTGACCCAGAATTTCATTCAGCTCTTTCTGACACGCTCGGTCCTGGGGATTGGAGAAGCTGGTTATGCTCCTGCCTCGGTCTCAATGATTGGAGATTCTTTTCCCAAAGAGCGGCGCGGCCTGATGCTCTCAATCTGGTCAACAGGCAATCTGATCGGAACAGCGGTTGGATTGATCCTTGGTGGTGTGGTGGCCCAGGCATTTGGCTGGCGCTGGGTCTTCTATATCGTGGGACTCCCTGGCCTGTTGGCGGCCTTCTTCATCTGGCGCTCGATTGAGCCAAAACGGGGTGCCTTTGACAATGGCGAAGGTGATGCCTCAGATGCAGCAGCCAGCGCCCATGGCAGTATTGGTGGTGATATCCTGCAGGTCGTCCGCCGACTCCTTAAAACACCAACTTACTGGGTACTGGTCGCGGCCTTTATTTGCAGCTTCTTTATCACCGGAGCCGCCCTTTCCTGGATCCCCACCTTCTTGCATCGGGATTTCGCGCTCACCATCGCACGTGCGGGTATGGTCTCCGGCGGAGTACTGGCGGGCGGAAGTATCGTCGGGACACTGATCGGTGGCTGGCTGGGGGATCGCTTGCAACGCCGTATATCTCAGGGACGTATGATCGTCACCGCTGCCGCATTTCTGATCGGAGCCCCCATGACCTGGCTGGCCCTCTCTATGCACACCTTACCCGCCTTTATTACCGTCTTTCTGATGGCAATCATCTGCTTAAGCCTCTGTCTGGGACCCATTCAGGCCATCCTGCAGGACGTCACACCGCCCGACATCCGCTCAACCGCGGTAGGACTGGCATTGCTCCTGGGACATCTGCTGGGTGATGCTTCATCCCCTCTCATTATCGGGGCTATCAGCGACAAAACCCACTCACTCGGCTTCGCCTTAACAATCACCGGGCCCACCTGTCTCTTTCTCGCTGGCCTCATCTGCCTGATTGGCATCAAAACCGTCGCAAAAGACATGCAGCATATACACCATCAAATGCATTAATTGTGGTATAATAAAGGCATTCTTCGTGTTGCTGTACCTATAACATTTGATATTGCAAAAGAGAAGAATGCCACTATACCTCTTGAGAACAGCGAGAATGCTCAAAGCAAGCCAGCCTGGCAGAAAAAGATAACAGCCGGAAATAGGCCATAACACATTACTGATCCTGCAGCCCAAAGCGAGGTTGACCCTCTGGCGAGTCAGCAGAGAGATCCGATGCATGGTCATGCATGGCACAAAAAAAGCGCTCGCAATGAGCGCTTCTTATTTTATGGAGCGGGTTACGGGGATCGAACCCGTGATCTCAACTTTGGGAAAGTTGCATGTTAGCCACTACACCAAACCCGCATCTTTGATTTGACCTTCTAAGTATAACCGATCCACTCCCTATTGTCAAGGCTTTTTTCACAGTTTTATGTCATCCAATATCATCTGAAATGAGCCAGCAACAGGCCCCACGCGTAGCAACCACCCCTCACAGGCAATACCGCTTCAATAACGAGAATCATGATGGAGAAATGGAGGTGCGTGCCGAGGCCCACCTAATCCAACAAATGAGCGTGAAGCAAGAGCTTGCTCTCTGCTGACGGAGTTTGCGTCCTGATCCTGGCGTGCATGAAAGCGTTCCAGGGGTCGCACGACCTCTTCGGGTGGCGCCATCCGTAGTAGCAGCCACCCTTCACGGGTGGAGGGAAACGATCCTCACGCCCCTGGTTCTCCTTCCCGCCTGCTCAGCTGCGGCTTCGGAGCAAGATGGCAATCCCCCTCCACCCGTGAAGGGTGGCTGCTACGGATGGATCGCTCCCCCATTCCACCTCCTTTGTTGGAGTAGGTGGCCGAGGTCGCAACCGCTTTCCCGTGAATCGTACGATTCCCAAGCCCCGAAGCCCTGTATCCATTTCCCTGGGATCGAGAGATGATGGAAGATGTAGGCATTGCCCGTGAAGGGTGGTTGCTACTTGTTAGAAGGGGCTGGATTGCGTTTGAGTTAGATAGAGACTGCTTTCTTTCTCTCAATGAGCGGTGATGGCGCTTAGAAAAAAATGCAGCTCATTATGGTATGATTATGAATAAAAAGCAACGCTTTTCTTCTCAGGGCGTAAATAGTTACAGTGAATGGTTGTGAAGCAGGTTCTATTTCATTTGTAACAGGAGGATTTATGGGGCTCTTTTCTCGTATCGCTACCTGGTTTAATATTCGTGCGAATTCAGCACTCGATAAGGCCGAAAATCTCGGGCAGGTGATGGATTATTCGTATGGCAAGCAGTTGGAACAATTGCAAAATCTAAAACGCTCAATCGCGGATGTGGTGACGCAAGAGAAACGCCTGGAGCTTCAGCAGTCCCAACTACAAGAGAAGGCTCGCACACTGGATTACCAGGCTCAGCAGGCACTGCATGCCAACCGCGAGGATCTCGCCCGCCTGGCTTTGCAGCGCAAGGAGACGCTGGTAATGCAGTTGAATAGCTATGAGCAGCAAATCGCCCAGCTGAAGAATCAGGAAGAGAAACTGATTACGATGGAGCGCAATGTCTCGGCCCGTGTAGAGACGTTCCGTACCCAGAAGGAGATGGTGAAGGCTCAGTATGGTGCGGCACAGGCTCAGGTGAAGATCAATGAATCTCTGACAGGGATCTCTCAGGAGATGTCTGAGATGAATATGGCAATGCAGCGCGCACAGGATAAGGTGCTCAATATGCAGGCGCGTGCCAATGCAATGGATGCGCTGATCGAACAGGGTGGTCTGGCTGATCAGGGCCTGCTCGGGAGCGGAAGTGGCGATACACTTGACCATGAGTTGCAGCAAATTACCGCCGAGCAGAATGTCGAGGCACAATTGCAAGCCATGAAACAGCAATTGCAGCTCGGCGGTTCAGATGCGCAACAAAAGCAAATTAATGGGCCAGTTACTGAATAGTAGCTAGCCCTTTTTCTGCTCTTTCTCTTTGCGTGCCTTATCTTTATAATAAGACTTTGGCTTGGGACGACGCTCGGTATCTACGTAAGCGGCAGGAGCGGCATCTTCTCGGGCTGCGATTTCTATTTCATCGCGCTCGCTGATCAGCTCCTGTAGATCGTTATACACGTTGTAGTTGTCAACTGTCTCGGGCATACGCAACATGTGACGCAACACCTGGACCTGAGAAATACTCGTGTTATCGTGTTTGGCAGCCTCTGCCTTCTTCAATAGTTTTTCAACCTGGTCCATACTATCATCATGGGCCCCGATACCTTCGAGTCTTTCCCTCACCACTAATAACTGCTCATATAAGTTCATGTTACACCTCCCTCATAAATAACAGACTTAAAAAAATCCGCTTAATGGTATGGTAACATAGAGCATAAACCCCGTCAAATAAAAAGTATGGACCGGCATGTGCTGATAAAGCGCTTGTTTGATCCCGTCAGGCCGCCTGCTATGCCTCTGCGACAAAGACCCCCACCTGCTGCTCACTGGCACTGGCATCGACATCTTCACTACTGACTGTGACCAGATTGGTATAAAATGTACTACCACCATTGAAGTCCGCCAGTCGATCCGAGGTGGTCCAGTTGACGTTGCGTTGATCTGGACTGAACTTCGGCCACCAGACAGTGGTGGTCGCCAGCACCCCTGGACGCACATCTTCCGAGATATCCGCGACTAAACGGCACCAGCCACGTTCATTGCTCACGCGTACCAGTTGTCCGCAGCGAATGCCGCGCACCTGCGCATCTTCGGGATGAATACGCAAGGTAGGCGTGCGCTCCTTGGAGATCAGAGTTTGCTGGTTGGCAAAGGTTGAGCTGATAAAGTGATGGGCCGCCGGACACAGGAGGGGCAAAGGCTCATCTTTCAAGGCGGGACGTGTCGGCTCCGGTCTGGCCTCTACCTCTGGAACCCAGCCGGGAAGGGGATCATAGCCTTTGGCAGCCGCTGTCTCTGAAAACAGCTCGGCCTTGCCCGAGGGCGTCCCAAAGATGCCTTCAGCAAAAGGTACACGGGCTTCAGCCGGAATGGAAAGGGGCAGAGAACCCTCGGCCTGCAAGCGATCAACGCTTAAGCCATCCAGGGTGGATTGCGTGGTAGCGCTGGCAGCAAAGATCTCACGGATCACCTCTTCGGCATCGCTCTGGAGCCAGGGCTCATCAAAATGCATGGCCGCAGACAGAGCGCGCATGACATCCCAGTTGCTGCGCGCCTCACCCAGTGGCGCAATCGCGGGCGCGTTATATTGCAGGGAGAGATGTCCATAGGGCTTGTGGAGATCCACCTGCTCAAGCTGGCTGGTCGCAGGAAGGATAATATCCGCATAGCGCGCAGTATCGGTTTCAAAGAGATCGTGCACGACGGTAAAGAGATCCTCGCGCAGCAGTCCCTCGACGACTTTGCCTGCGTTGGGAGCCGAGGCCACAGGATTCGCATTATAGACATAGAGCGAACGAATGGCGGGATCGGCTTCGCCCATCAGCAGTGATCCCAGGCGATTCATATTCAAGGAGCGTGTCCCGGTTGGACAGGCCGCATCCTGGCTATGGCTTACGGCCTGCTTATCCCAGCGCAACCAGTCACTGGTACTATACATCAAACCGTCGCCAACATGTCCATAGTGTCCTGCGATAGCGGGCAGGCAGGCCAGCGTGCGCACAGTCTGGCCGCCATTGGTATGGCGATTGATACCATCTGAAAGACGCAGCACAGCAGGTCTGGTCGTCGCATATTCACGGGCCAGAGCCTCAATCGTCTCAACTGCCAGGCCCGTAATCCTGGCCACACGCTCAGGAGGATATTGCATAATGCGCGGTAGGAGTTGCTCCCAACCCACAGTATGCTCGGAGATCCAGGCGGCATCATGCAAGCCTTCGCTGACCATCACATACATCATAGAGAGGGCCAGAGCAGCGTCAGAACCGGGCAACGGCTGAATATGCTGATTGGCGGAACGTGCGGTCAGGGTACGAATAGGATCAATCACAATGACACGTGAGCCGTTGCGTTGTGCCTCACGCAAAAATGGCATCACATGGGGAGCCGTACTGGCGGGATTACTCCCCCAGATCAGGATCAGCTTGCTATGCACGAGATCCTCTGGCGCGGGGGCCAGTCGCCCACCGATGGTCAGGGAAACGGCCTCTTCGGCCGCAAAGCCACAAATCGAGCGGATCAACTGGCTGGCCCCCAGGCGATTCCAGAACCGTGAATCCGTCACCGCCCCCTGTACTAATCCCAGCGTACCGGCATAGCTATAGGGTAAAATACCTTCAGCACCATAGAGAGTTGAAATCGACTGCCAGCGCTCCGCAATCTCCGCCAGCGCCTCATCCCATGAAATACGGATAAATTGACCACTCCCCTTGGGACCTGTGCGACGCAATGGATAGAGCAAACGTTCGGGATGATAGACACGCTCTAAATAGCGATTGACCTTGGCGCAGAGCCATCCACGTGTCACGGGATGATTGGAGCGACCACGTACGCTGACGGCACGTCCATTTTCATCTACCTGTGTCTCCAGTGCGCAATTATCGGGACAATCGTGGGGACACGCACCATAGACAACGCGCAGATCGCGTCCTTTCTCCTGCCTGATCGGCGTATTCAGTGACATAAACCTACCATCCTTTCCATTACCAGCAGTCAATACTCAGCCATTCTCGGCGGCAAGAGCACCCTCGCCAGTCAACCAATCCAGAATCATATCCGGCATCAATGATGCGGCCCCCTGATGCTCTGAGCACTCTGGCAGGCTATGCAGGACGGTTGAGCCATATTCCTTTGCTGTCACGCGGCGATCAAACAGGACCACGCTGTTACGCTTCTCCTGGCCCCATAAGATGCGATCAACCACACGGCGTACCCGCAAGGTTGCCATCGGCACAGTCAATTGATGCAATTGATCGGTATATTGCTCGGCGCGCGCCGCCATCGGAGGATCATTGAGCACCGGCATTGGCAGGCGTGCAATAAAGAGACAGGCCGGTGGCCGTGTGATCGTATCCATACTATCCCAGAAGCTCCCCGTACCCAGGATAACCACGCGCTCCTGTGATTGAAAGACCTGCCACAATTGACGCGGCGACCCATCCGCCCCCTGTCCCAGGACCAGAATATTGCGTGCCTCCAGCGTTGGCTTAATCGCGGTATAGGTACTGCGCAGAGCGGCATGCGAGGTAAAGAGCGCCACCACCTGACCATCCAGAGCGGTTGCCAGATTGATCAATGCCTCATCCAGATGGCGCTGATATTGGGGCGAGTTGGGCTCTGGAACATCATCCGGCAGATAGATCAATGTTTGATCGGGATGTCCCGGCACAGAAGAACAAACCTGTACCGATTCCTGTTCAAGATCCAGACGTTGCCGCGCAAACGCCAGCGAACCATCCACCGAGAGGGCCGCACCCGCAAAGATCGTACTGGTCTGCTCTTGTAGCAAGAGACGCCGCAAGACCGCAGGGGTATGCACAATCTGGGAATAGAGAATCGGCACCGGCTCGGCGAAAGGATAAGTGGACGCATGACGTGCTCCACCTGCTTGCTGGGCCGCGACAGCCGAGGGAGGAGGCATACGCAGCCAATACACCGTCCCATTCTCCGACAAAGAGATCGCTTGCTCAACCATATGCAGCTTTTCCGCTAGTTGGTAAGCGGCGGTCACCAGTTCAAAGGCCACTGAGCTATCCTCACCGCTGCCGGGAGACTGCTTACGGCGCTTCTTTTGTCCATCCAGAATCATCTTTTCGGCCTCATTTGCCAGATCAACGACCATCTGGAGACGCTGCTGCGCCAGTTGCCACGCCTGTTCAGTTTCGGTCCAGGTACTCAAATGGCGGATGGAGCTATTCATGCGTATCGGCTGATCGGCCCGCTCATGGGCCCGTGTCGGAGCACGATGATTCCCATCTCCACGCGGCTTCTCGCGTCCATTGGCCTGCTGCGTCGAATCTTCAACCAGACTGAAAAAGGCCAGGAAGAGCTTTTCCACCGCGCCACGGGCCTGACGCAGGCATTGGAACCAGTGCAGTAGACGTGGATCTAACTCAGATTTTGCCACCGTCGGCGTCGTGGATAAGCCGCCAGGACCATTTTCACGTAACAGCGGAGCGGCCAGAGCCAGCAGGCCCTGATAGCGTCCATCCGGCAATTCGGTCCCGATACTATTCAGCAAGCTCAGCAGTTGAGATGGCTCAAATTCAGCCCCACCCCAACGGATATTATCCTCTTCAATCATATCGGCATCCAGAATCAGACGCTGCTCGATTGAAGCTAAGAGCGACGATGAGAGCGAGAGATCATCCAGGAGACCGGCATGGGTTGTGACGACAATCTGGGCTGCCTGCACGCGCTCTTCGGCCTGACTGACAAAGCAGTAGCCCTTGCGCCGATACATACAACGATCATAGTTCGCCTCAAAGCGCTTATCCACTGAACGTCGCTGCTCAAAATCAGATGAGATGCGGTCCCAGGCGGCCATTTCCTGTTGCAGGAAATTCAGCTCACTACGTTCACCACGCAACGTCTCATGCGTCCATAAACGTAATTTTGCCAGACCGCGCGCCTGCTCGGCTGAGAGTTCGCCGCCAGTACGGCGCATTGCCGCTCCAAACCAGCGATGCGTACAGAGATATCCGCCATGCTCGGCCAGATAAGCAACCGACAGATGAGAATGCAAACTGGCCTGGAGTTGCGGCAAGAGCGTATTCACCAGCAGGCGTGCATTCTGTTGATTCGCGCACGCAATCAATAATCTTTTGGGCTGCTCAGGAGTGCGAGCATTTTCCTTGACCAGCCACTCCAGGGTTGGATAGAGGGCTGAAATATAATCATGCCCACCCGTCGTGACCTCCAGAAGGAGAGGCGTCCGCTGCTCTAATGATTGACTGACAGCAGCCGTAACCGTACGATTCTCCTGAGCCAGACGAATACGTTCTTGCACCGGTGCCGGTATGACAGGGGTCGGAGCCTCATCCGCCTCAACGATAGAAGTACTATTCTTCTGATCGCCGACCGCGAAAGAGAGAACGCGTGGGTCCATCCCTAATTGTGCGGCAAAGCGATCACCCAGGCTACCACGTGAAAGTTTGCCAAACACACCCTCTTGCTCTTGCCGTTCGCGCAACTCCTGGCGAAAAAAATGGAGAAGAGGCCAGGAACGAGGGGCATCCAGATTCGCCAGATCGTTCAATACATCCAGATCAACCGCTTGAAGGCGCTGATGCAAGGCCAGAAAGACCTCTTGAGCCAGGATGGTATCTACCATGGCGCGATGTCGATCCGCGGGAACCTGTACACCCAGCGCGGAAGCTACCTGACCCAGGTTGTAGCTGACCAGTGAAGGCAAGAGGACCGTCGCCATCTCAAATGTATCTACCAGAGGGTTTGTGCGAGCGATGCCACGCATACGCAAGAAACTAGCATCAAAAGGGATGCTATGTCCGACAATCGGAAAATCGCCCAGGAAATGCTGGAGTTTACGGGCCACTGCTGAAAAAGGAGGAGCGCCAATGACATGTTCAGGCTTGATCCCGGTCAAACGTTGCACGCGAAAAGGAATGGAACGGCCAGGGGATACGAATGTTTCAAACGTATCGATGATTTCAGACCCCTGAAACTTCACCGCGGCAATCTCAAGAATGGCATCTTGTTCAGGATGGAGGCCAGTGGTTTCTAGATCAAGGGCAACACGAATGGCAGATCTCTTCGCCATAGATTTATTTGTTCCTCACGTCTCTCTCGACTACTTTAAAAATTCAAAATCCCCACAACCACTCGGGAGACACAGGGGGTCAAGGCCAGTTTTCGAGCAAGGCACGAGCTTTCACAGCAGCCCGGCCACGATGACTGATTTGATTTTTTTGCTCGGGTGAAATTTCAGCGGTTGTCATGCCTAATTCAGGAACAAAGAAGATCGGGTCATAGCCAAACCCATTGTCGCCACGAGGAACATCCGCAATCAGACCTTCAATCGACCCTTCAACACTCTGATGATAGCCGGAAGGCTCAGCGATGGTAATTACGCACAGAAAACGGGCGGTCCGCTGTACGGGTGGAACATCACGCAATTGATCATAGAGAATGCGAAAGCGCTCAGGATAGGGAGTATCCACGCCAGCGAAACGAGCTGAATACACACCGGGAGCACCCCCGAGCGCATCGATTGCGATACCAGAGTCATCAGCGAGAGAGAGTACACCCGCAGCACGCGCGTATGCCAGGGCTTTAAGTTCTGCGTTTTCCTGAAAGGTCGTGCCGGTTTCCTCAACATCGAAATCCAGATGAAGATCAGTAAGCGAGCATAATTGATAGGGTAAATCCTTGAAGATTGCTCGATATTCTTCCAACTTATGCTGATTTGTTGTTGCAACCAATAGGACGCGCATACAAGACTCCAGACTAGGTGAGATCAAAACATTGCCATTAATACTATCATACAGCAGGAGAATTGTCGAGATGAAGATTCTCCTAAAATATTTGTAGAAAAATGCTTGACACGGTCCCGGTTTATAGGTATAATCCTCAGTGTTAAGAGAAGCGCACCCTGCCAGTCAGTGTACGAGACTCAAGATAATACCCGCCGATGTAGCTCAGGGGTAGAGCAACGCTTTCGTAAAGCGTCGGTCGTCGGTTCAATTCCGACCATCGGCTTTTTTGTTGCCCAAAACCTCTTTTTACCGCCTTTTTATACCTGTACCTGCCTGCCCGACCGGGCTTAAAGAGCAGCTTCTTCACGGAATTGTGTGACCAGTTCATCTACTTTTATGATGGGTCGATGCATAGGTGCCGGGGTCGATAGATTCAGAGTTAAGATCCTTTTATTAATACGGCGCAGGACATCATCATATTCTACGGCGGCCAGATCAAGGGCCGTCAGATAAGCTCTCTTCTGATGATCGATCAAGACAAAGCGTCTGTTCAACAGGCGTTGTCGCCAGGCCAGGATACGCTGAAGCTTCTCCTGGGCCTCAGCTAGCTCACGGTCGATCTGGCGCTGCAACTCAATTTCCGCCGGAACATAGCCACTACCCTTCAGCAAGTGATGCGCCATACTAAACTCATCCCACTCCTGATACTGCTCCAGATTCAAGGGCTTTCCCGCGCCCGCCAGATGATCAAATTCGCCGCGCTCCTGAGCCGCGCGAATCAATTCCTCAACATAATCACCCATGCGCCGACCACGAAAGGCCGCCGCCTGCCGCTTCTCCTCCGCCTGCAATGATGGCTTATCTGTTCGCTTACGCCAATCCACAAAATCCAAAGTGCCACTCCTTCCTAGCATTGAAAAACTCTCTCTGCACTGAAAAACACTCTTTATCCGTGAAAACAAAAAAAGGCAAATCCTTTTTCTCAGTCATCCCATCCTTCAGGGGCTATTCACCTGAATTCTCGAAGCGTATTACTCTCTATTATAAACCATGCGGATGGCGGCGCGGGCAGCCTCATAGACATCTGCAAGGGGCAGCGCATGAGCTTTAGCGATCCGCTGGCATTCTTCATATTCAGGGGCCACACTGACCACCTGCTCACCGAGGCGCTTGACCTTGACCAGCATGGCTCCCAGGGGAGTCTCAATTGAGATCTGCTCGCGTTGCGCCTTCAGACGCTGGATCTGTTGGATGCGTACACCGAGTGTGGTGGTTTCACGTAAGAGGAGCAGCGACAATTGCTCACCCAGTTTCAGAGGACAGATCACCGTTAGTAGAGTGGCGGGACGATTCTTCTTCATCTGGATCGGTGTATAGGTCACATCGAGTGCGCCAGCCGTCAGCAGGCGCTCCATCAGGCCGCCCAGCAGCTCACCTGTCATAGTATCGAGATGGGATTCGATGACGGTGACCCAATCGATATCCGCTCCAGTAGCAGGAATAACCGTCTGGCTCTCGCCAAAGCAGATTCGTAGCGGCGCGCATCCCTCGGGTAGGGATGCATCTATACCATAGACGACGCGCTCCATGACAAAGGCAGGCACATCAAAGCGGGCAAAGGTAGCCAGTAAAGCAGCTGCCAGCGGCGTAATCAGCTCACCCGTCAACGAACTATTCATCCACAGTGCTCTGGTGCGGCGCAAGATCTCCAACGTGATCGGAGCAGGGATGGATTGAATACCATCCGCTGTCTGCACACTGCCGCTGGTCAAGGGCAGGGCAGAAGCAGAGAACTGCGCGATATGCGCGACATTGAGAACAGCCGCAATCCCTACCAGGGCCGCCATATCGCGCACAGTAAGAGAAAGAGTGGAAGGTTGACTACCAGAAACCTCCGTCACCAGGGAAGGTGTGCCGGGGGAAAGAGACTTCTGGGCCTCAGACAAACAGGTCAGGCAGGACAATACGGCAACCTTAACCGATTCTTTTAGCCCGGCTGACTCAATTACCTTACGCCACACATCCACCGCGTGCGCCGCTGAAATCGTAGGACCATTGAAGGCCAGGCGCTTACTCAATATCCCTCGGAAAGTTACCTCCTCGATGTGTATATCAACAGGAAGAAGCTTGACCGCTGCCAGGGCTTGATCCACTGGCAACAACACAGAATCAAGATGCAACAGGGCCGCTAATAGCCCTGGAACCGTGACGCCAGCAGAACAATCCACATATGCAATCATAAAAAACACCACCTACTTTATCAGGTCCCACCTATACGAATACGAAAGAACCCGACAACCCATGTAGCAGCCATCCTTCACGGGTGGAGTGAAACCGATCCTGCTCCTTCCGTGCGACAACGTAATCCCGGTATTCAGAGCCTACATCCTGCTCTGGCACGTCTTTGGGGCGAGATTGCAATGCCCCTCCGCCCGTGAAGGACAATACCACTTCAATTTCCCGTTCACCGTACGATTCCCAAGCCCCCCAAGCCCTGTATCCTACTGGTTCTCGGGAATATATGTATATGATATGGTATAGCACTGTCAATCAGCAATACTACAAAGTACACACCTTCAAGGCTATAAGAAATAGCCGTGAGGCGTTATGATTTTCCCGAGATGCATTCGTCGTTAAAGTCCGGGTCGCTACTGACGATTTGGAAAAGCAGATGCATGGCGGCCTGCAAACGGTTATGCACGGTGCGTGTGGCAACACCTAATACTTCCGCGATTTCTTGCTCGGTCTTGTCTCCCCAAAAGGTGAGCGCAACGACAGTACGCAGACGCTCCGGCAAGCATTGGACCTTTTCGGCGAGAAAACAGGTATCGATAAAGCGCGTCAGATCATGGGCACTCTCATCCTCAATCTCAAAGGGATTGTACAGGCTTTCTTGCTCATTTACCATGCGATCCAGACTGGTCAGTAAGTGTCGCGGGATGCGCTGGCCCCGGGCAACACGCGCCACAGTCATGTGCCCTTCACGCATCAGAAAAGAATGGCGCACATGGAGACGTTCATATTTGAGACTACTGACAAAATGTTCTTCCCAGGAAGGACGCTGCGCATTGTAGATTGCTTTTAAAATCGCTTCATTGAGATCTGCACATAAATCGCGACGCAAATTGCTGCACTCTTCCCGGCCCAGCACAGTATAATTTGGGAATACACCTGCCGCCCAACGTTCATTACGGGGCTGCAAACGCGTGAGAATTAGAGTGGACAGCCGCTGGCAAATGTATTCGCTCTGTGCTGCCTGCGCGTCCTGCTCCGCTCGCATGGAACGAAGGATACGTACTAAAACTTCATTGGGGAAGTTTACATGTTCAACGGTCTGCCAGAACTCAATGGAACCATACTCAGGAAGATTGTTAAATAGCTGTGTATACATATGACGCTGCTGTATTATATCTTTCATAACACCGCTCCCTCATCCTAAAATCACATACCATGGCTATAATAAAGAAAAACATAGCATGGAAGCATCTTCCCTTGAATACTGAAACAACGCCTCCAATACTCTATATTTATATATGATTATAATTTGCAAGTTCAGGCACGTCAATGGGCATAAACGGTAATTTTAAAAGGTGAAAGAGAAGAGCCATGGGCTGGAAAAGGACATTTTTCCAGCTCATGGCTCTGTTTTTTATGATGCACTCAGCTTATAGGTCTGGGCGTTTTACTTTCCGGTATGATGATATGCCAGTGAGTTGCGATAGACTTCGACGTAGCGCAAGGCCGAGGAATGCCAGGAGTGATCAGCCTCCATGCCTCGTAACTGCAATGAACGCCAGATGTCTTTGAAAGGATAAAGCGCCAGGGCACGTACGATGGCTGCGAAGAATTCCCAGGGATCGTAGTTGTTGAAGACAAAACCATTGCCTTCACTACTGTGCGGATTATATTCCTGTACTGTGTCCGCCAATCCTCCGACGTGACGTACGATGGGGACACAACCATAGTGCATAGCATACATTTGATTGGTGCCGCATGGCTCAAAGCGCGACGGCATTAATAACATATCAGCGCCCGCATAGATGCGCTGCGCCAGTTCGGTATTAAAGGTCAGGAAGATAGCGACCTGCTCGGGATAACGCGCGGCCAGATTCTGGAACATTTCATGATAATGTTGGTCGCCGACGCCCAGCAGGACAAACTGTACCCCCTGCGCCAGCAAAGGGTGAATGATTTGCGCTAACAGATCGAAACCTTTTTGATCCGCCAGACGGGAAATCATCGCCAGCATTGGTACCTCAGACCTCACTGGCAGATGCGCCTGCTCCTGTAAGGCCGCCTTATTCTCCGCACGCTTGTCCAGACTCTCAGCCCCATAGGGCGTCTGAATAAAGCTATTTTCGGTCGGATTATTGGTAACATAATCCACACCATTGAGAATACCAAACAAACGATCCCGGCGCGAACGCAACATATGATCCAGCTTCTCGCCAAACGTCGGCGTCAGGATCTCTTGCGCGTAGCGCTCGCTTACCGTCGTCACCGCATCCGCAAACAGGATACCGCGACCCATAATATCCACCACATTCGCCAATTCCGCGATCTGAGGATAGACGAAGCCATTCGCCGCCACGCCTGCCACCTCAAGCAGTCGATACCCAAAGATCCCTTGATAAGCCAGATTATGGATAGTATAAACCGACGCCGTATTGGAATAGAACGCATCATCGCGATAGATAGTATGCAACCAATTGGGCACAATACCGGTGTGCCAATCATTACAATGCACAATATCAGGTGACCAATCCAATGCCCGCATAGCTTCTAAGGCAGCTCGGCAGAACAAGATAAACCGTTCACCATCATCTGTATAGCCATAAATATTTTCGCGATCAAAGAACCGTGGAGCATCAATCATATAGACGGGAATATGATTACCGATTTCTGCCTGTCGTACGCAAGCCGAAACCTGAAAATTGCCCATCGGAACCGAAATCGTATCAAGGGTCGTTGTCAACTGAAAATGGTTCGTATCAACCTGCCGATAACGAGGCATCACCAGGCGAACGTCATGGCCCAGAGCCTGTAAGGCCTTAGGAAGCGCGCCAACGATCTCAGCCAGGCCACCGACTTTCACGAACGGCTCAATTTCAGCCGCAAGGATCAGCACCTTGAGAGGTTGTTCAGACTGCATACAAGTTCCCTCCCACTCACGAAATGTACCCCATTATAGCATGTGTAACTGGTAAGACGGAAGACAACCCGATTACATAAACTCATAAAACACAAATTTATGATACTTTCTAGCATCTATCCCTGATAGAATTTAGCTCTAGTGCGTGCTGGATTACATCCAATTTTTCTGATGGTGCTCTATTATAGATGTACCTTTTGAGGTTAGTATGGTAATATATAGAAAGTAGTAACAATACAGAAAACATTGAATCCCAGAGTTTATTTTGACCTTGTTTTGCTCATGGCACCTTGCTTTCAGTTGAATAACGCTGCGAGTGAGGCGGGTATTCTTCATGCCGCCACCTTTGATTCCAGGATGAAGGTAGAGGCCGGATACAGCAGGAGTTCATCTCTATGGGACTATTTCAGTGGCTATGGAAGGGCCACACACATCCACCTACAGAACAATCCGAGCAGCTTGTGACGCAGGGAAACCGCGCTTATATTAAGGCTGCACCGTATCTCCTTCCAAAAGATGATCAAGAGATTGATCGCCTGGATTTACAACATTATATTTTTCGCTATATGCTCCACGAAAACTATGTTGCCCCCCTGCAATCCCCTAATCGTATTCTAGATGTCGGCTGCGGCACTGGCCGTTGGGCACTAGAGATGGCCGAGACGTTCCCTGACTCTGATATTGTCGGTCTGGACATTATTAAACCATCCCAGGATATGGCTCAGCGGCCCCGCAATGTATTATTTCTGCAACGCGATATCCTGAAAGGGCTACCATTTACGGATCAAATTTTCGACTATATCCATATGCGCTTCTTACTTGGAGCGTTGCCGATGGCAGATTTTCAGCGGGTCGTCAATGAACTGCGTCGCGTAATGAAGCCAGGCGCCTGGATCGAACTGGCTGAACCGGGACCTGTGGCCAATGCTGGTGTGGGACTGGAGACGCTGTGGACATGGCTGATGGAGTTAGGCAGTCGAAAAGGTATCGATATGAAGGCCGGTAAGCGGCTGGATAGATTCCTCAGGGAGGCCGGTCTGAGCAATGTCACACGCAAAGAGATCAACTTCCCGGTCGGCGTCTACGCGGGACAGGCGGGCGAATTAACCGCACGCAACCTCCTATCCCTCCTCGAAGCGGTGCGCGAGCCCATTATTGCCCTGAAGATCGCCTCCGCCCAGGATTACGATATGATGTACGCGAAAGCAAAGACAGAACTCGCCAATCCCCAGGACAGTCGCAACTGCTTTGCGCCTATGTATATCGCCATCGCCCAACAATCCTAATAATACCGATATACACAATAACGCAGGCACAACACGGAGCGAGGTGCCAGAACTCTATCGCACTGGTGGTCGCAACGAAGAATATCGCTTTAGCCGCGAGGAGGCTGCACAGCATCTTGGTCTGACCAGTGAACTCCCCGAAGAAGAGTAGTCAAACACGACTTATTCATCTTCATCGTCAGGATCCCCAGGGATTAGAGCCTGAGCGGAAGAGTATGCCGCCGTTGTCGAGATTGGTTAAGGTTGCGTTTTTATATTCAAAATCCTGTATCACTTCCGTCAGGGATTGAGCCAGGACCTCGCGGCCTGCGTTGTTCTGCAAGACCTGCGGACCATAGTATTGTAGCCAGCAATCCATAAATTGATAACCTAATTGGGCAAAATCCTGGCTCCTGAGCGCAGGCAGAAAGGTTGTATCACGTGTCTCTTCTTCTGCAACAGAGAAAAAGGCCATCTACAACCGCCTCCATCGGGCCGTCCCCTGGATGCAGACCCTCTTCCAGCAGGTGAGTAGGCGCTTGCGGGTCCGGTTGGAACCCTGGCAAGATCGCAACCTGGCTCCTTTTGCCACCCAGGGCGGCACGCACCTACATTTCTCCATCATGCTTCTCGTTGTTTAAGCGGTATTGACCTGGCTGTAGATGCTTTGGCCGGGGCCATAGTAAGAATCGTAGATGTGCTGGTAGATGATGTCGCATTCTTGATAGTAGATGCTATCGCTGTAACTGGTGGGCAGGGTTTCAAGGACCCTTCGGACGGTCTGTTGCACGGAGGCACGCGTCTGTTGCTTTTTGCGCCAGTCGAGGACGATCTTTTCTTTTTTGAGCGTGTGCAGCAGTTGGCGCGTGATTTTTTTAATCTGCTCTTTTTCTTCATCGTTGAGCTCAATATCGGGGCGAATGAGCAGGTCAAAGACGGCAAGTTCTTCTTCGCTGAGCTGTTCGGCAAGATGGCGCTGGTCTTCAGGATTGATTTCGTCACTGACAAAGCTGAGCAGTTGCTGGAAGAGGATGTCGACGTTGGAGCTGCCAGTATTGTATTCGTCGATGAGGCGCTGGAATTTCTCTTGATAGTTGGTGCGGCTCTTGTTGAGCTTGACCATGCTGCTGAGCTTGCGTGTGATTGAACTGCGCAGTTTCTCGACTTCGATGTGTTTATGGGCCTGCTCGAACTGGGCACGCAGGGCGTCGAAGTCGATCTGGCTGAGGTCTAGATAGCGGCTCTCTTCGCTGCGGGCTTCGTGGATGATGTATTCGCGGGTGGCGATAGAATTGCCGACCAGTTCTTCGATCTCGGTCATGACGGCGCTGATATCACTGCTGCCGCTGTCAAGCTTGATACGGGCGAGCAGGACTCCCAGGATTTCGATGAGGGTGGCGTATTGGTTGGCGGCGGTGTGCGGTAAGGTAGCTTTGTAGAGTTTGATGGCCTGCCGACTCTGGGCGATGAATTTGCGCTGAATCTCGTCGTTGCTGACCAGGATGTCCTGGGCGTCTTTGAGGAGCTTGAGGCGCTGGTAGCCTTGCGTGCCGACGATGGCCTGTGGATCATGTGGCAGAAGGCCAGAAGCTCGGCGAGGGCTTGCGTGAGCTCTTCGACCAGCTCGTCGATATCCTGGACAGGGGTGTCGCCTTCCTGTATGCCGCCGCCGCTGCCAGAGCCGTAGATGGCGAGGGCTTTTTGCAGATTGCGGAAGACACCGACATAATCGACGATCAGGCCGCTGACTTTGTCATGGAAGACGCGGTTGGCACGCGCAATGGTCTGCATCAGGGTGTGGTTGCGCATCGGCTTGTCAAGATAGATGGTGGAGAGGCTGGGAACGTCGAAGCCGGTCATCCACATGGCACAGACGAAGACGATACGCAGGGGATTCTCGGCATCCTTGAATTTCTGCTCAAGGCCGCCTTTGACCATGCGCTGGCGGTGCGGCAGGATGTTGAGTCCCTTCTTTCTGAAGTCTTCGATCTCGTTCTGGCCCTGGGAGACGACGACGGCCATATCGGTCTCGTCCATAGAGGCGATCTGCTCGGCGAGCGCCTGACGCTGGATCTCATCCGTGCAACGGGAGAATTGTTGCTGGAGATCATCCCGATAACGCCACCAGTGCGTCTGGACCTTGTCATACATGCGCACAGCGGTCATCTTGTCGATGGAGACGACCATGGCTTTGCCCGCCTGCGCCCGGCCCATAAAGTGCTGCACGATATCCTCGGCGATCTTTTCCAGGCGGTCGTCGTTGGTGAAGAGATGATATTCACGGGCGAATTCCCGCTCCAAACGCTTCTCCTGCTGCTCATCCAATCCGGCGTCTTCGATGACCTGCTCGATGTCTTCATTGAAGGTGGCGTTGACCAGTTCGAGTTCGGGAATGCGGTTCTCGTAGTAGAGGGGGACGGTCACGCCGTCTTCTATCGACTGACGGAAGTTGTAGATGCTCACATAGTCACCAAAGACACTGCGCGTCTCCTCCTCACCATCCATCATCAGGGGCGTGCCTGTGAAGCCCAGGAAGGCCGCTTTGGGGAGGGCGGTGCGCATATTGCGGGCCAGCGTGTCATACTGGCTGCGGTGCGCCTCATCGGTGATGACGATGATATCCTCGCGCTGCGAGAGTTCGGGATACTCCTGGCCCTTCTCGGCATAGAACTTCTGGATCAGGGTAAAGATGGTGCGGTGATCGGCGCGCAGCAATTGCTTGAGATGCTCACCACTCTCGGCACGCACCTGCTCCTCAGCCTCGGTGATCACGCCCACGCTGGCAAAGGTCTTATAGATCTGATTATCCAGATCCTCGCGGTCCGTTATGATCACAAAGGTCCAGTTACCGTTAATCCTGCGCCGCACCTTCTCGGAGAAGAAGACCATCGAGAGGCTCTTACCGCTGCCCTGCGTGTGCCAGAAGACACCGAGCCGTCCCTGATTCTGCTTGATATCCTTGACCGCCTCCAGGGCGTTGTTGACCCCCAGATATTGATGGTTCTTGGCAATGATCTTCTTGACACGCCCACTGGCATCGCTGAAGAGGGTAAAGTTCTCCAGGATATCGAGCAGACGGGCGGGATCGCAGGTGCCCCGGATCATCGTTTCTAGCGAAATCACCCCCTCCTCATCCTCGCTACTGATCTTCTTCCACTCAAAGAAATGTTCCCAGCTCGCGCTCACGCTGCCGATGCGGCTCTCGGTGCCATTGGAAAGGATGATGATGGCGTTATACCAGAAGAGTTGCGGGATCGTATCTTTATAGTCGCGCAGATTGCCATGATAGGCATCCTCAACGCGCCGATGCGAGGTCTTGAACTCACAGAAGACCAGGGGCAGCCCATTCACAAAGCCCACCAGATCGCTGCGCCGATGATAGAGCTGTCCCGAAATGCGCAACTGCGAAACCAGCAAAAAGTCATTACTCGAAGGGATGCGCCAATCGAACACCTGCACTAACTCCCGTACCTCCTCATCCTCATCATTGATCGTCGTCACCGGCACGCCCTGCTTGAACAACTGATAGATCTCCCGATTGGCCTGCACCGGGGTCAGATCGAAGCGTGCCCGCGTCAACTCCTCGATAGCCTGCTCCAGCGCGGCGGCAGAGAGACCCGGATTCAATCGCTGCAAGGCCGAACGCAAGCGCGGGATCAGCACCACCTCACTCGTCGTCTCGCGTCCCAGCGTCCCCGGCGATCCTTTTCGGCTCAACTTCTCCCCAAAAGCATTGATCGTCTGATAGCCCAACTCACCAAACAACGCTATCGACGGTCGCTCTACCAGCCGATCCTCCGAATTCTCATTCATACCGCATGAGTCCTTTCACACACCATCGAAGAAAATCAATAGAATGATGCTACATAGAAACCGCTGCCTCCAACGGCTCTTCCGCCACCTCAAGCCCCTCCTCAACCGAAGAAGGTACAGAGAGATGCTCAACATCCAACTCTCCTGCTATCAACTTCGGCAACAACAGGTCACGCGTCCGGCGAAGGTTAATATTCCTGAATATTAAATTTTCTATTTGTTGACATAATGGCTGAACGATAGAATTAAAATGCTGGCTTACTTTTTGCTCAGGAATAACTACAGGCAAACCTCTAAAGGTTGCTTTATTGATTTCTCTAAAAGTGGAACCTGAAGCCAGACTAATAATTTTCTCTTTGTTTTCAGCTAACCAGAAATACAATTGATAAGCAGACATATACTCATTTGGAAGACAGGTAATAAAACCCTGGTTAGTACAAGCAGGTTGAGTATTAATGGCAATAACTCCAATCGTCGCCCGACTTGTCATCATTACTGAGCCAGCAGGAAACAATCTGGCCGAGCTTTTTTGCAGTCCTTGGGCATTAATTTTCTTAGCAGAGTCACTAATGAACATACTAGATGCTGCTGTAAGATCAGTAGGTGAGAACCAGATAATATCACCATCAAGCCAATATTCAGGGTTTTTAGTAGAAGGGGTTCCACCGCCTAAAACTTCTACTACATCTCCAATTAACTGTAACTGCCACCCTTCAGGTATCAGGCCGAGTTCGGATTCTACCAGCTTATTCTTTTTGTGCCCAGGAAAGCGGTAATGCACAAACCATTCCTGGTACAAGGATTGCGCCATCTCCTCTAATATAGCTATACGGCGCGTGTTGTTCTCAATCAAATCATCGTACGCCGAAAGGATCGAGGCTATCTTGTGCTGGATTCGCAGAGGTGGAAGAGATAAAGGATAAGAAGTCAATATTTGTGCATTAGCCTGAGGTTGAGCAGAGCCACCAAGATTAGCTTGAATAAAACGTTTGTAATCTCCAGACTCTACAATTAAACCTATGTACTGGCTATCGTGTTCTTTCTTAATGCGCAATCTTACCAAGTAAGAAGCAAAAATAGCACTGGGATGACTTTTAATATGTTTTGCATAACCAGAGGTAGCTCCAGTACGAGCAATAACTATATCACCAGTTTCTAAAAGATATTTTTTTGCCTCCTGTTCACTTATAGAACAAAAAGGAACGTCATTCCAATTTATCAATTCAGGAACTATATCAGTTATTCGGAGAAATTTTGGGCCAATTGGCTTCATTGTTGAGCTTGCAGTAAAGCCATAATTAATTTTTTCACAAACATCCCGTAGTATAATTTTCTCCCAACTTTTAACCATACTAGTTATCACCTTCCAACAACTTTGCAATATTTTCACTAATGGATATTTCGAGACCATGAGCTTCGACATTGAGGATCTCTAACTCTTCATTAAGAGAGCCGAGTTTTTCTTTGAAGTCATAGTCTTCGATGGCGCGGTCGGCGACGCCGACGTAGCGACCAGGATTGAGGCTCCAGCCCTGGGCTTCGATTTCGGCGAGGGTGGCGACTTTGCAGAGGCCGGGGATGTCTCTGTAACTACCATCAGGAAAGAGTTCCTGCATCTGAGATTGGCTGCCGTGGCTGCTGGCGATCTCTTCTCTGCGATAGAGGCGCACGATGTTGCCGAGGCGTTCGATCTGCTCAGGGGTGAATTCGCGGTGGGCACGGTCGATCTGCTGGTAGATGGCGCGGGCGTCGATGAAGAGGACTTTGTCGCGGCGCTCGCTGTCGCGCTTGCGCTTGTCAAAGAACCAGAGGGTGCAGGGCAGAGTCACGGTATAGAAGAAGTTCGATCCAATCGCGATCATGACATCGACGGCCTGGCTTTGCAGCAGTTGGGCGCGGATCTCTTGCTCGGAACCCCGGGCATCGCTGGCGGAGTTTGCCATCACAAAGCCCGCACGGCCACGCTCATTGAGGGCCGTATAGAACTCTTGAATCCACAGATAGTTGGCATTGTCGACGCGTGGAATCCCAAAGGTATAGCGCTTATCATCCTTGACCTTCTCTTTATCCACGCCATTGACATTGAAGGGAGGATTCGCCATCACAAAGTCAAAGCGGCCCGTGCAATTGTGGGCATTCTCATAATAGGTATTCGTCTGCTTGATATCGCCTGAGAGTCCATGGACCGCCAGATTCATCCGGCACAGGCGCACCGTCTCGGAGGTCTTCTCCTGCCCATAGATCGAAATATCGGTGCTGGGATTCAAGCGATGCTCGGCCACAAAGTGGGCGCTCTGCACAAACATGCCGCCGGACCCGCAGGCAGGATCGAGAATCAGGCCATAAAAGGGTTCGATCACCTCTACAATCAGTTTTACCAGTGAAGTAGGAGTAAAGAACTCCCCGCCGCGTTGACCTTCCGTCATCGCAAACTTACTCAAGAAATACTCATACACCTTCCCAAAGAAATCCCCCTCCACATCCATCGGGATGCCCGAAAAGGTCTTCAGCAAGGCAATCAAGAGATCCTTTTCCAGGCGCGTATAGGTTTTAGGCAGCACGCCAGCAAGCTCATCATTTTCAGCCTCAATCGCCTTCATCGCCTCATTGAGAGCCTTGCCGATATCCTCGCTCTCAGGCAGCGCCAGCAGGGTCGAGAAACGCGCTTTATCAGGCAGAGGCAGCACGCCTATCGCCTGATAGTCCAGATTTTCAATCGCACGTCGACGTGGTGACGCAGCTTGTTCCTGCACAAGCTGCTGTTGTGCCAGAGTGAACTTATGATCAGCGAAACGCAGAAAGATTAATCCCAAAACAGGTATTGAATATTCAGAGGAGCGTAGCTTGGAGTTCGCACGCAAACTATCAGCGGAAGACCAGAGCTTCTTTTCTAACTCAGTATGATTTGCAGGCATAAAACAACGAGAATCATGATGGAGAAGTGTAGGTGCGTGCCGAGGTCGCAACCGAGGTGCGTGCCGAGGTCGCAACCGAGGTGCGCTTGCCCGTTCCTCGTACGATTCCCCCCCAAGCCCTGTATCCCTTTCCCTGGCATCGAGAGATAATGGAAGATGCGCCGATTCCTCATCATTCTCCATATTTTGGTCGAGATGGCCGTGCAGCATTTGACGGGATGTGCTTTACTGATGGATGAAATAGCTATTTTTTTCGCAAGGAGTATATCTATGTCATCCATCCATCATGAGGAGTCCGCTATCGATGAGACAGCAGACAGCGGTGCCGCGCAGGTGCCGTTTGCCGCGATCTGGCAGGCGAGGCAGTATCTTGAGCCGTTGATCGATCATACGCCGCTGGTGCATTCACGGGCGTTGAGTGAGCAGACGGGGGCGCAAATCTATTTGAAGTTTGAGCAGATGCAGCGCGGTGGCTCGTTCAAGGTCCGGGGCGCGACCTATAAAATGTCCCGCCTGACTGAGGAGCAGCGCCGCGCAGGAGTGATTACGGCCTCGGCAGGCAATCATGCGCAGGGCGTCGCGATAGCCGCTGCCTCCTATGGTATTCCCTGTACGATTGTGGTGCCCGAGAATGCCCCGCTGACCAAGGTAACTGCCACACAGAGCTATGGTGCCCGCGTGATCTTTTCCGGAGCTTCCTACGACGATGCGGTTAACCATTGCAGTCAGTTGCAAAAGGAACTTGGCGCGACCTATATTCCGGCCTTCGATGATCTGGATGTGGTGATCGGTCAGGGTACATTGGGATTAGAGATGCTTACCGAGCTACCCGAAGCCGAGGTGATTGTAGTTCCAATCGGCGGTGGCGGCTTAATCGCGGGTATTGCCAGCGTCGCTCGTGCGCTAAAACCTTCGATCAAGGTTATCGGGGTAGAGGCCAAAGGTGCGGCCAGCATGCATGCTTCGCTCAAAGCAGGCAAGATTCAAAAACTGCCTGCTATGGCGACTATCGCCGATGGAATCGCGATCAAGCAACCAGGCAAAGTGACCTTTCCACTGATCCAAAAACTTGTTGATGATGTGGTGGTTGTGGATGATGAAGAAATTATCAATGCCGTTCTCCTGCTGATGGAGCGCCATAAAATCCTGGTTGAAGGTTCGGGTGCGGCAGGTGTGGCGGCCCTCCTCAATGGTTCGATACAGATCCAGGGTAAAAAAGTCCTCGCCCCGCTGACCGGCGGCAATCTGGATATCCATCTGCTCGGTCGCATTACCGAGCATGCCTTGATTGGAGCCAACCGCTATTTGAGTATCCGCGTCAGCCTGATGGATCGTCCCGGCGAATTGGCCCAGATACTCAATCTGGTCGCTGGCATGCGTGTCAATATCCTGGACGTGCGCTACCAACAGATCACCAAGCAGCGCCAATTTATGCAGCACGAAGCGATCATCACGCTCGAAACACGCCACCGTGCCCAATGCGATGACATCATGAGCAACCTCCGCGCCGCAGGCTTCGTCGTCGAAGAAGTCCAGGCCCTCCAAAAATGAAAAAGATCCGATAGGAACGAAAAAGCCAGGCAAGTGTATGTAGCTACATACACTTGAAATCAATATCGCCCCATCATGATGCTCGTTCTCTGGATCTATGAGCGAGATGGTCGGTACGAAGAAGAGCGTAGGTGCGGCACGAACGCATGTGAGTCCCGCTTCCTGTTGATCGTACTTATTAGGAGGTTTCCCAAATCCCGATGGAGAAGTGTAGATGCGTGCCGAGGTCGCAACCGATGTGCGCCTTCCTCGTCTCGTACCGTAATTCTTCCCTAGTGCTCGTTGATGTAACCAAATGCGAATCCTGGGGTACGGATGAACCTATGGGCGGGCATATCGTACGATGAACGGGAAAGCGGACCTCCGTTGCGACGTCGGGCCGCACCTACGTTTCCGTTTATTTGATTTGAAACCGGTGTATTTTTTGCTATCAAGCATGAAGGAGGCTCCGCATCATCCCGGGATGGTGCGGAGCCTCCTTCTTTTGGTTTGGGTGCTTGCTTAGACACGATAGCGATTGCGCGCCAGGAAGAAGAATTGAATAATTCCTAGCACGGCAAACAAGGCAAACATCACGAATGAGTCCGTCGCACCTGCTGTGTTGACAGGATTGGGGATGTTTGGTGGTGTCTCTTCTGTCGCAAAGTTGGCGATCGAGAAGAAGGCAAAAGCCGAAAGATAGACAAACAGGCAGGTCCCCACAACCAGCCATTGTCCCAGACAGCCCAGATTGTTTTCACCCACGACCGCGAACTCCCGACGGGCGGTGATCGTCCAGATGGTCGTGACAATCAGGATACCGGCACACATCATCATAGCAGTCGGCAGCATGGCAGGGGTATCGTGCATCAGCAGCGCGGTTAAAGCCAGCACAGCACCGATAGCAACCGAACCAACCACAACCAGGTTACGCTGCGATTTCCAGGCCCAGACAGCGGCCAGCATGGCACCAAAGAAACTTGAGGTGATAATGGCGTCCACGATATAGCCAGCGTCCTGGGAGAAAGAGCAGCTTCCAGGCACAACTGTCTGCCGTGTGCAGTTGACCAGGAATGATCCCAGCACAGGCAATGGATGTAAGAAGGCCAGTAAAGGATAAGCCACGATCGCAAATACGATCAGTAGTGCACCCGTCTGGGCTAATCCGAGCGCACCCACGGCATAGAGAGCCGACATGGTGCGCTTGCGTGCCGGACGCATCAGATAGTGCAGACGCAGCGCGAAAGCACCCAGCGCCAGGAAGGTGGCGATACCAATCAACACGTTCTGAACCACGCCAGAGATAGCGTTGTAGTGATATCCATACAGGAACACGATCAGCAGTAAGCTTGAGATGATCAGCATAATGCGAATCGCAGGCGTAGTGCCCAGATCGCGGCGGTCGGGATTGCGCTGCTCGCCGATTGCCAGCACACTATAAAAGATGGCTGCGAGACCGACGAAGAGAATAATCAGGCCCAGCGCGACCAGATCCAGCGCACCGGCCTGGAACCAGAGGACCTTGCCACCCAGCAAGGGAGCAAAATCGCTTTTCGCGGTCGGGTAAAACTGATTCCCGCTCGTGGCAGCCCAGTATGTGACGCCCAGACCCACCAGCGCGAGAATTACACCCAGCACCGTCAAGATGATGGGCGGAAAGACTGGCTTGGGATCAAAGAGCATGACAATGAACATGATCACGATAAAGCTAGCCAGACAGGTCAGTCCGAGAGTGAACGCGCCACTCTCAAACGTTTGCAGGCTGGATGAGGTCATCGCGTTATAGATGTAGCCGGGAATTTGCCCAACCAGCAGCGCCGCAAGCAGGAAAAACCCAATGGCAAAGACCATCGCGCGCGCCCACGACATCCGCTCTGGCAATTCTCGTTGTTGTGATACTTGTTGCATAAATCGCAATCCTTACTTCTCAACGATGATTTGCGCCACCATATCGGGGTGGATCGAGCAATAATACAACACTCCATGCGTGTCAGTATTGAAATTGTATGCCGCATCCGTCACGGTATACGAGAAGGTGCCATCGGTCGGGATCTGTACCTTCGAGTCAAAAATCTGGCTGGCTGGCTTGGGCGAAGAGATATCTGTTCCCTGTACCGCGACAATCGTATGTGCCAGTTTTGATTTGTTGGTCCAGGTAATCCTGGTGCCAACCTTCACTTTGATATTGATCGGTGTAAAACAACCGCTCTGGCTCTGGCAGGTGACCCCGTTGGTGCCTGGATCAACAATCGAGAGCGCGACCTCGTTCTGAGCAGTAAGGTCCTGCGGCGCGCCAAACTGACCCTCTTTGCCAAAGGTTACCGCGTTCGCATAGAGCGTGGCATCATTGGCTTGCAGGTAGGCAGGCAGATCGTTAAGACCATTGTGCTCATGCAACGCAGGATCGGTAGAGCGAATGAAAGCGATCAAATAATCAATATCATTGCTTGATAAAGCACCGCCATACTGATCCGAGTGCGGGATCGCACCCTGGTTGATTGGTTGGATCAGAGCTTTGGGATTATAGATTCCGGCGCTTACATACTGGCGCAGAAAGTCATCGGTCTGCCCCCAGTAGAATTTCATGGGATAGCCATTGTATGTCGCATCGACAACCTTATTATTGACGATCGCAAAACAGCTATTTGTGCATTGCTCGCCATATGTTTGCATACCACGTTGAATGGCGAGAGTACTCTGCTGCGCCGTCGCGCTGGCCTGGTTTCCACCCTCAACAATCCAGAACACGGGAATCATGAGCGCCACCAGCGCCAGCATGATGATTGAACCAAAGCCCGTCTTCTCTACCGCATTGGTTTTCGAGTAGAATATCCATAGCAAGCCACCCACGACTATCAGCAGCAGGATGATACCCACAGCAGCTTGTCCTAAATTCACCATAATACACACCTTTTGATATGCATCCTCGCGTTCACGCACCAGTGCGCGATCCCGAGGTGTTCTCACCTTAAATTCAATTGTTGGCAATTGTGGCAGAAACAAACTGCCTCCGTGGAACAGCTACAAAGCGACCGCCAGAGACAGTTGTTTCAGTTGTCCAGGTTTCCCATGCATATCTGACATTGTCAGAACATCGCCTCACGCGTTAAACCGTACAATCAACTGTTGGAGCGTGGATCAGGCGCGTCGTTTCATCTGGATGGGCGACCGTCGAGTTAATTGCACCTGTGTTGACCTTCACATCATCTCCCTCGATAGAAATCTGGAAGCGGTCAAGGCTCCGGGGAGCAGGACCATCCAAAAATTCGCCCGAGACGTTATAGTGTGAGCCATGGCAGGGGCACTTAAAGCTGGAACAATTATCGCGGAATGGGACGGTACAACCCAGATGCACGCACTTCTGATACAGCGCGATCCAGTACGAGCCATCCGATGCCTTGACCACATTCTCCGAGGACAACTGCGCATCCAGATCTTGCCCCTTGAGCAAGAACTCGGTGCTGGGGTCCAGGTGAATGACATAGGTACGGGCAACTGGCCGATGATAAACACCTGCCGCTTCCAACTTGAAATCCGCTGGCTTGGCTGCTTTGAATTCAGCGACTTTTCCCACCGTCAGGACCGAGCCGAAGCCGCCTGAAAGCTGGGGATACATATAAAACAAAGCGCCCGCAACTGCGGAGACAGTTGAAACACCCCAGACAGCTAGCATCGACCGGCGAAGAAAGCGTCGGCGTGAGATACGCTGCTGAGCTATTTCTGCAGCTTCCGCACCACCTCCATGCAGTACTTCATACTGCTGGGGTGAAATGGGAGGTGTATCAATACTCATAGTTTGAAATCCTCTTTCTTCAGCCTACAAATCAAAGTAAATGTGCTGCCAGGGCCAGACCCAGAGCCAGCCTGGTCCTCGGAAAAAGCTACCGGCCAGTGTAATCACAGCCCAGAACACCACAAACATGGTGAACGTCACAATAGCAACTTTCCGATCAGCATACGCACGGCTCGGGTTCCGATCGATATACGGCAATGCGGCCAACGCGACCAGCGTAAAGCCAGGAACCAGCACACCGGCACTGGTTGGTGGGAAGTAGTGCAGCAGTTCCTGCAACCCCAGGAAGTACCATGGCGCTTTGGCAGGGTTTGGCGTCGAACTTGGACTGGCCGGTGCCTGCAAAGGCGCATCAATTACCAATGAAAGCAAGGTAATCATCACGGTCAAAGCGGTTGCGGCAAAAAACTCGCGCACAAGCAGATGGGGCCACACGAAGACGGAATCTTCGAGTGGCTTCTCTACACGCGTAATTGCCTCTTGCTTCACAACCGCCAGGGTACGATAGCGCCGCTGCGTCGCCGCAGTTTGGGGCTGCTGTACCTGTGGTTCTTTCTGTTCAATTGACATAGAGGTATCCTCTCATGGCACCGTAGCACACACTACGGGGCTCCTCGTCACTAGCGTGAGCCAGCAGCTATTGAGCGCTCACTCTCAGATCGAGTCTCATATTCACGGCGCGAGGGAGGAGGAGGACCAGCCTCACCACCATCTTTACGAATGCGCCAGAAATGCACAGCCATCAGAATCGCGCCCGCCAATGGAAGCAAGATGACATGCCCCACGTAGAACCGTATCAGCGTCGCCTGACTGACCGCACCTCCTCCTACCAGTACCTTGTAGACAGGATTACCAACCAGCGGTGCATAGGGAGCCAGGTTTGTGCCAACGGTGATAGCCCACAATGCAATCTGGTCCCAGGGCAGCAGGTAGCCGGTAAAGCTTAAGAACAGGGTGACAAAGAATAGCAGGACGCCAACCACCCAGTTAAATTCTCGTGGTGGCTTGTACGCACCATGATAGAAGACGCGAATCATATGCAGCGTCACCGACACCACCATTAAGTGGGCCGACCAGCGGTGCATGTTACGGACCAGATGACCAAATGAAACTGCACTACTCAACTGATTGATATTTTGATAAGCAACATTTGTATCAGGAACATAATAGAACATAAGGAAAACGCCGGTAATGGTTAGCAGCAAGAACAGGAAAAATGAAATGCCGCCCATACACCAGGTGTAGGTGATCTTCATCGCTTTGCGGCTTACCTTCACAGGATGAAGATGCAGAAATACGTTACTCATCATGACCAGCGACTGGTTCAAGGGAGTATCTGGATAGCCGTGACGGAAGATAGAACGCCAAAGCTGGCTCTCGACGATCTTCTGCGTTGCCACGTCGAGTAAGCTTTTATTAGTAGAGCTCACTGTGCCTCCTCAAAGGGATCAAGCCTGTAAAGAGAAGAAAGACCTGATCGGATTGGAAAGATATCATTGCAAAAGTTCTTCTTGTAATGTGACGCTGATTATAGCATACGTCTACCAACACTGGTACCTCTCTCGCTGGCCTGTGTGCCTGCCTTCCTGATATTGCTCAATCTTTTTTTCTCATGCTCCGCAATCCAGAAGATAAAAGAAGTCGGAACTTTTGCTCTCTTTACGACAGATTATAATGGATTGTCCAGAGGAAGTGGAAGAGAAGCGGATTATTCTTCCAAACGTCTCTCTCCTTCAATTAGACAGTTAAACCTAAGATACCCCGCCATACCGAGGCAGTCATCAGGTGCATACCTGATTTTTCTGTAGCGCCTACCTGATTTCCAGATCCATCCGGGCTTTGAGCATTTTGCTTGATCAGGAAGGATCTGAAAATCTTTGTCGAGAAATATAGGTCTATCTATATTCAAGCAAAAAATCACGACCTCGTGCAAACTGTAGCATTCTTTTCTCCCCCTACCCCCCAAACCATGCCGTTGTTTGGCATTTATTATGATTGTTTGTGCTGATGAGCGGAGAGGTTAGATGCGTTTGACGTTCATGGGAATAACCGATACAATTACCATAGGAACGATCTGTCATTTTAAAAATGAAGTGTGGGTAAAGAGAAGTTGGCGATGTCTGATTCCGAGATGAAAGAAACGAAGGCTCAGAAGAGTTATAAGCTGCTGGAGCCGTTTTCCAATATACCGGTCTTCTATCGCGTGTTGGTAGCGAATAGCGTGATTATCTTCGCGGGCGCGACTGGCGGGACCTGGCTGGCGACCAGATTGAATACGTTTTCGTATGTGCCTCTGCTAATTTTTGTGACGCTGGGCTGGCTGGTGAGTGTGGCACTCAATTTTGTGCTGCTCCAGATCGCATTTCATCCCCTGATCGAGTTGGAAAAGGTGATGAAGCGCATCCAATCTGGTGAGCGTACACTGCGAGCACCGACTACCGGGGCAGATCCCCTGGCAGATCAACTGGCTACAACGCTGAATACGATGTTGGAAGCCATCGATGAGGCCAATCGCCAGCGCGCCGCGCAAATCATTAATGCCCAGGAGGAGGAGCGTAAGCGCGTGGCACGCGAGTTACATGATGAGACATCCCAGGTCCTGACATCCCTCTTGATCAGTCTCGCCATTTTAGAAGAGTCGGTTACCTCGCCGGAGGCGCGGGAACGCATTGGTGAGACACGACAACTTGCCCATCAGACGTTGCGGGCTATTCGGAGCCTGAGCATCGATCTGCGCCCCAGCGCCCTGGATGATCTGGGCCTGATGCCCGCCTTGCGCTGGTATATTAAAGAATATCAACAAAAATATGCGATTGAGGTAGATTTTCAAGGCAGCAATTTCAAAGAACGCTTCACCTCTGAAATAGAAACCGCTTTATATCGTATCGTCCAGGAATCCTTGACCAATGTTGCCCGTCATACCACCGCCAATAAAGTAAGTGTTACGATGACAGAACAGGATAACGCGATCACAACCATCATTTCAGATAATGGCAAAGGCTTTGATGTCGATGCGATGCTGAAGAAACCCGGTATTGGTCAGGAACGCGGCTGGGGATTGGTTGGCATGCTTGAACGCGCCAAACTGCTGGATGGTAATCTGCGCATCGATTCAAAACCAGGGCAGGGTACCACCATTTACATCCATATCCCTGTCCGTCTGGCGTCCTGTGACAAAGCGGTCACATCATCTATCGCCGACTAAGCAAAGATTGCTATTGCACAGTTGCATATAACACGAAACATAGGATTTAAAGAAAAACATGAAAATACGCATTTTACTGGCGGACGATCACACCATTTTGCGTGCCGGTCTCCGCATGATGCTCAATGCCCAGCCCGATATGGAAGTAATCGGCGAGGCTCAGGATGGGCGTCAGGCGATTGAAGAGGCCCAGAAGCTACAGCCAGATGTTATTCTGATGGATATCACGATGCCTGATATCAATGGCATTGAGGCCACCAGACAGATCAAACGTATCCTGACCGATGTGAAAATCCTGGTTTTGACGATGCATGAGAATGATGAGTATGTCTTTCAGGCCCTGCGCGCCGGAGCTTCGGGCTATATGCTTAAAGAGGCGGCGGATACCGAACTGATTACCGCAATCCATGTGATCAAGATCGGTCAGTTCTATCTCTCGCCGACCGCACAATCGGTCGTCATTGGGGATTATCTGCAACGTGTCCGCACTGGAGAAGAGCGCGACAGCTATAGTAGCCTGACTGAGCGGGAACGCGAGATCCTCAAACTGGTTGCCGAAGGACATACCAACAATCAGATTGCCGAACGCCTCGTTATCAGTCCCAAAACCGTTGATACCCATCGCACCCATGTAATGGATAAGCTCAACCTGCATAGCCGCGCCGAACTGGTCAAATATGCTATGCGCCGTGGGCTGCTTGAAGATTAAGCAGCCCGTTCCGGGAATATCAGTGCATCAGCTTAAAGCTTAAATGAGATCATCATCGCCGTCCAGCTCAATGCCATCACTGTTCTCTTCGGCGAAATATTCATCGCTATAGAAACCGACATCCTTACCGACATACACACTCACCAAAAAATCATCGCGTGGCATATCGGCCGAGAGGACCAGATCTTCATCAATCTGCTCGATCAGTTTAGTCAAATCGGACTCTTCCAATTCACGCTCCAGGATCAGCGTGCCATGAACCGCGGTATTGGTAAAGTGGATATCAACCGTCCCCAGGCGATTATTGCTCTGCAAGTTATTTCCTTGCATAATATAATATCCTTCCGAGGAGGGAGTGCGGAAATGACGCTCGAAGTGAATATCATCCATCTTAAAAATTGCGTGCGTAGAGTAGCGCTACTGCTACGCGCTCCTTTCTCCAGCTATCAATCTTATCTATTCCACAGGCAAGCAGAACGGCCTATACCTATAGACAAACCGAACCATACACTGCCTGAAACAGCGCCAGGGTATCTTCTGTAACTGCCTACAAAGTGCCCATATTATATCATACAAGCTCGCCTTGCGCCCCATCTTCTCGGGTAAAGAAGACCTCATCCTTTACGGTGAGGTTCCGTGAATCGACGAGTTGCGTGTAGGGGATGATCGTATGAGAAGAAAGCCCGACCGCAAGGGATCGGGCCTTCATTGCCTGGGAGTGTTTTAGTTGAATTTAAGAGAGGAGCGGGCTGGTGCGAAGATCAGGCTTTCCTCATCGGCATAGGAGACTTTCGGGGCCATCTGGCTCCATGTGTAGAGATGATTGTTATGGATCGTGACGGCAATGGTCTCGACATAGTTCGCACCCAGCACCTGTACATTGCCCTGGATCTGCTGCCACGTACTGCCAGCAAACATCTGAGCCGCACCCACCTTTGCATTCGTCATCTGTACCTTCGTGGCTTGCTGCTGAAGATATTTCGCCAGATCGGTGGAGGTCGCATCAGACATAGTCAGCTTGATCTGTCCAGTATTGCTACTGTCGGCCAACGAAAGCGAGGTCGCCTCATGGTTGGAATGCCAGGAAGACGGATACGTCAGTTTCACACCCAACGTATTATTACTGACCGCCTGTAAGGGATCAGTAACCGACGAGACGGCAAACGGCTGAGCCAGCATCATCCAGGCACCGATAGCCAGCACACAAATGACCAGCACACCCACAATCGCAAACAGAAGCGGCGGTTTCTTGCTGCGCGGACGCGAAGTAGATACTGGCGTGGGCACTCCCTGCGCATGCGAATCCTGTCCAGAAGCGAGTGCTGCAGCATTCCCCGACCAACTTACTGGATTTGGCTGACTTGCCGGTTGGGCAACGTTTCCCGGCCAGCTCGCAGGATTCGGCTGGCGCATCGGTTGAGGCGTTTGGGCAACATTTCCCGGCCAGCTCGCAGGATTTGGGGTGGGAGATTTCTTTTCTACATCTGCAATCTGGAATTGGGCTGTTGGCAACTCATCAATATTGCTGACAGACTGTTCTACTGGCGATTGAGCTTTCTGCTGGCGTGGCTCATCCTTCACCTGCTGCCCTGATCCTATAGATGATAACGCGGAGGTTGGGAGACTATCTATCTCCTGCTCAGGCCAGTCGCTGGTGCGCACACCATTGCTGGAGAAAGCCTGCGTCGGCAATTCATCAATATCCTGTCTATCCTCATCCCATACCCTGGCATGCAGGTCACGGGCTGGCTGAGGGGTAGAGGGGAGATGCGGCGGAGTCATGGACGCCGGGCGATCTGTCGGCCAGGTTGCTTGAGCAGACTGCTCACGTTGTGTACGAACCTCAGCCTGCGGAAGCGGCGTCTGCGGTATAACATCATAGCCTTGAATGCCTAACCAGGGCGTCGCGTTCTGTCCTTCCAGACCCAGCCAGGGGGTAACATTACTGCTATCAGACTGGGCGGGACGGACGGCTGGCTGCTGAGCAACCTGCTCACGCATCCCGGCATTCTGGTGCCCCTGTGCATCATTATTCTTCGTAGTAGCACTATTGGTATTCGTCGGAGTATTGGCATTCTGCGTCGCCATGCGATTAGGGGGATTTAAAGGATAATCAGGAACGAGCGTTCCGCAATTCGTGCAAAACCGCGAATCCCCTCGCGGTAAATCTTTCCCACAATGAGAACAAACTGTCGCCACGGAGCATCTCCTACTATATAGCTCTTAATAGCTCTTACTGGATTTTACGGTAGTCGAAAAAATACTATCAGTCAAGCAATATGGTTATACATAGCACATATATACAATTGCCTCACCTTATTTGATACAAGACTTTCTAAATCTCTTTATTGCCGCCTTCGGCAAAGAGAGAAGAGAGAAAATGTGAGGACACCCCACTCTCCGGCAGGAGGGCTCTCGTCTCACTCCACCCCCTGCGACATTTATTGCATAAGAAAGAACACTATAAAAAAAGACGTAGAGAACATATTTCCTGCGCATGATTATCGATCTACATAATTGTAATCGCATTATACAGGATTTCTGTCTCTACGTATTTTTGGCTACTCTTTTTGCTACCAGAGAGTACTACCACATGGCACGATGTCGACTTACTTCAGGGTCAGAATGGCCTCGCGCTCAGCGGCTGTGGCAAATACCTGCTGATTCTTTACCAGCTCAACCAGCTTCTTGCGGCCCTTAGGACTCCCAATCATCAGCACGCCGACCAGTTTATTTTCCTGGAAGAAGAGACGGCGATAATTTTCATTGCCTTTCTCACCTGGCTCGCGCAATGCAATTGTCTCCATATCAGGATTGTTGGATTCCGCGCTCCCAACCACGGCGATATTGACATCAAAGAGCGGGCTAGTATAGGTTGGGACATCTACATAAGCCTGATGACCACCGGCCATGTTTATGCCAGCAATCTGCCCATGACCCTTGGCATTGTCCCAGGTGCCCATGGTATGATGAGTCTTCACGGTAGCATCATAGAAGTTCGCCACGTCACCGGCGGCATAGACGCCGGGCACATTGGTCTCCAGATATTCGTTGACGACCACGCCGCCATTGACCTCAATCGGCGAGCCTTCCAGGATCTGTGTATTGAGGGTAATACCCAGGCCCACTCCGATGATATCGGCCTGAATCTCACGGCCCTTTTTCGTCTTCACATAGCTTGGCACGCCATTCGACGGAATCACCGCATCAATCTCATCTCCATGGATAACCTCAACGCCAAACTTCTTCGCGATATTATCCACGACCTCGCCGCCATCGGTATCCAGCGAATTACGCAGCCAGTAGGGGCCACGCATCATCCACACGGTATCCAGTTTGCGGAGCGCGAAACCATCACAAAGCTCATAGGAGATAAAGCTACCGCCATAGGCCAGCGCTGTGCGAGACTCCAGCATGCGCTCAACGATGGTTCGCGTATCATCCAGGGTTACAAAGTTATAAATATGTTTGGTATCGCGTGCCCCCGGCACATCAAGGGGATTCGCCCAGCCGCCACTGGCGATCAGTAAGGCATCATAAGGGAACTCGCGTCCATCCTCAGTGTGAACTACACGGCCCTCGGTATCAACGCTACTCACCACTGTCTCAGTGATCAACTGGATCTCGCGCTGCTCATGCCAGGCAAAATCGCGAATCATCACCTTCTGCTCAACGATCACGCCCTGCAAAAAGCGTGGCAACGAAACACGGTTATACAGTGGATACCGCTCGTTGGTCAGCAAATGAATGCTACAATTAGGATCATTCTTACGCAACGTCTCGGCCGCGGTCGTCCCGGCAACACCATTGCCAATAATTACATATCTTTTCTCGTGAGTTGCCAAAAGAGTCACTCCTTATAATAAATATCACATATAAGATGGGCAAGAAGCCCCGCGCCTTCAGGCCGGGGAGGAATGCCCACTTCCTTTTGTATGACTATAGCCATCGCTGTGATGCACATGCGTAAAAAATCGGACGTTGAGTCCTGCTATGCGTCCTTGTTTGACCTTGAATAGGCTATGGAATTTTGCTTTATCTGTAGGAAAATCTTAGCACAGTCGCCACATAAAAACCATAGACGAGAATGCCATAGCGCACCTGAACTTGTATCCAAAAATCGCCACCCTCCTACCACACAGCTACACAATATACTTTAATACCGGCAATCGTGAAAAAAAAAACGCAGGTGCGGCACGAACGCAGGTGCGGCACTCTATCTCAATGCTATTGTCCTCGGAAGGTGGAGTAGAGGAGCCAGACGTTGAGTGCGATGATGATTAATGCGATAATTACATGTATGCTGGTCAGACGGCGCGTGTTAACAAAATCGCCGAGCAGATCGCGCCGGTTGGATAGGATCAGGAGGGCGACAATTGTGAAGGGCAATTGTAAGCTCAAGACGACCTGACTGACTACCAGTACCTGCACGGTCGGGATATTCAGGGCCGCGACCAACAAGGCGGGAATAAGCGTGATAACCCGCCAGATCCACATGGGCACGCGGCGTTGCAAGAAGCCTTCCAGTACTACCTGTCCCGCCAGGGTGCCGGTCATAGTAGAGGAGAGACCGGAAGCCAGCAGGCCAATACCAAAGGCGAATCCTGCCAGGGAGCCGAGAATGGGGATCAGTGTGATGTAGGCGGTCTGTAAATCCAGATTATTGGCTCTGACATGTCCATAAAAGACAGCGCCCGCGACGACGAGCATGGCGGCATTTACAAAGAAGGCCACGTTCAGGGCCGCAATTGTATCGATCTTCGCCAGGCGCAATACCTTGCGCCGCTCCTGCATAGGAGCATCGGGACTGCTCAGGCGGTGCGGGGAGAGATAGGAATGCAGGAAGATGTTATGAGGCATAACTGTTGCCCCGATGATACCAACTGCCACCAGGATACTGCCCGATGAGATCTGAGGGATGACGGTATGAAAGGCAATGCTTCCCCAACTGGCATGGATAAGCGCGGTCTCATAGACATAGGCCAGTCCGATAATCGAGACAAAGCCCATAATCACATATTCGATCTTCCGCAGTCCCCAATGGCTCAAACCCAACAAAACCATCACAATAATACCGGTAAGCAACGCAGCTGGAAAAAGAGGGATACCGAAAAGAATATTAAAGCCAAGCGCGCCACCAAGAATCTCAGCCAGATCGGTCGCCATAATTGCAATCACCGCCGTCGCCCCCAGAAAGCTGGCGACCGGACGTGAAAACTGCTCATGAATCAACTGCGCCAGGTTTTTGCCCGTTGCGATCCCCAGTTTCGCGGCTGCGATCTGAAGGAAGATAGCGACAATGTTACTTACTAAAATGACCCATAATAATTGATAACCAAAGCCCGCTCCGGCCGCTAGATTGGTTCCCCAGTTGCCGGGGTCCATATAGCCAACGCTCACCAGGAAACCGGGACCCAGGGCCTTGAGGACATCTCGTCCTCCAATGCCCCAGTGATTATCGCCACTCCATGCCTGCGTCCAACCTGAGAGAAAACGAATATGAAGTGGAGAGTCATACGCAACCTTACTCCGTGATTTTGATAACAATGCCATGCACGCGTCCCCCCGCTACGAGAAATGTATACGATACTCAATCTACTTACTTTTGTACTTCCAACGCGGTCGCCCGCGCCAGAAGCATGATGCTATGCGTCTTTCCTCTACGCCTGTATGCTTGCGCTATTAGTATCAGTACGTACAGCCTCCGTTGACGGAGACGTCACAATAATGTGATCAGCCAGCTCAATTCCCAGCATATGTTCACTCTGTGTAGGAACCTCGCCAACCCGAATTCCGAGTGGGCCGCCAAAGGGCGCACGCGAAATCAACTCAATCGAGCATCCCAGATAGAGACCAAGCTGCCCTAAATAACAGAGCTTCTCAGGATCTTGATCGCTGACGCGCAAGATCCGCCCGACCTGTCCAATCGCCAACTGTGACAACTGCACACCTGGCTGAACCACCATCACTCCATCTTTACTGGGAATAGGATCGCCATGAGGATCAACCGTAGGGTATCCCAACAATCGATCAACCCTCTCTTCAAATTCTTCGGAAATGACGTGCTCTAATCTATCCGCTTCTGCATGCACCTTATCCCAGCTATATCCCAATTCGCGTGCCAGATAGAGCTCCAGTAAACGATGATGGCGGATCACCTCCATCGCCCGCTGCGTACCCTCGGGGGTCAAACGCACCCCATGATACGGAACATGCTCAACCCAACCTACATTTGCCAGCTCTTTGAACAGCATCGTCGCAGTTGCATCACTGACCCTCAAATGCTCGCTCACAACAGAAGTCGAAACTTTTTGTCCCCGCTCCTGTAGCGAATAGATAAGCTTGAGGCAATCACTCATACGTGGTGCAAGTTCCTGAATAGGTTTTTGCACTTTTTTCACTCCTTAAAAATTATTTCAGCCCTCTAAAAAATAGAGTACCACAGAACCAAAACAAATTCAAGGGGAACTGCAAAAATACAGGGAATTCCCGTTCTCTTTATAGCCGAAGGCGGCAAAAAGAGATTGAGGAATATTTAGGGGAGTTTGAAGAAATGAGCATGTGCGACTCGACACATCTTTGTGCTCCGAGGAGAATCCAGCCGCACAACAAGCAAGCGGACCCATTAGCAAGCTAAACGAATGCCTGGAGACATCTCTACTCACATTATCAGTATAAAGAGGCGGTAGATGCTCCGTCAATGGAATTTTTGGTTACATTGCACAATATTTTTGCATTTTTTATATCATTACTATGAATAGCATTTAATCTATAGACAAATATATTTATAAATATTAACAATACTTTATTAGTATTTACATCTCAAGCTAAATTTGATCACTATTGCAAATATTGCTAAAAAAGTGGTAATGTGGGCATTTTTCTCATTGTGGCGATTATGCGACAAAGAGAAGGCCTGATCACAAGGGATCAGGCCTTCTCTACAGGGTGAGTTCGCAATTTGTTTTCCATATTAATCGCCATGTCCGGTACTCAATGGTGTGTGCTGGGTCGAAGGAACCCAATGGCGATTATTCATCCAATAGCCCTCAATCTGCTCCAGGGTTTTGCCTTTGGTTTCCGGTACCAGCGTAATGCAGAAGACAAGCGTGAGCACACCGATGATACCATAGAGCCAGAAGGTGCCCGCCGATCCCAGGCCATTAATCAAGGTTAAAAAGGTTACGCTGACAAGGAAGTTCGCAACCCAGTTGGAGAAGGAACAGGTGCTTGCGCCAGCGGCACGGACCTTGGTAGGAAAAATTTCCGCACTCATCAGCCAGAAAACGGGTCCCATGCTGATAGCGAAAGCGATGATATAGATCATCAAGGCAATCAGGGTCACAAGACTGGCATGAGTAGGGCCAATAGCAAACACTGCGCCCAGCAATCCCAGTCCAATAATCATGCCAATACAGCCAGCGATCAGGAGAATCCGACGTCCTGCTTTGTCAACCAGGAACAACGCCACAATGGTTGCCAGCACATTGACGATACCCACCACGCTGGTCGCCAGGATCGCGCTACTGGCTGACGACACACCAACGGATTGGAAGATCGTCGGGGCATAGTAAATGACGGTGTTGACGCCCACAAACTGCTGCAAAACGGCTAATCCAACACCGACGAGTAGTGCCCAGCGTAATCCAGGTCCGAAGAGATCCGCGAGGCGACCCTTTTGTTGATCGATGGAGAGAGAGGAATGAATTTCGTTCAGCTCAAAATCCGGGTCCGCCCCCTGGATACGCTCAAGCACCCCACGAGCATCATCCCAACGTCCCTTACTGGCATACCAGCGTGGCGTCTCCAGGCTCATCAAGATGCCCACAGTCAGTAAAACACCTGGAATGGCAGCCGATGCAAACATGGGAGGCCAACCCATACCGAGATGTGCGAAGTAAAGATCTACCCCATAGGAGAGCGCAATACCAATGGTTACCGCCAACTGATAGAAAGTTACCAGTTTACCACGAATCTGGAATGGAGACATCTCAGAGATGTAGGTCGGCACCACGCTGGAAGCGGAACCAATTCCAATACCGACAATCAGGCGAAACAAGAGAAAGAGTACAAAGTTAGGCGCGATAGCTGTCAGAATCGCGCCTATTGTAAACAAAATGCCCAATCCTAACAAGGTTTTCTTACGCCCAATAGCGTCATTTATCTTCCCTGTGATCACAGCACCAATGATCGCGCCAACCAGTACACAACTTACGGCCAATTCCTGCTGCTGCGAATTGAGCGAAAAGGTCTGAACCAGGAAAAGCTGTGCGCCAGAAATCACGCCAGTATCATAGCCAAATAGCAGGCCACCCAGAGCGGCAACACAGGTAATAAAGTAAACAGACAACTGCTTCTGTGGCCGGGGATTTGCTTGTTCCATAATATACCTCCACCATCATGGTAAAAGAACCGGCCAATCCAACAGCCTTGTTTTGGTGATACATGCTTTATATCCCAAAGGTGCCCCCTTCACCATTGAAGGGATACCGGAAGAGGAACAACATAGTCAGTATACAAAGTCTATTTATGCATTGTAATCAACCCAAAGGTGGAAATAGTTGGTGGAATTTCACCCTTGCTCCCTCTCCACGCTACACCTGTAACAAGTATACCTGATGCTCAATTTTTGCGATTCTCGCTTAGCTCGACTTTGTACATTTTTAGGCTTTTAAGCCTGCGAAAAAGGGTGCGTGCGACGCATTTTCGAGCTCACATTTTCAAAGTTGTACAAAGTCGAGCTTACAAAGTGTTTGATTCCTTCTACCAGCAGGATCTTGCTGCTGACCTGCTGGCAGGCGCCAGGATGGCGAAGACCATCGGGATTTTGTGGCTCACCCACAGGTGAGCGCTGACGCGCTCACGCCTTTTTTAGTGTGTGATGCAGAATATGTGCTATGCACATATTCTGCATCACACACTAAAACCCTTTTGAGCAGCGTAGGTGCGAAAACTCATGCACAGAGACCTTGGAGACCACGGGAGGCTGACACTTCCTTATGAATCTTCGCGCCAATGCCGTTCAAGAGTTTTTTAGGCGAAATAGAAGTCTGGCGCATTTATCGAGTACGAGGATCGGGAATTTGTCCGAAGATGGAGATGTATTCGTATTGGGTATGAAGACGCTCCCATTCTTCTGTCAAACCATTGAAGGTGTAATCAAATTGGCTGGGAGCAATACCGAGCTGCTCGATGAAGGTCCCCCTGAGATTTTTCCAGCCCGCCGTGATATTCGTCAATAATAAGGAGCCAGCACGTCCACCCCATTCGCCAATCGGGACATGCAGAAGCCTTTTTCTCAGATTTTTGACGCCGATGCGCTGCATGATTTCAGGCAATTGGCTGATCAAGGATGCATCAATACCACGTTGTCGGCTTATCTGGTCCCACCAGGTGAGATATTGCTGGGTGCAAGGACCAATATTGACAAATGTGGTGCCCCCTTCGAGAAGCTCGATCCAGCCGCCAGGCCGTGTGACACGTACATATTCCAGAAGCAGGCTCGACCAGGCGGCCGCTGGAATACCTGCCACGAGCAGACGCGAATGCAGATAGTCGAAACAATCATTGGCAAAGGGAAGACCATCCAACGCGTTATGCTGCACAAACAAGATATTGGGTGGATCAGTGATCGCGGTCTCGACAAGATCCAATCCCGTGACGGTTGCCTGTGGAAAAGACTGCGCCATTTCAATGACCCAGCGACCAGTGCCCGATCCAACATCCAGAATAGCCTGTAGTGATGTCTTGTCAAGAGGAGCTTGATAATTAGTGTGAAGAACTCCTTTGAGAAAAAAATGCTGAAATTCTAATCGATTGTGTTCAGGTAAATCATGAGCCAGTAAGTAAGGGGCATCAATAACAGATGGAAAGGGATCATCAGTCACCATATCCGATTCTCTATTGACCGGATTGTTAGCATACGGTATTGTCTGATTATCATGCGCGATTTTAGCTTGCAGGCGCTTAAATAAGTGCATAAAATTTCCTTCCCAATAGGGTGAATATTCCTCAGAACAACGTAGTGTTGTTGTATCATTATATGCTAGCCTGATACCATTTGAAAATGAAAAACACCTGCTCTTCTCTTTTGACAGAAGAGCCTCAATTTGAAAGCGAGGGAAAGAAAAAGGAGAGTCTTCTGAAGAGGTGACAAATCGTATATAATTCTATGCAACACTATCAGTATAGTTTCTCGGTGTAAAGGATGCGTTTGGTGAAGGAAGAATTATTAGGCAAACAACTTGCCAGCTATTTACTCATTCAAGTATTAGGGCAAGGGGCATTTGGGAGTGTCTATCTTGGCAAACACTTCCTGCTGGCACAAAAACCTCCCGTTGCGATCAAGATATTAAATACGGCTTTAAATTCACAGGAGGAAATTGATCGCTTCTTTCAGGAAGCTGTCATCCTGGATGCCCTGTCGCATCCTCATATTTTGTCAATTAGCGACGCCAATCTCTACGAAGGGTATCCATTCTTTGTGGCGGAATACGCGCCGGGAGGATCGTTGCGCGATCACCTGGATCGCTTGAATGGGGCCCCGATGCCTTTAGAGGATGGTGTCCGGGTCCTGCAACAGGTTGGGGATGGTCTGCAACATGCCCACGATCTGGATATCGTACACAGGGATCTTAAACCAGCCAATATTCTCTTTGATGCCAATGGCGACGCCCTGCTGGCAGATTTTGGCATCGCGCTACAGATCCAGAAAACACGGCGCGTCGATGAGATTGGGACACCTGCGTATATGTCGCCCGAACAATTTAAAGGAAAAATTAGTAAAAAGAGTGATCAGTATGCACTGGGCTGTATCGCTTATGAAATCTTTACCGGTCAACAACTCTTCATCGCGGACGATCCCTATACCATCGGGTATAAACATATTTATGAGCAGCCCATCGCACCACGCGATCTCAATCCCGCTATTTCACTCGAACTGGCAACGGTAATCCTCAAAGCGCTGGCAAAAGAGCGCGATGATCGCTATGAAAATGTCTCGGACTTTATCCAGGCACTTCAGGATGCCGCAACGCAGGTGCGTCCAGCGCAGGGACGCGCTTCTAGCGCCGTCACCTCGCGTACCGGCAAACATCCTGCTACAAAAACCAACCAGGGAAGTGCGCCCGAAAATGATATGTCGCTGCACAATAAACGCGGCACCACGCCAGCGAATCCTCATGTCAACCTGCCGCCTTTCCTGCAGAAGCAGAAGCAGAAGCCACAGACGCAGTCAGTGCCATCGCGGACAGTGCGTCCGGCGCAAGCGCAGCATACATCTTCCACCAGACAGTCTGTCAGTCAGATCCGTCCACTCTGGGCCACCACTTCGGGGAGCGCGGGCATTTTTTACTCCGCCTCCAGCGTCACGAAGGGCATTATCTATGCCGGAACCTATAGTGATGGTACGCGCACGACCGCCAGTCCCCGCCATCTGCGCGCCCTGGATGCCGCAACCGGCGAGCATCTCTGGTCCTACAAGAATAATGCTGGCATCCATTCCGCGCCTGTGATTACGCAGGGGATCGTCTATTTCTGCTCCGGCAACGTCGAGACAGCGGGTAAGATCTGCGCCCTGGATGCCGATACCGGTGAAATCTACTGGAGTGTAGAAACCGATGAACTGTTGCAGGATGCCCCCATCGTCACCGATGATATCGTTTACGCCCATTCTCAGCATACCGTCTACGCCGTCAATGCCGCCACGGGACAGGAATACTGGAATGTGACGCTCAAAGCCGCGCTACAAGGCCACCCGATGATAGCCGATAACGCCGTCTATATCACCAGTGCACGTGGGCATTGCTATGTCGTTGATTCTGAGCATGGTCAAAAGCTCGCCACTTTCTCAAGCGTGGGACATCTACACGCAGCCTTTCCGCATGCGGAAAGCATTGTCTGCCTCTTCTCACTCGAAGATCAGTTATACGCTATTGACATGCAGACTGGTGAAACCTACTGGACCATTCGAATTGAGCAGCCTATCGTTCACGACATCGAGATTACAGCAGGAATTGCCTATATCAGTCTGCAGGGAACCTTCCCCAATAGCGCGGCCCACACCAGAATTCTCGCAATCGACGTCATCAGCGGTGACCAGATCTGGGTTGCCAACCTCAGGAGTGAGATTGATGCCACTCCACTGGCCGTGGATGGCATTGTCTATCTCGTCACCCAGAGCCAGGAACTCTATCTCCTGGATGCCCTGAACGGTAAACTCATCCTGGCCGAGAGAATGGGATTAGGAAAATTGAGCCGTCCCAGCGTTGCCAATAATACCCTCTTCATCACCGACAGCGAAATCAACGCCTACCAACTGGTCTAAGGATTTTAATACAGGAAGAGAGCAGTCACGCGCTCGCCTGCCCTCTCTTCCTGCCCCTTAGCTACGACCTCCTCTGCCGCACGACTGCAACAGTCACCCCATCCCATTCCGTATAGACAATACAGACCAGAAAATCAGCTATAACAATAGAAAGATGGGAATAGAAATGAAAACAGAATCGCGCACCAGCAGGCGCAAGGATGGTTTAGAATATGGCTATCCCTCCACCGATATCCTCGCCCTCTCAGCCAAAACCCTGGCGGTATCACGACGCCTGACAGAGGCCTATGGGGTATCGGCCTGGTCCGAGAAAGATCCTCTGAGCATGCTGGTAGATATCATCCTCTCGCATCGTACAAAAGACGAACAGACCGCCGCCGCCTATGCACAACTGTTAGAACGCTTTGGGAACTGGGAAACAGTGCGCGATGCGCCGACAAATGAGGTGCAGGATGCCATCGCTAACGTCAACTGGCCTGAAGTCAAAGCGCCACGTCTGCAAAATATTATGCGCCAGATCACCGCCGAGCGCGGCGAGCTCAATCTTGACTTTCTACGCACCATGCCGGTCGAAGAGGCCGCCGCGTGGCTCAATCGCTTTGAAGGGGTAGGACCCAAAACTGCCGCCTGCGTACTCCTCTTCTCCTGCCAATTCCCACTCTTACCAGTCGATGTGCATGTCCACCGCGTCTCGATCAGACTGGGCTTGATCGGCAAGAAAGTGACGCCCGAAGCCGCCCATCCTCTCTTACAGGCGCTCCTACCCCAGGATGCACGTAGTATCTATAATTTCCACAAGGCTTTACTGAGACATGGACAACGCGTCTGCGTCTATGAGCATCCACTCTGCAATAGATGTGCGATCACCGATCTCTGCGACTACTACAAAACGGTCGTGAAGCCCGAAGCATAGAAAAAACCGGCAGGCACCCTTCTGTTACGCTGAACGCAAGGACGCCTGCCGGGTAGAATTGGATATGCTTACTGGTTAGAGCGGACGACTAATAATCGGTTTCAGTGCGGGATAGAGGGCTTTGTAGACCTCGTATGTTTGCTCGTAAACGGGTGCCAGGGCGGTGTTGGGCTCTGTGCGCGAGACGATCTTGACGGTCTGAGCGCAGGCTTCCTGAACAGATGCATAGACGCCACCTGCGACTCCTGCCAACAGCGCCGCGCCAAAGGCAGGCCCCTCGCTGGCATTAGTAGTTACCAATTCAACTCCCAATACGTCAGCAATGATTTGCCGCCAGATAGGACTCTTGGCACCGCCACCAGTGGCACGTAACTGATTTAATTCCAGTCCTTGCTCACGAATGATCGAGTAGCAGTCCTTCAGGCTGAACGCGACCCCTTCCAGGACAGAGCGAATCAGATGGCGACGATCATGGCTAGCGGTAAGACCGATCCAACCGCCGCGTGCATAGGCATCCAGATGGGGTGTACGCTCACCCTGTAAATAGGGGAGGAAGACCAGACCATCACTACCAGCAGATACGCCTGCGGCTTCGCGCGCCAGGAGTTCATAGGAATCAATACCTGTCCAGCGCTCAAGGGCATGCTCAGGCAGGCCGATATTATCACGCAGCCAGTGGAAGGAGAGTCCAGCACCTTGCGTTACGCCCATCAGATACCAGGCGTTGGGAACCGCATGATTAAAGGTATGCACACGTGGCACCGGACCCGAAGCATCTACCTGCGGGGATTGGGCATGAGCCAGCACGATACCACTGGTACCAATTGAGACCAGGGCCAGACCGGGCTCAACCACACCATTGCCGACAGCACCACAGGCATTATCCGCGCCACCGCCAGCTACAGGTGTCCCCTGACGCAGACCAGTCAGATCAGCGACCTCGGCAGTAATCGTGCCGCTCGCCGTAGCAGCAGGCACCACTGGCGGCAACAACGAAGGGTTCAGTTCCAGGGCCGTTAAAACCTCTTGCGACCACTGACCATGCTTTACATCCAACAAGCAGGTACCAGCCGCATCAGAAATCTCCATTGCCAGCACGCCGGTCAAACGATAGCGGATATAATCTTTTGGCAACAGCATCGTCTGTGCACGTGCAAATATCTCAGGCTCATTATCACGAATCCAGAGCAACTTCGGCGCGGAAAAGCCCGTCAGGGCTGGATTGCTCACATAATCGATCAGCTTACTCGCGCCAACCTTCTCCGTGATCCATTTGCACTGCGCATCGCTACGCTGATCCGCCCAAATAATGCAGGGACGCAACACCTGCTGATTGCTATCCAATAGCACGACACCATGCATCTGGCCCGACAAACCCAGGCCACGCACATCTTCAGCGGAAACGCCAAGGCGTGCTCCCTCTATAAGACAGCTACGAATCGCTGAAATAGTTGCCTGCCACCACTCAGCAGGCTGCTGCTCCGCCCATCCAGGATGTGGATGATATAATTCGTAATCTACAAATGCATCAGCGATGACGTGCCCATCCTCAGCAGCAAAAAGGGCGGCCTTGACTCCTGTTGTCCCCAGGTCGATACCAAGCAGAGATTGCATTGAACGCTCCTTTACTATACTCAGCCATCTTTGGCTCATAATACGATCCACAGATCCATCGATCCATCGGTTTCTCTTGATTGTACGCCAAAATCGACCATTTGCACAGATCAGAGCACCCACTCCTCACGGACAACGCCGTTCGAACAAGGAGAATATGGGGAAAACCCTATTCTCCTTCAAAGTGTTTGATTCCTACTCCCCTCGGGATCTTACTGCTCACCTGCTAGCAGGTGCAAGCGCCTGTGCCCTTCTTAGTGTGCCTCAACTGTTTTTAGTATGTGGTGCAGGAAAGGTGCTGTACACCTTTCCTGCACCACATACTAAACATTGGTTTGAGCACCGCAGGTGCGAAAACTCATGCACAGAGATCGTGGAGAGCATGGGAATCAAACACATTCCTTGTTCGAATGATACTATATAACCGATACTATATAACCGAACGAATCGTGCCGCCATCGACGCGGATCGTTGCGCCGCTCACATAATCAGCGCTCGGGCTGGCCAGATATGCTACGGCTGCGGCGATCTCCTCTGGCCGACCAAGACGACCGACATCGTTTGGAGCGATGGCCTGGGTAGCGTTGCGTTCCATTTCCTCCCACGTCTCGCCCCAGCCATGAGCCTGTGCCATGTGGATTAACGTTGCCCGAGCTGCCTCGCTCGCAAGGATCGCGCCGGGAGACACGACGTTGGATGTCACGCCGGTGCCCTTCAGTTCACGCGCGAGGGAGACCGCAAGGTTGTGGCGAGCAGCCAACGACGCGTTGTAGTGCGGCCCACTAGCCTGAGGCTGCTGCGACAGGCCACCACCAATCTGGATCACCCGACCCCAGCGTCGCTCGCGCATCTGCGGTACCAGGCGCTGGATCATCCGCACGCCAGAAATCACGTTGCTGTTGTATGTCTGGGCCCAGATTTCAGCCGTTGCCTCCGCCCATGAATGAAATGGAATGACTCCGGCATTGTTGACCAGAATATCAATCGGTCCGCCAGCGAGCGCCGCGGCGGCAACCGCGTCAGCGCCAGTGTCGGTGGCGAGATCACCAAGAGCAACCTCGGCTTTCCCTCCTTCAGCGCGGATCGTTTCGGCTACAGCGTTGGCCCGGCTTTCGTCGCGACCATGCACGACGACAGCAACACCCTCCGCAGCGAGCAGCTTCACAATCGCCTCACCTATCCCGGAACTCGATCCAGTCACCAGTGCCCTCTTCCCTGCCAGTCTTAAATCCATATGAATACCTCATGTTTCACTCATTTGATCGCAGGCACTTCACCTGCATCTCTGTGATGGTATACTGAAAGAAATCACAGGACAAGATGAGCATTAATCATAGGATTAAGACTCCTATGGTTCGCGAGTAAACATTCCAGATGTAAGGATAACAGAGGATGGTAAGTCAGCAACAAGAACATCGCTTGCAGGAACTCGGAGATTTTTTGCGTACCCGGAGGGCAAGGCTAACCCCTGAGGAGGTGGACCTGCCACGAGGAAGCAGGCGCAAAACACCTGGGCTCAGGCGGGCAGAAGTGGCCCAACTGGTTGGTGTCAGCGTCGATTGGTATACCTGGCTGGAGCAGGGACGCCCTATTACTCCTTCGACACAGGTCCTGGAACGTCTGGTACAGGCCTTACGTCTGGATGCGAATGAACGCAACCATCTCTTCCTCTTAGCACATCAGCAACCACCGCCAGCACTTGTGCTAGAACCTGAGGTCGTAAGTCCAGCGTTACAGCATTTCCTTGACCAGTTTGGCTCTCGTCCAGCCTTTGTGTCAGGAAGACGATGGGATACACTGGCCTGGAACGATGCCGGATGCGCTATCTTTGGCGATTTCCACTTGAGAACCGGCCGCGAACGCAATACCATCTGGACCATCTTCACCAATCCCTTGTCTCGGCAATTCATCGTCGATTGGGAAGAAGATGCGCGACTGCTCTTAGCACAATTCCGTAGCAGCTGTGGCCGTCATCCTGAAGACCCCCAATTGACCGAGTTGATCCATGACCTCATGCTCTCCAGCCCCGAATTTCGCGCCTGGTGGCCTGATCATGAAGTCCTCAGTGGACAAGAAGGGCGGAAAACGCTCAACCATCCACAGGTGGGATATCTCATGTTTGAACGTCTCACCTTTCAGGTCTTTGACACACCAGATCTCAAAGTCACTGTGTATACACCATTGGAGGAAGCAGACACACCTCGCAAACTGGAGCAGCTCCTGAAGCAGTGGTATCAACACAAAGATCAGGAGTCTCATATACATGATGGAAAGATTTGACACTCCCTGGCATAAATGCACAGGGATTCTTCCTTCATCCATGAGACTTGCCCATCAGTCTCACAACTGAAAGGTAGCGGTCCACATGTCCAGAAGCGTTGCGCAAACCGAGGTTTGCAGGTTTCCGAGTGCCCCTCGGTACCAACCACTTGTTCTTGTGGTGCATGAAGCCCAACCAACCGTGAGGTGGGTATCGTGCCTCATCGTCTTCAGACGAATCTTTTTGCAATGGCTTCATTTCATACAGGAGAGTATACAAAATGTTTTAATGGTTGTCAATCAGGAAGAGCCATTCATCCCTGCTATGAATGGACAGGGCTTTCTGGCTCGTTTCCTGTAAGTGCGTGCCGTGGGCGGTTTAATAGAGCTGCTCTTCATCTCGGAGTGCCTGTGTACTGGCATGTACACCCAACAATTCATCCTGGTCCTGGACACCGATGGATTGGCGTGCTCGGACACGTTGTACGATTTTGTAGCCCCAGAATTGACCAGTCAGGGCGGCGAGCACACCTCCCAACAGGCTACCTGCGAGATACAACAGCGCCAGCCAGATCTTCTGGTTGGCGAAGAGGTTGACATCCCCTAGTGCCAGACTACTAAAAGTTGTATAGGCTCCTAAAAAGCCAACATTGAGAAATAAACGGCGCTCAGGTGTCACATAGACCGTGGCATCCGCCAGCGTTGAGAGGAACGCCAGCACAAATGCGCCAGTAATATTGATCAAGAGAATATCATACGGCCAGCCAGTCCCCAGTATCCCCTGAATGGTATGACTGAGCAGATAGCGCACCAGCGTACCCAGAAAGCCGCCACAGAAGACGATTAGCAGGCGCTTCAGTTGTAAATGTTCTTTATGCACTACACTCACCATCCTAACGCGATACCTGCGCTCGCCGCCAGCAGTCCCAATACCACATTCTCGCCTAGATAGAGCACGCTAGCACGCAGACTTCCGGCACGCGCTAACTGTACTCCTTCCCACGACATACTGCTAAAGGTGGTATAGCCACCCAGAAAGCCGGTCGCCAGGATCAATTGTCCGGTCGTACTCAGGAGATGGCGCGCCGTTAACGCAAAAAGCACACCAATGACAAAAGAGCCACTGACATTGATGATTAACGTTCCAAAGGGAAATGTAGAACCAACACGGCTGGCAACAAGATGACCCAGCACGTAGCGTGCCACCGCACCAAAAGCACCCGCGCTACCTATCAGCACTAACTGTAACAAATACGACATCTGCATAAAATCTTTTTCACCTGCGCATGAACACTAAAGCATAATATACTGTAACATCTATACAAAAGGACAGCCTGCAACAGTGCACGCAAAAAGCCCCGACAACGCGCAAGTTCTCATACGTTGTCAGGGGCTATCAGCTTCTCTGCGGTTCGATAAAAGATACTTCTTTCATCTGGCGAGCTCCATCGCCACTGAGTACTTTTTCTATTTCCAGTATAGCATATTTTATGCCTCAGAGCTTAAACGCCAGCGAATCTGGTCGGCGTTACGGGTCAGGCGTTTGAATATATTATGGCGTAAACGATAGACTTCCTGCACATCATGAAACTCATCGGGACAAAATTGGACAATCTCACGTGCCTTCAGGCCACAGTGAAAATAGAGATACGCCAGGCGTTTTTCGCGCTCACCGCTCAAGAGAGAACACACAATCTGCCAGAGTTCATCACCATCCTCATGCTCTTCAGCGGCCAATTCTCTAACAAATACGCTATCGTTGGCATCTGGCAGGGGAATCTCGTTCAGATGTGTATAGACACGCAAGGTATCCATAATCGCCCCATTCAGACTCGCACGTAAATAATTTAAAGCTGACGCCAGAGAAAAAAAATGTAATTCAGCATTATTTATGCTGGCCTGCCAGAAGCGTGTAAAGGCCTGTGCCACATAATTTTCTTCACTGTCCAGGGAACAGGCACGCTCACGCCTGCTATGGCGACGCATCCAGGTAAAAACCAGGCCAGAAAAACACTGCTGCAACGCATCCCAGGCCAGAGGATCGTGCAACTTCATAGCTCGTCGGAAAATCTCCAGGGCATAACACTCATCATCCGCCTCACCACGACAATAACGCTGCATTTCCACCTGACAATTTTTTACTAGTTCGGTCAAACTCATACGTTGAACACGTGGCGGAGAAACAGCTACAGGTAGGGGCGGTGCGAGATCAGTCGTCACTGCTGCATATTGTACTGACACACATACACCTCATTTATCACGAGATCACTTACTTAACAAACAATCAATTAACTTTCCTTCTATCATGAACAGAACATTGATATATTTCTGTTTGTTTATTGTACAGTTTCACCGTTACGAGACCGTTACGAAACGTGCCAAAAAGCACTAAATCCAGCCTGAAAAGGCCCCATTCGATCTATTCAGGATCGAATGGGGCCTTTTCAGGTGAATGCCTCTACCATTAAATGATGCGCTCATTATAAGCGTGGAGGGAGGAAAAATCAGGATGCACCTCTGAAATCTGGGCGGGAGATTGCATCTCCTGCACTTCTACTTCCAGAAAAGTTGCTTCTAAAATATCCAAAAATTGACTCTTTGTATGCCTATCTTTTTGGGTGGATTACCTCTATGATGTGTTATGGGTTGACATTGGCGGTACCGCGATGCTCACCACGGTCGACGCCGATGCGCTGCAGAGTGAGACGGTCGGGATGCGTTTGCTGACTAATCGGGAAGGCGATTACCAGTACACCATTGCCATAGCTGACATTGGCATGCACTGCATCAACGATTGAGGGAAGGGTAATATCACGATAGTAACCACCAACACTCCACTCATCGACCAGCAATTCTTTCATCTCTTTGAGGATGCCGCGCAGTTCGCCTTGCAGGATGAGATGATTGTCCGTTGTGACTTCAGCCGTTATATCATCTGGCTGCAAGCCGGGCATGGGGGCAGCGACCATCAGGTGATCGGCGGTACGGTATACTTTTACCGGAATATGTTGGATTTTTGTTTTCTCTTGCATGATGTGTACCTTTCCATTGTAGTAATGACACTACCGACTCTATGTGCGCTTATTGGGCGGGATTTTTCTTATCGAATGTGTCGCGTACACTACCATTCTGTTCCTGCGAAGACCAGGCGGTTCCTTCGTCACGCCCCGGCGTCTCGGTTGGCTTACCAGGTTGGTTCTTGGCGCTACGCACGCCGCTATGGGCGGGATCATAGCCTTCAAGCTCGTCACGCTGAGGTGTCGCATAGTTCTCGCCCTCCGTCACCGCATAACCATCAACCAATGGGCGACCATGCCGGGTACCGGGAACGACTTGCTGCTCGCCTGAGGATTGCCGCTGCTGAATCCGTTCAGGGGTCGTGCCCTCGGCGTTAGCGCGATCATTCAAAGCTTTCTGCTCAGCGGTCTGCGTATCCACTTGCTTCTGATGAGCTTCCATTCTTCATCCTCCATTCTATATAAACAAACTCATCCTCGGTGTTGCATTGCTTACAATCGCAGGATCAAAGGAATATACTAGCAAAACAGTCCTGTCATACAAGTAAATGCTACTCCTCTCACGTATGAGATAGGGGAAGAAGTTTCAAAGAACGCATCAACTTCCCTTCACATCTCACTGCGCAGGTCCTATCTTTTCCACTTTTATAGGATGGCGAAGGAATAGATAAGTAGAATACAAAAAGACGTTAGGGGGCTTCAGGATTGAATATACATGTCACAGTCGATCAGGTCGCAAAAATGGCTCCTGATGTCAGTGTTGCGAATGCTGGTAGAAAGCTTTCCCTGCCCAAAAACTGGAAAACTGTCGGACAAAACGCTCAGGCATTGTGGGGCGAATGTCAGGGCAGCGCACTCTATCAGGTTCGCATTGAACTCTCTACACTGACCACACAATGCAGTTGTCCCAGCCGCAAAATACCCTGCAAACATAGCCTGGGCCTGCTCTATTTATGCGCGAATACGCCTACCGCCATCGCGACAGGCGAACCACCGGACTGGGTAATCAGCTGGCTGAACAAACGCTCCGCGATCCAGCAACAGAAAGCGACGCTGGCGACGCAGGGTCCAACAAAAAAGCCAGCCGCCAGTAGTACTCAGAAGAGTACTGCAAAGCGACAGGAGAAAATCCTGCAAGGTATTGCGCAACTCGATCTCTGGCTTGAGGATCTGATACGCAACGGTCTGGGCAGCCTGGACACGCATTCAACCACCATCTGGCACCAACAGGCTGCAAAAATGGTGGATGCGCAGGCACTCGGGCTGGCACAAGCACTCCGTACGATGTCAGCTATACCGCATGCATCGCCAGATTGGACCGAAAAGCTGCTCGGGAAGCTGGGAAAACTGGCGCTCCTCAGCGAGTCCTATCACCATCTCGAACGCTTTGCGCCACCACTGCAAGAGGATATCAAGTTGCTGGTTGGCTGGACACTGAAAGAGGCAGAGGTACATGAGCGTGGTGAACATGTCAGCGACGATTGGTTCATGCTGGGACAACAGACAAGTGAAGTCGAGCGCAATCGTGTCCAATCAACCTGGCTCTATGGAAAGGAAACCGGTCGCAGCGCCCAGATACTACAATTTGCCTATGCCAGCGCTCCTTTTGCAGAGAACTTTCCACTGGGAATGCAGCAACGGGCGGAGATCGTCTACTGGCCGGGAAACGATCCACAGCGAGCATTATTCGTGCGGCGGCCAGACATGCCTCAGGCCATCCAGGGATCATTCGGGGCTGAAACGCTCGATGCTTTTTTCGCCCAGGTCGCGACCCAATTAGCCAAACAGCCCTGGCGTGAAACCTTTCTCTGCCTGCTCCAATCCGCCATTCCCATCTACGATAGTAACCAGAATCGCTGGTATCTAAGTGATCAGGTGGGCCAGGCCGTTCCTCTCGTCGAGACAGCGAATGAACACTGGAAATTGCTGGCACTTTCAGGAGGACATCCTCTGGATTTTGCCGGTGAATGGAATGGTGAGGCATTATTGCCATTGGGTGTGCTGGTCGATCACACCACCTATCATCTACTCTAAGGAGCTAGTCTATCATGGATACCTTTGTTACGACGGCGATTGTGGGGACGGGACAGGCCAATGAGGCACTGCCAGAGACACATACAGCCATCGATACCCTGGCCGCGCAGCTACCAGTTGAGCAGAAAGAGCGCTCGTTCCTGTTAACCGCCGGAGCACTAGCTATCTATAAGCAGGCAAGTAGTCTGGTTAGCAGCGCGCAGACACTCCCTGAAGTTGCCGCGCCAGAAACTATGCCAGCCTGCTTATCCCGGAACGCCCAATTGTTGATCGGACTATTCCAACCGCCCTATACAATACTGTTACCTGAAGCCCTGGAGCGCTTACGCAGCAGTGGGCACAGAATACCAGATGAGGTCTTGCCACAATGTCTCGCCTATGGCACCACCAATTCAGAGCATCGCTCACAGCTGGCGCCACTGCTGGGTGAACGGGGACGCTGGCTCAGTCAGTTCAAACCAACCTGGAAATGGGCATCTCGCTATCTGGTGGATGAGCATGCCACCATACTCCCGGCAGAAGCAGAAACGCTCTGGCAAGAAGGAACGCTTGAGCAACGGCAAGAAATCCTGAGCCGTCTACGCACACAAGATCCCGCTCAGGCACGCACCTGGCTCGAGCAGGTCTGGAAGCAAGAGAAGGCTGATGTACGTGCCACACTGCTCACCTGCCTTGAAAGTGGCATCTCGGACGCCGATCAAGACTTTATCGAGCAGGCATTAAATGATCGCGGCGAGAGTGTACGTCTGGCCGCAGCCAGACTCCTGCTGCACATCCCAACCTCACCTTCTGTACAACGCCTGCTCGCACGTGCCGATAGTATGCTCGACTTCAAAAAATCCTCATTGCAGAATAAACTGCTCATCACGCTTCCCAAGCAGATTGATCTGGACTGGAAGAATGATATCGCTATCGCCAAACTGAAGCAGGATAAACTGAGTAGCGAATACTGGTTCCATAAAGCTATCGGGCGCATCTCACCACAACATTGGGAAAGCCGTTTCGACGTCGCGCCAGCTACATTTATTGACGCGCTTAACCCCAATGAGATGGGAAAAGCACTCATCGTAGATCTGATCAAAGCCGCGTATCGTCATCACACCAGCAACTGGTATCAACCACTACTCGGTTGGTATATCCAGCATGTCCTGTCCACGAGCCTGCAACCGATAGGAAAAGCTGCGCGTGAACTCTTCGCAGCATTAGCACCAGCAGATGCGGAGGAAATACTCACGCCATTATTAGAGGATCGTGAAAAAAGCCAGCATCCACTGCTACTATTGCCAGCACCATGGAGCGCGAGTTTCAGCGATAAGTATCTCACGATGTTCAAAACATATATCACAACCAATCCAAATGATCATTACAGCTTTTGGGACAGCACACTGTTGTTTCAGCTTGCTATCTGTTTAGATCCTTCAAAGCTGGATTTCGCCCTGGAAATAGCGAGCACTGAACTACCAGAGGATGACACGCACTGGTCTCGCCAGAGACGCCAAAATCAACTGCACAGCCTGGCCACGCTTATTCATATACGCAAGCGCATCTTAACAGAAATATAAATCGCTAGCACAAGGAGATTTAACGACCATGACGACAGCCAAAAACATTGAGCATACTGACACGACAAGCTTAGAGCAGGCCGTCCTGCGCCGCCACGCCGAACAACAATATGCGGAAGAGTTGGCAGAACTGGCAAAACATGATACCCGTCAGCGACCACCAAACTGGCAACTCTCTCCCTGGGCGGTACGCACCTATCTGATGGGTGGCACCCTCAAGAATGGCTTTGTTATCACGCCAAAATACGTCGGGAATGCGCGCCTGATCGAAATTGCCGTCGCCACGCTCGCTACTGATCGCGCCCTGCTCCTCTATGGTGTTCCAGGCACAGCTAAATCCTGGGTCAGTGAGCATCTAGCCGCCGCCATCATGGGCGACTCAACATTGCTTATTCAGGGAACAGCGGGCACTGACGAAAACGCCATCCGCTATGGTTGGAACTATGCTCGTTTGCTGGTTGAGGGGCCATCAGAAGCAGCCCTGGTCGTCAGTCCAATGATGAATGCAATGCAGGAAGGCAAAATTGCCCGCATCGAGGAATTGACACGTATTCCCAGCGAGGTTCAGGACACCCTGATCACGATTCTCTCTGAAAAGACGCTGCCAATACCGGAGCTGAATACCGAGGCCCAGGCACACAAAGGCTTTAATGTGATCGCGACCGCCAACAATCGTGATAAAGGGGTCAACGAACTGTCCAGCGCCCTGATGCGCCGCTTTAATACTGTCATCTTACCACTGCCCGACAGCATTGATGAAGAGATCCAGATTGTCGATCAGCGCGTCACCAGCCTGGGTCGTGCTCTGGAACTGCCAGCCGAAAAACCGGCACTCGAAGAGATTCGCCGTGTCGTGACCATCTTCCGCGAATTGCGCTCCGGCCTCACTATCGACGGCAAAACCAGGCTCAAATCTCCCAGCGGCACCCTCTCTACGGCTGAGGCCATCTCGGTCATCAATAGTGGATTGGCAATGGCGGGCTATTATGGGGATGGCATCCTCAATGCCAGCGATCTGGCGGCCAGCCTGACAGGAGCGATTCTTAAAGATCCTGTGCAGGATCGCGTCGTCTGGTTGGAATACCTGCAAACCGTGGTCAAAGATCGTGAAGGTTGGAAAGATTTGTACCGTTCGTTCAATGAGGTGCTTTAGTGACAATACATGTCTTTGGCATTCGCCACCATGGACCGGGGTGTGCGCGCAGCTTGCGCGCCGCCCTGCTCAAACTCGAGCCGGATATCCTGCTGATCGAAGGGCCACCCGATGCGCAAGACATGTTGCCCTTTATCCAAAATCCAGCTATGAAGCCGCCGGTTGCTTTACTGATCTATGCGCCCGATCAGCCTGCAAAGGCCGTCTATTATCCTTTTACCGACTATTCGCCCGAGTGGCAGGCGCTCAAGTATGCCCATAGCGCCAACGTGCCAGCACGCTTTATAGATCTACCACAGGCGATCCAACTGGCGCAGGTTACGCACGAGGAACAGGATAAAGAGGAACCGCTGGCAGGATCAGAGGGAGAAACAGAGAGCAATCCAACAAACAGTGATGTGCTGACTCTCCCTCAGTCGGGACAAAGTGAGGAGGAGCAACAAATCCAGCTGCACGATGATCCACTGTCTCTGCTGGCTCAGGCCGCTGGCTATACGGATCATGAACTGTGGTGGGAGCGCCAGATTGAACAACGTCAGGATATGGTGGGCTTCTTTGAGAGTATCCTTGAGGCGATGACTGAGTTGCGCATCAATAGACCGCCCAAAGATGAGCATGAGGCGCAACGCGAAGCCTCAATGCGTCAGAACATTCGCGTAGCCCAGCGCGAGGGCTTTCAGAGAATCGCGGTCGTCTGCGGAGCCTGGCACGCACCGGTCCTGGTTGATCCCGGCCCCGATAAAGCCGACGCGGAACTATTGCATGGCCTCAAACGCATCAAAGTTGCCAGCACCTGGATTCCCTGGACGAACTCACGTCTCGCCTATCGCAGCGGCTATGGCGCGGGTGTCGAAGCGCCCGGCTGGTATGCCCATCTCTGGTCCGTCAAAGATCGCAATGCTATCCGCTGGATTACGAAGGCCGCTCGCTTGCTGCGTAAAAATGATCTGGATGCTTCGTCGGCCAGCGTGATCGAAGCGGTTCGTCTCAGCGAAGCCCTGTCCGCGATGCGCGATCTCACCCAGCCCGGTCTGGCTGAACATAACGAAGCCATCCAGACCGTGCTCTGTCACGGCGATAGCGCACCTATGGATCTCATCCGCACCAAAATGGAGATTGGTGAGAAACTGGGACAGGTACCTCAGGATGTACCAGCCGTCCCATTACAACATGATCTGGAGCAGCTACAACGCCGTCTCCGCCTCAAACCGTCCGCCGAACACAAGCAATTGGAATTAGATCTGCGTGAGAAGAATGAGCGTGCCCGCAGCCAGTTGTTGCATCGTCTGCATCTCCTGGGCATTCCCTGGGGAGAAATAATGCCGGTGCGCAACAAAAAAGGGACCTTCTGGGAATACTGGCAACTTCAATGGAAGGTCGAGTTCTCACTGACAATCATTGAGGCAAATATCTGGGGCAATACCATTGAAACGGCCACCACGGCCTATCTCAATGACGCCGCCAGCAAACAGCCAGAACTGCCACAGCTCACCCATCTGCTCAAAGGGGCACTGCTCGCTGAATTACCCGTCGCCATCGCACAACTCCTGAAGGAGATACAGAAACGCGCCACCATCACCGCCGATGTACGCCATCTCATGGATGCCTTGCCGCCCCTGGCACAGATCGCCCGCTATAGCGATGTGCGTCAGACCAGGGCCGAGGATATCTTGCCGATCATTGATGGCCTCTTCGAGCGCAGCCTGATCGGTCTGCCGGGTGCCTGTGCCTCACTTGATGACGAGGCTGCTGCGGGTATGCTGACCAGCATTGATCATGTGATGGAGAGTATCCAATTGCTGGATCTGGCCGAGCAACGCACACACTGGAACCGGACATTACGGCGCATTGCGGAAAGCGAGAACATTCATGGGCTGGTCCGTGGACATTGTTGTCGGCTGCTGCTGGATCAGCAGGCATTGAATAATGATGAGATACAGAACCTTATCAATCTGGCTCTGGCTTCAGCCGTTCCTACCGCACAGGCGGCGGCCTGGATCGAGGGCATCTTACACGGCAACGGAGTGCGCATCCTGCATCAGGATAATCTCTGGCTGGCGCTGGATCGCTGGCAGAGCGAGCTTGCAGCCGATACCTTTACCGCGCTCTTGCCCATTCTACGGCGCGCCTTCGCCAATTTCCAACCTCCCGAACGGCGGCAGATGGGCGAAAAGGTCAAACGCCTGCATCAGCCCGCCAGCCAGAGGATAACCGGTGCATCCGGACAGGGGCCGATCCTGCATCCAGCACATGCTGATCTTGTTTTACCACTTCTCGCGCAAATCATGGGAGTATCTTATGGCAATTGATGAAACTGAACGCTTACGCCGCTGGCGCCTGGTCCTGGGCAAAGATGCCGCCAGCGAGCTCACCTCCAATACTGCTACTGGCTTCCTGGGTAACCTTGAGGGGGCTGATGGCGAGATGGATCGTGTTCTGGAGGCATTATATAATGCCGAGCGCACGGGTGGCCTGGGCGGTTCCGCGCCCAACGTCGCACGCTGGCTAGGGGATATCCGTAGCTACTTTCCCTCCTCAACGGTACGCGTGATGCAACAGGATGCTTTCCAGCGCCTCAATCTTAAGCAGATGTTGCTTCAGCCAGAGATACTGGAGCAGGTGGATGCCGATGTCCATCTGGTAGCGACACTTCTCTCACTCAGCCGCGTTATCCCTGAAAAGACCAAAGAGACCGCCAGGCAGGTGGTACGGAAAGTGGTAGAAGATCTGGAACGCAAGCTGGCAAATCCACTCTTACAGGCCGTACGTGGGAGCTTGAATCGTGCCACCAGAAGTTATCGCCCCCGGCAAAACGAGATCGACTGGGATCGCACCATTCGCCTGAATCTGAAAAATTATCTCCCGGAGCAGCGCTCAATTATTGTTGAACGGCTGGTGGGACATGGACATAAACGCTCATCATTGCGTGATATCGTCCTCTGCGTCGATCAAAGCGGCTCAATGGCCTCATCGGTCGTCTATTCGGGCATCTTTGGAGCGGTTCTCGCCACCCTCAAAGCTGTCAGCACACGCATGATCGTTTTTGATACAGCAGTTGTTGATCTGACTGACGACTTGCAAGATCCAGTAGATCTGCTGTTTGGCACCCAGCTGGGCGGAGGAACCGATATCAATCGAGCGCTTACCTATTGTCAACAGGTCATCACGCGTCCTGCGCAAACCATCCTGGTCCTCATCACCGACCTCTACGAAGGAGGAGATCGACAGGGCATGATGCGCCGGGCCGCTGAACTGGTCAGCAGCGGTGTACAGGTTGTCTGCTTACTGGCATTGAGCGACCAGGGGGCACCCGACTACGATCAAAATAATGCAAAAGCACTGGCTGCTATGGGCATTCCAGCCTTTGCCTGCACACCAGAGCTATTTCCAGATCTCATGGCCGCTGCCATCCAACAGCAAGATCTAAATCTGTGGGCCGCCAACAATGATATCGTCACCACACGTGGACAGGCTTAACAAAAGAGAAAGAGCGCTATAAAACAAAAAAAGGAGTACAGCAGGAGAAAAACTCCAAAACTGTACTCCTTACCGCTACTATTTCAATCCAGGATATGATCCAATGGGCTAGAAATTACCGCGGAATAAGGATGGACATGGAAACCCATCTGCTGTCGATGGCGCAAAACTACCTCCATAACCACTTGTGCAAGAAACCGAAGCGCCAGTAGAACAGTAGCCATAACTGCTCGGGCTCGATACCGTTACACTCCATGAAGCGGGTCCAGGTTGCACTGAAGGCCCAGGCTGTGCCGGGGAGGCGGGTACACAATTAACCGGGCAAGAATTGTCGACAGGAGCCGATCCATAGCTAGTTGGAGCCCCTGTTGGGACTGAGCCATAACCAGTTGGAGCCCCTGTTGGAACTGAGCCGTAACCAGTTGGGGCTCCCGTTGGAACCGGGCTGTAGCCAGTTGGGGCTGGACCAGGTTGCGCCGATGGAGCAGGTATACAAGCAACCGGACCCGGACAAACATCCCCGGTTGGGGCTGGACCAGGTTGCGCCGATGGGGCAGGTATAGCCGATGGAGCAGGTATACAAGTAACCGGACCCGGACAAACATCCCCGGTTGGGGCTGGACCAGGTTGCGCCGATGGAGCGGGCGGCTGTGAGTACGTCACATTTGATGAGGGCGCAGAGAACTGGACACTGGGTGTGGGTGCAGGTAAAACATTCACCGTTTGTGGCGGCTGGTTCACGACCACGGTTTGTGGTGGCGGTGCAATCACGAGCGGTGGCGGCGCAGGTAAATTTACCACCAGCGGTGGTTGCGCAGGTAAACTTACAACAACCGGGGCCGGAGGTGACTGGAATGTCGATGGATAACTACTTCCACAGTAGCTTGCTGGAGTCGGAACAATGCAAGCATGGTGGTGTAAAGCAACTGGAAGATTGTGACCATGGCGGGAATATGTTGCAGCATGTGCACTATGAGATGCCAAAATAGCCGCAAATCCAAAGGCAAGCGCAGTGGTACCAGCGAGCTGTGTGCCCTTCTTCAGGCTTTTTCGGGTTTGTTGCATATTGATTTCTATCCTCACACTATATTTTACATTGCAAGACCTTATTTATCTTGCATAACAGCCTGTGATGATATTTATTTCTCACAAGCCTCTATTAGCATTATACATGCGGTACCACAATCGAAAGATGCATATCAATCCATTACAAAAGGAGCATTTTATATTTTCTATGGCTTTTAATGCTTTTAGCGCTTTTTAACCACGGGCTGCGGTGGCCGGAAAGGGAGGGAAGTCTGGAGCATGTCTGTAAGCGCTTCGGTGAACGCTGTATTCTTAAGAATGTCAATCTGAGCCTCTCATCCACGACACGTATCCTGCTTACCGGTCCCAATGGGTCCGGTAAAACCACTCTCTTTAAACTGATTCAGGGCGAAGAAAGACCTGATCAGGGGACGATTAGGATTGTCGATGGGGCGCGTATTGGTTATCTGGCCCAGGAACCCACTGCGCTGGCACAGGATCAAACTGTGATCGAAACTTATCGCCATGGTCAGATCGGGTATGAAGGCGAGCTCATTGGACGTTTGCTTGGCTATGGTCTCTTCCGGCTTGAGGATATGGAGAAGCAGGTGCGTCAGTTGAGTATCGGGCAACGGCGCAAGTTGGAGTTGGCCTGTTTGCTGGCGGCCCGACCCAATGTGCTGCTCCTGGATGAGCCCACCAACTATATCAGCCTGGATCTCCTCGAGGCTTTTGAGGCCGCGATTCTACACTTTCCCGGTCCCGTTCTGGTGATTTCACATGATCGCTGGTTTAACCAGCGTTACGCGGGGGAATGCTGGGAAATCAATGCCGGAATGCTCATTCAGAAGTCATGAGGACTGTGAGGAGAGACTGATATCAGAATCTGAGCTTTTCGGCTCGACCAGCAGGGGTAACACAATAGAGAAGGTGCTTCCCCTGTTCAGCTTGCTCTCCACTTCGATGCGCCCTCCATGGTGCTCGACAATCTGACGGGAGATATAGAGACCCAGGCCAAAACCCACACTGGAACCTGTCTGAACCTCAATACCCGGCACGCGATAGAAACGATCAAAAATATGCTCCATCATCTCAGCCGGAATTCCCACACCAGTATCATTGACCAGGATACAATAATCATGCTCGCGATGAACCAGGGAGACGGTAATGATTGAGCCCGCCGGCGAATATTTGCGCGCATTCGAGAGCAGATTAAGTACAACCTGACCCATACGCTCGACATCAATATTGACGATAATAGGATCAGATGGGAGTTGGAGATGAATGATAGGACGGGGATTGGTACCAACCATATATTCTTCAACCAGGCTTCTGGTCAGTTCCACAAAATCGCACTGCTGGCAATACAAATCAAACATCCCTGTCTCAAGCGACGAGATATTCAGCAGGTCATTGACCAGCACCTCAATGCGCCGAATCGAATTCTCCATACTAACCAGGCTAGGCACTTCTGGTGAGTTGGCACGGATCAGACGGCGATGCAAAAGCTGCGTCATGCCCTTAAGGCTGGAGAGAGGTGTCTTTAGCTCATGCGAGGCCATCGCAATAAAATCATCCTTCGCCGCATTTGCCTCTACTAGCTCGCGTGTCCGCTCCTGGACCGTTCTTTCCAGGGATTTTGCATGCAGTTCCAGAGCTTGTTGCTGCTCAAGTACCTTGCGGCGCAACTGTCGATGCTGAGTCGCACGTCGCAGAGCCGCTACAAAGTACTCACGATCAATCGGCTTTTGAATAAAATCATAGGCGCCGCCACGCAACGCCTGGATTGCCAGGCTATGATCGCCATGACCGGTGATTAACAACGTAGGAGTATCCGGGCGGTATTTCTGAATGTGCTGCAACAACGCCAGTCCATCCATCCCAGGCATCTTAATATCACTGACAATTGCATCATAATCATGCGTTTGAATCATTTCCAACGCATTCAGCGCACTATCAGACGTATCAACCTTTGTACCAGGCAAGCGTAAATGCAAAGCCTGAGGTAGAGCCTGCAATAAAGCGGTATCATCATCGACAATGAGAATATATGCTTCGGTCATAATGACAAATCACTCACTTCACAACTCATCTGCGTTCAAAGGCAATTGGATCAAGAATGCGGCCCCCTCGCCTGGATGATTCTCAATCACGATTGCTCCCTGATGTTCTTTAATAATACCGTATGTAATCGATAATCCCAAACCCGTCCCGGCTCCGACATCCTTGGTCGTAAAGAATGGGTCAAAAATACGCTGCTCAAGCCCCTCGGGGATACCAGGACCATTGTCGCCAAATTTAATATCGACCATTGGCCCATGGATCTCACAGGTAATAGTAATCACCTTATGGACAACTTCACTCAACGCATCACGGGCATTTGTCAATAAGTTAATAAACACCTGTTCCAGCTGAATCTCATTCCCCATCACCACCACCTCCTGTACTGGAAGATGCAACTGCACTTCAATCTGCCGCAGGCGAAGCTGCTCCTGCATCAACGAAATGGAATTCTCAATCACCGAAGCCAGAATGACTGGCTCGCGACTGACCGAGGCCGCACGACCAAAGGTACGCAGATGAGAAATGATCTCCGTGGCCTTACGGACCTGACGCATCGCACTATCAAGTTCCTGCAAGATACGCTCAGGATCAGTATCGGCCATTCCCAGATCGATCAAATCAATAGCGTTGCCAACAAAGAGACCAATATTATTCAAAGGATTATTCAGTTCGTGAGCGACACCTGTCGTCAGTTCGCCCAACGTGGCTAGCTTACCCGCCTGAACTAATTGCTCCTGCTTCTCACGCAACTCCAACTCACGGCGCTGCACCTCGCCAGATGTCTCTTTCAGATCGCTCATAATGTGGATCATCGCCTTGCGGCTATTCTCCAGGCGCAGATTCGACTGATGGGCATCCTGAAGGATATGCATCAACGCACGGCGCGAATTATGCAGGCGCTCGGTCTGCGCCGCCAGACGGCTCCGATCATGCTCATAGTCAGCCAGAATATGGATCATCGCCTTCCGCTGATCGTGCAGCTTCCGATTGACCATATTCAGATCAGTTAGAATATGGATAAAAGCACGGCGGCGCTCCTCGCTCTTATGCAGACGCATCTCCAGCGAACTGTTTTGTAACAGAAGTTGTTGATAAGTCTCAAGCAATTGCTCATGGCTCATCGCTTGATAAGCAACAGTATCTGGCACAGACGACTGCACTATGTCCATTTATTTTGACCTCGCACCCTCCCCAATTCACGCTTCAGATTTTCAATTTCCTTTTCCAGAGCAATCATCTTCAACTCGCGGCCCACTACCACTTCTTCAAATTTCTCCAGATCAAGGATCTTTTCCTGCAATTCAGACTTCGACTCCTGTAAATCCTGCAACACCTTCTCATAAGCACGCATATCACGCAGGATACCAATCGCACCAATCGCCTTGCCATCCGTATCGCGCAACGCTGAAGCATTCAACGTTGTTGGAATCACCTCACTGGAGGCCGTACGGGGTGTCAGACGAGCATTGCGCGTGGTCCCGCGCTCAATTACTTCTTCCAGAGCCGCCAGGAACTCACGCGTCTCCTCCGCGCTAATAAAGCGTGAGAGCGACTGCTCTAATACTTCATCAGGTCGGAAGCCCAACAACTCATACACTGCGTCGTTAGCCTGCAAAATCTTGCCTTCCAGGTCAGACACAAAAATGGGGTCCGGCGCATTCTTAATCAAATTATCCGCAAAGGCGCGGGCCTTATCCAACTCACGCATATCGCGCAGGATACCAATCGCGCCAATCGCCTTGCCATCCGTATCACGTAACGCCGAAGCATTCAATGTCGTCGGTACCACCTCTCCAGAGGCCGTACGAGGATTTAAGCGCGCATTGCGTGTCGCACCGCGCTCAATCACCTCACGCAGTGCCGCCAGGAACTCACGCGTCTCCTCAGGACTGATAAAGCGTGAGAGCGATTGTTCCAACACCTCATCAGTGCGAAATCCCAGCAATTCATAGACTGCGTCATTGGCCGACAGAATCTTGCCTTCCAGATCGGAGATAAAGATCGGGTCCGGCGCATTCTTAATCAAGCTATCAGCATAGGCGCGGGCCTTATCCAACTCACGCATATCACGCAGGATACCAATCGCGCCAATCACCCTGCCATCCGTATCGCGTAATGCCGAAGCATTCAACGTCGTCGGGATCACCTCGCCCGAGGCACTTTGCGGATTCAAACGCGCATTACGCGTCACACCACGCTCGATCACCTCACGCAGCGCCGCCGTAAACTCACGCGTCTCCTCTGCACTGATAAAGCGCGAGAGCGACTGTTCCAGAACTTCATCATTGCGGAATCCCAGCAACTCATAGACTGCATCATTGGCCGACAAAATCTTGCCTTCTAGATCAGAAATGAAGATCGGATCAGGAGCATTCTTAATGATAATATCGGCATCCAGAGAACTAATCGATATACTCCCGGGCTGCTGAGCACTGGATGGTTGCGTAGTTGACACCAGTGGAGCGCTGTGCTCAAACATAGAACTACCTCCGCTCTCTCTATGAAGCTACAGAAGTCACGTCCACATCGATAACGCCCCTTCGCAGCGAGAAAAACCAATATTTCAACCGCTCACGCCTTTTTCCTGGCGTAAAGCGATATTGAAAAGTATAACAGAACCTTTTCCCAATGCGCAAGACCACACAACAACTTGTCAGGGCTTTCCAATTCTCCTAGAGGAGGTGAAAAAAAAGAGATTTCCTTGTAGAATACAAAAAACTTCAAAACCACAAAGGAAATCTCATATGGATTATACTACCTTGACGCTCAAGAGAGCATCCGTGACGAATGAAGAAAGCCTTTCGTTGCTCTCACTGTACGAAGCACTTCAGGCCCTCCCAGACCCACGACG
>NZ_BIXY01000030.1 GCF_008326305.1 Dictyobacter arantiisoli | reverse complement strand
GGAGACGGAGAGCCAGGCTGGAAAACCCTCTGGAAAGGTTGGCTATACATCCAAACGCTTGTAGAAGGAATTCACCTGGCTTCTGAACTCACACTTGAATAGAAATATGTGGGTAACAGACAGGGCTGCGGCCCTGGCACGCACCTACATTCTCCATCATTTGTGGGTTTCCCTCCTATTCCTTTTCTTTGAGCGGTATTGCCGGTGAAGGGTGGCTGCTCCTGCTACGGAGGCTCTCATTCCTCGTCTGGAAGGAAACTGGGGGTTGACAGAAACGCAAAGCTGTAGTAGTATGTCCACATCGAGAACACCTGTCTGTGCAGGTGAGCCGGTGACACTAGCGAAGAGGGTACACCCGTTCCCATCCCGAACACGGTAGTTAAGCTCTTCCTCCCCGATGATACTCCGTGGGCAACTGCGTGGGAAAATAGGAAGTCGCCGTCTCACCCGCCCACACGGGTGTTTTTTGTTGTACCAACCCTAAGCCCGGTAAAAAATAAGCAACAAGTAGACAGTTATGGATAAAACAAATATTGCAAACGATACTTATCTCTGTTATAATCCTATGACAAACAACACATATATGTACAACCAGATACATGACTCATACGTATTATTATTAGGTTGGTCAATAGCTTCATACGTCGTGTCTCTCAACGATGAATAGCCAGGCGTCGCCACATCTTTCGTGTCTGGAAGCAATGCAGGAATCCAGTCACACCACTCCGGCAGAGGTGCCTCTTCTCAGAGAAGCAACATGAAAGAAGTTTCCCACAGATGGGGCTTCAATTTTCCCATTTCACATTGTTTTTTCATACAGAACGAGGTCAACAGAGTTAAAACCTATCCCGGAGGATTACACAAAAGGTTGCGGAAATTATTAACCACCTGCTTATATCGACTGCGACTCACGCATCATAGCCTGGTTTATTATCCCCCTTGCGTATTTCCTCTTCTTCCCGCCTGCATGGATCAAAGCAGGTAACCATTTAAACAGGCAGTATGCTTCTATCACTAACTGCTGATAGAAATACTCATACTCACAAAAAGGATTTGGTGCGGCTTAAAGTCTGGCAGACTTAAGCGCTAGAGGAGATACGACGACAATGACTCATTATGAAATGCAACTTATTGTGCCTATTGACAACAATAACAAAAGTAAGCTGCAAAGAGATATCGAATATCTGGAAAAGTGCTTTAAAGATATCACAGGTAATTTTACATCCTACACAGACCAACTCTATCGCGTTTACAGTCTTATCTGTACAGAGGAGCAATCAGACAAATTATCCACCAGCATGGGTGGTCGCTGCGCGCTGCTACAGGTCACGCCTCTAGCATCTTAATTGTCCCTTCTCTAATCCTGACTACTTTTGCTTCACAAGGCAGGAATTTTCTAATGAGGATGAATGCAGCCTGACTGACCTCCATCCTCATTAGAAAAGGACTACGTCCTCAAACGATAAATCTGGCATACGCAAGTGGTCAGGGTGCCACATCCCCTCATTATCCTCATCAAAAGAACTTTATCAAAAAGAAAAAAGGCATGTAGTAAAAATATGCCTTTTTTCTTTTTGTCTTGTTTGAATAAAACAACGTTCCAGAAAGCTATAAAAGGCTTGCTTTTTGCCAAAAATGATCATATAGTTTAAATAGTTGTTTGTAATACTTTTTAGTATTGGATAGTTATCTATAGATCGCAAAGTCCGCCAAATTGGTAAGAAAAGGAGATTCTTTCATGGAACCATTAATGACATCTGAAGAGGTCGCTGAATACCTACATGTTGATCCAGTAACGATACGCCGCTTGATTAATCGAAAAGAGCTATCTGCCTATCGCATCGGGGCAGATTATCGCATTGCAGCCGCTGATCTCGAGAGCTACCTGCAACGTCAACGCGTTACGGCACTCGCAGAAAAAAGTGATTTCAATGCGGTTATCAATCAATTTTCAATCTGGATGCGCAAAAAATTTCAGAATGCTTCTGGACCTTATCAGGAAGGCTCAGCCTCAAATCGCGAACATTTTGATCGACTTACAAATCGAGCCCGCCATACATTGGTCCTGGCACAGGAAGAGGCACAAAAATTACGGCACAATTACATTGGGACAGAACATGTCCTTTTAGGATTATTACGTGAGGAAGAGGGTATAGCCGGGCTAGCATTGAAAAACCTCAATATTCTGACGGAGCAGGTACGCAAAGATATCGAGTTGATTAGTGGCCCTGGACATGACGTGGTATCAGAAATGCAACATCTGACATCACGTGCTAAATATGCCATGGAACTGGCGGTTGATGAAGCGCGTCAGATGAATCACCATTTCTTGGGCACTGAACATCTGTTACTGGGCCTGGTCCGCGAAGGAGAAGGACTTGCCGCAGTAATTATACAAAAGCAAGGTATTAAGCTTGAACAGGTTCGTGCTGAAGTACTTAAGTTGCTCAAGCCGTACTTACCTGACACCTCAACAACTCCACTAACAAACGATGCTACCCAGCTAGCAACCGGGCAGAAGCAGAGCCAGACCACAACCATTTGTAGCAATTGTGAGAGCGCTAATTTATCCCATTTTCGTTATTGCTCGCATTGTGGACAGAAACTGTTTGAGACAAATGACCAGGATAAGGCAGAGCCAGAACAAGGAGCCTGATCTACACTTACCATATCATTCTTCTGTCAATAGTTACAGAGCTGACTCTGACTTTTGATAAAAGGTGGTGTCCCGATGGCGATCATATCTATACTTTAACCAGATGATCAAAAATGGGACACCCCAGATGAGCAAGCTAGTCAGATATGTTAGCTGAAAATTTGGTAGAAGATTGTAAAAAATCCATAAACAATAGAGGCCCATCATACTAATAGAAAGTAAAATTCCAAACAAAGAGATATCCAGCGAGCTAAAAAGTACGAGTGAGGTTGGATTATGTTTGTATTGCGTAACCTCCAACAAAGCCAGGAGGCCAAAGATAATAATGGCATACCAGGGCCAGAACCATGGCGATCCTACAATACAATAGAGCAACCAGAGACAGGTAAGCCAACCAATTAATGCGGACAATGTATTGACCAGTTGTGGACGCAAGAACGTACGTAGACACAGGATGCCAAAACACGCCATGAATACAGCCATACTCAGTACATGCGACAAGACTTCTTGATGTGAACCGCTATCGATCGCACGTGGTAATGGAATCCCTCGAAGCTGCGCATAGCCATGCACCAGAAATTCATAAATGCTATTGATGTCACGCGAAGCGGAAGGTGTCACCGTAAACACATGCAGCAAGGCTCCATGCGCCCAGAAGGGAGCATGACAGACAATAATTATCCCGCTATAGATTAGCAGTGATTTCCCCATATCCAGGAAACGACGCGGCCAACTGCGCAAGACCGTCTGATGGAACAGGATAAATAAGAATAAACCTGGCACCAGAACGATGTAAGAGATCTTCAGGCCGGCCATTAACGCGAAAAGGACGCTAGCCAGCACATATGGCTGTCGTATACTCTCTGGACGAGGCAACAGCCACCAGAGTGCAAGCAGGAGCATAAAGAGCAGCGTGACGTCGTTATGAGCATTTACACACGCCTCTAATAACAAAAAAGGATTCCAGGCAAAGGCCAGGGTGGTGAGAAGCCGTTTATTTTGGAAAACTGGCAACGAGGTGTCTGTCGTCCTGTCCTGCAGACGTCCGCTCAACTTCCAGATCATTTGTACAGATCCCAGGTGCATGGCAAAGGCAAAAAGCCGCAACAGTAATTGCATTGATAAGACATATTTGAAACCAATCGCCGTAGCTAACAACTGGATAGATGCGGTAACGGCTAACCATGTCGGCCCATAGACAGATGGCTGATTAACCCAGTACAAAAATCCATAGATATAATCGGAGTGAATGACCGTCGGAGGAGTGACCATTGGATTAAAATGATACAGCACTGCCATACGTGCATAAGCAATGTAGGAGAATACATCTTGTGATGTTACAAACGGTATTAACATATAGGCAAAACCTATCAATGTTGTTGAAACAATAATGTAGCGATGCGATATATGACGTGGCAGAATGCGCAATGCCAACAAATAAAAAAGAAAGACAACGACAAAAAGTCCCAGAAAAGCCAGAGCCTGCGGCATTGTTCTGACAATATTAAGTGGCATAGCTTCCCCGGCATAGCCAGGAATAATAGTGTGCGCACTGGGATGCCAATGATTGCGAATGACGTGATACAGCCAGAGTTGACGATCAGTAAAGGTAAAATCCGCAATCAGGATGGTACATAGAATAGCAAACAGGAAGAAACAGGAGGAAAAACTTTGCCGACGCAGCAAAGAACTGGATGGTAACACACTCTGTGCCGGAACATCAATTTTATTGTAAGTCATAATCAGCATTCCCCATCGCAATCTTATCATCCCTACAAACAGCCTTCGGAGCTAATAATCCCGTCGGTTAAACTGAATCATTAGCTAGCATGCACACTATTGCTATCACGCCACACTATCCAGGTCAGTAACAGGTTGGTTGTTAGCAAAGAATAGAGGGTCTCATAGCTCCACAAATCTCGCAGGGAAGAAAAAAGAAATAGAGGAATTGCCGTTTTATGCGATTCTTTCTCGCAGTATCGGGCAGCTTTATTGATGAGCGCAATTCAAGCCTATATTGAGCACAACTAAGCCAGGATAAAGCATGTCTGTTCCTATGTACTCAATATAGACACATAGCTATAGCTAATGTGATTATTGCTCGGGTTGAGCTTTCAAGTACTTATCGAACCATGCAATGGTCTTTTCCCATGCCAGGAGGGCCAGAGCTGGCTTCTCCGCTCCAGTATGCCAGCTAGCCGGGATACGGACAAACTCGACTGGAGCTTTATCGATCATTTTCAAGGCTGCATAGAATTGGTCCGCCTGCTCTATTGAGCAGCGCAAATCGTTCTCGCCATAGCTGCTTCCCATAACCGCCAGGCGCTCCGGGTCAGCCACACCAAGCTTAATACAGGCATCTACACCACACATAATATCCTGAAAATCAGCACCGCCCCAATCGCCGAGACTACCATTCAGGAAGTCCTCACCATAGCCTGTACTACCATGTGGATTACAGTAGAAGACAGCATAGCCCAGACCAGTCAAACATTGAGTATAAGGATCAAATGCATTCGCCACACTATAGGAAAAATTGGGACCGCCATGAATACGTACAATCAAAGGATAGCGCTCATCAACACAAGCATCAACCGGCTTAATCAGCCAACCTTCAATATCTTTGCTCTCAGCTCCCGTAAATATGATGCGTTGAGACGTTCCCCAGCATCTTTCAGCCAACCATTGATCATACAACCAGGTTAAACGCTCTTCCTCTCCTCCTACCTCCTCAGTCAGCGTTAGAAGATAGAGTTCCCAGGGATGATCCGCGCTCTCCTGTGCCACCAAAAGATGTCCACCATCCGGGAAAAGAGAGAGAAAGGTCGCGACAACAGGTCCGCTGGTAATCTGCGTAATTGAGCGCCAGACAACGGTAAGTTGATAAATGTGGCTACAGCCCGCTTCGGTCGCCAGGAAATACAACTTCTGTCCATCGGAACTCCATTGAGGACGATAAGGACCCGGCATGCCATATACAGTGGACAAATTGATGTTCGCATCCCGCTCAAAATCAGGGCTAATGCACAATGGATGGTCGCCCTCATTCCCATGCCGCGTCACCAGGTAGAGTCGATACAGTGTCGGACTATGCTTGATTATATCTAGTGCGCCGATCACTGCGGCCGCCTGTCCATCTGGGGACCAGGAAAAGGTGGTAATCTCAATGTTCCCTTCGGTCAGGCAACGGGCCGTAGCGGTCGCGACCTCTATTGCCCAGAGGTCAATGGCGAACGTGCCATCACGTTCACCAGGATTGCGCAACACCCCAATTTCCTGACTATCCGGCGTCCATTGCGGCTGCTGATAGGAATACGCGCCTGAACTCAGGCGACGGATCAGCGACGGATCGATAGTTTCAAGCACCGTCTTAGGAGCAGGCATCACAAAAAGATGCACATATTTTTGAAAAATACCCAGGCCATCATGGCGATAGTAGATACGCTGTACTGTCCGTAAACGGAGGCATTCCTGCTCAGCCAGAGCCTTCTTCGCTCCCTCATCCAATGACTTACGACCGAGCAGAACATCATCATCCAGTGCAGCGAGGGTTGGAGCCGTAAAAGCGATCTGTTGACCATCCGGAGACCAGGCAGCTTCGCTGACCCCATAGAAGAGATTCGTAAGCTGACGTGCCTCGCCGCCATCAGTATCAATCTGCCAGAGCTGGCTTCCATTTTCGCGATTCGATATAAAAAGCAAGCGGCGGCTGTCAGGTGCCCAGATTGGGTGAGCATCATTCTTTAATCCACTCGTCAGGGGGCGTGGTTCAGAAACAGCATATCCCTGTGCATCCAGATATAATAAATAAATAGTGCTAAAGGTCGAATTCTTCTCTTTATTAGAACCACTCAACACAAATGCGACACGTCGCCCATCAGGAGAGAGCGCAATTTCACCCATATTTTGCATGAGCCACAAATCGTCCAGGGTCATCGTATGTGTTATAGCCATACATGCCAACTTTCATCATACTTTATCGCCTTAAAACATCAGGTCTTCTTTTCAATCTATTAAAGGCACATCGTCAAAAAAATTGTCAAGCTACCAAAAGCAGGATGAGATTACTTTTTGCATTCACAAAAAGGAAGTATTTATAAGTATGTCCATAATGGAAGTTACAGAAATTATGGCGTCTTTAATACTGTTTAAGATGCCTGCGATAGCGTGCTCAGATGGCACGCTACTGGTTTTTACGCCATATCTTGCTCATTAATACATAAGCGTAAATATACCATGCCCGACTAACCTTTAAAGATGCGCTCACGATGATAGGATAAATAAGCGGGATCGGGATTTTTAGCCTCATTGGGCCGTAAGAGCGAAGTGCTCAACATATGATTAAAATAGATATCCATACCACTATTTTTTCCGATGCTTTGCTGGAGCAATCTGGCACGCAGGATTGTGTAGGTATTATCTACGCTTAAATATCCCTGATCAAAGGCAAGATCGTGCATGGCGCAGGCAGCCAGACCATTGCGTACATCCATGCGCTCCTGTGTCGTAGAGGCGGCCCAGGGTTTGATATGCGAGGCACGCAGCAGCCCGCTGGTGCCAGGGATGAGGTCCGGGGCCAGCCCGCAAAAAACACAGGTACGCTGATAGTTATTCATCACAGCCAGGGCAAAACGATGTTGGGATAAGCGGACCTTACGCTCGGCCAGCTTTTCGGTTAACAGCGAGCCCAACTTGAAATCGCGGTCGATCTCCTCCATAGAAGATTCGACATCCTTCAATAAAGCACTCTGGCTGGCGGGCAAATCATCCTGACCTAATAGATAATCTTCGCTGTTTGTAGCCTCAGCATAGGGACGCAGGAAATCAGGTAGCTTCGTGACTGTAATGTCGAGGTCGCGGGCCGCCTGGATGATCTCGCTATACAAAACATGAAAGATGGATGGATCGGCTGAGAGTTGCGCGTAGAGCAGCGGCTCCTCACGCCCCCCATTTTTGCGCGCTCCCTCTAAATTCAACATCTTACTCAAAAGTGAACCAGGGCTGCGTTTAAAAAACTTTGCCAGCGTTTTCACATCATCAGGGACCTTATCAATATTCGCTCCCCCAAAGCTATGCGGATTAACAATCCAGAACAGGCCAAAACACAGCAAGGTTTCGACCGCATTAAAGGGAACCTGCCTCTTTCCATTCTCTGGACAGGAGCGTATATCGATATCACGCAGCAATTGTAGTATATCTACGCGCTGTAAATGAGTATAACGGTGAACATTGCCATCCTGCATAACCATTCATCCTTGATGTCTTTGATTATTACTGAGGTAAAATTAGATAGATGTACTTCGATATAGTGCTTAAAGCGTGCTTCTATTCATGTAATGTTAAGCTTTATTATATAGCATCGCAGGGATTATTTAAAGATAAATCAAAGGGCCCTCTGGCAAAGAGGACCCAGCAGTAGATAACAACAAAAAAGGACGGTGCTAACGCTGTGCTTTGATTAAACTGGCATACCAGCGACCGCTATTTTTGATAATGCGGCGCTGGCTGGCATAATCGACATAAATAAGGCCAAAACGCTTGCTATACCCATCCATCCATTCGTAGTTGTCAAGCAAGGACCAGGCGAAGTAGCCACGAAGCGGGACGCCCTGCTTGATTGCTTCCCCGGCCGCTCGTATATGCTCGCGAAGGTACAGGAGTCTCTCTGAATCAACCACATACTCACTTTCGCCATCCCACTTGTCGTCGAAGGCAGCACCGTTTTCAGTGATATAGAGGGCTGGCACTGAGTATTCTTGCTGTAGCCAGAGCAGTAGATCAGTCAAGACCAAAGGGCAAATCTCCCAACCCATGGCGGTATACTGCGAGCCGGGTACGCTTCTGATGACATTGCTCTGTCCAGCAGTTTCTACTGGTGTGCTGCCTTCAGGTTGCCATTGGAAGAGCGTGCGGGTATAGTAATTGACACCCAGGAAGTCAAGCGGCGCGTTGATCAGGGCAAAGTCTTCCGCAGCAATCGCTGGCTCGTCGCAATCCAGGTCAGCGAAAAGTCCTTCGGGATACGCTCCACGAAAAATGGGATCGGAGAACCAGCGATTGCTACGTTGTGCCTTCTCAACCTGCTTCAACGTTTCTGGATGCTGATCAGCTCCATAAGCAGGTGTGAAGTTGAGAGTGATACCTACTTGCGTGCCGGGCTGGCTGAATGCCCGCAGGCGCGGTACCGCCAGACCGTGAGCTACCAGTAAATGATGTCCAACGCTCCCCAGATGAGCAACATTTTTCTCTCCCGGGGCATGTATCCCGATGCCATAGCCGAGATAGGCAATACACCAGGGCTCATTGTGTGTCTGCCAATAATTGACGCGATCCCCTAAACGGCGTGCGACAATCTCTGCATAATCAGCAAAAGCCAGAGCTGTATCCCGATTCAGCCAGCCACCACGCTCGTGCAGGGCCAACGGCAAATCCCAATGATAAAGGGTTAACATGGGCATAATATTCTTTGCCAACAATTCATCTACCAGATGATCATAGAAATCAAGCCCTGCCTGATTGATAGTACCAGTTCCTTGAGGAAGAATGCGCGACCAGGCGACAGAAAAGCGATAAGCCCCTAAACCAAGCTGCTTCATCAAAGTCACATCCTCGGCGACGCGATGATAATGATCGGTTGCGACCTCACCTGTTTGCCCAAGGAAAGTTTTTCCGGGCGTAGCGGCAAACTGATCCCAAATCGTCAGGCCGCGCCCATCCTCGTTAGTCGCGCCCTCAATCTGATAAGCAGCCGTCGCCGCACCCCAGACAAAATCTTTGGGAAATGCCATACTGATGTTTGGATTAACGCTCGTCTGTGGGTGTTCCCCATTAATTAAGCTCATTCATCCTCCTAGAGAACGACTACTATCATGATAGCAAAGGTTTCACCATATATTGAACATCCCTTTATCGTTACCAATCCGCTATCGGATACCACGCACTATAGCGGATTTTTGAGAAAAGCACGCTGGCACCACAGGATACAGAAAGAAGCACAGCACCTGTACTCAATTTTTGCCTTACAAGTGCTTTATTTTACTTTAGAACAAAAATGAAAACTATATATGACAAAAAACATACTGTAGCTCGAAATACTTATTTCCATCAAGAAGTATGGTAGGAAAATGTTCCCTTGTCAAGGGTTTTTAGTCCCCTGGTAAGAATTCATCAAATTGTGTTCACATAACGTATCATGTGCTTGCCCGAAGAGATTTATGGAGAAGCAAAAAACAAACGTACTTAGCTTGCTTAAGGAGGAGAGAGGGGAGAGGAGAAAAAAACAAGACAGACCTGTGCAGATCTGTCTTGTACTATTAAAAGGCAGGATAGCCAACTATAAACTGGAAACACCAGAAGAAACACAGGGGCACGGCTATCGACAGATAGAGGAGATGAATCCAACGGAAACGGCCCAATTGAGCCAATATCAAGAAGAGAGGAAAAATGATCAACATATTTCTGCCAGTTCCCAGCAACGGGCGCTCAAATCCAGCTGGAAAACAATTGGCAAAAATCCAGAGCGAAGCGCCATAAAGAACGTAACTCCAATGGCGATTGCCAAGGCGACAAAATCCTACGGCACTTAATCCGATAAGGAAGAACGCGAGCAAGTCAGGGAAAAGATCGAGCGAATGAGAGAGGAAGTCTCTTAGATAGGTATGCTTCGCAATTATAGCTTCCATATCCCTATAAAGTCCTACCCACGGCAATTGGGTTGTGCGCTTCCATGACTGCTGCCCATGCGAAAAAGCTAGAAAATCACCGTAATGATGATAACAATAGAGCCCATAGATCAAAAGTCCAACGGGGATAAGTCCAGCATACAGCACGTCCCAACGAATGGCACGCCAGGAAAAATGATGCTGGCGCAAATACTCAAAACAAAATGGTAGAAACAAGAATATACCATTAGGACGGAGCAGGCAGGCCAGCAGGCCAGCAATCCCGGCCAACCACCAATATTTCTGACGCATCGTATAGAAGCAACATACGCTTAAAAAAAGAAAGATGGATTATATTGATCAACTTGAAATTAGTCAAGGCAGGATAGGAGATTTGGGTAAGAAAAGAAATTATAGAATGGGCACATGCTAAAGCAAGCAGATGAAGAGAAATGCTTTCAAGAATGAGGTTGCAAGGGAGGCTGTGAAGGATCTACAATAGGACGAAACAGATGTGAGTAATCCTTATGCTATTGGATAAGACAAAACTACAACAGAGGCATATCATTTTACGGATTGCACGCCGAGTTATCACGATCATCCTTATTTTTGTGCTCTGTAATATCTTTATACCCGATAGTGTTCCGCATCAAATCAAGGGGACCGCGACGCTGGCCACAGCAGTGCAGGATGTCAATTATTTCCACTTTCAACAATTACCATCCTGGGGAAGGTGGTTTCTCGATGGACACCCCCTTAGCAATGTGCCGCTGTCACGGGATAAGATAGCGCCGCAGCCCGTCAAACGTGGCAAACATTTACTGCGCTGGCAAGGAGAGCCATTTACGACGCTAAGCTGCTCCTTTGAGGTGCCCTATCAGGCTGATCGACCGGGACAAACCTGTCAGATTACGAAAGAAAATACTGAGGCGCAAGATGATGCGCTGCTGATCAACTTTCCGACACGCTTCTCATCCCAACTCTTATCATCAACTCAACAGCAAAAGTTAATCACAGCTATACAAGCATATTTACACACATTTACAGCCAGCACCACTATTCAGGCCGGTGAACGCTATCGCGACAACTCCACAATATCCTTCCATCGTGCCAGCCAACGCTTACAAGCCACGCTTACCTTCACGCTCGACACCAACGTGACTGGCAAAGCCACCTGTCAGGGCTATCGCCTGGGTCCTGCATGCAGTAATATGACCACTGGAGAGGATTGTCGACTCGTCTGCACGTTAGAATGGGCTGATCCAGGTACTTATCATTATTGGAATGTCGCCGTTGTTACTCAGCCAACATGGACATACACCACGCTTCCCACAGGGAACCAGGGCACATCCAGAACAGAACAAACACAGCTCCAGGGTGACCAGCAGATTACCACTCTGCGGATCGCCTGGACCCAGTATGGCTGGTCCATCATGACACATGAGTCGGGAACCAGCTATTATGATGATCTGAACTGTAGCAGCACCATCTATTATCTCAATAGTAATCCTCGCTACACGCAAAATGCCATCGGCCAGGAAACACAGGGACAAAACTGGCACTTTGTCTCCGCCCATAATCGGTCATTAGGATGTCTGGCAACAACTCGGCCATTTGAAAAAACCATCTCTGGGAAAAAAATCTATGCCACTATCATCCAACGCTTTGGTGTGCTTCAGGCAGCTAACCAGGAGGCCCACCGTCTCTATCCTCAATTACCATTAATTGCAACACAGGCTGAACAAAGTGTGACACAGATCATAGACCAGGCTGCTTTTATCTCATAAAATAAGGATATTAATGCTACAGGCAAAACTATCATTATGCCTCATACGTATAGTAAACAGAAATTGGTTGGTATCTTCATCCATTCAAAGGATTAAGAGATACTACAATATATTGAAGGAGCTGATGTATGCCAGAAACAAATTATGGCGTTTTGATAGCGCGCCCACTTGAAAGTCAGATGGGGACAGCCGGTTCACCACACTATCAGATTCATGTAGCGGATAGCCAGGGAGTTCACTATCGGATCGCGGTCAATGTTCTCTCGCAGTTAAAGCCCTATAACTTACTTTATCACATCGAAGATAATTTCAACTACCCAATCACCGCTGAATTACTCAAACAACAGGATGGCTTTACCAGCATCGACAAGCAAAATGGTATCAATCCCAATTTAGCCATCGACTTTATCCGTAGCACCATTGTCGAGCCAGAGCAGATGCAGCCTCAACAATTCACAGAAATTGCCACAGAATCCGAACTCAATCAGTTTCTCCAGGATCGTGTTAAACAGGCAATCGCTGATCCCGAAGCTCTCATCTATGCCTTTGGACAACGTTGGGGGCCTGAAGATAGCAAACCTGATCAATACTTTAACTTTAAACCAGGTAATGGCATCCATAATATCCATATGAATCAAGGAAACAGCGGCAAATTTGCCTCGGAAAATGGCGTCTGGCAGGATGGCGCGCTACTGATCCATTTGACAGGAGCCAATAAATGGATTGCGATCTTCTTAAAATTCCAATCGCAATCCTGGAAAACTGATGATAACACCGGCGATCCACTCTAGACATTGAAGCCCAGGCAGAACGGGACCTCTTTTCCCCGGCACACAAGAGGTCCCACAGAAAATATCGCCAGCGCAAAAATGACATAGTATGGTGATATTTATCGGCTGAAAGAGAAATAAACACTAGCCAATCTACCTTTTTTTTGACGAATGCCATCCATATGCAGTATAAGAAGAGAGGAAAGCTTCAAAAAACAAACCTTATACCTATTCATACGTAAAGAAACACGTAGCTATGTCTTTTAAAGCAGCTACCTGTGTGACCGTGTAGCTGCTTTAACATATCATTTGCACTATAGAGAATGTGAAGATAAGGAAAACAATCGCATGAAAACCGCTCGCCGCCAACGACCATCTGGCATCAGGAATCTTGCACTCTTTGAACTACTCGGAGCGCTTGGTTGCCTTGGATTACTCTTATTTACACCAGCAAAATCAGGGGACTTCATCGCGCTACTTATAGCGGGATTGCTCGGATTGGTGGTAGTGTATGGATTATGGACATTACGGAGCTGGGCCTTCTGGCTGACCGCCACCTATGAGTCAGGCGAGATTGTCTATGAGCTCTTGATGATTACCCGACCAGAATATCATAATCTGCACATCGTCGGCCCTTTGTTCGGTATCCTGATGAGCGCGATCACGCTCGCCTACATTTTTCTTGATCGCACCGTCAAACCTGTCTTCAGCAGAACCATGAATATCGCTAAATAGTTGTAGATAAGCATGTATCTTGTTTGAGACTAACAGTATGCATAACAAGTATCGCCATTCCTGCTCCGTAACGGCGACAGCTTGTTGTGCTGGCTAAAACCAGCTAGAAGTTACATAACCTGTTCTGCAACTGATCAATCACTATTGCGCTCCTGAGCAAGCTGTGAGCCAGCTTCAACCAGCACCGAGCTTTGCGAATTATTCCTCAGATCGCAATCCTTGACAGTACCTCGGCCACGTTGAAACACAGCAATGCCCCGACCATGATAATGAATTCTGCAATGGCGAATCGTCGGATCACTTTCCCAGGTCACTTCAATACCTGCCAGAGTATTATTAAGAATCTCACAATCTTCGATGATCCCTCCACTCCGATCCCCTATAAAGATGCCCGACCATTTTCCTTTATAAATCTTGCATGCCCGAATCACAGGATTGCTATTTTGTTTGATTTCAACCGCGGAACTGCAATTGGCATACACATCGCAATGCTCCATAATTCCATGTGCATTTTGACTAAAAGTCACACCGGAAGCTTTACCATCATGTACCTTACAGGTGGATATCTCTGCGACACTATCCTGACACACAGCGATGCCGGCCTGAGCATTCTTATAAATGTCACAATTTGACAGGCATCCATGGCTACACTCGGCAACCAGCACTCCATACCCCTTGCCATGGCATAAAATACAAGCCTGTAAAATCACCTCGCTGTTTTGGACCGCCATCACTTCAGCATACATATTGTTACTGAACGTACATTGCTCAAGCAAACATTGCGCTACCGTGCCAACAAAAACGCCATAGCCGGAACTATCATGCACAATGGAATGACGCATAACTACGCGTGTTGTAGGCCCAGCAAGCATCAGGCAGGCGTAAGAAGCAGATGAGAGATCACAATTTACAATTTCAACGACACCCTGCGTAACATTCACAGCACCATACAACTCCGCTTGCATATTTATGCGACAACGCACCGTTAAACATTCAATGTGGATACCGGTGGAAGACAGAGAGAGGCACGGCTGATTATAGCTCTCAAGTACAATATCTCCACAGGCACCATTTCCCACCAGAGACACAGCTTTATCAATAAGCAGGCTTTCACAGTAAGTGCCCGGCTCAATAAGGATTGTATCGCCATCCAACGATGCAGAGAGCGCCGCAGAAATAGTAGGATAAACGCCAGGATATTCGGCTAAAACAGAAACAATACGTATGGTAGATGAATCGTTACCAACTGATAATGGTTTTGAATACATAATAAACCGCTCCAATAATACCCCCCAACCTCAGCCGCATCATACACACACACAGATAAAAATCCTAGATTTGTTTTTATGTAGTATATACACAGAAAAGTAGATAATACATAAAAAGAACAATACAAACCATCTTCTATAATTCAGTATATCTCCCTTCATAAAATATGCCAGCCATTATATATATAAATATGTAACCTCGTATTTGATACACAAAGATAATTATTTCCAGTAAAAAGAATGTGTTCTTTCACAGAACCAGGGCTTCCCTCTTCACTTTTTTGCCGCCTGCGCAGGGAGGAGAGAGAGAGCTCGGACACATTGAGTTTACTACTAGTAATACGGAACAGATGGACAATTTGTTCAACAGTAGGAAGCTGGTATGGTCAGCTAAGACTTACAGCTCAACAAAAGCACGTTGGATGCCTCCTGATCGTTCTCAGAACTGGAGATCGTGTGATACTATAAATTCAAGTCAGGAAGAGGATGTATCGAAAACCTCAAGTAATGCAACAATGCGATAAAGGATATACAATGGAAAACACCGATAGTGTCGGCGGATACAAGAGATTTGAGCGCGTCTATCCACCAGCGGCCATCCCAGAAGGGTCAGTACTCTGGTTTCCACAACAAAACAACAAACTGCTGGTGCATGTCCATGACGATAAAATTTCCCTGCTTGAGGGAGATGCTCTCCTTATCGCTAGCTTGCCCCATCAATCACCACTCTATATCGGACGACTCAATGGGCAACCCTGTCTGGCTACAATCATCGATCCCGATGCCAGTTTGCCAGAGGATTGGAAAGCGATTGGATTACGGGAACTGTACAGGCGCACAACAGATATTGAGTACAATATCGCCAGCTACGCGGCTCAACTCATCAACTGGCACAGGATCAGCCGCTATTGTCCTGTGTGCAGCGCGCCCATGGAACCAGTACCGGGCGGATGGGGGAGACGCTGTACCCGTGGCGATTATAGTGGATATCCTCCTGTTATCCCGGCTATTATTGTCCTTATCCATGATGGGGACCGTATACTGATGGGTCATAAACCCGGTTGGGGAGACCGCTATGGCTTAATTGCTGGCTTTGTCGAGCCCGGTGAGATGCTTGAGGAATGTGTTGAGCGCGAAGTTAAAGAAGAAACGGGCATAGCTGTCACCGATCTGGTTTATGTTACCAGCCAACCGTGGCCTTTTCCCAGCCAGCTTATGATTGGCTATATGGCACGTTATAAAGAGGGAACATTCCAGCCTACCGATGACGAGCTTGATGATATTCGCTGGTTCACACGCGACAACCTGCCAGAACTACCTCCGCCTTCAAGCCTGGCTTATGAATTGATTACGCTCTGGCTCAAACAACAATCGGTAAAAGAAGACGCTAAATAGCTTATTTGATTAGCTCGACTTTGTATATTTTTAGGCTTTTGAGCCTGCGAAAAAGGGCCAGGTGTGCAAGCGCGTGCAAAAACCCATATGTGAAGAGAGCGACATCCCGACGACAGAGAAAGCAAGGTACTTTCAGACTATTCCATTTACAGGTAAGTACAACACAAATGCACTTACTACCTCTCAAATTCGCATTTACTATTCAATAACGACGCAGAATGAAGGCGATCCCCTTTGGATGGCTGCACACAGAAAAAGTCATTGACACACTTTCTTTCCATTGCGATAATGGGCTTGAGGTAGACATGACGCACCTCCTGATACGACGAACATTTTGAGACTCTTTCTATCGTAGCAGATTGGCTCGTTTATCGTTCCTTTTTTCCATTTTCTAAAAAACCTATTATCGAAAGTTTGTGGTGGTTGGTACATATCTCATATGCTCATACTCGCCCCCACAACAAAGAGAAATTTGGGGGCAGTTATGAAAGCACAAATAATCACTGATCGCCAGTTATGGAATACATTTATTGCGAATTCAGAAGGCTGTAATGTTACGCAAACCTATGAATGGGGAGAACTCATGTCCAGCCGCGCTGGAGAGATGCTCCCGATTGGCGTCCTGAATGACGAGGGAGAGCTTTGCGCCGCCATGTTGATCATTATATCCAAGGCAGCTCTCCTCAAAGCGACCTATTTCTATGCACCTCGCGGCCCCATCATTGACAATCCTGAAACGCCAGCGATGGATATTTTACTTGCGTTCGCGAAAGACGAGGCCCGCAAACGCCATGCATTTATGCTTAAAATTGAACCAGGCGTTCCCCATGATGATGAAGCCTGGTTACGTGCGCTAGCCAGACGGGGATTTTGCAAGAATCCTGAAGCACGCCATCTCCGTCATGAATGGGTTCTGGATCTACGACCGGATGAGCAAAAAATATTGGCCGGTATGAAAAAAACCTGGCGCTACTGTGTCCGCCTGGCAGGCCGTAAGGATGTGCAGATACGCCACGGTTCTGGTCCTCAGGATCTCCATATTTTCTATACATTATTGAAAACCACCAGCAATCGCGATACATTCTTTATTTATGAGGAAAGCTTCTATGAGCGTCTCATGACGCTGTATGGTGAGCGCGCCAAAATTATGATCGCCGAATACGAAGGACAACCACTGGCCGCCGCTTTACTGGTCACCCATGGACGCTGGTGCTGGTATATGTATGGAGCCTCCAGCAACGAACATCGAGACCGTATGCCCAATCACTTGCTGCAATGGACCGCCTTTCAATGGGCCAAAGCTCAGGGCTGCTGGTACTATAATTTCAGAGGCATTCCCGATGTGCTGGAAGAGGGCGATCCGATGTGGGGCATCTATGTCTTTAAGAGTGGTTTTGGCGGTTACGCGATACGATCACTGGAGACCCAGGATCTGGCCTATCAGCCCGCTCTCTACCGTCTCTATCGCTTTCTCCTCTCCGCCCGTGATTGGTATAAGAAAAGCCAGGCCGAGAAACGTCAGCGTGCGGTACAACAGAAAAAAAATGTCATTAAACAACAGCAACAGGCTGCAGCAGGCCAATCCCAGCAGCATGAGACTGCCAGCGCGCAACCGGCAGTAGTACAGGAAGAAAAAGTCCAGGCCAAGGCTACGACAAGTAGCACCAATGAACGACGCGGATAACACTCGCTCAGCATGATTACTCTGCTTACTATTCATTCTCTTGTGTATGCTCTCCCCGATTCTTTATGCCAGAAGAACAGGGAGAAACAGACACGAGAGAATGAACAATAGTGTTAAGGCATTTTAATAAAAAATTGTATTTCTTGCTATAGCAGCAAAAAAACAGACACGACTCATGCTTAAGACTGTTGCTCTGTGGCAAAGGAGAATTGTCCACCAATACCACGAAAGTAAATGCCCAGTGAATAACGCATAATCTCTTTGGGATCATAGCCTCTCTCGATCAGAGAGCGGTAGGTGCGAGGAGATAGCAAACTGAAGAAACTCGTTGTCATGAGAGGCGTTGGAATCAAGGTATCAAACTCACCATTGGCCTTACCTTCATCCAGCAAAGCCGAAACCTCCTGAACAATTTCAGCAAAAATAGGCTGCGCTTGATGCTTTACGGTCATCGTAAAATCATCACTATTGATAAAAATATACATGAGATGTCCACGACGCTCTTTAGGATCGCTATATATTGTTTTAACAAATTTCTCTAATCGGCTCTGCACACTCTGATGCGTAGCGTAGATTTTTTTCAAGCAAGTGAGGATACCGACCATTTCACGCTCAAAAAAAGCAAGCATCAAATCTTCTTTTTTGGCGAAGTGGAGATAAAGGGTTCCTTTGGCGATGCCAACCCGCGCCGCGATTTCGTCCATAGAAGTATCACGGTAGCCTTTTTCAAGCAATACATCTTCAGCGACCTGTAAAATGAGCAGTTCGCGCTCCTGACGTTGCTTCTCCTTGAGAGAGCGAGGTTGCGGCGTATCCATAATAATTGCCTCCTTGCCTGTTGCATAATAAGTGTTGGCTGATGACTACTTATTATATAAAGTGACTTGTTAGTCATTATATTAACGGTCAGGTCATCCAATGTCAAGCATTCATTGCGCAAATACTAAAAAGACAAGGGAGAAAAAAGGCTATGCAGGTTCAATGCTCCCCTGAATTGAGCAGGAGCGATGAAAGTATCCCTCTATATCTCCGAATAATAGAAAGTTTGTACGACCACTTCTCAGGCTAAACTGTGCATAACTGCCGTTTGCTTATCACAAAATTATAACATCTTGGATGCAAGACAGTATGCAAATATAATCCATTTAGGATAGTCCGTCTCTATTAGTTGACAACGCTTGATTTGTACTTGTACAATCGCAGTAATGATCCACAAATGCCGCAGCGTTAAGAAATATCAAGCAGAAGCGTAGAAAAATAAAAAGATGAATTTTACTATTCATGAATGAGAGCCGTTACGCAGACCAACATATTGGTAATTACCAGATAAAGCAGTTACTCGGAAAAAGCGATTTATCTGAAGTCTATCTTGCGACAAATACGGAAACGCAAACACCGGTTGCGCTGAAACTTCACTATGGACGCTGGACAGGCGAAAGTGCGGAAAAGTTTCTGAACCAATCGGCTGCGCTCATGCAACTACAGCATCCAAACATTGTACCGATTCTGGACTATGGCATTGAGGATGATGTAGCGTACCTGACTATGCGCTATGCGCCCAATGGTTCGCTGCGACAACGTTATCCAAAGGGGATGCGTCTCAGCCTGGAAACCGTGCTGCAACTGGTTGAACAAATTACACCAGCGCTGCAATACACCCATGAGCAAGGTTTAGTTCATCGTGATATCAAACCTCATAATTTGCTGCTGGGACCCAACGATGAAATCTTGCTGAGTGACTTTGGCACAGCCATTACCTCACACAGCCTCAGTCCCATCCATGCCTCTCTGCGCGAATTCGAAGGAACGACCCCTTATGCAGCGCCTGAACAATTGCAAGGCAAACCGCGCCGTGGAAGTGATCAATATGCGCTGGGCATCATGGTGTATGAATGGCTGAGTGGAGATTGGCCATTTACCGGGACATTCCACGAAATCACCCATCAGCATCTCTTTGTAGCACCGCCTGCGTTCAAAGAGCGCGGCGTGTATTGTCCTGAGAATGTTGAAAAAGTTATCTTACGCGCACTGGAAAAGGATGCAACTAGGCGCTTCCCCAGCGTAAAGCGTTTCACGGAAGAACTCGTCTGGTCCTATAAGATCGCGCAGGCCAGAGGTATTTTAACAGATCCAGCATTGGCGACACCGACCGTCTCTAAATCACAACAGGTGGTGAGCAAAACACAATTTAAATCCCCACGCCACTTGAAATTTTCCTGACAGATAGCACCGCCATCTCTACAAAAACTGAAAAAGCCCCAGGCTCTAAAAAAGAGCCCTGGGGCTTTATGCATTTAGCTCAAAGCTTATGCTTTTTGGCTGGAAAGAATACGCGTCAATTTAGTACCACAAACTGAGCAAGTTCCCTGTAAAGCAGGCTTGCCATTTTTCATTGTGATCTGATGAGGGTCCTTCATGTCGCGTTTTTCTTTGCACTTTACACAATATGCTACATCTGCCATTTCTATCTCCTCACTAATATTGTTCATATTCATGTGGTGCATGAGCCTGAATGTAAGGAGGCTATCATGCGCTTCTCTTGTTGTAACGGATCATAGTCGCACTAAGACTCACAAATGAAACCAGTTATCCCTGGAGATTAGAAAATTTGAGTCGTGGCAACCCCTAAGCAAGCCATCACGATAGTATTCTCCTTGTCTCTCCGGAAAATGGGGTTCCTGGTATCAAGCACTACGCTAAATATGAGTATACACCTGAAGATGAGATTTTCAACAAGCAGGCACTATATCGGGCGCATAAAATTCGTCAAAAGCAAAAATAGCCTGTAAAAAACCGGCAGAAACATTGCAGTTTCTACCGGTCGCAATGTTTGCGTCGAAACTCAAGCCTGGATAGTATCGTGCCGATAAGCACGCATATAAAACACACTGACCAGCGAACAGACGCCCAGAATAGCCGAGAAAGCCATCAAGCCATAGAAGCCACCCAGGTCAATAGAAAAGCCTCCTATTGAGGCTCCTACAAGTTGTCCAATTCCCATGACCACCGAATAGAGTCCCATGGCGCTCCCATTCATGTCCGGCTTGCGCTCAGAAATCGAAGCCATTTGTGTCAGTGAAACAGGGGTAAAACCGCTGAGCAACAACACGCCAATCATCACCAACGGGAGTAAGAGCCATAGCCATACGCTGGTCTCCTGGGTAAGGGATGAGACATTTTCGGCCAATCCATTGATAGCTGTCAGGGCGGCGATACAAAGTGCCAGCCCGGCCAGGCCGATCAACATCACCGTAGTGCGGCGTAAATGTGGTATCACCAACAACCAGAGTCCCATGCCCAATAAAAACAGCAGTCCAAATCCACCAAAGATAAGCGTTGCGGAACTCTTGCCGAAACCACCATAGAGCAATTGATGTGGATGACGTAAGTCAGCAGCTGGATTAGGATAGGTAAGTGTGATCACAATCAGGGTAATCCAGGCGCCTACCAGAGTATTAACTGACAGCCAGGCAGGCAAAAAGATTGCAATATGCCTATCTCGTAACAGGAAGAAACTGCTCATGAGCGAGGGGGTATTTTTTGCCCGCCATGTACGGAACTGACGCTCTTTAACAAAGAAAGCCACTACCAGCACATTGCAGAGATGGAGGGCCATCACAACCAGGAAACCCCAATTTCCCAATAGTACGCTAACCTGTCCTCCAAAAGGGATTGCCAGTGCCAGCCCACCGACCGTTGCCACTTCAAAGGCAGTCATCACCTTTGTGCGCAATCCTGGCAGGCCATAGGTGCTATCCGTAATATAGCCGAGGCTGGCAGGAGTATTCAATGCCGTGGTCGCGCCCTCTAGCAAACGACCACAAAGGATTAAACACAGCAGGAAAAAGAGCTGAATAGAGAAATATCTTGCATCTGGATGTGGATAAATCCAGGTGCTCAATAACAGACACAGTGCGGCCAATGCACCCAGCATAGGCGCTCCCAATAAGAAGGGCTTGCGTCCAATACGATCAGAAATGCTCCCAGAGAGTGGCGCGAGCAGAAGTTCGCTCAGATAGAAAGACTCAAGGACCAGCGCGACGACTCCAGCCGAAGTAAAATGTTCGCCAAGATAAAAGCCGAGCAGGACAAAACTGATACGACTGGCGACACGTAAGAGCAATGAAGAAAAAATGCTAGCTCCCACAGATACATAGTGGGCATGCGAAGGAAGCACAGGAACAGGACCAGCGAGCGATCCCTCAAACCGATCATTCTGGCTCGTTAAAGCGATAGCTGGTTTCGATTGAATATGTTTATCAATGGCGTTTGGCTTCATAATCCATCCAATTTTTTCTTTTACGTAGCATCTCCACTTAATGATAGAAGAAATTTGTCACAGAAAGATCTCAAACGTGTCGCCAAGTAAAAAAAACTCTGGCACTTATATAACGATGGATATCCATCCTTAACCACAATCTTCAAGATGAGAAAACGCCTGTGACATGTATCCACTCTTTAAAAAGAGATGAATCAACTCGCTACTCTGTTTCTTAAAGCCAAATCTATGCACTATTTAGCACCCATAATAGCTCGTAAACTCTTCACAAGGACTGTACAATATGCTACCCTACCCACAGGAATCTCATGCGCACTGCAGTGTAAGCCAGATAGAAGCTATCTCCAACCACAATAATGTAAGAACTTGTTTCAAACAAAACGATCTGGCATATGCGGGCGGTCAGGGTACGAATAGCCAGCCTGAGGTATACAATAAGAAGAGAACCGTCATAGGCGACTCATAGACGAATTTGTATTGCTTATATCAGGTATCTTGAAGGGAATTCTTGATGGAAAAACATCAACAACAAGAGCTTCAACTCGTCACAACCGAAAAGATCAAAAATACGCATCATACTGACAATAAGAATACTATTGATACGGCAAAAGATGCCCAGGTTGTGCTCACAGACGAAAGCGAAATCGAGAGTGGTAACGATAGTGAGCTTTCTACTCTGCTCAGTCAGACCATAACCGATATTACGGATTACATGACGGAGGAAGAGGCGACCGAATATATCGCGCGTATTCTCGATGGGGTTGAAATTGAGAGCGAAAATACGCTGTTTGAGAATGTCACACCATACATTCCAGAGAATATTAAAGTTACCAACTACCGTCCTGATCAAGCAGTGCGCGAGGCCTCGCTGGCACGGAAAAATATGTGGCGTCCAGGCGATGGCGAAATATCCTATCTGGCCTCAAATACGCTTGAGGTCTATTTAGGAACCCCTGAGAGGCCGCTAGAGATACCACAGGCACTCAAGCAAATTCGTCAGTTGAGCGAAAGTACTGTTTTAACGGCTCGCATCGTATTGGGACTCTGGAATATTCGGCGACACAATGATCGCGTAGCCAAAAATGGTAGTGCTGCGATTCTTCTCGAAGAGATTTTACAATGGCAAGGTGTGCAAAAGCATAGCCGCATCGCTCATCCCGGAACCACCAAGCGTTATACAGATGGTTATCGCACAGAACAGAAACAGCGTGTCCTTCAGGATCTAGCGCTTCTGGCATCCTGTAATGTGCGGGGAAATTGTACCATGATTGTTAAAGGCAAAGCTGTTTCGATCCAGGTAGATGGAACCTATATGCGCTATTCGGCGTTTAGCCGCAAGACACTGCTGAATGAAAATGTCATCATCGGCTTTATGGTGTCCCCGGGTGACTGGATTAGCACCTATGAACAACACCAGAACCAATATCTGGCTGAAGTAGATACGCAAATTTTTAAACTGAATCCCCAAAATGATAGCTACGCATTGCGCCTGGCGCTCTACCTTTCCGAGCGCTGGCGTGAACAAGCCAAACAGGGGGATTTTAGTACTCCGATCATGATGTCTGAATTACTGGCATCCAGCATGATCGAAGTAGACGAGCGCCATATGACCTCACGCTTTGTCCCTCGCATCGAAGCCGCGCTGGAAAAATTAGAGAATATGGGCATCATTGGTAAACAGGTTTGCCTGAGCAAAGTGGATAGAAACCAGACTCGGTGGAGTAAAGAATGGATAGCCTCCCGCTGGGAGATCCTCCCCCCTTTGAAATTAATTCAAGAATATCAGGCCATAAACAATCCTATGCGCAAACGGCTTCGTAAAACCCGCACACGCGAGCGAGACTAAGCAGACAGTTGATACATCCCCACCAGGGTGTGGCGCATTCTGTATTCAGCGAGATCGTGTATACACTGGTGCGCTGCATCCTCCCATTCACTACCACCTTGATAAAACCATTCCCCACCAGGGTCCGGTGCATTTCTAAACGCACAAAATATCGAGAAACAGTCGTCCCCACCGGGGTCCGGCGCGTTTGATTGGTACGCATCAATTTCATATGCACTTGAGCAAATAGAATTCAGCAATATTTTTAATCGTATAAAAAAACAGAAAACACTCTCACAATAGGGGTCAAGGGCTCAAACAACCCCACCAGGGTTCGGTGCATTTTTGCTTTTTCTAATGACAAACAACCCCACCAGGGTCCGGTGCATTTTTATTCCAAATTGGCGTCGATACCCCCACCAGGGTTGGGCGCATTTTTGTTCTTCTAACACCAAATTACCCCACCAGGGTTCGGTGCATTTTTGCTTTTTCTAATGACAAACAACCCCACCAGGGTCCGGTGCATTTTTATATTCGATGACCCAAAATAACCCCACCGGGGTTGGGCGCATTTTCACATCCTATATTGTCAGATAACCCCACCAGGGTCCGGTGCATTTTTATTCCAAATTAATACACTCCGACAGAGTGAATGCTCCCAATAGGAAACATCATTAAAATACCAGTTTCTACCTATATATAAGGACGTCTCGCATTTTTATCTATCAATCAACCCCACCAGGGTCTGGCGCAAATTGGACACAACCCGAAATTAAAGCCAGTATTCACCTTAATTACGAAGCGATGCCAGGGTTAAAAAGATGGGGCAGCTTTATCTTGCCCCTTATAAATAGGTAGGTATATTTAACTTTTCCCTCGCAGAAATATCCTTTTAACATGCTAAAATTTTGTTAACCTTTATAAGTATGAAAATGTTCGAGGAAAGACCGCTCTTGTCGAACCCCACCATGGTTAGGCGCATTTTTATTCTAAATTGGTGTCGATAGCCCCACCAGGGTCCGGTGCATTTTCACATCCTATGATGCCGAAATACCCCACCATGGTTAGGCGCATTTTTATTCTAAATTGGTGTCGATAGCCCCACCAGGGTCCGGTGCATTTTGGGGATGAATGGGGAAAATAACCCCACCGGAGTACGGCGCATTTCTGCTTTTGGCAATGCCAAATAACCCCACCAGGGTTCGGTGCATTTCTATCCCAAAATGGTATCAATAACCCCACCAGGGTTCGGTGCATTTTGGGGTCAGAAAGGTAACAAAACTGGACAAAAAACAGGATTCATCAGGCATAATTTATTACTAGAATTACCCCACCAGGGTCCGGCGCATTTCCTAATACAGAACATACAATGATAAAAATCTATTTGATAATAAGTAGAAGTGGCGCACAGACCGTTTGCTAATAAGTCAGGTTGTATTGACATGTAAACACCATAATATTTACATAAATAACTGTAAGAAAAAGAGTAAAAAAAATGATCAGTAAAGGATTTCACGTCAAGCAAACAACCAGATAAACGTAAATGGAAGGAATATACCAGAAGTACTGTGCTCAAAGGGAAAAAACCCCACCAGGGTGCGGTGAAAACCCCACCAGGGTGCGGTGAAAACCCCACCATGGTACGGCGCGTTTCTGAGCGTAAAACCTCCAGACTCATAAACCACATTTGCCTTGTAGTACCACTAGTAAAACATGATTTCTCAAGGTACTATATACATCACAACTTGAAGTTGTAGAGAGGCGCGGATTACACAATAAATCAACATAATGTTCCATCTTGGGGTGATATAAATTCCCGCGCAACTCTGCTCATAACACTATTATGATCTACTCGCTAATCAAGCAAGCATCAAATTTTAAAATTTTTGAGGGGATTCGGTGGTGGCTGGAAATATGAACAAAGCACGAGCTAGAAAATCAACGGATATTTCATCGTCTACATCGGTCAATGAAGAAGCGGAGACGTATATGCAACAAAGTGTGCTCGGAGAAAGGGGGCGGAGAGGAGAAGCGCAGCCTGTCTCAGAGTTTGCCGCAGTCACGTTATCACAAAATAACGTCTATGAGCACATCAATGCTGATGTTCTGGAATTCATTGCGACCCTTTTTCCTACTGGCGGACTCGAATTTATCGCACGTGTACTCCAGAACGCAAAGATCATCCAGAACGTCTTACCTGGCCTGGAATTTCTGGGAGAGAAGGTCGCTGTCATCAGCGTCCGAACGATCCGTCATCTTGCCCAGGCAATCCATTGGGGTTATGATACGACCCACAAATATGTTGTTGTCTTTGCAGCCTTAGGATTGCTCTTTCGCCACAAACACGGCAAAGAAGTCCAATTAGTCTTCCCACTCCAAAAAATCGAGAAGCCAACCACAGTAGCTGCTCTGGACAAACTCATCACTCAGAGCCGCCCTAAAGTAAGCCAATTCACCAGAAAGGTGAAAGAACGCCTGATACTCAATAAGCTACTGGCAAGCCATCTGGATATGGAGATGGGACCCTTCCCGCTTGACGCAGATGCCCCTATACGCCTTCACAACGCCGTTTATGGACCGATGTTAGAGATAATGCGGTCTGAAGACATTGAGGCGTCTAAAGGGCAGCATATCGCGTTACGCATCATCAGTGAAGTTATGAGCAAAATATTTTCACCATCAACATTCACTGTGGACAAGCAAGCAATAAGCCCGAAGATGCGTATCGAGAAAACAAGCAAACAGACAAAGAAAACCATTCAGGCAAGCCCACGACAGTCTACCCGTGAAACTAGGAAAAGTCTCCCTGAAATACAAAAAGTCTCCTCACAGGGTAGACTCGAGACTGAACATGTTGAACCTGAGTCGACAGAAAAGTCTCCTTTTTCCTGGAAAGTCTCCTCACAGGGTAGACTCGAGACTGAACATGTTGAATCTGAGTCGACAGAAAAGTCTTCTTCTCCCTGGAAAGTCTCCTCTCAGGGTAGACTCGAGACTGAACATGTTGAACCTGAGTCGACAGAAAAGTCTCCTTCTCGCTGGAAAGTCTCCTCACAGGGTAGACTCGAGACTGAGCATGTTGAACCTGAGTCGACAGAAAAGTCTTCTTATGCGGATGGATATCCACAAAAGGATGAAGAAGTCTACCAACAACCTTATGAAGAGAAGACTTTCGAGGAGGAATCTCTCGAAGGGGAAAACTTAATCGTAAGCGTGCTTTACCGCTACGATGATCTGCTAACAGATCCGAATGTTTGCTGGCAAAGATCAGCTCTCCCTCCCATTTTCTTCAAGCAGGTTCACGATCAGTTATATACCCATTACCTGCGTATGTATAACGCTGGTCTACTCAGTCGTACCAGAGGATACATGTGGAAGTCGATTGAATTAAACATTATTCGCACACTTGCGTTATCCTATAGGATACGTAATTTTAACGCCTGCGCTTATGTTTTTGAGTGTACGGGACGTCAGTATATTCCTACAGACAAAGATCAGTATCCACCAGCGGTAGACTCTCAACAACCAGTAGCGAGTCAGTATCCACCAGCGGTAGACTCTCAACAACCAGTAGCGAGTCAGTATCCACCAGCGGTAGACTCTCAACAACCGGTAGCGAGTCAGTATCCACCAGCGGTAGACTCTCAACAACCGGTAGCGAGTCAGTATCCACCAGCGGTAGACTCTCAACAACCAGTAGCGAGTCAGTATCCACCAGCGGTAGACTCTCAACAACCAGTAGCGAGTCAGTATCCACCAGCGGTAGACTCATTCGCGTCTGAGTATCCCTCAACTGTGGCGAATACAACCCTCACAGAGTCTACCCCCCAGGCAGCCTCAGAAGGTTGTTTGCAGGAGCCTGAGGATGAGGAAGATCCCTACGTCCGCCATCAGCGCTTCTGGGACAATATCGCGAAGGCAGCCAATACTACACCGCCACGTATCCCTGAAACGATTGACTCGGAGCTTTACGTAAAAGACCTCTACGAGGTCTTACGTGAACGTAATATTAATATATTATTTAATATATTATTTAATAACGTTACGTTACGTAGAGAGGGTGCTCGCTTTCTTTCAGAAACCTTCGATAGTCAGGAAACAGACAAAGAAAAACTTCATAAACAAAACGAACAACTTTTGAGCAATTTTAGTGCTAAAGTTGTGATGAATGCTTTTTTCGATACAGTCCTGTCAATGCATGAGCCTGGTTATACAACCCTACAAAATCCAGGAGCCTATTTCACCTCGCGTTGTAAATATTACAAACACCATGCAGTTGAGGAGGAGACCCTTAAGCTGATCAACAATTATGCAACTATGACCTATGAGCAATTTGCCGCTGAAATGAGAATTTTGATCAATAGCGGTAAAAAGATCCGTACAAAACAATACAAGCGGAGCCGGTAGATGGCGCCACTATATTTCGGGATTCTTTCACAAGTGGACGATATTTCCCTTTTTCTTTTGTCATAGGTCTATAGTGATCATCGGTTTCGGTGTGAATGCCGCGCCGTGCGCGACCTTTTCTACCGGTGTGTCTGACGTGGATGTATCTGGGGTTGGAGTTCGTTGTCATACAGCAGAAAGTGTTGGTCACCTTTGGAAGGGACAACCAGGATAAACTTTTTTGAAGGCTCTCGTCTGAGGAAATATCCAGCTCATTCATTCTCCTTCTGCTGCTGGATCTCGCGAGTCTCCAGATCGGTGAGTCCTCCGCCAGGATGCCGATTCGCAAAAATCTCACGCACCAGTTGCGCAGCGGCTTCGACCGATCACTTTTGCAATACTCAGCAATAGGTTGCGCACCTCGCGCCACGTAGAGGTCCACCATACCACCACCGATGTCGATGCAGGCTCCCATGGTGCTTTTTGTCATGAGCAATTTCATGGTTCAGGGTGCTCCGTTAGGAGCATGGCTTATTTGGACCGTATTGGGATGCCCTCTCAAAGGCATAAAGTGGTCGAAGAGCCACATATGGTAAAGCAGTACTCATATTGATCGCTTAACGATCAATATATGGATCGTGCGGCTCATTGCGTGCCGCCTCGAGAATCTTCTGGGCCACATCTTCAGCACTATCGGGTTCTGGTCCGCCTTGTCGTGGGCGCGGCCCCTGGTGATTTGTCTTTGGAGTTGCTAAGCTATTAGCCTTGTGGGGTGAAGCTGCCAAGCTTCCCCACCCCCACCCATGTCTCAGACGCCGCCGCGGGATGGCTAACGCCTCACCAAGGGCCCGACTGCCCCGGAGGTTGTCCGCGACCGAATCGATCAGAAACCGCGACTGCGTTTCTGAGAGTTTCACCTGGATTCAATTCGACCCAGTGGATTGGGACTCTGCATCAAAGCCATGCGCGCTGCCGGCCAGGTGGGGTCTTCGGGGTAGAGCGCGGTGCGCAGGTAGGCCCAGGTAAGCTGCTGGACCGCAGCCAGTAGCTTGGGGTTCTCGTCGGTCGTTTCAGCCGCGTCGTACCCGGCAACCCCGCCAAGCCCATGTTTTGCACCAAACAACGTAAGCAAGCACTTGGGGCCGGGACTCAGGATGTACGGATCAGCATGCCAGTCCGCACCCCGAACCGTCAGATGGGGGGAGACATCTTTATCGCCCGCGACCACGAGGGCCGGCGTCGTCATCTCAGCAAAGCTGGGGTACAAGAAGAATGGATAATGCTCAGCCGCGAACGCGCTGAGATCAGCACCGCCTCTGCCAGGCGCGGCAAGCAGCACACCCGCTTTGATCCGGGAATCGGCCATATCCACTTCCGTTCCGTCATTGGGATCGGTAAGCCGCGCGCCCAACAGCATACTTGTCGTATGTCCGCCCATTGAATGCCCGGCTGCGGCGATCCGGCTTCGATCCAGGCGCCCGCTGAGTTGCGGCACGGAAGCCTCGATAAGGTCAAGCTGGTCGAGGATGCGCTTCATGTCCTCTACGCGGGACCGCCAGAACAAGGGTCCTCCGGGAGCGTCTCTGAGGCCTAGCGCCCTTGAGTCGAGATGGGTGGGCTGGATCACGACGAAGCCGTGAGCAGCCCAGAAATCGGCGAGTGGGCTGTAGCCGTGCAACGAGGAAAGATACCACGAGTTTCCGTGGCCGTGTGAGAAGAGGATGATGGGGAGATCGCGCCCGGTCACAGGGGCGGAAACTCGCATCTGCAAATCCACAGCACGCCCCGGAGTTGGCAGCACTACAGGACTGACAGAGACGACAGGAGTAGGCGCACTCATGGTCACGGATGTCGCTGCCATGTCTGATTCATTCATAGAAAGATCTTCCTTCCACTATTTCGCGTATGATAATACTAATCGGAACTTTGCTCCGATTAGTATTATACGGAACGTTGTTCCGTATGTCAAGCGATTGTTTGAGGGAGGGACCATTGCCACGATTGCCGAAACTGCCGAGCCACTGATCGCGTAGCCGAAAAGCACTGCGAGAAAATCGATCACATCGTAGCGGCCAAAACGCTTCCGCGCAAAATGCACTTGCTCATTCCCCTTCCTTTTGCGGCGTTTCCAGTGCGAGGTCAATTGATGTTGGTCGCTCGTCTCCCGTTGGGATTGACGAGCCAGCCTGAATGCGTTGGACAAACGTGCCAAGGGAGCGCGCGAGGCTGACTGGCTCTTTCAATGGGAGTTGATGGCTGCTGTCCAACCACTGAATAGAAAACTCTGGATGCAAGTGCCCCAGTTGTTCTCCTCCAGATCGCCATAGGGCATTGTTTCGCTCAGCGCGCTCCCCCTTTTCCCCGGCACTTTTCGTTGCCAGAACCAGTTCCACGGGACAATCCAGTTGCTCATAGACCGAAAGAAGCTGCTCGCGGCTCCTATTGAGCTCAATGGTAAGCGTCGCATACTCATCAGGCGTGAGGCGATAGCCCATACCAACCAGAGACAAAAGCAAAGGCCCGTATTTCACCGCTGGTGTCTTGAGTCGCCTTCTTGTATCCTCGGGATCACTCACCAGGTTGACCGGCACAGCTCCATCAATGAGAAACAACCCTGCCACCCTCCCTGGATGGCGTGCCGCATACCAGACAGCTAGATCTGCCCCCAGAGACCAGCCGACCAGAATCGGTCGATCGAGAGCAACCTTGTCCATCATGGCCTCCGCATCCGCCAGGAAGCTCTCCAAGGAGGTGTTATGCGCGGTGGTGGTTTTCCCATGATTGCGAAAATCGAAGGTCACGAGCCGATACTGCCCTTCGAGTTTCGCAATGATCCGCTTCCAGGACACTTGTGTTGCCCCACCACCGTTGAAGAACAGGAGCGTCTGCCCCTGGCCAGTCTCACTGACCGCGAGTTGCACATCTCCATTGGCGACTTTGTAGTGTTTTACCTCTGTTCTTGACATGCTGTCTCTCCCTTTCTATTGCTCAAATAAGCCCTGAAACAGGGCCTGCAACCCAAAGTCAAACTCCTGGTCAGCATTCCACTGTGCGAGCTCTGGCAAGAGCGTGTGAAGCCTGGGGTAGTGGTCTGCCGGAAAGTGTTGCCAGACCGTCGGACCGCTTGGCCCTGGTTCCAGATCCGCGATTGCTTGCGTTCCCGTGCCGAGCAAGGTATGCCCAACAATAAAACCGACCAGGCATTGGAGCGCATAGATGGACTGAACGCCGGTGATCTGTGCCAGGTGGAGTGTTCCCAGAAGGTGATCTAACATGGCGAGAGAGGCTGATGTGCGCAGCGGACTGGTTGCCACGAGTGGAAGCACCCGTGGATGAGCGCGGAGCACATCCCGAAAAGCATGAGCAATGGCCCACAATTCCTCGCGTGGCGTGGCATTGGGGCGCAGAGGCAACGGTGCCTGAATGATGAGCAGTTCGATTACCCCATCAAATACAGCTCGCTTACTCTCCACATGGTTGTAGAGCGACATCGCCTCGACCCCAAGCGAAGCTCCGAGCTTGCGCATACTAAAACCTTCCAGCCCTTCTTGATCAAGCAAGCGCAGGGCGGCTTCTAACACCCGTTGCCGTGTGAGCGGATCACCAGATTTCGTCATGATCCTCATCCTTTTTGTCCTATACTTACAGTGTAAGCTTACACTGTAAGTATAGGACAGAGAAAGAAGGATGTCAAGCTCCCTTTTTTCGGTGTTTATTCATGAGCTAAACTCGTTGCGCATCCCGTGGGTAGAAACCTCGCCACGTCTCCTTCCGTTCAAGCGTTCAATGTGTACCAGGCGCACTTCAGCGACACTGCCCAGGTGCAGGTGTGATCCTCAACGATCCGGGGCATGACCTGCGTCAGGTACAGTACCGTGGGGCAATTATTCAGGTGGCGACGGCGCTCTCACAAGTGTCGCATGTCACCGCCGTGCAGGCACCACGGGCGGCGAGTCAGCCAGTGGCCTCGTCATCATTCTTTGCGACGGATGGGAGCGCGGTGGTCATCACGCTTTCGCTCAATGTCGATCCCTCGTCGTTAGAAGTAGAGCAATAGCAAGGTCAACATTCGATGGGTGATACCCTGGAAGGAACGATGCAATTCGTTAAAACGCTTAGTTCCTGAAAGCAAATGAAACACAATGACACTTTTCCATTTGCCTCCTATTACATCCAATGCTGCTTCCACTGAGCACCAGAGGCGGTTGAAGGGAACTGGCAGCCGCAAGCGGTAGCGATCCTGGAATTTGAGGATGTGGAGCACTTCAACCGCTGGTATCACTCACCTGAGTATCGGGAGGTTATGCCGCTCCGCTTGCAGGGGCTACCTCGCGGGGAATGCTCTTACAGGGAGCTTAAAAGGTCTTTTACCTGTCACAATAGGTGACTCCTATGATATGGCATACAAGAGAGACCAACCGCTGAGATGTGCTCTCTTGTATGCCACTGCTCTGCACTCAGTGTATCTCATCCGTTTTTTGGAGCCAGAAAAATGACCAGTTTATTGATCTGTGGCTGTGTCATAACGAAAGGCTAAATCACCTCAAATGGTGTGCATATTGGAATGGTCTCTTTAGAAGCATCTCAAAGGCGAGGACGTGATTGCTCGGAACGTGCGCTCCAGTCTTCTAGAAATGGCCCCACCCGTTGTATGTCGCTGTATCCAGGACAGCGAACCAATCGAAATCGGTGAAGCTTTGGGCACCCAGTGATTCATAGCTCCTGTTCTTCTGACTGCCAGAGCGAATCGGAAGTGCCGCCATTTCCTCGGCAGGAAGCCCTTGCCCTTGATGGGTGGGAATGAACCGCACTGGTCCGGGAGCGGATGTGAACCGCGCCTCAAGTGTCCCGGCTTCTGGCTGGCTGATCCCGTTGGCTAGCGAGGAGCCTACGGCTGAGCCGATGACGGCATAGCGGCGACCGAACAGTTCATGAAGATGAGATCCAACGGGCCACCAGATCACCGTCTCATTCCCCCATTGCACCTTTCCACGCTTGAGATGGATATTGTGGGCAAAAACCAATACGTTGCCTCGACCCTGTTCACGGGAGACGATGTACGCCAGATTCTCTGCCATCATTGCGGCACGGATGCCGAGCAGGCGGGCCTGGCGCTTCTCGGACGTTTGCGCGAGCGTAGCATGAAAGTTCAGGAGCTGCCGAGCCATCACTGCATAGTGGACGGCTTCTTGATAGCGGCTCTCGTCGCTCTTCGCGACCAATTCGGGATAGCGCACGCGCAGTTCTGAAATCAGCTCCTCTGTCTCGATCCGCAATGCGGTTGCCTCCGGTGATCGACCTATCGCTTGCGTCGGGTCGAGCACGGTAGCCGGATTCTCCCAGGCAGCGTCCTGTCCGAGCAGCGGGTCGATGCGCTTGCGATACTCCTGGCCGAGGGCCTCATCTCTCTCGCTGAGGTAATCAAGCACAAAATGCAGTGTCTGGCGGGGACTATCTGCGATCACATCGGTTGGGCTATCGAACCCATAGAACTGGAGTTTTGTAGGGTGAGCTGGATCAGCATTGTAGTGTCTCATCCACTCGACCAGTTCTCGATTCGCTTCGAACTTTCCGAAACCGTGGCTAAAGCCAGTATCTTGCAACTCCTCATAGGATGCTGGACCCCGGCCAAGCACGTAGTCGTTGGCGATAGATCCCTGAGGAAAACCGCTCTCAATGGCAATGGCGCTGTAGCCATGGGCTTCTACAAGGCGTTGGAAGAGTTGGTTGCGAAGGACAAGCAGTTCGTCCCCTCCATGGAGCGCTTCTCCAAAGCCAAGCACTTCTACCGCATTGCCAAGTGAGTCGATCACCGTATCCACGGCGGCGTTGAAATCCGGGCGAGAATCGAGCGAGAATGGAAGCACCTCGTGTGCAATCCAGTCGCCGAGTGTCGCATATACTCTTGCAGCGTGCGTCATGAGTCTACCCTCCGTTGTTTTCACTGTCACATTCATCTAATGAGAAATCTTCTCCTTCTGCTGAATCTCACTCCCATGCTCTCTTCTACCATCTGGGAGCCTGGGAGCCTGGGCAAGTGAGAACACTCTCCAGGTTTCGGCAGATCGAGCATTCGGCTGCATGCATGCATCTCCGATCCAAGCTGGCCGGGCTTTTTCTGGATCACGTCTCTACTGTACAACACAGATGCAATATTAGAGGGTAGAAAGAGAGAAAGGCGCGTGTGTATGGACAGGAATGGATCTGAGCCCGCTCAATATGCTTGGAGTTCTGTGAGAGAACGAGAAGTGTATCGCAAAAAGTCTCAACTTTGGACTTGAGAGTTTTACATGAAGCTGGGCCTCCTTCAATCTCCTTCTTTTCCCTTTTTGCATGCCGCCTGACGATCTTTTACAAATGAAAATGGTACAAAAATGAAAAGGTGAATGGGGAGAACCAACGTAGCGGCCGCTCCGGCTTTTTCACACAGTGACAGCGTCCAATTTCACTGACAGCCTACCAGCATAAAAAGGCAAAGATCCTGCGGTGGCGAAGAAAAGAAGAAAAAGGGGTATTTGGGGACACCCCAAACTCCGGCAAAGGGCTGGCCGCCCTTTGCAATCCCGCTTGAAAAGCCTTACGTTCGCACCTATGGGCTGGCCGCCCTTTGCAATCCCGCTTGAAAAGCCTTACGTTCGCACCTATGGGCTAGCCGCCCTTTGCAATCCCGCTTGAAAAGCCTTACGTTCGCACCTATGGGCTAGCCGCCCCTTGCAATCCCGCTTGTAGAGCGGATTGAAGCGGATCGAACATCTGTTCGATGGATTCGGGATAACTCATATTGGCGAACTTATCAGTCAAACGACAGTCGCTCCTGCGAGTACCTTTCTCATGGAACGCGATACCTGCATTCTGATGGAGAAATCACGTGTTGTGTGTACGTAAACTGTGTGCTAGGCCTTTTCGTAGCTATCGCTGTTGAACAAGGGAAGCTATTTCTTCCTGGAGCGGCTTTTGATCGCGTTGATCATACGTCGTTCGGGCGCGCGCAACTTCCTGCAAATGCCCATATGCCCAGACTCTTAGTGCATTTATTGGTTCTATCAGCGTCTGTCCCAATGGTGTGAGAGAATATTCTACTACTGGAGGCACAACAGGATAAACGACGCGCTGTACCAGGCCATTGCGTTCCATCGCACGCAATGTCTGCGTCAACATTTTTCTCGATATGCCATCGATGCGCTTGAGCAATTGGCCAAAACGCATCGTGCCCTCTTCCAACGCATAGATGACCAGGGGCGTCCACTCATCAGCGATCAATACCAGCACCTGTCGTGACAGGCAGTCTGCCCGGAAAATATCAGGTTGTGTCTGTTGCTTAGTTTCCATGTGGTAACTATATCACTTTTTAGTTACTTCTTACAAGATACAAGCTTTTTGGGTATAGTAGCTACGAGTGAGCCGCATTGAATACGAGTGTATGAGAGAGCGGTAAAAAAATCAGACGAGAGCTGAGAATAAGGAGTAAATTTTCTATGGTATCGCATTCAGAGAATAAACATCGTAATCTGCCAGCCACAGTTGCAGGAACGTTCACCATGGCCGAGGATCTGACGGTCACGCGCATGGGGTACGGCGCGATGCAGTTGGCTGGCCCGTACGTATTCGGCCCGCCCGCCGACCGCGACGCTGCCGTGGCCGTATTGCACGAGGCGATCGAGCTGGGTATCACGCACATCGACACCAGCGACGCCTACGGCCCATATGTCACCAATCAGATCATCAAAGAAGCCCTGCACCCCTACCCCGACTCGTTGCACATTGTCACCAAGGTCGGAGCGTTACGAGACGCCGAAGGCGGCTGGCCCCAGGCGCTAGCTCCTGAGCAGTTGCGCCAGGACGTATTCAACAACCTGGACCGCCTTGGACTGGACGCACTCGACGTTGTCAACCTACGCGTCGGGGGGGGCGGCCTTCCCACTCCTGGCTCAATTGCTGAACCGTTCACAGTACTCGCGCAATTGCAACAAGAAGGATTGATCAAGCACCTCGGGGTGAGCAACGTCACCGCCGAGCAGGTCGCCGAAGTGCAGTCCATCGCGCCAATCGTGTGCGTGCAGAACTTGTACAACCTTGCCTACCGGGCCGATGACGACCTGATCGACTCCCTGGCTGCGCAGGGTATCGCCTATGTGCCTTTCTTCCCGCTCGGTGGCTTCTCTCCACTGCAGTCCGATACTTTGTCAACAGTCGCTACGCGTCTCAACGCCACCCCAATGGCCGTTGCGTTGGCGTGGCTGTTACAGCGCTCTCCAAATATCCTGCTTATCCCTGGTACCTCATCCGTCGCACATCTGCGTGAAAACGTCACTGGTGCTGCGCTGACCCTTTCCGAGGACACACAGACTGAGCTGAACAGTATTGCTCCATAAGAAGCAGTATTGCGCAAACTGAGATCAGGTTAAAAACTGCTCTGATAACTCCGAGCAGTCAGAGTAGAGAAAGCACAACCGTTTCATCATCCATACTCTATATGGACAGTATACGTTCACTCTCCCTCACCCGCCGGGGTGAGGGTATCCCTCTGGCTTCATTGCGGGCCTGGCTTAACTTAATTTATTGGTGAGTTCGCCAAGATTTCCCACTTCAATGGTGACTGTATCTCCTGCCTTGAGCCAGGAATATTCTGGATGACCCAATATAACTCCTTCTGGTGTTCCGGTGATAATGATGTCTCCTGGTTCCAATGTGAGATATTGGCTGAGGTAACTGACAATATATGCGACATTGAAGATCATGTCGGCTGTATTGGAGTTCTGGCGTATTTCTCCATTGAGCCAGAGTTTGATACTGAGATTCTGTGGGTCTGTAACTTCATCTGCCGTCACAAGATAAGGTCCGATGGGCAGGAATTTATCTTGTATTTTTCCAAGCATCCATTGTGGTGTGCGAAATTGGAGGTCGCGGGCGCTTAGATCATGACCGTTGGCGTAGCCGAGCACATAGTCGAGGGCTTCCGCTTGCTCGATACCTTGTGCGCGTTTGCCAATCACCAGTGCCAGCTCGGCCTCGTAATCATATTGTGTTGCATTGGGCGATAATGGAATATCCTCTCCCGTTCCCGCCAGCGCATTGCTGTATTTAGGAAAGAGCACTGGTGATTCTGGGATTGCCATATTTGACTCGGCTGCATGCTTGCGATAATTTAGTCCAACACAAATAATTTTGCCGTACCGTGATGCGCTGGGCCCAAATTGAAGCTGCTCTTCAACCAGCAACCAGTCACCCTGTTGTCCATTCGTTACTGCCATCAGGCTATGCAGTCCACTTAGATCAACCTCAGAACCGCTGCAAAGCTCTTCAAATGTCGCTGGAATGTGTGCCCCATCCAACTTTGCCTGGAAGGCTATGCCAGCACGCGCCACATCGATAATACCCCGTTCGGTCTTTATTCCAAGCTGTAACCCTGTTGGAGTATGAAAAGTTAACAGACGCATAAATAGATTCTCCTCTATAAAATGGCTTCGCTTTGCTATTGTGTCCCTCTATCCTTCCGCTCAGGTATGAGCGAAGTATAGTGTTGGGGGTGTACATAGAAATGATGTTTCTAAAGCCATATCCTCATTCTACCATGAATTTTCATGCCTTATTCCTCCCGTATGAGACAAAAAGGGGGAATAAGAAGCTTTTTTTCCTCTATGAGCCTGGGATGGTGTATAGTAAATAGAGATGGATACGTTAAGTTATCAATGTGGGGATGTTTGATGGGAAAGGGAAAGTGCTGGGGATGCGTAGCAGGGATGAAAATGCCGATTTTTGTGTAGCTAGCGCGCCATTGTATGCGGCTCTTGATGTGTTGTTGCAATTTTTCAAGTCATCACAGGACCCTACATCCACGTTGCGTATGTGGCAGGAGGCTTGTTATCAAGCCGCTATACTGATCGTAATGCGTCTGGTAATCCTTCTTTTTGCTGAGGCACGTGCTCTGCTGCCCGCTAGCGCGTCATGCCGTTTGACGGATCTATACGTTCAGTTATGTGAGATATTTCAGCCAGACGGGACTGTCTGTTCTGTATCTCCCTCGGGCGCCTGGAGATCTATTTTGTATCTTTTTGCGCTGATCTCTACCGGTTGTTCTGGCGACTCCTTTGGTGACTCCCTCTCTTTTCCTGCGTATGAAGGATTGCTTTTCCAGTCCGGCTCACCACATAGTGCTGTCATGTTGGAGCGAGCCCTGGCCCTGTTTGAGGCTATTGATCTCCCTGATATGTGTGTCTGGCAGCTCTTAGATCTCATTCATCGCGCGCTCTTTCTTCGTCGTCCTTTAATGGATGAAAATGACCGGGATGCACCGCAACGTGATCTGGAGATGCTCTGTCCAGAGTATCTTGGTTTGATCTATCAAACGCTCTTAGATTGTCATCAGCATGGCGCTGAACGCAAAGGATCAGGTACGTTCTATACACGTCCTCAACTGGCACAGGCGCTGGCACGTCGTACTCTTGAGCCGTTAACGTGTATGCTTGACGAGCAAGGCCAATCAATCCCGTGCCCGCCTGCCGATATCCTGGCCTTACATATCTGTGATCCCGCCTGTGGTTCGGCCTCATTTCTGCTGGCTGCATTGCGCTATCTTTGCACGCGTCTAACTGCCTCGTTGCTCTATTATACATGTGAGGATGCGGAACAGCCCATACAGACCGATCTGCGTTTGCAAATAGCTGCACAGTGTCTTTATGGAGTTGATCTGGCTCCCCTGGTAGTCGAACTGGCTCAAATTAGCTTATGGCTTGAAATTGGGGTTGATTACTTGCCTCTTCACTATCTAAATACACATATCAAGGTTGGGAATGCTCTGCTGGGTGCCTGGTATCAGAATTATTGTGTATATCCCTGGATGGCCTGGATGCGCGCTGGTGGTGATAGTAACCATACAACGAGTATCCATTATCCAGAAGGAGCCTGGACCCGAGCGTTACGCCAGATGCGGGATACTGTGATCAAGCCAGAACTTGCCAGCGTGCTTCCTCAGTCGATAGATATCCAATCCTCTGATCTCAAATATGCCTTTGATAGCTGGTGTGCTATCTGGTTCTGGCCGGCTGATCAACTGGCTCATGTCCCGACACCGGCATCCTTTTATCGGCAGGACACTCCGACGCAACAGACACGCCAGATTGTGGATACATTGACCACACAACTGCGCTTCTTTCACTGGCCACTTGTGTTTCCAGAAATCTATCAGGACGCGCATTCAGGTTTTGATGCCATCTTAACCAATCCTCCCTGGGAAACGAGCAAGCCTGGTTCACGCGAGTTCTTTAGTGATTATGATCCCTGTTATCGCCAGTATGGCAAACAAGAGGCGTTAGCAAGGCAGCGCCTGCTATTCGCGCAGGACCATATGCTGGAATATAGCTGGCTCAGCCAGCAGGCTGAATTCAAAAACATACGCAACTGGTTTAAATATGCAGGTTCGCCTGCTGGTAAGCCAGTCTTGACGGAAGATGCGACCCCTCTCCCTTTTCGTTATCAGGGAGCAGGCGAACTGAATACTTATAAATTGTTTTTGGAGCAAGCCCATTATCTTCTAAAACCACATGGCTATCTTGGCATGCTGGTACCGGCCAGTATCTATACTGATCAGGGAGCACTGGCTTTACGAAAGCTTTTTCTGTATCACTGCAAGTGGATCGTCTTGCTGGGCTTTATCAATCGTCGTGGCCTCTTCGATATCCACCGTTCATTTCGCTTTGCGGCGTTGTTGGTGGAGAAAGGTGGAAGCACCGAGCAGTTGCAGGTCGCCTTTCAGCAGGTTGATTTGCAGGTGTTTGATGATTATGAGCAGAACCTGTTACGCCTCTCGCGTCAGCATATCGAGCGTTTTAGCCCAACTTCCCTCTCGTTGATTGAAGCACAGTCTCCCCATGATATAGCTCTGCTAGAAAAACTTGCTACTGATACTGTGCTTTTGGGTGCGCAGAGCCTGGATAGCTGGCAGATCCGCTATGCGCGGGAATTTGATATGACTACCGATTCTCATCTTTTTGCTCCCCTCCCCGACTGGCACGGCTATCAATCAGATCTGTATGGTCGTTGGAGGCATGGGGATAAGGATTTTGCGCTCCCTGTCTATGAAGGGCGCATGATCGGGGCCTTTGATCCCAGCGCGAAAGGATGGCTCTCTGGCAAGGGACGTAGCGCGGTCTGGAATGTTATTCCCTGGACTGCAAAGCAGTTTGCTCCTCAATATCTTATGTCATTGCCTACCTATCGGGCCTGCAACTCTGCCATCGCGGGACATAAAATTGGTATTATGGATATTTGTTCGGCTATTAATGCACGCTCAATGTATGCCACTTTTATCCATGGCAATCCCTGTGGGAATGTCGTACCAGTCATTCAACCATCTAAGCAGGATATCGTCACGGTTCTATCGCTCTTAGCGAACTTAAACTCTTTTGTTTATGACTATATGGTACGCTACCGCCTGGGAGGACAGCATCTCAACTATTTTGTGCTTGCAGAAACGCCAGTCATACCACCTGTACATATCTGTCCGACACTTTGCGCGCAACTGGCCGCGCGGCTCAATCTTGCCATGGTATGTTTTGCGCCGCAGTGGTTGGAGTTACGCACCTGTTATCCCACGCTGGGAAAGCTGCATTGGAGACGCCTCTGGGCTATCACGCCGCACGAGCGCCTGCGTCTGCGCTGCATATTGGATGCTCTGGTAGCCAATCTCTATGGCCTGACATACGATGAACTCGCCTGGATTTTACGCCCTGATCGTCATCAGCTCTATGGCTTCTGGCGTGTGGATAAAGAGAGGCCAGTAGTGTTACGTCATACTACCTTGACCTTACAAGCGTATGCCCATTTACAGCGCGTTGGACGAGCGGCTTTTGAGCAGGAAGACTGGCAATTTCCGCCTGCGATTGCCGCACAACTAGGACCGCGCTTCACATCCTGGCAGCAAGAAGGATCAATCCACGAAAGCTGGGCTGAATGCGAAGCTCATGCTCGCGCAATCCCTATCCCATTGCCATCCTGAAGCTTTGCATTGGATGTATAATGGAGCTGAATAACAGAAATGGAACGCTAGAAATGTCATATGAGCGAAGGCCCTATCCTACAGGTGCAAAAGAAAGCTATCTCTGGACCTGGTGGAAACATGATCCCTTGCCCACTTTACCAGTGCTTGAAGGATGGCATATCGAGACAGCCCGGGAAGTGCCGTTTGCAGCTAAAATCTCAAATATCCCTATAAAGAGTGTCGAAGCACGCTATAGCGCAGGACATTATCCCATTCTGGCATACCTGAATGATACCCTGGTTGCCTATGGATGGCTGGGTATTAATCAAGCGTCATTTGGGAGTCCGGCTATCACCTTCAACTTGCCAGCCAAAAGTATTTATCTTTATCACTTCGTCACCCTGTTACCGTGGCGTGGACGTGGCTATTATCCCCGTTTACTGCAAGCAATCCTCGAACGTGAGAGCAGAGCATATGAACACTTCTGGATCATGCATCAAACTACCAATCGAGCCTCGCAGCATGGAATTGAAAAAGCGGGCTTCCAACCAGTCGCACGCACCATCCATATCTCATCCAACCAACTCGCCCTCATTCCAACCGGCGACCCTGAACGCGCCCAGCAAGCCTCCATTCTCCTCGGTCTCCCCCTTAAAACCTCTTAAAGCAGGATTGCCAGGGACGGCTCGCCAATACGTAAAAGCAAAAGATTTTGCAGGATTGCAAAGGGCGGCCAGCCCTTTGCCGGGGTTTGGGGTGTCCCCAAAAACTCTTTTTTACTCGCCGCCGCAGGCGGCAAGAATGACACAAAAAGCAAAAATGGATTGTGCCATTTCCATCCCTGGATGAGCACAATCCATTAGATTGTAGCCTCCATCCCTGGAGAACACAATCTGTGTCTGTATGTGCCAGCACGGAACAAGCCATCCCACTATTAATGTACATACGCCTCCATGCGTAATGTACATACGCCTCCATGCGCCGTCACAGGTAGTGTTTTAGCTTTAAATGTTCGCAGTAACAAATACAGGCTGTAAGGTTAGATGCAGAGTATATCTGACCACTGCTGAGTAGCGGAAATCAGATCACCCATAAGCAAACTCCCTTATGCATCAGAGCCTTTAAATAAATGAGCAGGTGTATCTTCCCCGAAGATACGCGGAAAAAGTGTGTAAGGCACTCAAGCAATTCGCACATATGCATGTGCTTTCTACAAACACAAGAGCTTATAGAGATAACTGAATGATGTAGCTCTTAGCTTTAATCGCTTTTCCCTATAAAACAATATAAACTATAGATGCCAAAATGTCAATATGATTGACATTTTTTTGGATACTTTTAAGGTAATACTAATCTGATAGGCTCAGGATCTTTTTTTATTACTAAAAATAATCGAAATGAGTTGGCATTTGTCTGAAGTTGGGACTGACAAAGGCTGAATTATCACAGTATAAGCTCATCAATTGCGCTGATGGCTGTTTTTAACCATTCCTGAGGTTGAGCTTTGATTCGATGAGAAATCGATACCTTATCAAATATTTTTATGACTTCGAATAGTTAATCTTTATCTCTCTCTAGAATGAGCATCACAGTGCATATGTATCGAGTTGACTATCCCTGTAGCTGCACTGCGATGCCCTGCTGATCGGTTGAAGATTATTTGAGGGAAGCTAAAAAGTCTAACACAAGGCGTGTGAACTCTTGTGGGAGTTCCATACTGGGCATGTTAAGCCAGCCAGGCATCTTCGTCCCAGAGCGGTAAGGGATAAATTTGCGCTGGTTGATTGGCTTCGGCACTGGTGATCAGATGTGAAACGGTTACTCCTATAAGTCGCACACGTTGCTGTCCGGTTTGCATTTGATTCAGCAGGACCGGGGTCAGGATGTTGACTATCGTCCGGGCATCCTGTGTGGCGTCGGGAATGGTGATGCTACGCGTGAGCCGCTGAAAATCACTCCAGCGCAGCTTGAGCGTGATCGTTTTGCCGAGCAGTTGTAGCTCGTGGAGACGTCGTGCTACCTGTTCAGCCATCTGACTCATCAGCAGTAGCAATTCTTCGGGATCATCGAGATCTTCGGAGAGCGTTGTCTCTTTACCGACCGATTTGCGGACACGTGCGGGTTGTACTGGTCGATCATCTTCACCGCGTACATAGTGATAGAGCACACTTCCCTGCTTATGCAAGATGCGTTGTAATTCAGCCTCGCTCAAGCGCTTCAGATCGGCTCCTGTCTCTATATCCAATTCCCGTAGTCGGGCCGCCGTTACTTTGCCGACGCCGAAGAACTTATCGATAGAGATTCCTTCCAGGAAGCGGACGGCCTGTTGGGGCGATACAACTGTCAGGCCATCTGGTTTGCGGTAATCCGAAGCCAGTTTGGCGATAAATTTGTTATAAGAAACGCCTGCTGAAGCTGTCAGCCCTGTCTCCTGATAAATTTGCGCCTTAATTGCCTGGGCCACATGGGTGCCGGCTGCAATGCCGCGCAGGTTATGGGTTACGTCCAGATAGGCTTCATCCAATGAGAGTGGTTCAACCAGTTCAGTATAGCTATGGAAAATCTGCATGATTTGCGCGGAGACGGCGTGATACACGTCAAAGCGTGGCCTGATGAAGATAGCGTGGGGACAGCGCTGGTATGCCTGCTGGGCTGCCATCGCGGAATGAATTCCATAGCGCCGCGCCTCGTATGAACATGTTGCCACCACTCCCCGTCGATTGGGATCACCTCCCACGACCAGAGGCTTGCCACGCCATTCAGGATGATCTCGTTGCTCGATAGAAGCATAAAACGCATCCATATCGACATGGATAATCTTCCTGATCAATTCCATAACCGTAGTATGCTCCTTTAGCGATCATGTGCCCAACCGAAAGCCCGATTGCGAACCGACAAGCAAAGCTCTTCTTACGTATCTCTTATCATATCATGGACACAGATCAGTTTCAGGTCTACCTGCCGAGCCGTTTGCTGAGCTCATTCTTTTTGCTGCGTATCACCGCATCCTGAGGCGATAAGCGTAGTGCCTGTTCATATGCATCTAAAGCTTCTTCCAGGCGGTTCATGCGGCGCAGAATCGTGCCTTTATCTCCATACGCCTGTGCAATCAGGGGATCGCAACGAATGGCCTGCTCATACGCCTGTAACGCCTCTGGATAGCGTTTGCAACTATAGAGAATCTTGGCTTTATTCGCGTAAGCGGTTGCATCGTCGGGCGTCAATGTAATGATCCGTTCAAACACGGCCAGCGCCTCATCATAGCGATAGCATTTGCGGAGCGCGATTCCCAGATGGTAATAGATCAGGACATTATCGGGGTCCAGTGCGAGTGCTCGGGTGTAGATAGCGAATGCTTCCTCACCTAATTTCGCTTCATAAAGGACTGCGCCATGTTGTTCCAGGAGTGACAGATAGCTGGCACAGACGGTGTCCTGCTCGGGATGGCACTCCAGCCAGTTTATATTGGCACGCAGGGCGTTGCTAATCTGTTCATTATTACCATAGAGTTTAATCAGTGACAGATATAAGTTCCGACCAATAGGATCATCTGGATGTTGTTTAAGCCAGTCGACGAGGATATTCAGGCTCGCGCTTTGTTGGTCCGCGCTACCATGTCGTTCCACAAGTTTACAATAGGCTGTCCAGACATAGATGCTATCAGGATGGGCAGCCAGCCAGGCTGTGGTGTGTTTAAGTTGGCTGGCAATTTGATCCTGGTTGCCATAGCATTCTACCAGTCGTAGATAGGCGGCGCGCACAAAGATATCCTCTGGATGGTTAGCGAGCCAGCTGGCTGTGAATTCCAGGCCCACTGCGATCTGACTGGTGTTGCCATAGTGTTTGAGTAGCTTGAGATAGACAGCTGGTATGCGCGGTTGTAACTGGTTTGAGCTGTTATAAAAGCAGGGAGTTACTATGGTGAGTGCACGCAGTGTCTGCGGTGCGGCACCACAATAATCCACCAGATCCAGATACGTTTCCAGGATAAAATCATCTATGCTATGTTTATCAAGCCAGTAGGCAGTGAAGTTCAGAGCTGCGGCGATCTGCTCACGCGATCCATAGCGCTTGTTCAGGCTTAGATACATTGTCAGCAGATAGGAATCAGGCACGTTGTCGCGCAACCAGTGTCTGGTAAAAGCCAGGGCGTGTTTGATCTGATCCTCTGTGCCATGATGTTTGCTCTGTTGAAGGTAGACGGTCAGTAGATAAGGATTCGGACTGTGTTCTGCTAACCAGTCGGCGGTGAAATTGAGTATGTTCTGTGTGTATGACTGTGGACTGTAGCGTCCAAGGAGATTGAGATAGGTGGAGAGAAGATAAGAGCTGATTATGGATGGGGATGCGCCCATTTTTTCATTGATCATATTCAGGGCAGTGCACGTTTGTTCGTGTGTTCCATATTTACTCACAAAGTTGAGGTATTGTACGAGCAAACTATCTTCTGGGACGTGTTGCGGTAACCAGCTTTCTAGCGTAGGGATAAATGCCGCCAGATAATCGGGCCGGGCATGATGTTCCAGACAATGCAGCAGATTGATCAGGACTAGATTATTTTGATGAGGGACATCCTGCCATTCTTTTATCCGTTCTTGCAGGGATACTAATTGTTCAGGATGGCCGCAGCGATCCACCAGTTTGATGTAGAGAGCAAGAATATTGGTGTTTTTTTTATGGTTATCCAACCAGGATGCAGTTGCTGTAATCGCCTCTATAATTTGTGTATGGGTTGCGTATGGTTCAATGAGTTCCAGATAGGCCTTAATTTCAGTGTTATGTCGCCTGAGTTGCAACCATTTGAGGCTCAGATCAATGGTTGCCATAATGGCTTCTCGTGTGCCCCGTCTTTGGACCAGTCCACACAGTGTAATGCGCACACTGGCATCCTGTAAATGTACGGCTGGCAATACAAGTGTGGTCGCAATTGTCGTCTGTGCCTGTTGATTGGTTCCGTGCCGTTCGACCAGTCGAAGAAAGGTTGTACGTAGTCTTGTTTCGCCCGGATTGATTGCCAGCCAGGCGGCTGTATTATTGATTGTGTTGCATATATCATCACTGTTGCCATAACGATGTACCAGTTTGAGATATGCGCTGCGCACATAGGGATCTTGTGGATGGGCAATCAGCCAGCTGGCGATGCTTGCGATGGTCTGCCTGATATCTTCGTAGGTGCCATGTTGTCCGACGAGTGCCACATAGAGAGCGCGTGTATTGATGCTCTGCGGATTCATATCTAGCCAGTTTCTGGTACTACGAATGGCATTGAGAATCTGTTCATGGGTGCCGTATCGATCAACTATTTTGAGATAGGTGGAACGGATGGAACTGGTTTGTAGATTGCTATCCAACCAGCCTGCTGTTTCATTGAGCGTTTCGATAATCTTGTCCTGTGGGGCATAGTGACTGATCAGTTCCAGATAAGTAGTGCGAATTGCGTGGCTATAGGGATTCAGAGCCAGATGGTTGGCCGTGAGCTGGATAAGTGCATGCATCTGCTCTTCAGTACCATCGCGCCGTATGAGATCCAGGTAAATATGCAGGACATTAGCATCTGGAATGTTCATGATCACCTCGAATTCCTGCTGCTCAAGGAGCTGGCTGCATTGTTCTCGGCTGCCATGTCGCTCCAGAAATTTGAGATAGACCTGACGAACATAACAATCATGCGGGTTAGCAGCCAGCCAGGACATCGTGCTCTGGATCAGTTCATCAAGTTGCTCCGGGCTGCCACAATGCTCAATGAATTTAAAGTATGTCTGGCGAATATTGGAATTCTGTGGATGAGTACTCAACCAGTCTTTTGTATGATCGATCAGACGCGCGATTTGCTCTGGTTTGCCACAGCGCTCCACAAAGCATAGATATGCCTGACGAACATGCACATCTTCAGAATGTTCCAGCAGCCAATAATAGATGCTATCAACCTGTTGTGCGATCTGATCCTGCGTGCCATTGCGCTCAATCAGTCCCAGATAGGTCTGACGAACCTGCGTATCATCGGGCGTCATATCCAGCCAATGTTCGGTGCTGGCGATTAATTGCGCGATTTGATCCCTGTTGCCCCAATGCTCGATAAATTTAAGATAAATCTGCCGTACATTAATATTCTGAGGCGTGGCGTGTAGCCAATTCCCGGTTTCCTGGATTGTCTGTGCGATATCAGCGATAGTTCCATTGCGCTCGATGAAACCCAGATACGCATGCCTGACTACCGTATCCTGTGGATTTTCGGCCAGCCAGTGCATGACCCTTGTGTTCAGCGCTGCTTTCTGGGTGGTTGTACCCTTTTGTTCTGTCTGCTTGATCAGGGCCACCCAATCCAGATCGTATTCTGGCGCTTTAGACATACCTTCAATAATGATGCGCTCGGCGCTGGCGGGCTTACCGACCATGGTATAGAGTTGCGCCCAATTCATCATTTCAGCATTGCCACAATGCATGATTAAAGCTCGAAACCAGGCATCCTGCTCAAGCAAGATGTCTTGCACCGGTAACAGGTATGTATCTTTAACGAGATATTCAAGCAGGCGTTGTAAAAATATGCGTTGTTCACGCCGCTGCGGTTGGAGCGCGCCAATATATGCGTGCAGAAGTGAATAGGGATCAGCTTGATAATGTTGTAGAGCGGCACGCGCGATAGATGAGTTTGTAGCTCGTATCAACGATGGTACGTTCTCTTCGCGCTGGAGTAGTCCGAGCATCGCAGGTTGATTCAGTATGCTTTCAGGTTTGTCTGGCAGGCAGAGCATCGCCAGGAGCGATTCAGGAATTGAAAGTTCATATTGACCAGCGAAATAGATATAGACGGCAGCTTGATAGATGTGAGGCTGTTGTGCAAGTGTCGTGAGACGTTCAGCTACCAGCCTCACATCTACCTCACTTCCCTGTACGGACGTCGTATTGTCTGGGCGTGTCGAAAATATGGCAGAAAAAGGTGTTTCTAGTTTGATAGAATTAAGAGGGGCTATTATATTAGAAGTATCGTCTTCATTCATAATATCAATGCTTTCTTTATGATGCTCATGTCTTGAACAATATGCTGCCAGCTAACAATATACTGCCGATAGCAAAAAAGACTCCTTATTGGTATTGTTAAATATGCGATGTTAAATATACTAGAAATTCATTGATAATACAATAAAAATGTAGATAAGGAATAGAGTAGGATTACCGCAGGCCGAGCCTTTGCGGTGTATAAGATGAGCTTATCGGGTTGATCTCACCTTTACAATGAGGTCTCAAGATACGTTGGGAGAGGGATATTAATAACAATGACAGATTATTTTTATAATCCTTCTGTTGTAACCTGCTTAGAGCATCATCGATCAGGGAGTTGCCGTCAAGTAGGCTTATCAGCACGTTCGACGTCCGATTATCTTTATGCCAGACCATCAAAGTGTTACTTCCGGCTTTCGGAGTCCGTGTTGTTGTATAGCCGGAGAGTTCTGGCTCACTGCCTACCTTGTGTGTTTGTGCTGGCTGTATAGCGCGAATCAGAGCGCTTACCTGTATGCTATCATTATGCCGCATTGTCTGGCAACAGATCAAAGTGAGACGAAGCATGAATAACGCACATCAAGCGGCACAATTTGCCGTTACACTAGAAAAAATTGGCAATCAGGCACTCTTGGAATGCAGAGCATTACCAGACGATCTGCTCAACTGGTCACCTGCATTCTCGACGAGCTGTACACCGATGCTACTGGCACTTGAGCTTGCGCAAGTGATTGAAAATTGGGTACTGGTTCCTGTCGGAGGCCGACAGCCTGCTCTGATGGATCACGTGACCGGGTGTCATTCTCCTGCTACATTTCCCATCCTTTCAGCCTGTTATGCGGAATGGATCAAAAGCGTTCATACTATCTTAGATTCATTTCCCAATGCCTTATTAGATTTGCTTGTCGAAAAGCAGAGCCTGGCTCAAAAGCTTCCCAGTCAAGCGCGACCAACGGTCCATACCTGTTTACTCACAGCAGTTGAACGCAGCGCCCTCCATCTGGGAGAAATCCAGATACTCTGCCACACAGTAATGTGGAATACCATGCCAGCAGGAAAGAGTGCACAATCCTATCTGCGAGGCATAGTGTAAAGATTGCTGAAGTCATGGACACGCCTGGATTGTGCCAGGCAAAAAGATCAGGTCAAAAAAAAATGCAAGAGTTGTCGATACAATGAATGTGAAACGCATTTCCATGATTTTTTCGTGTCATGGCTAGTATAGAGACGAAAGGATAAACTCAATGACAGACTATGAGAGCTCTTTAAAGATTCAGGCCTTGCCAGATCAAGTTGAGCAATTCATCTCACAGGTTGACAACCTGCCCAAGTATCTGCCAACAACCAAAAGTGCCATGCCGCAACAGGGAGAGCACGTGCGTGTAGAAGGCTCGGCGCATGGACATTCCTATGATTCGGATGGATATTTCCGCGTTGACAAGTCCAGACACCGCATGGAATGGGGATCAAATGGCGAGGAAAAATACTCTGGCTGGCTACAAGTGACCCCTTTAGATGCTGGAAAAGCTTCAGAGGTCGTCGTCCATCTTACCTTTGATCCTTCAAGTAATCTCAGAAAAGAATTCAACGAACCAACCGATAGCAAAGACAAAACCATTCAAGAAGACTTAGATAAAGCCCTTCTCTCCATCAAAAACATCTGTGAGGGCAAGGGTGGCAAGGTAGAATCCAAATCTGCCAAATAATTTCCCCCCTCTATTAAGGATGCCCGATAGCTAGCATATCGGGCATCCTCCGTTTTCCCTCTGGCTCTTTATCCTTCCAGGTGATTGGATAAGGGAATAAGTGCGAGAACACCTCGTGCTCCTTCTGGGCTGCCGCCCCCATAGGTGCGAACGTAAGCGGGATTGTTAAGGGTGCAACCCTTAACCTGGGGTTCGGGGCTGTGCCCCGATCTCTCACCTCCCTCTCGCCGCCGCGCGCGGCGGCGAAGAAAAGAAGAAAAAGGGGTATTTGGGGACACCCCAAACCCCGGCAAAGGGCTGGCCGCCCTTTGCAATCCCGCTTGAAAAGCCTTACGTTCGCACCTATGGGCTGCCGCCCCTGCACCCTGCTTTCATCCTGAAGGAAAAAAAAACGTAACAAAATTTTCAATTTATTTACAGTTAGTTGATAATTTCCATAATCTTTCATGTTAAATTTCCTCAAGAGAAAGTATTTATCTCTCAGGTACTATTTTGTTTGCAGTGAGACTTAACTTTCTATTTATATATCATGCTTTTGTTGTGATGGGTATAAATATATTTCTCTCTAGCTGGTGTAAATATGTGTTATTTCAATTTCTCATGAGGGGGCAGGATTCGATGTTCATAAAGCGCTTCCACAAATTGTGCGCTGGCGGTGCCGTGGGGATTTTGTTGTTAGCTGTCTTAAGCGGATGTAATGCTGGTGCTTCACAGGATAACAGTACCGGCGGGACGGCGGCGTCTGCCGTGACGGCGACGGCGACATGTACACCTGTGACCAGCACTATCACTCGTGCAAGTGGGATGGTAAAGAGTGTTACTAGTAGTTCTCTGGTGATTACAAAACAAGGTGGTTCAACGGTAACCGCCAGTCTTTCAAGTAAGACTACCTATACGCAAGAGGCATTGGTGACAAAAAGTGCTCTCACTAACGGGGTGGCCGTTTCCGTTACAGTCACGCAAAACGCCGATGGCAGTTCTTACACAGCAGACAGCATCCAATTAAGCACCGGTGCTGGCTTTGGCGGTGGTAGAGCAGGCGGTTTTGGTGGTAGAGCAGCAGGAGGAGGTAATTATCCTGGTGCTGGTGGAGCTGGTTCTGCACGCTGTGGTTTTCCGCGTCGATCAGGCACGCCGGGCACCAATGGTGGCTTTGGTGGTGGTGCCAATGGTGGTGCTTCTAGAGGAAATGCTAATCGTCTTATTGGCACTGTATCCCAGGTCAGTGGTGATATATTGACGGTTACAGATTTTAGCAGCAATGATTATTCCCTGACCTTGACCAGTAAAACACAAATTACGCAGACGAAAACCGTGACCGCCAGCGCATTGAAAGCAGGTCAAAATATTACCTTGCTGGGTACTGCTGTCAGTGGTAATAACGGTGCCATAACCGCCCGGAGTGTATCCATTACGTTAGCTCCGGCCAGTACAATTTCGTCTGCAACTCCGGCGTAGCCCTCACCTTGATGAGGGTCTTTTTGTTCCCATTGACGCCAAGGGATGACACACGATTATAGGATTATTTAAATAGATTAAGTGAGTGTGCGCTATGTCAGAAAAAGTAGAAGAATTACAACCCTTGCTAGAAGAAGATCAGTTAGATCTGGATGATATGGATACCGTCGGTGTAGAGCCTAGGAAACGCCGTTTTCCAATCTGGGCGATTATTGTAATTGTCGTGATTGCTCTGATTGCTAGCGTTACATCCTATTATCTACTCAACCGGACGCCCGCAATTCAGTATACTCAGGGCACTGCTACGACCGGCAATTTGAGCGTTAAAGTCTCAGCCAGCGGTCCTTTGTCCCCCAATGCGGAATATACGATGAATTTTCCTGCGGCCGGACAGATTACAGAGATCGATGTCAAAGTTGGTCAGCATGTAACGAAAGGCCAGACCCTGGCTAAATTGTCTGTCACCTCGACAGGTAACTACGCTAACAACAACAATAACAATAATAATTCTCCGACGGTTGATACTCTGACGGCCCCTGGTGACGCCACAATTGCGGTTATCAATGGAGCTGTGGGTGAGAATGTTTCCTCTTCTGGCACTGTCTCTTCTGGCAGCGGTGGAAGCAGCCAGGGCACCGGTAGTAGTAGTGGCAGTTCGGTATTTATGACGCTGGTAGATGTGAGCAAATATAACATTCAGGCTTCCATCAATGAATCAGATATCAACAGTATCAAAATTGGTCAGCCAGCGCAGTTTACCGTTTCAGCCTATCCTTCTAAAACCTTACGTGCGACCGTTTCCGCGATCAATATCCTGGGACAGACCAGTTCGAGCGTGGTGACCTATGCCGTAACATTGACTGTGGATATGAGTAGCCTGACCAATGTTCAGGTCTATCCGGGCATGACCGCAACGGTGGATATCACGACGGCACAGCGTTTGAACACGTTGCTTATTCCATCCAGCGCGCTCACCTTCCCCACCACGGCGCTCCAGAATGGCGAGATCAGCCGTAGCGATTATGTTGCTGCTCTGCAATCATCGACGAGCAATTCTTCCAGCGGTTCAACCTCCAATGCCAATGGCGCAACGACCAGTAGTCGGGTGGTTATGGAATTAAAGAATGGCAAATTGACACCAGTAGCGATCACCGTTGGCCTGAGCAGTGGACAATCCGTTGAGGTGCTGTCTGGCTTGCAGGATGGTGATCAAGTAGTCATCGGTCAGACGGGTGGAAATACTACCACGACCGGTACTGGAACTGGAACCGGAACCGGCACTAGAAGAGGAACTGGCGGTTTTGGTGGTGGAGCCGGTGGTTTTGGTGGTGGAGCCGGTGGCTTCGGCGGCGGCGCTGGTGGTGCTCGCTCTGGAGGAAACTAGGTAATGGTTGATCAAGTGGAAACTGTGGCGTATGGCAGGGATGAGAAAGCAAAACCAATCATACGCCTGGAAAAATTGAGCAAAGTCTATCAGATGGGCAAAACCCAGGTGCGAGCTTTGCGCGGCGTGGATCTCCAGATTAAGCGCGGCGAAATGGTAGCGATCATGGGACCATCAGGTTCAGGAAAATCAACCTTGATGAATATCCTGGGCTGCCTGGATCGTCCCTCAAGTGGTAATTATTATCTGGATAGCATTTCCGCTGGTTCTATGAACAAGAGCCAGCTGGCGGATGTGCGCAATCAGAAGATAGGATTTGTGTTTCAGAGTTTTAACTTGCTTTCCTGGATGTCGGCGCAGGCTAATGTCGAATTGCCACTGATCTATGCGGGCGTTTCAAGCGAGGAACGGGAACAGCGAGCACGCTGGGCCTTAAAGCTGGTAGGATTGGGAGCACGCTCAGGACATCGTCCTATGGAGATGTCTGGTGGTCAGCAGCAGCGTGTGGCGATTGCCCGCGCGCTGGCAACGCGCCCGGCCATGATCCTGGCTGACGAGCCAACCGGTAATCTGGATAGCAAAACCAGCATCCAGATTATGATGGTGCTTCAGATGCTTAACACAAGTGGTATGACGATTGTGCTGGTAACTCACGAGCCAGATATCGCCAGCTATTGTCAGCGCACTGTAGTCTTACGGGATGGCAAGATTCGTGAGGATACCTGGAATCCCCAGCCCTTGTCCGCGCAGGCACAATTGTCTGAGTGGTCATCATCGGAGGGAACGGAGGTCTTACCGTGAGTTCAACGGAACAACAAAGCATTGAAACGGACAAGCAGGCGACCACATCAGAGTCGTCGGTTGCCTCAGCCCCGGCTGTGCGGGCCCGTAAGCAGTGCCAGCAGACATCGAATGGAAGCTTACAGCGGCGTCGCGGTATGCTGGCCTTCTATCAAAGCTTCCGTAGCGCTCTGGTTGCGGTGCGAGCCAACAAATTACGCTCATTGCTCACATCGTTGGGTATCATCATCGGTGTTGCCGCGGTCATTATAATGGTTTCAACCAGTCAGAGTAATGCCGCACAGATTAACCAGCGCCTATCATTCTTAAATCCAGACGAGCTGGTAATTCGGGCTGGAAGCGCCTCTTCAACCGGAGGCGTCCGGCAGGCGCAGGGAACATCCTCAACCCTCAAGCAATCAGACGCGGACTCTCTGACATCAATCGCGCACGTCTCTGCCGTCAGTCCTATTGTCAATGCCAACGAGCAGGTTGTGTATCAGTCAGAAAACTGGTCCACCTCGGTGCAGGGAATTTATCCTACGTATCAGCAAATCAATAGCTGGAAAATGCAGGAAGGCACCTTTATCTCTGATGCCGATCAGCAAAATACCAGTGCCGTTGCCGTCATCGGTCAGACCGTGGCGGATAATCTATTTACGTCGCTCGGGGTTGATCCCATCGGCAAAGAGATCCGCATCAACAGTATTCCCTTCACGGTTGAAGGTGTGCTGGCCTCCAAGGGCGCAAGTAGTTCCTTCCAGGATGCGGACGATGTAATCTATATTCCTTTTAGTGCCGCGCAAAAGAAGCTGACCGGCTCTACCTCAGTCAGCTCGATTGACGTCCTGGTGGATGACTCATCGAATATGACGACGGCGCAGGCGGCTGTAGAGACCCGTATGGAGCAGTTGCACAATATAGCGAATTCATCCAACGACGATTTCCAGATTCAGAATCAATCCACAGTCCTACAAACGGCGCAAGCCACCGCGCAATCGCTCTACATGTTGCTTATCAGCGTAGCGGCGATCTCGTTGATCGTAGGAGGCATTGGTATCATGAACATCATGCTGGTATCTGTCACCGAGCGCACGCGTGAAATCGGCATTCGTATCGCCATTGGAGCCCGTCCAGGGGATGTTATGATGCAATTCCTAATTGAAGCCCTCATGCTCAGTGCCCTGGGAGGCATTGTCGGCATCCTGATTGGTGTTGGAGGGGCATTGATTACTGCGACAGTAATGGCAGTGCCTTTTGCGCTCAGTCCTCTGGCAGTTATCCTTGCCTTTGGCTTCTCAGTCGCTGTAGGAGTCATCTTCGGCTTTTATCCCGCGCAACGGGCATCGCAACTCGATCCCATTGTCGCCCTACGTTCCGAATAACCCTTGTCGCGAAGTTTATACGACAACAGAAGGCCCGATCGCGAGGGATCGGGCCTTCTCTGCTGGGGAGCAATCTGATTTGTTGGATCTGGTGGTCCTCCCAAAAAAACTCTACCGGTAAGTTGTAAAACGAAGGTGGCTACTTCCTGATCCACCGTTGAGACATCGTGCCTGCGCCATCTATCCCTGTGCTGCTATGAGCATAGATAAGTGGCGCAGATATTTCTTATAGTTTATCTGTTCTATCTTTGTCGCTGTCATTGGCTGCACGTCTGGCTTGCTCGGCCCGGCGCTGTTGGTCAGTCATGGTTGGATTCTTATTGGGTTCATTGGCAGAGGTTTTTTGTCCCTGGCTTGAACTGTACGGTTTGTTGCTAAAATTTGATTGCCTTGATTGTGTTGAACTCGTGTTTCGCGCACCTTCACCCTCGGATGGCATGAATCCTGCTGCTGGCGTAAAGCCTGAGGTGGTGCTATTGGTCTGCGGTGGATTTGCATTATGGGGACGTGCAGGAATATTACTTCCTCCAGTCGTGCTGCCAGGGCCAATATTACTGCTACCACCAGTCCTGTTGGATGGTGTGGCTGCTGTTTTATTACTAGAGGATGATGTTGAAGATGTTGATCCCGCGTTGCTACTTCGCGTGGTTTTGGGCTCTTCGTATGTCTCGACTGGTGTGTCGATGGTCTCACGCTCGCTATCGCTTGTGGTCTGATTATATTTATACTTGTTCGCTGGTGCGTTGTCTGCCGGTGGATTGACACGGCCACTGACTGTATTGACCGGGCGATTGCTCTCAGGTACATTTGTACGTGTGTTGTCAGGTGCGGTTGAGCGTGTGCTTTCTGACATCGTTGAACTGGTATCGGGCACGTTCAGGCGCGTGTTTTCAGGAGTGGTTGAACGACTGGTATCGGGTATATTCGAGCGTAGAGTATCAGATGTGGTTGAGCGTGCACTCTTAAACTTGTCTGATAGCTTGCTATTAAGTGTGCTGAGTGTGCTGAGTAGCGTGCCACCAGTTGCATTTGAGCTACCGCTGGCAGCGGTATTGGAAAGATTGCCACCTGAGAGGGCCGAGCGGTTGCGCTCAGACAATTTATCTTGCACTTTACCCCAGCGCTCAACAAGCTGACGGCGTAAATCTTCGCCTTTTACAGGAGCGATGAATATACCAACACCTGCTCCAATTAAGACTCCTTGCAGAAACTTACCCATGGCTATTGCCTTTCTTGTATGTTATACATCACTGTATTTGATGTCGTATCTAAAAACAATACCTGTCAGACACACGTCCTGCCATGTATCAGAGTTTCAAGAAACCTTACGTTCACCCAATCTTACCTTTACGTCCATCTGTTGATCGGCGCGATAGATATGCACCAGCACGGTGTTGCCGGGACTCTTGTCAACAAGATAATCTTGCAGGCTGGTTATACCCTCTATTTGTTGCTTATCCATCTGTACGATGATGTCACGCCGCTGTAGCCCCGCCTGAGCGGCTGCGCTGTCAGGTACCACATCTACGATTAGCGCGCCCTGATTCACAGGTAGTCGCGCGTCATTGGCAATTGTTTGGTCGACGCTGATGACCTGCACTCCCATATCGGCACGCCCCGAATTTGTCACCTGTCCATCCTTGATCAGTTGCGGAACGATAAATTTGACGCGATTGGCAGGAATGGCGAAGCCGACACCTGCGGCCGGAGTTTTAAATTCAGGATCAATAGGTACAAGGGTTGGAATACCGATAAGTGTGCCTTGCATGCCGACCAGTGCGCCACCACTGTTGCCAGGATTAATTGGCGCGTCAGTCTGGATAGCATTAATAATAAGATGATCCTGTCCCTCGCTGACGTTACGGCCCAGGGCGCTGATGATACCATTGGTTACCGTCTGTGTGATGCCTAGCGGATTGCCAATCGCGAGCACCTGCTGTCCTACATTGAGTTTGGATGAGTCACCGATCTGTGCCACTGACATATGCTGGGGAGGATGGATCTTGATGACTGCCAGATCATCACTTGGATCAGTTCCCGTTAATTCAGCTGGGATTTTAGTGTTGTCGTAGAGTACGACCTGTAGATTATGACCGCCAGTGATGACGTGATTATTGGTAACGATATAGCCGTCTTTATCGATAATGACGCCTGATCCCAGGCTAGTTCCTTGCCGACTTTGCGCCGTGATTTCGACGACGGAGGTATGAAATTTCGCCGCCACCTGCTCAATTGTTGAGCCTCCCAGAGGGGTGAAGCCCGGATTTGAGAATACGCTTCCAGTTCCTATCAGCCATCCGCCCAGTCCGCCGATGAGCAGTGCGAGCAAGGGAATGACAAGCAGTGCCGCTAAACTTTCCCTGTTTCTACCTCCGTATGCATTGCCTGGTTGATTGGATCGGTCTGGACCCTGTGGTGGCACTGTTGCCATCATTCCCGAGGCATATCCTCCTGTGCTGGTACGCGCGCCGGTTGCTGGAATGGTGTGGGTGGTATCCATGGCCGGATCTGCTGGTGAGGACGGGGCGTCTGCCGCATCCTTTGGCTGTGAAGAACCTGGGCCGGGCATATAATAGGGTGAACCCGGCTGTGAAGAGGCGTAGTAAGCCATATCCAGTGGTGTATTTTGCGTGAGAGAATCTGTTCCTGGCACATCATAGGGCGTCTGGGATGTCCCATTGTCAGGCTGTTCAGTCTGTGGATATTCCGGTGTTGAGGAAGATGCCATGGCTGAGTTATCCACTTCCCGTGCGGGCTGCGGTGTTAGATTCCTCTCACTGGCAGGCAGGGCGGATTCTGATAACGGCAGGCGTGGAGTATAGTGCTTCTGGCTTTGTGCGGTGTTAAAGCGTTGATGTTGTTCTATAGCTGGTTCGATCTGCTCTGGCGTAGCACCCGGCGTATTTTTTGCTGACTGGTCAGCATTTTGATCAGGATGTTCCACGAGAATCCTCCTCAACTAATGCTATCACAGGGATGAGATACGACAATTCCATAACAATAACTATAGCCCGCAAGGATAGATTTGTGCTCCTCCAAAGGGTGCATTTATGCGGAGGATGTATTGAGAATGTATTGGACTAAACACGCTATTCTAAAGAGTGTTTAGTCCAATGATCTGGCTTGCTATACATAAATATGCCAGTGCTGGAGAGGAAAATAGCGAGGTGCGCTGTTTAGTGTGCTCGCTCACCGAGGGTAGCTACCAGAACAGCTTTAATGGTATGGAGACGGTTCTCGGCCTGATCGAAGACAACAGAGGCTTCCGACTCAAATACTTCTTCAACCACCTCTAATCCATTTAAGCCATACGCATCATAGAGACGTTTGCCTAGGGCGGTATCAGCATTATGGAGAGCGGGCAAGCAGTGCATAAATTTGACCTGTGGATTTCCGGTCAACGCCATCAGCTTGCTATTCACTTGATAGGGAAGCATCTGTTTTATGCGTTCCTGCCATAGCTCTGCCGCACCGCCCATCGAAACCCAGACATCGGTATACAGGAAATCACAGCCTGCCACGGCCGCCTTGACATCCTCTGTCAGCAGCACACGTGCGCCCGTCTGTTTGGCCACGCTATAGATCTGTTCCATGCGCTCCTGACACGGCCAGCAAGCGCGAGGACCAGCCATACGGATATCCATGCCCATGATTGCGGCCCCGATCAGCAGCGAATCGCCCGTATTGGAGCTAGTATCGCCCAGAAAGCAGAAAGAGATCTCACGCAAGGGTTTTTGCGCATGCTCGTACATAGTCAGAAAATCGGCCAGTATCTGGGTTGGATGTGCCTCATTGGTCAAGCCATTCCAAACCGGCACACCGGCGTAACGTGCCAGATCTTCCACCACCGACTGAGCAAAGCCGCGATAGCCAATCCCATCATATAACCGACCCAGCACACGAGCCGTATCTTTCACTGTCTCACTGGCCCCCATATGTGAACCAGTCGCTCCGATATAGGTTACATGAGCGCCCTGATCATAGGCTGCCACTTCAAAGCTACTGCGTGTACGGGTTGAATCCTTCTCAAAGATCAGCGCAATCTGTTTTTTCTGGAGATATTGCACCTCAGAACCGGCACGTTTCGCTGCCTTTAACTCCGCAGCCAATGTGAGTAAATAATCAAACTCTGCTGGAGATATCGTATCCAGTTTCAGGAAATGCTTGTGTTGCAGATGTACTGTCATTCTTCATTGTTCCTTGGTATTCATTTGGCAATAGACAGAACTCCTTGCGGCTCTCTTGACAACTGCCTTGAGCATAAAAATATAGTGTATCATTGGCGAATAGTCAAGTTAGCAACACAAACACACGTACAAAATATCCACTCTATCATCCCTGGTCACAGCTTGTATTAGTTCAACGGAGTGGTCGTCACGATTTCAGCGACCTCTTCAGTTTTAATATCTCGATAGACGAAACGCCGGGAGATAAAATAGTTATAGCCAAAGGCCAGTATAATGCCTGCCAGGGTTGCGATGTAGGGATTTACATTGAACAGGTAAACCAGTATGTCGCCGGTCAGCAATGAAACGAGATTGGCGGAAAAGCTTGTGACCTGTGCTCGTACGGCCCGTTTGACCAGGCCCCATCCTTTGACATGCTGCGCCTGCTCACGATAGGTGAAGTATTGATTCAAGAGAAAGTTGACCGTCGTGCTGATTTCAAACGAGCATAATTGTGCCACGAAAAAGAAACCATGGTTATCTTTAAATAAGAGATGATAAAAAAACCAGAGTGCAATTTCACTGACTGGAATTCCAATGCCGCCTACCATGGCGTAACGTACCAGATGCATATTCAGAAGTTTTTTGATAAGTTTAAGAATAACGGTACCTCTTCTTTCTACCGGGACATACATGAGAGACGGATACGCAACAATGCTGTATTCATACGTATTTTGACATTACCATTATGGGTGCGGCAAGAAATTAGCCTCGGCAAAGACTATCTTCCTATACTGTGTTATAACGGTTTTTGTGCTGGCTTGATCACAAGACGCAGAGCTGAGCGGAAGGTGTTCAGATGGCAGCGTTTTTGATAGATGCCGCTTCTCACTCGTCTATTCCAGGCAGGGGAATATATGGGCGGTCAGCGTTGTCAGTGTATACTGGATATGTTGTATCCTATGCGATAGGACGATGTTGCACTGAGGTGCCGAGTTAACGAGAGTTGGTTATGGTGTACAGAGAAGAGATTACTGCACGCTATAAAGGTATCAAGATCTGGGTGGAGAAGATTTCGGAGGCTGAGTTCGACGGCATTTTTCGTTGGAATGGCCGTGTGCTTAAAACAGATCCATCGTACGAGTATTCTGCGTCTCCAGCGGAGGCTATTGAGAGTGCGAAGGGCGTGATTGATCGTTTATTGGCTTTACGTCGCGAGGGGATACATGTGCAGGATGTGGGTCCGGAGAGTAGAGATTGTGATGATGCGTGAGGTGATGAGTAAGCGCGTGTGACCGGTTGATTCCTGGACCGGACGGCAGTACAACCCTGGTAGAGTAGATCTCAAAAGAGACATACCAGGGTTCTTTTTTATGCCTTTTTAACCTTTTGTACCTGTCCTATCTGCCTTGTCTATCCTGTCTGCTCGTTCTGTTCCTCAAGCGGCAAGGTGAACCAGAAGGTTGAACCCTGACCGGGCGTACTTTCGACCCCCACCTGACCATGATGGAGTTGAATAATAATCTGGCAAATGTAGAGCCCCAGGCCCAATCCCTGGATGCCATCGCTGGTTGCTGTGGATTGTTTTATTTGATAAAAGCGGTTCCAGATATTCTTCTGAGCTTCTTTGCTCAGTCCTGGCCCCTCATCTTTGACCCAGACGCGGGCATAGCCGTCGTTGATGGTCAATCCAATCTTGATGGGGCTTTCAGGAACAGAGTATTTAAGCGCATTAGTGACATAATTATTGATGACCTGTCCGATACGGTTCGCATCGGCCTGGACAAAGAGATGTTCCAGTGGTGGGAGTTCCAGGAGCAGGCTCCTTTGAGGAGCAGTCGAGCATTGATCTTCGACAGTTTCCCGAATAATATTGATCAGATCACAGCGTTCACAGGTGAGTTCCAGCTTATTGACAGCGATGCGCGAGATATCGAGCAGATCATTGACAAGCCGAACCTGGACATCGATTTGCCGTAGCGCATGCGAAATATCTTCAGCATTCTTCTCATTAATCGATCTTAAAGCCTCCAGGGATGGTGTCTCCTCAGCGTTCTCCAGCCGTTTCATGCGGCGTTGAATCATTTGTAGCGTGCCTTTAATGATCGTCAGCGGGGTCCGCAATTCATGGCTGGTCATGCCTATGAAGACATCCTTCTGGTGCTCGACCTCTTTGCGATCGCTGATATCCAGCACGACCGCGACAACCTGAGTTGAGGATGTTTTGAGTTGGGCCATCCCCATCATGATTGGCATCAAACTGCCATTTTTGTGCTGGATCGCCGTCTCATAGGGTTGACTGACACCAGTTGAAAGGAATTCCACAATCGCTTCCGCCTGACGCGGTAGGAAATTGGCGGGCGTAAGGGTTGTCCAGCGCAATTTTCGGGCCTTCAGTTCAGCCAGCGTATAGCCAGTGAGATTAAGGTAGGCGTCGTTGGCCTCATAGATATTGCCGTAGATATCCGCAATCAGGATGCCAATAATGTTAGATTCGACAAAACGACGGAATTTTAATTCGCTTTCACGTAAGGCCCGTTCGATGTTTTTACGCTCAGTAATATCCTGAATTAAGATCGAAAATCCGTCTACCACAGGATGAATCTGGACCTCAAGCCACTTCTTGCGTGTCTGTGCAAAGACTTCAAAATGACTGGCTTGTTGTTTGTTCTGAGCTTCCCGAAGCTTGCGCAAGAAGAAAGCATCAAAGAGATCCAGTGTGGTCTGAGTAAGGGACTTCCCCAGGAGTTCAGTTGAGGATTTGCCGAGTAGTTGTTGTGCTTGTGTGTTGATATATGTATAGCGCCATTGACTATCGACAGTAAAAAAGGCGTCGCGCATACTATCCAGAATGGTAGCCATTTTTTTTGCCGAGGCGCGCTGCTCTTCCTCCTGCTCCTGACGCTGTTGCTGCTGCTCAGTTATGTCGATCCCATAAGCAATGATCTCAGCCACTTCCTGGGATTGTGTGTAGATGGGGACATAGCGCAGTTGAAATGGGCGATAGAGGCCATTCTGATTCTGGATGTGGCATGTTAGCGTGTCTGGCTGTTTAGTATCGATGACCTGGAAGAGGGTCTCAACCACGGCGGTGCGATCCTGTGGATGGATGGAGTCCAGCCAATCATGTCCCTCTCTCTGATAACGATATGTGCCATGGAGGCGTGCCTCTCCGGGTGTAAATTCGTTTGTGCAGGTCCCGTCGGTGTGCAGGAGCCAGCAGATATCTGCGCTATCCTCAACCAGGGCCATAAAGCGCGCTTCAGCGGTGCGCTGATCGCATGTTGTGGGCGGTGTTTGTGTCGGCTGTGTGGCATTGCGCGCCGCCGTGTAATGATGATGCGGGTCCATATAACATAACCTCAACACACACAAATAACAATCCTCTAAACCTTACACGTTATATATACCTCGTCATAGACACTTTTTGGGAAGCTGTCCGACCCGGGTGAGTCCCCATAGGCGCGGACTTAAGGCTTTTCAAGCGGGATTGCAAAGGGCGGCCAGCCCTTAACAATCCTGCTTCTGTTCGCACCTATGGGGTGAGTCCCTTAGCAACTCTCTGCGTGGATGTGGATATTCACCAGGCAGCATTGTACGAGAAGCTTATTTGAGAAAATAAACTTTTCGCTACCTGCAAAACTATTCCTGATCCACTGTAAGTGGGCTATGTGCGTCGCTGGATACTACCTGCGATGCTATGCTTTCACTTGATAAATGGTTACGCCGTTCGCTTGATAGACTGTGTTCATAAAACTAGCAAAGCGATTGAGATTAGCGCCGGTATAGGTGCTCCGCTCAAGCATACCCACATAAACATACTGGACATGATAGCGAGCCATCGTACTCAACACTCGCTGTTCATTCGGATCGGAATAGATCTGGTTGACATCATTTTTACGATTATTGAAATCCGCCGCGTTGGTGCTACTCTTGTTATACCACGTGACGCGCCATTGATACTCATGTCCCACCCAACCCATGATCGTAGGCAGGCCGGTAAAGGCAGAGATACGTGCATAATTAGTATAATCATCACCGACTGCCTCAGTAATCACAGGTGTGCCAGAAATGTGCGCATTCAGCCAGCGGATCGCATCGTAATCACCGGCCAGCGCCTGATCATCCTTCAAATACGTCATGCCGTCCAGATTATTGGATCGAAACATCCCGACCTGATGGGTGATAGGACTGTATTGTACGAAGCGGTAATAGGGGGCAAAGATAGGATAGATGCAGGATGCCGCGACCAGAATTAACAAGCAGGCGCTCCAGATAATTTTGCCTCCTGCGAGTACAGACCGTAGAGCACGCATCCGGGCTGAGAGAACGTTGCTCACGCGTACATTCTCGATGATGTAGAAAAGTCCCGTCCCACAGGCAATCGAGAGCAAGATCCAGGCCTGGAAGTAGAATTTAAAGACCGTATTCATGCGTGGAACGTTATCCGCAAAGACATCGCGCAGGAACACCACTTCGCAGGCGGCGATCAATCCAAAGGCCAGCGCGCCCAGGAAGAGCGTAAAGGCGTAGCCGCGATCATGGATATTCTCAATCACGATTGCCAGCGCTGTCAGCGTAATACCCAGCGTCACAAACCAGGTAGCATTTTGTGGGCTGAAGAGTTGGAAGAGCAGGCCGATGACAATAAAGCCCAGACCAGTCAACGTTCCCACAAACGACCAGGAGATCAATCCCTCTCCTTTACGTTCCTCAATCTGGGATGTTATTGTTTCCTCTTCTGTTGTCTCCTCGACGGCTGTCAGTTCTTGTAGCTCATTTTCCTCACCAGATGCGCCACTGATCGCAGGCACCGGAGTAATCAGACGGGCCAGCATATTGCTGAAGAGGAGTGAGAGAAAGACAAAAGCGAACAGGGCGTAAATCAGGAGTTCATAGCGTAACGTTGAGCGATCCTGTAATGACGTGAAACCAACACCCTGGGATGGCGAGCTAAAGGTAAAAAAGAACGGGCTATAGCAGAGAAAGGCCAGCACAGCCAGCGGAAGCACCGCCAATAGAACATCCCCAATCAGCTTCGCACTGATGACTTTTTCATGGCTAAACCACTGCTGTACCACCAGACAAACAACAATCAAGAGCAGATAGGTTGGAAGATCCCAGCCATTCATCACGAATAACCCACCTACCGAGAGGGCCACGCAGAACAGAGTCAGCGGTAGACGCCAACCGCGTCCATAGGCGTATATCCCCTGTCCCTCTGGTTCCAGCAGAAAATTGAAGGCGAAGCCAATCGCCAGGATCGTGAAGGGCAAGGAGAGGACATGGGCGTGGAAGTCTGAAAGCAGAAAGCTAAAGGCCGGGAACTCATTAATCGTCTTAGGAATAATGCGCGAGGCACCGAACCAATCATAGCCTGCGGGAGTATTGTGCTCTGCGAAATATTGGAGTGTGGAAGCCAGATTGCCAAACATCAGGGCCATCGCGACTGTCAGCAGTCCAAAGGGAATTCCAAAGAGCAGGGCTTTGTGGGTTGGATACGTTTTTGGTTCCTCGCTGATGTTCACGTCGGGGGTCGTTATGACAATTGCCTGAGCCTGTTTGCGCCGTTGTCGTGACCAGGCAATCAGATTGCACGTCACGCCAAATAGGCTCACCGCTACCAGTCCATAGAGCAGGCTGATCCCTGTATTAAAGGCCACCGAAGGGATCTGCCCCAGCAGTTTTGCCAGTACTGCTATGATGTAGTGCGCGTAATAGTAATAGTTGATTGAGGAGCCTGCATACCACATATCGGAGGGTGGAAAGTGCTGGCTACGCATAATCGAAGCCAGAAATCCCTCATCCATAAAGCGCTCATAGGACGTAATTTCTGGTCCAAAGGAACGCAGCCAGCCGAGCAACGCGACCATAAGCAGGAAGAGTAGCTCACTGGCAATGATATAGCCTTTCTGTGAGCGGATAAGCTGTACCAATGTATGGCGTGTGCGAAAAAAGCCGATCCCATTCAGTAGCAGCAGGACGAATACGACGCCAAAAATAAAAAACTGGTTGAATGGCAAAAAGTGCAGAACCATCAGGGGAAACCAGACGCAAAATGATACAATCAGGATGGCGAGTGCTTTGCCCCAGGCCCAGCCGCGATCTGGCATATTGCGAAAAATGGTGATGGTGAGCGGCAAGAAGGCAATGCCCAAAACTTCAACTAGCGCCCACATTTGAAATAACTCAAACATATATACTCATCTCTATGTGAATTTGTGCCTGACTGACTTGGAGGCTCTCTGTTCTGTAACTCTATCTTACTACGTTTTGCATGCTCTCTGCTGAGTAAACTGTATCATATTTTATCGCCTATTTGAACACAGAAGTAACATCACTAGGGCTTTTGGTTTTTTGATGTGAACATTGACAAACATTTTCTTAGCTACTACACTTAATCTTAGAGTATTTAAGTCTTTTTTATCGTGTTACAAACCTGTAATATGTGTTACTTCCCTGTTAAGTTTGCAGACGATTCTAAGCGTTTTTAGCGCGACCATTGGTTTTTCTGCTAACAGGCTTTTTGAGGTTGGTTTGAAAGGGTACAGACTTGAAAATTATCGTACTGGCTGATAGATTGGATGATATTCTCCGTGGTAGCTTGCTCTCTGATGAAGACGCACTTGCGTTACACGATATGTGTGATCTCCCGGCGCTGTTGGCGGCAGCGGCTCAATTGCGCGATAGAGGTCATAGCAATCGTATTTCTTACTCACGTAAAGTCTTTATTCCCCTGACTCAGCTTTGTCGAGATGTCTGTCATTATTGTACATTCGCGCATCCTCCGCGTCCCGGACAGCGCGTGTACCTCAATAGTGAAGAAATCCTGGCTATCGCACGGGCAGGCGTAGAAGCTGGCTGTAAGGAGGCGCTCTTTACATTGGGCGATAAGCCCGAGTTGCGCTATAAGGCTGCGCGGCGCGAACTGGACGAGCTGGGATATCCAACCACTATTGCGTATCTGGCGGCGATGGCAGAACTGGTCTGGCGTGAAACCGGACTGCTTCCACATATGAATCCCGGGATATTGACGGTTGACGATCTGAGCACGTTACGTCGTGTCTCGGCCTCGCAAGGTATCATGTTAGAGAGCGCGTCAGAGCGGCTCTGCGAACGGGGAGGACCGCATTATGGATCGCCGGATAAGCGGCCCGCAGTGCGTCTGGAAACCATCCGTCTGGCTGGTGAACTCCATATCCCTTTCACCACTGGCATTCTGATCGGTATTGGTGAAACGCGGCGGGAACGTATTGAGTCCCTGTTAGCTTTACGCGCACTTCATCAACGTTATGGACATATTCAGGAGTTGATCATCCAAAATTTCCGTGCCAAGCCGGATACGAAGATGGCCGAGGCCCCGGAACCTGATCTTGCTGATCTGCTCTGGACACTGGCTATCACGCGCATCATCTTTGGGGCCTCCATGAATATCCAGGCTCCGCCTAATCTCAGTCCAGGCACCTATGCGCAACTGGTTGGAGCTGGTCTCAACGATTGGGGTGGTATCTCACCGGTCACGCCGGACCATGTCAATCCAGAGGCGCGCTGGCCTCATCTACAGGAATTGGCTGATCAGACCGCGTTGGCAGGCAAGCAACTGGTTGAACGTCTGGCTGTCTATCCCAGCTACATCCAGCAGAATAATCTCTGGCAGGATGCACAGATGGCTCCTGCGGTCCTCAAGCTGAGCGATAGTGAGGGTCTGGCCCGTGTCGAAGCCTGGGCCCCGGGTGAAGCGGTTGCTATTCCTGAAGCCTATAGCCGCCAGACCATTCATGGGGTGAGCTATCAGGAGAGCCGGGTGTCGGACGAAATCAAAGCTCTGCTGGCAAAATGTATGCAGGCGGAGCCGCTAAACGAGGCTGAGATAGTCCGTCTTTTCGAAGCACGTGGGGATGAATATACGGCTGTGTGTCGAGCGGCAAACGAACTGCGCAAACGTGTCAGTGGAGAGGTCGTCTCCTATGTTGTCAACCGTAACATTAACTATACGAACATCTGCTACTTCCATTGCCAGTTCTGCGCCTTCTCCAAAGGAAAGCTCAGCGAAAATTTGCGCGGCATGCCCTACGATCTGGCGTTGGAAGAGGTTGTACGGCGAGCTCAGGAAGCGTGGGACCGAGGGGCGACGGAAGTATGTATGCAGGGCGGCATTCATCCAGAATACACTGGTGACACCTATCTCAAGATGTGCCGTGCCATTAAAGACGTGCTACCGGATATGCACATCCATGCCTTCTCGCCGCTTGAAGTCTGGCAGGGAGCACAAACCCTTGGCATCACTGTACCGGAACTGCTCAAGCAGCTCAAAGAGGCTGGCCTGAGCACCCTGCCCGGTACTGCCGCTGAGATTCTGGATGATGAGGTGCGCGCCATCATTTGTCCCGACAAGCTCAAGACCGACCAGTGGCTGTATGTGATGGAAGAGGCGCATAAGATCGGTCTGCGCACCACCTCGACAATCATGTATGGACATGTCGAGCAACCAAAGCATTGGGCGCGACACTTACTGCGTATCAAAGCTCTACAGGAGCGCACAGGAGGCTTCACAGAATTTGTTCCCCTGCCTTTTGTCCATATGGAAGCACCCATGTTCTGGAAAGGACGAGCGCGTCAGGGGCCGACTTTTCGTGAAGCAGTCCTCATGCATGCAGTCGCCAGACTCGTACTCTATCCTGTCATCACCAACATCCAGGTCTCCTGGGTCAAAATGGGAAAAGAAGGTGTACAGACCGTGCTTGAAGCAGGCGGAAATGACATTGGTGGCACGCTCATGAATGAAAGCATCACCCGCGCCGCCGGTGGAGAATTTGGCCAGGAACTTCCTCCTGCCCAGATGGAGGCTTTGATCAAAGAAATCGGTCGTATACCCTTACAGCGTACCACGCTTTATCGGTCAGCGCCCGTTGAGAGGCACCATACCGCTTTCATCGCTCCCGAATTACAACCAATTGTCCTGACACCAAGCAAACGCTATTCGCGCACCTGATTGATCTGGAGTGCCTGCCTGGTAATCCTACTTTTTATATTGAGCTAGATCTTGAGTTCTTCTTTTAGTGTGGTACAGGAAAGGTGCACTGCACCTTTCCTGTACCACACTAAAAACTGTTTTGAACACCTTGGTGCGAAAACTCATGCACAGAGATCGTGGAGAGCACGGGAATCAGGCTCTCCGTCCTTGCGGGTGAAAGCGGGGTGCAGGGGCGGCAGCCCCATAGGTGCGAACGTAAGGCTTTACAAGCGGGATTGCAAAGGGCGGCCAGCCCTTTGCCGGGGTTTGGGGTGTCCCCAAATACCCCTTTTTCTTCTTTTCTTCGCCGCCGCGCGCGGCGGCGAGAGGGAGGTGAGAGATCGGGGCACAGCCCCGAACCCCAGGTTAAGGGTTGCACCCTTAACAATCCCGCTTACGTTCGCACCTATGGGGCGGCAGCCCATGACGGAGCGCGATGGCAGGCATGCCGGGGGCATGACAGTCCTCGCAAACTCCCCCTCCTCTCAATCCCCCGGAAGGATAGAGAGCCGGAGAGCATGGGAATCAAACACTTTGTAAGCAAAAAAGATCCTTTCCCTTGATAGATTGGGAAAGGATCTTTTTTTTGCTTATCATACCCACAGGCATAGAGTTCACGAATATGTGCTCGTAAGCGTATTTTAGCGGTTATACGCGGCTGCGTGTGCTACCAGAAATGGCGCGCAAGATTGCGATGAAGACACAGGCACCGATGAACGCGATAATGATCTCACCGATAAGATGGAAGGAACCCAGGCCAATCAGACTTGCCAGGAAGCCACCAACCAACGCACCAACCAGACCAACCACGATATCGCCGATGATGCCATAGCCGCCACCACGCATCACTAGACCTGCCAGAGCGCCTGCGATCAGGCCAACCACTAACCACCAAACGATAGAACCAAGGCTAAGAGCACCAAGTGCAAGTGTTGTAGCTGCAAACATATCTGTTCTCCTTTTTTTAGAAACGAATTTTTTATGTCATTGTAGAAAAATCTTTGATAGCTGGAGAAGTATTTTGTTTCTCCGTTCTGTATACTATACGGTTACAGGAATGAGAAGGGATACAGATTAGATGCATGCAACAAAAACATTAATCCTCTTTTAAAGCTCTCCTAAGCTTTCTTATGAAGTGAGCTCAAAGGAATACTGCTGTGGTCGCCTTTTCAGCAAATACTAAGCCAGGATACAGGCTGTTTAATACAGCTGTATGGCCTGGCTTGAGCAGTGCTTTTCTGAACTCTTTCTACGATCCTTTCATTTTTTCTGCGATCGTGGTCCCGAGATAAATCAAGGGGTAAAGTGAAATGATTGTAGCATCACCAGGAAGTCAGTATTGTTAACCGTATCGAAAGCGGTGGGAGAGCCATCCCCATGCAAGACAAAATAGGGAATGCGCTGTGCCGCTACAGGATTTTTTGCCACCCAACCGATGATTTCCAGTGGCTGACCCGTCACGATATCCGTTCGTAAAACCTTCCCTTGTTGCCAGACAATACCATTGACCGTAATTGTATCTGGCTTGCCGATGAGTTGACTTCCAGGGATACTCGTCAACAAATGATCCAGGATCTGAGATGGGGAAGTTTGATCCTGGCTGGGATAGACGTGGAAAGAGTAGCCGCGAAGCGGATCAGTGAAATAGTCTCCCTGGTAATTGCCTGCATTTGTGGTGTTTGTACTAAAGATCCAATTGGCGGGATAATTGATGGTATAACCATCGCCGCTATGCGTCAGAAACGCGGGACCATCATGAACAACTGGTGGTGTCGTAGACAGCGCACGTACCCGAGGTGTACTGCTCTGCCAGCTACTTTCTTGAGCATGGGTGCTGATCCCACAGGCCATGAGCCAACCCGCCAGCAGATAGAAAGCAAGCGCATACAAAGTGGACTGAACCTTTGTTTTTTTCATCGTACCCAACCTCCATCATCCATACAACGCAACATCCTGCCGAACAAACGACATAAAAAACATTTAAAAGGAACAGCAATACTATTGTATGATACAGTATTTTTTCATACAATTTCTACTACTACACGGCATATTGTATCACATGTATTCTACAAAATGTTTGCTTCCCTATCTTTCGTAATCTTCACACATGAGTTTAGCATCTTGCAGCAAAGTGATAAGTTCAAGAAGCAGAGCCTGTCCCTGTCCTGGCTGGACTATTTCAATTGAAGAGGAAGATGAATGTGTCATGAGACAGCGTTTCCTTTGCACAAAATCTTTTTTTATCTATAGTAGCACTTTGTCTTTTTTCAATGCAAGGTGCTACAAATCTTGCTGTTCTTATAGTACCTTAAAAGAGATTCTGTATTTGTTCTTACTTTTTTGTTTTTGAATTGGGGGCGTATGCAATGCCATTGTTTCAAAATGTCTGACTCTCGTGATTTCTACATTTTTCGCGCATGAGTTTTCGCATGCGAGGTGCTCAAGAACTTTTTCTGCATGCCACAATAAAAATGCGCAGACGCACCGGCGCCTGCTGCGAGCACCTACTCCAACAAATGAATGGAAAGAGGGAGCATGGGGAACGCCGATTGCCTTCATTCCTCTTCATGAAGCGGTATGGTAGTGCACGCAAAAAAACGCTTGCAAGCACGCCAGGATCCGTACCCAGACTCCGTCAGCAGGCAGGGTGTATGGTTTTCCGTCATCGAGACCCGGCCCTGTTTTCCCTCATCGTATCTGCAGAGGTGGGTGAGAAGGAGCCTGTCTTTCTGCGATATACTACCACGAAAAGGAGGGTGATGATCGTTTTC
>NZ_BIXY01000029.1 GCF_008326305.1 Dictyobacter arantiisoli | reverse complement strand
CGCCTTTGGGATGATGCCCATCCCGTTCTTGGAAGTATTCTCCCGCCGGATTTAGAAACAATTCAGGTTTTAGCATCATTTAGGTGCTAGAAATGTTTCCCGAAAATCCGGGATGACTCATAAATACTACCTTAAGTTGCAAGCAGAAGGACGGGAATACAATTATTTGTATTCCCGTCCTTCTGCTTGCAATGAAACTATAAATCAAAGCCAAAGGTTGCAGCACCAAGTAAACCAACTTTATGATTCAATATAACATGCACCGGCACGTCTGCCAGCATAGCGGAGAAGCGTCCCTTGGCGGTGAAGGCACGCATAAACTCCGCATCTTCCAGGAAGGAAAGGATGCGTGGGGGGATACCACCACCCAGATAGATGCCACCAGTTGCCAGGGTTTTGAGGGCCATATTCCCGGCTTCCGCACCCAAAATAGAAACGAACGTCTTGAGTGTCGCTACACAAATAGCCTCTGGTTCCTTATGCTCTTCTGCTGCCAATCCCTGTGCGGCCTTGACAATAATTGGATTATGATCCTTTGTCTGCGCGAACTGCTCGGCCAGCCATTGAGGCTCATTAAACAGGCCCGACTCCCTGACATATGCATAAATATTGGGCAGGCCGATGCCCGAACAGACATGTTCATAACTGACATGAGACATATGCTCAAGCATATATACCAACATTCCGATTTCAAAGGCATTGGTGGGAGCAAAATCAACGTGCCCGCCTTCGGAAGGATGCACACGATAATGCGCGCCATCCCAGGTCAAGACGGCTTCGCCCAGGCCAGTTCCTGGCGCAACAACCGCCAGCGTACCATGGGCCGCTGCTTTTCCTGAATTTAAGGTATGAAGATCGGATGAGCGCAACTGTGGAATAGCAGTTGCCATAGCAGCCAGATCGTTCAGCAACGTCACTGAAGGAATATTCAATGCCTGCTCCAATTGTCTCTCTTCCATTTGCCAGGAGAGGTTTGTAATCTTCGCCTTGCCAGCCACAACTGGCCCTGCAACGCCAAAAACAGCCCGCTCAATGGTAATGCCAGACAGATCAATTTGCCCCATAAACGCATGAATCAACGCCGCCAGCGTAGCATACTCGCCACTCGGCAATGTTCCCTCATGCAAAGGGGTCCTGATATCCTCCCGTGATTGATAAAGCGCAAGATTCGTCTTTGTTCCCCCGATGTCACCAGCCAATAACATGATTACGCGTAACCTTTCGATAGAAGTGTTTCACTAGTACACTTTATTCTAACTATGACAGGCAAAACAAGAGACACAGGCGCTCATGTGTCACCTGCCAGATATGAGAGAAAAAATATTGATATATGTCAATATTTAATCGCCCTTTAGTTATCAACATAAAGGGTTAAAAATATATCCGCGTGCGCCTCTCCTTCTTTATGAGAAGCGGAAAGAGCGAACTACCCATCCAACCACCTCACATCCCCCCAAATCATACCACAATAAGTGTCATTTAGCCTGACAAAGTGTTTGATTCCCATCACCATCGGGATTGACCTGCTGGCAGGCGCGCAAGCGCCTGCGCCCTTTTTAGTATGTGATGGAGAAAAGGTTCTTCGAACCTTTTCTCCATCACATACTAAAAAGAAGTTTGAGCACCATTGGTGCGAAAACTCATGCACAGAGATCGTGGAAAGCATGGGAAACAAACACTCTCTGACCTCGACTTTGTACAATTTTGAAAACGTGAGCTCGAAATTGCGTCGCACTCGCCCTTTTTCGCAGGCTCAAAAGCCTAAAATTGTACAAAGTCGAGCTCACAAAGTGTTTGTTTCCCACTCCCATCGGGATTAACCTGCGCCCTTTTTAGTGTGCGTCCCATACACGCACAGTCGCGTCATAGGAGGAGGTAACCAGACGGTCTCCAGATGATGACCACGCAAGCGCCGTGACTGTCAGTGTATGTCCTCGATACTGTATTGTGCTGCCCGTTTGCAAATTTTTTACCAGCGCAAAACCTTTAGGATCAGGAAATTGGGGACTTCCACCAGCTGCAGCGAGAAAGTGTCCATCAGGAGACCAGGCGAGCGCGAGCAACGGTACTCCAGTATGCAGCACAGAGTTGACACTAGTAATACCCGTTTTTACCTGGAGAAGCTTGATGGTCTCGCTATCTCCATACGCAATAGTAGTTCCATCTGGCGACCAGGCAAGGGCATTGGCGGCTCCTGGAATGCTCCAACGTATAGCGCCGGTGGCACTATTCCATATTTGGAGCGTACGTTTAAAGGCGCCGCCAATAATACTATCGATACTGGAGACGAGAAAATGACTATCAGGCGACCAGGCAAGGCGCGAAACAACCTGCTTATGATAGGCCAGGAACCGCTTACCGCTAAGCGCGCCCACAATATGCACCGCCGGGCCGCTGCCATCACTTCCGGCCAGGGCAATACGTGTCCCATCTGGCGACCAGGCAACAGCATTCATATACGTCATGCCCGTATACGTAACGAGCGGTGTTCCAGTATGGACATTCCAGACAGTCGCAGTTGATACAGCATGAGGGAGTGCTGAAGATGACGCGCCATTGCCAACCACAGGAGGCTCTATGCCTCCTGCCGTCACCACATAATGACTATCTGGTGACCAGGCCAGGAGCACACCATCATGGGATGGAAGAGCGAGCACAGTCTTACCACTTGTCGCATCCCAGATCTCAACAGGCGCGTGGATACCTCCGGAGGCAATCAACTTCCCATCTGGTGACCAGCTTACCGCGTCTGTAAAATTATTTTGCCGTACAAGGAAAGTCTGACCTACCGTTGCCGCCGGGCGTGTATAATTAGTGCCCACATATTGGACAGCCCCTACGACTCCAGTCGCATGGAGTCCCAGACCCACCACAATACATCCCAATCCAGAGAGACAGAGCGCGCGCCGTGATAACCGATGGAAACCAAAAGAGCGTACATGTGCAGGTAATTTATTTCTAGGCTGAGTATTCCCAACGCGATTTTGCATATCTATAACCTTCCTTCAAGTGGCATCTCTCGTCCACACAAAGAGATTATAGCGGTTATTTCATGCAAAGTAATGCAATATGCATTAAGAAGCTATTAAGAGCCTTTTAGATAGATGAATTCATGCATAGCCATATAATATTTCACCACTGCGCATTGAGGCTGATATTGGCCTTTTGTATCCTGGCTGGCGCTGAAAGTGAGCTGGATACGTATCTACGCTCAATCGGAAATATCACTGGTATTATAGATTAAATAGCTGGCTCCCAACAGAATTATGATATAAGCCAGAGTCAGGAATAGTTGTAAAGGGAGCCGGTCCCAGGAGACGATTCCCTGACCGACAATGAGAGAAGTAGTATAACCATTCAAAGTATTTGATACCACCCCTGGTAAGGCATTGATCAATGCAGCCAGCGCAGAACCAATCTGGGCACTCAGGCCGCCAATAATGCTAAATACGACTGTTGTGGCTAAATACTCTACGACGATATAGCCTAATGAAAAGATAATTCCCACCGTGGCTGAACGTCCACATGTCGCCGCCAGGACAGCAATCGACATATACACAAAAAAGCGTAACGACTGTGTAAGCCACGTCAAAATGATGCCCAGCCAACCTGCCCAGGGCAGTAACTGGGGACGATAACCAAAGAGAGGACCTATCAACAAACCAAGCACAATTGCAATAAGAAAGGTAACGCCCACAAAACCGAGGGCAACCAGTGCCAGTGTAACAATCTGGGCGATAAATACCTGGGCGCGGCTCATACCGCGTGTCAACATCTGACGATGCATCCCTAATACATAATCGCTGCCAACCAGCATGCTAGCCACAATACATAATAATAGCGGCCCCAGAAGTCCCAGGAGTGCCAGGGCAAATTGGAGCGAACCAGGAAAGGTTAAAATTCCAATGGGATCAGCCGCTGACGGCGCGCTCCGGGCTGGCTTGAGCAACAGATGGGAGAAAATAGTCAGCACAAGAATCAAAACATAGAGGCCAAAGAAAATCCATAACACAACTTTTGTCATCAAACGGCGGCGAAGCACGAAGAAGTACCAACGTATGAGTTGCCAGGTTTGAGGCCACCAGCCCTGAACAATGGTCTGAGCATGGGAAACAGAAATCTGAGCATTATGAGCATCACGCGCCATCGTAGAACCCTCCATCGGCAATCCAAAGAAAGGATAATAGTACCTGACAATCGCTGCTGCTGTCATCCTCCAATCTACTGATAGTCCGGATTGAGAGATTTCAGAATGAAACGAAAAAAAAGGCTGCGTATAGCTTGACAAAATGACCAACGAAGAGTAATATACATCCATACAAACGAAGCCATCTGCATATGCAGGTGAGCCGGTGACACTAGCGAAGAGGGTACACCTGTTCCCATCCCGAACACAGAAGTTAAGCTCTTCCTCCCCGATGATACTCCGTGGGCAACTGCGTGGGAAAATAGGAAGTCGCCGTCTCACCCGCCTATACGGATGGTTCTTTTGTGTCCAAAAGCATCTTTCCACCCTGACGTTCAGAACGAATGGAGGAGATGTTTTCTTTGCTTCATTCAGCTTCTAATAGCCTTCCCTCTCGCCGCCGCGTGCGGCGGCGAAGAATAGAAGAAAAAAGGGTATTTGGGGACACCCCAAACCCCGGCAAAGGGCTGGCCGCCCTTTGCAATCCCGCTTGAAAAGCCTTACGTTCGCACCTATGGGACTCGCCGCCCTTTGCAATCCGCTTGAAAAGCCTTACGTTCGCACCTATGGGACTCGCCGCCCTTTGCAATCCCGCTTGAAAAGCCTTACGTTCGCACCTATGGGACTCGCCGCCCTTTGCAATCCGCTTGAAAAGCCTTCTGTTCGCACCTATGGGACTGTGCCCCCGTCATCTCTCCCCCCCATCCCGCCCGCGTTGCGGGCGCACAACTCATCAAATGAAGTTTGACAGAGTACTAGAGCGACTCATGATGATATGCTATAATATACATTGGACATTGTCTCTACAAATTATGAACATTCCAGCAACATCATAAAGCAAGGAATGTTATTCACTAATTCCAACGTACACAAAAGAGCAGTTGTATTTTTGTATCCAAGCCAGACAGTCACTGACAGTATGGGCCAGATCAGTAACGTATGCCGAGTACAGTTGAATCATTGATGATCACACAAAGGGGTATCATTTGAGCAAGGACCATGCAATCTCCTCAAATAGTGTAAAAATAATTCATAAAAAGAGCGATGAGCATCAAACACAGAGTGTGAACTCCTATCCCAACGGGCTCGAGACATATCTTGGACTCATGATGATGGCGCATGATGCCATGATTATTTGTGATGCCGATCAACATATTTACGGCTGGAATCCAAGTGCTGAGCGCCTTTATGGTTGGACACAACAAGAAGTCCAGGGAAAACACTATCATGAATTGCTGCAATCCCATACTCATCCAGATACCCCCCAAAATAGCGTTCTCACCTTGCTGGAACAAGATCATTGGGAAGGTGAACTGGTCCAAACTGGTCGCGATGGACGGACAATCATCGTGAAAAGCAAGCAACTTATTCAACGCAATGCTCATGGTCATCCAACTGCTATATTGCTTTCCAATCAAGAGATTACACGGCAAGTCCGAATAGAACAAGAATTGGCAAGAGAGCATTTGGTTACAGATCAAGCATGCAAAGCCGGTTTCTGGTATTGGGATCTCAAGACGAATAACATCAGAACAACGAAGAGCGCCCTTACCAACACTGTATCTGTCAAAACATTTGAAGAATACCTCCAGGCAATTCATCCACAGGACCGAATTTTAACGGAAGCAGCAGCCAGGCGGTCATTGGAGACAGGGGAAAATTTTGTTAATGAATACCGCCTCTTTACCGAGCATGGCGCTGAACATTGGATGCACTCGCATGGACATATTCTTTACGACGATCAGAACCGGCCTATGATGATGGTTGGAGTTACGGTGGATATCACTGAACAACGACATCTCCAGGAACAGATCCATGAAAAACACCATTTACTTAAAATGGTTCTGGATAGCATCGGCGACGGTTTTATGGCATTGGACAATCGCTGGCGCTTCACCTATGTCAACGCTCAGGCTGAAAAGGTGCTCGAAAAAACAAGTGCTGAACTGCTAAACAAGCATATTTTTGAGGAATTCCCAAAACTCAAAAATACGCAATTTGCTCAAAAGTTAGTACATGCTGTAGAAACGCGGCAAGTTCAACATTTTGAGTTCTATCGCTCATCTAATAAACAATGGTTTAATGTCCATTTTTATCCCTCAACAGAGGGTGTAACGATCTACTATAGCGATGTCACAAAATTTAAACTTACCGAGAAAAAACTGCGCCATAGCGATGCCAAATTTAACTGGCTCGCCAATGCCAACGTAGTAGGATTTATGCTGGCTGATTTTAAAGGGAGAATTTTTGAAGCCAATGATCTTTTTCTCTCTATGCTTGGTTTTACCCGCAAAGAACTTGAGGCTGGACTCATCAACTGGCGGACACAGACGGCTCCCGAATATGCCGAACTCGATGCGCAATCTATCCGAGAACTACAAGCCACTCGGACCTTCAAGCCTTTTGAAAAAGAATATTATGATAAACAGGGGAAGCGCGTTCCAATCATGCTGACGGGTGCTATGGTGGAACGGCGAACCACGCGCTGCGCCGTGATTTTTGTTGACATGTCAGCGCAAAAAGAACTTGAGCGTCAAAAAGAGCTGTTTATGAGTATCATTGGTCATGAACTACGCACACCACTTACCGCTATCAATGGCAGTATGCAGCTTGCTCAACGTCGCTTGCAGCGCTTTTTTCTGGGCAAAATTGGGAACCTTGATCCCGATGTTGAATTGATGCTCAACAAGCTTGGCAAACTCCTGGATCAATCCCTGCGCCAGACACGCGTCCAGAATCGCTTGATTAATGATCTGCTTGACATTTCGCGCCTCGCGATTGATAAGCTGGAACTTGCGCTACAACCAATAAATCTCATTACGATTGTCAGGGAAACAGTCGAGGATCTGCGCTATACCGAAGGAAATCATCAGATTGATCTGAAGCTCCCGATCCAAACAGATATCCCTGTCAAGGCAGATAGTGACCGTATTGGACAGGTTATCGCGAATTATATTACAAATGCGCTCAAATATTCTTCTCCTTTTGAGCCTGTTACGGTTGAGGTTACCTATGGTGAAAAACTTGTCCGTGTCTGGGTGCATGACCAGGGGCCAGGCCTATCCGAGGAAGATCAAAAACACATCTGGGAACGCTACTATCGCACATCCGCCAACAAAAACCAGCAAGCAGGAGGTGTCAATCTCGGCCTGGGATTGCATATCTGCCAGATTCTAATCCAGCGCCATGGCGGTGAGGTGGGTGTCATCAGCAAAGAAGGAGTAGGCTCTTCTTTCTGGTTCTCCTTGCCTATCCTCAAACCTGAGGAGAAACAAACAAACGCGCTTGAAGCTCCAACGCGTAATTAACGCCACTTTTCAAGCCTGGGCAGGAGTTGCGATTATCACGTATGAAGGTGTAAAATAAAGTGAGCTATGGAGAGCAATGAACCTGGCTCACATTCAATCCACATTACATATTCACGAGCGTCGATAACATATGCAACTCAACTATCGGATTACCTCTCATCATGTCTCTATACAAGGGCAACTGGTGCGCTATCGCAGCATCGAACCCTGGGAAGGTCAACAGCAGGCGGCACAGCGAGAAACGATTGTGCTGGTGCATGGTCTGGCTGCCTCCAGCTACTGGTGGCAGCGTAATCTCACCGCTCTGGCAGCATACTACCACCTGTATTTAATTGACCTGCCCGGCTTTGGTAGCATGCACCGACAACATCGTCAATTTCAACTGGCGACAGCAACCTCCTGGCTCTTTCAATGGACGCAGGCGGTCGGGCTGACGCATGCCCATTTTATTGGTCACTCGATGGGCGGTGTCATCTGCGCCCGCCTGGCAGCCGAACATCCCACTCTGGTTGAACGGCTGATACTTGTTGCGCCAGCCGTCATGCCTCCTGAACGCTTGATACGACACTATTTACTACCCCTGGGAAAGGGCATCTGGCATACAACACCAACCTTCTGGCCGATCCTGACCTACGATGCGCTTCGTACTGGTCCCTGTACGCTCCTTCGTGTCGCACAGCAGATACTGACCCACGATAGTCAGGCACACCTCAAAGCAGTTACCAATCCAACACTCCTCATCTGGGGTCGCTATGATACCCTTGTACCAGTCGAAACAGGCTATAAGCTTGTCAAAACACTCTCACAGGCGCAACTCGTGGTCCTTCCACGTGCCGGACATGTCTGTATGTTTGAGCAAGCCAGCCTGTTCGACAAACACGTCCTTACCTTTCTTCAGTCCAATAGTTAGCTGAACAGGACCACGAAATAGCCATATCTACACATGCGCAACAAAAACATGCGATGAAGAGAACATCACCAATATTTGAGACGTTCATTACCAAAAGGCGCGACAAAAATACCCATTTTACGGGATAAGTCAGGCACACTAAGCATGAGAAGATGAATGAGCGGATCAATGGCCCGATATCGCTCCTCAATGGCTGCTCCAGCGTTGAACACCACTATTAACTCACCATGCAATCCTTAAAAGGAGGAAACACGCATGTCATCTCACCTGGAATCCTGGACCATCGGCATCGAAGAAGAATATCAGATTATTGATCCTGTCACACGCGCCCTGGCACCCGATTCACAACAGATCTTCTCCCTGATAGAGCCAGGGGAGCAAAAAAGCATTGAGGCTGAACTCCAGACCAGCCAGATCGAATCAGCTACGCCCATCTGTCTTACCCTCTCAGAAGCACGTAGCGCCGTTATGCATCAGCGTGAAGTTTTGATTACAGCCGCCGCTCGAGCCAACCGCTGGATCGCCGCCAGTGGTACCCATCCTTTTTCGCATTGGCATGACCAGGAGATTACACATACCGAACGCTATGCGATTATGGAACAGCGCTACCGTCAGCTAGCACGTGAGCAAGTTATCCTCGGTTGCCATATCCATATCGGTTGTCCTGACCGGGAGCTTGCAATTCAAATTATGAATCGGGCACGCCTCTGGCTGGCTCCTCTGCTCGCCTTGAGCGCAAATTCTCCTTTCTGGTTGGGAGATGACACTGGCTATGCCAGTTATCGCACGCCCATCTGGTGCCGCTGGCCGATGGCTGGTCCTCCCCCTCATCTCGCCTCTAGCACCGAATACGATCAACTTGTACGCATGCTTATTCAGACCAACACCATCGCTGATGCCAGCCATATCTATTGGGATATTCGTCTTTCAGATCGTTATCCAACCATCGAATTCCGCGTCATGGATGTTTGCCTGAGCATTGATGAAACTGTGATGCTCGCAGGACTGATTCGAGCATTAGCACAAACCTGTGCGGAACAAGCCCTCAAGAAAATTCCTTACATACAAGCTCCCAATGAACTGTTGCGCGCTGCCCATTGGCGGGCCGCACGCTATGGCCTGAACAGTACGCTCGTCGATCCAGATGCCAGAAACAGCCTGCCCGCACATGAACTGATTGAACGCCTGCTGCTTCTTCTGCATCCGGTACTGAAAGAACGCGGAGAATGGGACGAAATTTCAACGCAAGTTCAGCTCCTATTGCGCAATGGTAATGGGGCAACGCGTCAACGAGAAATCTTTCAACGGACCGAGCAGCACGAAGCAGTTGTAGATTTTGTCGTCACCGAAACAGCCAGAGGATTGAACATACCAATCAGCACTGGTTCATACAATAAAATCTCCTCGTAACCTTTACACTTCTTCCGAATTGCAAGGCAAGCACTACAAAGTTCCTGGCTCAAGCCCCATCGCAAGGCCCTCACCATAGAGGTGAGGGCTACGGGGTTGTGTACATGAGTTAACTCTGACAGCAGGGTCCAAAGGTAAAGCAATAGGATGATTTTAAACAATCGCTCGAACATACTAATGAAAAATGTTCGATCAGCCCTTTGCCAGCACCACCACATATCGTGGCCAGATCAACATCCAGCAGTTCCATTTGACCCGCCGGATGAGCTGGAAGTCGTGCTAGATCATCTGGAGACAAACTACGGCGATAGGCTTCATCGGTCCAGGCGCGTACAATATCAATAGACATAAGAACATCCTTCCTGTTATAAAGATGGACCATCCCATCTTTACGCTACCAAACAAACATCTCCTGACCAAATCTAAAAAAAGCAGTATCGAACTTCTGAAAGCAAGAGCTTGTTGTGTTCAAGCGAATGATAGGGAATAAAATCCCATTCGCTTGAAGATTGACCGAACTAGTACTTTGTCAAACTTCGTTTGATGAGTTGTGCGCCCGCTACGCGGGCGGGATGGGGGGGAGATGACGGGGGCACAGCCCCCGATCCCCCAGTCAAGGGGCTCGCCGCCCCTTGCATCCCCGCCTCTCATCACATGATGTCTGAGTTCTGACTGGCTTCATTTGAATGGTTGCCCGCTACGCGGGCGGGTGGTGGGAAGAGGCCAGGGCACAGCCCTGGAACCCAGTCAGGGGATTGCATCCCCTGCACCCCTGCCCTTCAAATGAACAGTGTCAGAGCACTAGCCAATCTTCACATGCAACGGAGGAGCCAGTACCAGCAGATTGGGAACTTTATGCGGTTGCGCCAGACGCAAAAGTTCATAGCCAATACCAGCCAGACCAGGCATCATCCCAGGAGTTTCGACACCAAGAGGAAGTCCTGTTACCCATCCATTGCGCATACCACTATCCAGTAATTGCGCCGTCAAATGAGCAAGAGGCTCCAAATAGCGATGCATACTCGGTTGTTGTGTAGCTGTCAGCAGCAATTCCAGATTGCCCATATCTCCATGACATAATGAGTGGTTATATCCGAAGCCCCCCTCTACTGTTGTTTGTAGCGCCGCCGCAATCTCCTCTTGCAGCTGCGCCTCATCGTTATCCATATATTTCAGCAATTCCAGACGGCTCAAACCTATGCCAGCCGCGCCATGACACCAGGCAACCATAAATCGAGACGGCGTGATTGGCACTGGCTGGCTCTGCTGGATAGAATGGGGAACTTCAGAGAGACGGAGATCGGGCCAATTCCGCTGTTGAGGCGAAAACAAAGCACGTTCATATTGTAATAAAACCAGCGCGGCAGCTTGAAAATGTTCACGCTTGCTTAGCCTGGCTAATTGGGCCAGGCTTAATGCCATACCAGCCGCACCGTGGGCATAGCCAGTCAACAATCCTTTCTCATGTAAGGCCAGGGGAGAGGGTAGAGGTGACGATAGCTCTAATGCCTCCACAATATGCTCGCCACAGTGCAAAGCTTCCGCTAGAATAGAGGGTGCAGGCGCGATAGCATAGACGCTTAATAAAGCGGCGAGGCAGCCAGCCGCACCATGCATGATATCGAGTGTTTGGTCCAGCGCCAGGAAAGGTGGGATATGAGCCACGATCTTGTCAATCGCCTCCAGCAGCCAGGGCTCATCCCAGAGGGACTGTAAATGGGCAAAGAGGTAGAGTAGTGATCCCCAGCCGTCAAAGGCACCGAGAGCATTCCCATACACAGGAGGCATCGTTGGCTGCGTTACCTGCTGATAGATTGAAAATGCTAGCGTACGAGCCAGCTCAGTATAGTGAATTTGATCCTGCTCCTGATCGGCATTGGCCCCCAGATAAGCCAGAAAAAAAGCAATCCCGGGCAAACCACTGTAAAGATCATAGTGAGCAGGGGAAATCTTCCATGACCGATCAGTGCCCAGGGACAATCCGAGCCAGTGAATATGATGGGCATCGCGCACCGCTAAATTGTCCAGGCGCTTCCCAATAGTCAATGCGGCATGTAATAGCTGCTCTGAATCCGCCGCTGGAGGAGATGGATCAAATTGGAGAGCCAGCTCGTGGCGATGTCCGACCGTATTCCCGACATCCTGAGCTGTCGCCAGAGCCGCCTGAATAATCCATACCTGCCGTTCCAAATCTTGCTCATTCAGGCTATGTAGACGCTGTACAGCAGTCTCCATACCTGTCAGCGAGAAAAAATCCTCCAGACGCTCGGCGCGGCCAGTATAAAGGTTGCGGCTGGCAGCCAGCGTCAAAAAGAGAGGAATATCCCCATTGAGAAGATCGGTCCGTTCCGATGCGATGACGCCAGCCAGATGGGGTTGTTGCACCGTAATCGTCCACAAACGATCCAGGTAGCGATAGAGATCCAATGCATCCCGCAACACATGGGGATGAAAACTCTCCTGTATCATCAGGCTATAGGCCATAGTTGGGCGAAGAATAAAACGGATCTCATCCCGGGCGAAGCGAGGTAATATCTGCATCAACAAATCATCCCGGCACGCGACCAACGACTGGTAGAGAGAGACAAAACCAAACACAATACAGTGCTGATACACAGAAAGGTTGACATCCTGACCTTGCAAATGCGGACGATTCTGGCAGCTTGCTAAACTTAGATAATCCCGCTCCACATGCATCTGATCCGTTCCAACCGCGCTCCATTTAGCCAGCGGAAGCGGAAATACCTGTCCACGTACCTCACTCATGCCACCCAGATCAACCCCGACCATCTGCTGATTAGACCAGAGACGACACGGCAATAGACCAATCGCCAGCACCGACGACTGCAATAACTCATCCATGATAGTGTCTGCCTGCGCTGCTTCATCATCACGACGCATATGAGGATGAAACAATGCTTCTAGATCGACCAGAACTGGCTGCTCACCAGCTGCGATGAGATTTTCAGCATGAATATCAGTCGCCGCCAGCATATGCAGCAAAGCCAGATACGCTCCCTGCCGGATATAAAAACGCTCCACCTGATCTGGCGTGCTACAATCATGGGCTTCGATGAATTCTGACCACCCATATGTCCCTTTATCCAGAATACGCATCACATAGAATGGAGGGAGATTACTCCGCGTATTCAACCAGGTGAGCAACTCTTGAAAATGCGTATCAACAGCCAATGAGCGAGGCTTATAGACCAATCGCAGGCCAGAACGAAAGCGCAAGAGTAGGACAGTTCGCCCACCGCGATGAGCATCTCCTACCTCACTCTGTACATCTACCAGCAGTCCTGGATCACACGCAGGCGAAAAACATGCCCGCATCTCCTTCCAATCATCACACAGGCGCTGCAAGAATTCGAGGGATGTCTCACGCCACTGATCTAACAGGAGCACCAATTGCCGCCCCAGCACTGGATATTTCATAAACACGGAGAGCATGGAAGAAGGCTGGCTGCACCAGTTCGCAAAAGCGACAAAGCGCTCCTCAGGATTCGCACCGGGCAAACGTCCTTCGATACGCATCACATTGAGTTCCAGTGCCAGTACCTTGCTCACCTTTGACATCAAGAGAGCTGGAAGAGGGGCAAAAAGTGGACCTACAATCGCTGTCTGATCAAATGGGGGCGTCTTCTGACGTCTCGACAAAAACTGCACTTCCATACAAATGCGCTTCCAGGCATGGCGCAACAAAGGAAGGAGCGCAGGTAAGAGGATATCCAGTTCAGGAAGCACTGGTAGCGTGGGGAGAGGATATGGCAGATCCTTATCCGTGACCAGAAATGCCTGGAACAGCGTATTCAACCAATCCATATCGTTGATAATACGCTCACGCATCTCCTCAATTGGTTCGGCCAGGAGATATAACAATTCATCTTCTGTCACATCATCAATTGCCAGATGCGCACTAAAAGCTATTCCACCAGTATCGGTCGAAGAAACTTCCTTCCACCATTGCAACTTTTGCTCCGCCAATGCCAGATCAAGTTTTTCTACAGGTAAACGTGGCTTGCCAGCAGCTTCCCATAAAGCTACACGTTCGGGTAATGTGAGAGCTCGATACCAGGAAACAGGAATATTTCGCAGGGACCATGTAGATAATGCTTTATTCCACTCTTCAATCATACCTTCTCCAACCCTTCTTAAAGACCACTACATTCATCAGTATAATTTTTGTTATGAAATTGCCTCAGTAAAGTGTGCCAATGACTACATACTAAACATTACGACGAAACAGAAGACCTTTTGCCGCATTTCATGAGGAAATAGGAATATTATACTACTATGCTGCTTTATACAAGAATTTATTTGCATAACGATAAGATAACACAGCTACCAATATTTTTGCATTCATATGTATCTATATTTATACAGGACAACAGATTAGAAATATTTATTTCCATCATCTCATGTTTCGATAGGATAATCAGGAGTTTGGGATGCTTTATTCTGATGGGCATGTTATAATAATTCCACATCATTCAATGGGTAAATTGTGATAGTGAATAGTATGGGCATACGTTACTGAAGCTGGCATGCGAGTCAGGTAGCGTTTCATGGGCAATGTGAAGGAGGAAGAAAGGGATGGAAGATCGAGCTTGTCCAGGAGAGATGAAAATCCCCAACCAGAAACTAAGACAAGAGCGCGAACGACGCTTCTGGACACACGCAGATGTCGCTCGCTATATTAATCTTTTACCCGACTTTGGATCAACTGAGACTGATTCCGCACTGGTCGAGCATTGGGAATGTGGGCTAACTCCCCCTGGTCCTCGCTATTGTCAGGCCCTCTGTACAATTTTCCAGATGGATGCTCAGGCCCTGGGTTTGTTTCCAGCCCCTGCCAATGCGAGGTATCGAGGGGTCTTAACACCCACCAGGGATAGCTATCAAACCGTGGCATATGACGAGGAACAGAACTTTGGAACACTCTGGGCGGCGCTTAACCAGCAGCCACAAAATAGTGGTTTCACTCATGCGCCGACACATATCGATAATACAGTATTCAGGAATATAAAACAGTCATTACCACAAGAGAGAAATAATCGACAACACCTGCTCAGACGTGTGCGACGCTTCTGGATTACTGATGTTCTGGAACATTCCCTCCATCATGCCGCGTTGATTGAGTTAGGCTTTCAAACTCGCCCTGATGCGCTGGTCAATCCCTGGCACCTTTTGCAAGAATCGGCACAAGCAAAACGCACATTGCCGCCAAAGACCGCTATTATTCAGGTCTACGATGAAGCTGATGGCGCCCTCTTGATTCTGGGTGAACCCGGAGCGGGTAAAACAACCCTCCTGTTGGATCTCACGCGCCATCTTCTGAATCGAGCAGAACAGGATGAGACGCAATTGATACCGGTCGTCTTTAATCTTTCTTCATGGGCGATCAAGCGTATGCCAATGCGTGAATGGCTGGTCGAAGAGCTTCATGATAAGTATCAAGTTCCACGCAAGATCGGTCAAAACTGGATTGACAATGAACGTATTCTGCTCTTACTCGATGGATTGGATGAGGTAACATCCTTCTATCGCATGAGCTGTATTGAGGCGATTAATGCATTCCGTCAAAAATATGGCATGGTACCGGTAGTGGTCTGTAGCCGTAGCGCCGAATATCATACACTCAGCACACAGTTAAATCTTCAGATGGCAGTGGTGATCCAACCGCTGTCGCTGCAACAAATTGAGCGCTACTTACAGCAGGTCGGCAAGCCACTCGAAGCACTGAGGATGGCGCTACAGCATGATCTGGCGCTACAAGAACTCGCCACCACACCATTAATGTTAAGCGTCCTGACTCTGGCATATCATGGGCTACCGTTGGATGAAATTCTTGAAAACAGTACGCTAGAGGCCAAGCGGCAGCAAATTTTTGCAACCTATGTCCAGCGCATGTTGACACGCCGTGGCAGCTCAACCCATCATTCACCGGCCAAAACGGTACAATGGCTTGCCTACCTGGCGCGCCAAATGAAGCATCAGAATCAAAGCGTCTTTTACATTGAACACATTCAGCCAGATTGGCTTGAAGATGTACCTTTTCACCGTCTTTACGACCGCCTGGCTATCCAGTTGATTGGTATCTGTGTGGGAGCATTGATCAGTCTGGTTGTGAGTCTATTGTTTCTGGGTACCATGACCATTACAGTACGGGCCATTTATGAAATCATGGGCGCCTTGCTGGGAGCCTTACTCAGTGGACGCAGTATTGAACCGCTACCAGAAAGAAAACACCCACAACATCACAACAGAAACAAAATAAGGTTGCTTCTTCATAATAGTCCCTTGCGCAATGGCCTGGGTGTAGCTCTAATGATTTTATGCACACCCGGAGGCTCTACCTGGCATGCTCCGTTAAAGGGTATCATTATCAGCAGCACCTTTGGTCTGATCAGTGCGCTTCTCAGCCTCCTCCTGGTGCCAGATGCGACCAATAATCGGCAATATAGGACGGGCACGATTCTGAAACAGGGAGCACTGATTGGAGTATTGATTGGCCTGAGTACTGGTCTGAGCTTTACTCTTACAATTGGACCGGTCGTAGGTATCGGCTTTGGGTTAATTGTGGGCATCAGCTTTGCCCTGATCGCGCTGCTGCTTCTGCTCTTCTTCTCGCAGCGCAGCCAGACGATTCAACTGGCGGAGATCATCAGCTGGTCCCCACAGGGGCTATGGCATGGATTGGTGAGCACACGCTATCTGAAACAGGGAGCTCTGGTGGCCGGGCTGGTCGGCCTGGGCGTAGGCTTGAGCAATGCTTTGATCTTTGGACCAAGCGTCACACTCACTAAAATTTTGAGCATTCAATTAAACAAAATTCCTACGATTGGAAACAATATAGATCTTCTTTATCGCGCCATTGTTGGGCTCGGTTTTGGTCTGACTACTGGTATCAGTCTGGGCTTAAGTTATTGCTTTATTTTAGGGCTGCTGCATGGCCTCTCAAACCATAAACTCGAAGAACATCACCGTATGACACCCAATCAGGGCATCGGTCGCTCCGCACGTAATGGACTGATCGTAGGCACAATTTGTGCCTGGGTGAGCTGGCTCATTCAGGTCGCGATGTTATTCCTGTTCACCCACTCTTATGATCTATTCAGCCTGCAATTCAGTACGCTGGTTGAACAGGGGTCAGATACGCAGATCCCTTTATTGCTCCATCAAGGACTGGATGAGGTCCTGTTTCTGGGATTGCATAATGCCCTCTTTATTGGTCCATCTTGCGGTCTGCTGGTTGGACTGCTGATCGGGGGTTGGGCCTGCATTCAGCATACGGTATTACGTCTACTGCTCTGGCGCAGCGGGGCAATGCCGTGGAATTATTCACACTTTCTCGACTTTGCGACTGAACGTATTCTGTTACGCAAGGTAGGAGGTGGCTATATCTTCGTCCATCGTCTGTTGCTGGATTACTTCGCCTCGCTCCTGCCGCGGCAAAAAGCAGAGACACCCCAATTGCCAACAATACAGGATTATCCACGCTAAAGGAGGATTTTTCATGCGTGTTGGATAATCTGAGTCGGAGCAGTTATGCTATCGGGCAGCACACGCGGTAAACAAATGGTGAAGCAGGACCCCTGTCCTACCTTGCTTTCAACCGCAACCGTGCCGCCCATGGCTTCTGTCAGCTCTTTTACAATGGCTAAGCCCAGTCCAGTGCCAGTTCCATACTGAGATTGGGCATTTGAGGCTCGATAAAAACGGTCCCAGATTTTTGCTAGCTCTGCGGCAGCAATACCCTCACCGGTATCTTTTACCTGCAAGATTATCGAGCGCTCATCGGCATATGCTGAGATGGCAACGATGCCTCCCGGTGGTGTATGACGAATACCGTTGTGAATCAGATTGTGGAGGATTTGTTCAAGGCGCTGATGATCTATCAGCGCACGTGGAAAGGCAGGTTTACATGCAGCAATTTCAGCCAGAACCTCCACACGGCTACCGCGCCAGGCCAGTGGAGAACTCATATCGACTACCCGTTGTACTAATACATCCACATTGGTTGGCTCACAACGCATCTCGAGATGACCTACCTCGGCGCGCGAGAGCGTGAAGAGATCGTTGATAAGGGACTGCAAGCGGATCGTCTGCTGCTCGACAATCGACATATCCTGCTTTAACGTCGCTGGCGGCTGATCATCCGGCCAATTAGCAAGTGTCGATTCAAGATAACTCCGGACCGTCGCAACCGGCGTCCGTAGTTCATGCGAAACACTGGCAATCAATTCACGGCGTGCATGGAGCAAGGTCGCCACATTATCCCGTTCTTCCTTGAGCTCACGCATGGTGCGCTCTAGCTCAGCTGCCATGGCATTAAAGTCAGCCTGCAAATGAGCGATTTCATCCTGTCCTTCTACCGACACACGAATACTATAGCCTCCATTGCGCAGAATACTGGTGGCGGCAGCCAGCCGCTCAATCCTTCGCGTAAAGCGCCGGGTGAAAATATAAGAAGATAAAATGGAAGGGGGTAATACACAAGCCATCGCAATCGCAGTTACCACAAACATAATCAACAAGAAGCCCACTATTCTCATGAGAACAGAAGTATTGTTCATCACATTTACAACGCCCCAGCCCACTTGTAAACAGACAAACAGAAAGCTGATTGCTCCCGCCCCGATCACCACCGTCATCAAATGGGAGTGTGTCACCTCCCAGCGCAGGCGCGTTGCACGGAGACGATTCCAGACACTCAATAGATATAACGTTGCGCGTAAGCAGAAAAAACAAATACTGCTTAATGGAAGAAATGAGAAGGCTGCAGTATGCCAGAGATCTGGTTGCGCAAGCAAAAATTGCAACTGATTATATTGGAAAAGGAAGAAAAAGAGATAAAGGCTTCCTGCTAGCTCAAAAAACAAAAAACCAGCTACTTCAATTTCAATCAACAATTGTTGCCAGAAAGTACGAGAAGCGGGACGCGCCTGCCAGCGAAATGCGAAAAAGACACAAGAAATTAGACAATAAATGAATAGGAAAAATCTAGGAAATTCATTTATTGTGTTAAGTCCTGGAACATGAACAGTTACATTTTTCCCCGTGAAAACGATCACTAATAACATTTGTAGAGCTAAGAGATCAAAACAGGCACGCACAAAAGGCATACGCCATCCTGATACCCAGGGTAACGGACTCATATAGCGCAAAAATTGTCGCATCTTCTCTCTACTCCAGCGCTTGCTTCCTTTGTGTTTAACGCATCACAACAAAATTGTCATAAACATATAAATACAGTCTATCTATCAGGTATCGCTGGAGGATGTTTCGGCACGTAAACGATAGCCTACCCCCCAGACTGTCTCAATAGCATCTCCCAGAGAACCAAGCTTCTTGCGTAAACGTAGCACCACATTATCTACTGAACGATCACCGCCAACATACGTCTCGCTCCACACCGTCTCGATTAAATAGGCACGGCTGAAGGCGCGGCCAGGACTACGCAACAATAGTTGCAGCAATGTAAATTCGGTTGGACTTAAATCCAGGGCCGTGCCAGCCAGCGTGGCGCTATGCGTCTGAGGATTCAACTGCAATGGTCCCCGCTTGAGCAGCCTATTGGCGTCACCGCGGTCGGTCATCAAAGTTTGCCGAATCAGCTCATTCCGACGTAGTAAGGCACGTACGCGCGCAATCAACTCACGAACACTAAACGGCTTGGTCAAATAATCATCCGCACCTACTTCCAGACCAAGTACCCGGTCAGCCTCCTCGCTACGAGCGGTTAACATCAAAACCGGCGTAGCCGAACTCTGCCGCAGCTTCCGCAAGACCTCCAGGCCATTCAAACCTGGCAACATCCAATCCAAAATCACCAGATCAACCTGTGAACGAGCATGCAATACCAGTGCGTTTACACCATCGCTCGCGTGTAAGGTCGAGTAGCCAGACGAAGAGAGTTCGCGTAGTACCACCTGAGCCAGGGCCATTTCATCTTCCACTAACAATACAGTTGTCATTAAGCATTCTCTTTTTCCTATCGTTCTCTACTTCCTGTTCAATTATAACCGCTGAGAAGTTCCAGTGTAATGCTGCAAGTACGAAGCAGCTATATATCAGCCAGGTTGCGACAAAGTTGCGACAAATACACGATGCATTGATGACAGATGAGCACTATGCTTAAAGCATAGAAAAGAAATCGGCGTATGTGTAACCAGGACTATTATCTGCCACACACGAACAAAGGGGAAACCATGCAATTGGCAATCACATTAGCGCAGTTCTGGATGATGATCAGAAACAGCTCAGCAATTTTATCGCTCTTGTGCGGCGCGCTTCTCTTCTTTATGGGACCTCGGCTGGTCTATCGTGTTCAACATAACATCGAATCAGGGCAAAATGTGCAGACATTTTGCATACGCTGGACCCATCTCTTCTTCCTGGAAATGCTCGCTATCACCTTTTTCTATGGTGGCTTGTATATGTTTGATCTGGTCCCGTTACTGGCTGGCTGGACCTTGATCGGCGCCATACCGGGATTAGCAGTACTGATAACATGTTTGCTCAGCAACTTTATCTAAAATTTATCAACTGTCACTCTTTCTTTAAACAGCTCGTGTAAATCAAAGGATAGATATGTGTGGTTTGTGAGTAACCATATACTCAAGGCACATATCTATAATGCAGTGAAAAGCTACCAGACGTAGGACCAACGATATGATAGATGCAGAAATAGAGGAACGGCGGTCTGTAACGTCTTCCTTTCTTGTAGAAACTAAAGAGGAGTGAAGATTGTGAGCACACAAGAAAAGACCCAGGGTAAAGCAATCAACGCAAAACCAATTATGGGCAAACAAAAAGTGCCCGCACAGCTTGCAACGGTAACAGACTTAAATTCAGAAGAGGTCCAGGCGGTCTCCAACGCGGTGAATCCTTTGATCGCTGACGCTTTTGCACTCTATACCAAAACTAAGAATTTCCACTGGCATCTGTCAGGATCGCACTTTCGCGATTATCACAAATTATTCGATCAACAGGCAGGGACGATTCTGGCGTCGATTGATGTCATGGCTGAGCGCGTGCGCCGCATCGGTGGCACAACGATACGCAGTATCAGTATGATCAGTGAGCTACAGACCATTAAAGATGACAACGACGATTTTGTTCCCCCAGGAGAGATGGTAAAACGCCTGATGGATGATAATACCCATATTGCGCAGATGATACGCGCCGCCATCGAGGCAGCAGAACATAGTCGGGACAATGCGACTGCTAATGCGCTTGAAGAAATATTGGATGAGACCGAACGCCGCAAATGGTTTCTGTTTGAAGTCATGCAGGGCAAGGATAATACCGTTTAAAAACAATACCTTGCCTATGATAGGAACAACAAAGAACGCCATATCAACAATCTTCCTCCCGACTTTTTAAAGTATAGGAGGAAGATTGTTGATATAGGCGCTCTAGCGATGCTATCTCTTGATGATTATTTTAACAATAAATCGGGAGTGGCATCAATATTTGTTATTACAGATTCTGAGATGATATCTAAAGTATGAGTGGTAGGCACAGCATCCAGGCGTCGGGTAGCACGACTTGCGAACAAAACAAAAATGCCAGTCAAGACAAAGAAGACAAAGATAACGCTAAAGGCTATCCTCAGTCCCAGCATATCGCCCAGCCGGCCAAGAATAAGAGGACACACAAACATAGCGATTCCTCCACCGACCGTGGCCCGCGCACTGGCAATATCGGCATACTGAGGGATACGATTGGCAGCTGCCGAATAATTTAATGGAAACAGATTCGCGATCCCCAGACCAGCCACAAACAGGCCGCTGATATGGAGCACAACTGTGGATCCTAACCAGAACAGCAAGAAACCAAAGATAGCAATACCAAGCATCGGCAAGATCAAGCGTTCAGCTGCAATGCGTCTCGTCAGGCGGCTGGCAATCAAACGTCCAATCACTGATGCCAGAAAGAAGAGCGTCATCAAGCTGGCGGCAGTCGCCTTCGGCATCCCGACCACCGAGATCATATAATTCGCGCCCCAGAACGAGACGCCCCACTCACCCGCGATACCAGCAACCATGGCAATCCAATAAAGCCAGAATGCTCCAGGCAATTTGACACGTTCACGAGGCAAGGTGGAACGCTGTCCAGGACGTGAGTCCATACTTTGTGGTGCCTCTGGTACTGGAATACGAACATTGAATAATACCAGTAAGACCACCACGAGCACCGGCAAGAACAACATACTGCGCCAGCCAAATCCCAGTACAACCAGTCCTCCTAACAACAGGGGAGCAATACCAGCCCCCAGGCTGGCTAACATATTAGCCTCTACAATCGCCACTGCCCGAAATTGTCCATGATGATCGGAGAGCGTGGATTGGACCGTCATACCAACCAGGGCACCCAGGAAACCAATTACAAACATCCCTGTAATGCTAACAATTGGATAATGGCTGATAAAAACAATACCAGCTCCGAACAACATGCCAAGGGCTCCGCCCCAGAGCACAGCCTGCCGTCCCCAACGGGCCGTGACAGGAGCACCAATCAAGCCAGCGATAATTCCACCCAGGGCAAGACTACTCAAATGCATACTATCAACGGTATAATCGAGGTGCATATCGGCGTGAATAAATGGGACCAACAGGCCAGGTGAATTCTGCAAATACGCGTAGCAGGCCAAAAGCGCATACGCGAGCCAGGTAAAACGATCACGCATAAATGATCGTTGTCGTGATGTTATGATTTGATCTTTCATCTACTTCTTTTCACCGCTTTTTAGATAGGAGTTTGAGAGCGGAAGATCACGCCTTTGCCATGTGAGGAGGAAAAAGAGCTGCTATGCTCCTTTTGAACAATTGTACTCAAAGCTACCGCGTCACACTTACCTGATAGAAGGTTTTACATGTCTACATATAACGCTCCACATACACCTTAGACGGATCTCTTTGTGTATCCGTCACGAAAATTCTGGCTGTTTTTCTCCTGGCAAAGAATCCACAGTTTCGTAAGAGACAGAATGTTTGAATGGTTTTCTGGCCTTGCGTAAGGTCAGACACAAAAATCGGCCCATGATGGGCCGACTTCAAGTCAGAGGTGCGTGCAGTGAGATTAGCGGGCTTTCAGCTCAAAGGAGATGCGACGACACGTACCATTTCTAGTTGGCGTAGGGCACCGCTGACCGCCATACGCATGACTGGCTCGGGATCGCTGAGAAAAGCACGTAAGGGAACAATCGCCTGCGTATCCCCGATCTGACCAAGTGCAACGGCGGCACGCCAGCGCATTTCGTAGACCATGTCATCCCCCCTATCATACAAGCAAGACAGCAGAGGCGGCACGGCACGTTTAGCGCCGAAATGCCCCAGGACTTCGATAGCGGCGGCACGTACCTCTTTCTCCTCACAGGGATCTTGTAAACGCTCAAGCAGGGCATCAACCGCGCACACATCTCCCAGGCGATCCAATGCCTCGATAATAAACACACGCCGATAAAGAGGTTCTTGTTGTTGAAGCGCGGCAATTAAAGGAGGCACGGCACGCCTGTCGCCAAGTAAACCTAAGGCCTTGACAACATTACTGCGCGTCTCAAAATCACTATCATCAAGGATAGCCATCAAGGGGCCAACCGCGCGTTGATCGCCCAGGTCGCCCAGGGCATAGGCAGCGGCACGACGTATCAAAGCCTCTTCATCATAGAGCAAGTTTAAAAGTGGCTCAACCGCGCGCATATCCCCAAAACTACCGAGAGAAAGCGCGATTACCGCCCGTGTCTGCTCATCTCTGCGTTCAATTTCCGCCTCAAGTGGTTCAAGTGCACGTTTATCATTCAACTTTCTCAATGTAACTACAACATCAGTTACAACATTTACATCCATAGCATCACCTTCGTGTTCAATAGGTTCTGAGAGCACAGCGATGAGAGGCTCACCTACCACCATAGCATCCCATTCCCCAGGAGCACTCACAGCCTCAAAACGTATAAAAGGATATCTCTCGGTCATCAGCATAGAGAATAAAATATATTTACCAGAACAAAATCCACCATTGTTCATCTTCCATCCCTCTGTTCTATAGCAATATTCATTGCTTCTATTATAGAAGATAAATGAAAAAAACACTTGAAAAATACATAAAAAAATCATAAAAAAACTGCTGATCACGAAACACTCATGACCAGCAGTGTATATTAACGCTGCTGCCAGATGCCAGTAATGGGCGTCACGCTGGCACTTTGTTGCAGATAAGGAAGACCATACATGTCTTCAAGGGTGCGCAGGAGAGAATAGTGATTGAGTAAAGGGCTGTAGAGCCCGATTTTCACGACTGAACCAACAAAGATAGTAGGAATTTGATTACTTTTAGATCCATCATCTTCATCCCAGGTGACGATCAACAAGCTATTATGCGTCTTCGCCCATTGAGCATAGCCATCAAGATGCACCTTGAGCCAGCTATCCCCCCTCCCAATCGAAGCAGAATGCATATCATTGAGTTGATTGGGAATGACAAACGAGATGGTCGGCAACTTGCTATAATCGGTTGGAAAACTACTATAGGACAAATTTTGACTGGCAGGAACATTGGTAAAATTGACCCATGGATTGTGTTTTCGTGCATACAAAGCAGCCGAAGAGCCTCCATTGGCGGGTGCAAAACAACCAGTATAGCCTGTAACGGGCATACTCTCCGAATAGCCTGCAAAGCTAGCTCCCGCCTGTGTGAGAGTGCTAGCTAGATTCGCATCGGCAAACGTATTTGGACAGGCATCACTGCTAATCCCAAACGTTGAACCAGCGAAAAGGGCCAGATAATCAGGTTCACTGGGATGTGTCTCAGCATGCATGTTTGTCAGGGATGCTCCCTGGCTGGCTAAAGTATTTATATAGGGGGCCGCTGCTGAACCTATAATCTGTGTATAACTTTTATTCTCCTCAATCACAATCACCACATGCTCAGGACGAGGTAATTTAGCCTGTGGTACAGTGGCCTGTGAACGCGCACCAGATGCACCCGGATACAAGCCTCCTATGATCGCTACCGCCACGAGCACCAGAACGATGCCGATGATAATGCCACCCATAATACGTATCTTCACTATTACTCTCCTTAAACTGTTGTTTTATCTGCTGTTACAGCAGCCTTAACCCGGCGTGCGATGCTCCGTCGCACAAAAAATATTGTGGTAATGGTGATCAATACGCCAATGGCCAATCCTAACCAGCCCAGCGTTTTAGCCAGATGGTCCACCTGATCAAAATGCTCATGGAAATAATAGCCCGCAATATAGCCTAAGAGGCCCACATAGGTTGCCCAGATAATACCACCCAGACTATTGTAAAGCAGGAAAGTACCCCGTGGCATCCGATTCATGCCTGCGAGAAAAGCAGAGAATATGCGCAAGATCGAAATAAAACGGCCAAAGAAGACAGTCTTCGCTCCATGGCGCAGGAAGAATTTTTCGGCAAGATCTAGATGCTCCATCTTCACAAAGAAGAAACGTCCAAATTTAGCGACAAAAGCACGCCCGCCAGTGCCTCCAAGATAATAGCCAATATTATCTCCTATAATCGCGCCAAAGGCAGCACAGGCGATCACGATAGATATTTGCAAATGGGAGTCAGAAGCCGCGTAGAAAGAAGCGAGCAAGAGTATTGTTTCGCCGGGTATAGGAATACCAATACACTCGATTAAAACAAAAAGTGTAACCGCAGGATATCCTATAACTTGCAACAAGTGTTGCAGTGTTTGTAGCGAAATAAGGGATGCCATCACTGCATCGCCTCCTGATTGATAGTTTTTATGCAGAACACAGAGTCACAGATATCTTTTCTCAGCTCTAAAAAGAGACACTCCGGTCCTATTATAGCTTATAGAAAAACCCTGGTATTCATTTAAAAGCATGTTACAAGCTATTTGACGTATCTACGTGTCATGGGTGAAAGGGGGTACAAAGGGATAGCCCTTTTTCCGCTCCTCACTACTCGCATTCCCCTACTGCCATAAACGATATGATATGCTATCTATGCATAGATTATGCACATACATTAAAGGGGATTTCTAATTCTATGTCGATACGCCAACCAGTTCGCTATCATGTGCACGGCGGTCAACGCCTCGAAGGTACAGTGATCATCCAGGGGGCGAAAAATGCTGCTCTTCCGATCATTGCCGCTTCCTTGCTTGCTAAAAAAGGACAGACGATCCTGCATAATGTACCCTTAATCAACGATGTCTACGTAGCCATTGAGATTGCCAGAACACTGGGAGCACGTGTCAAACTGCATGAAGAAGAACAAGTACTTATCATTGACGCCTCTAACCTGACCTCGAATGTCCTTCCACCTGCCTTGACCAATTTGATTCGTGGCTCTGTCCTCTTTCTGCCCCCTGTAATGATACGCACCGGACAGGTAAAAATCGAGAAGGTTGGCGGCTGTAACCTGGGCAAACGGAGCCTCGACTTCCATTATCGCGGCTTTGTGCGTCTGGGAGCTGAGGTTACCGAGGACGAACAGGCTATCTCTGTCCGTATGGATCATGCGAAGGGGGCCTATCTCTACCTGGATACGCCCAGCCATACCGGAACCGAGAATCTGATGGCAGCCGCCTGCCTGGCCGAGGGAACAACGATCATTGAAAACGCAGCCCTTGAACCAGAGATTGCCCATGTCGCGAATTTCCTGAATCTGATGGGTGCGAAAATCTCAGGTGTCGGCACTGGCGTCATCCAGATTGATGGGGTCAAAGAATTAACTGCGGTCGAATATACTATCATGCCAGACCGCATTGATGCAGGCACGATGGCGATTCTGGCCGCCGCGACGCAAGGAGATATCGCATTGATTGGCGCCAATCTACGCCACTTTGGGGTTGCACGAGCCAAATTAGAGCAGATGGGCGTCGAATTGGAAGAGGATGGGCCAGTCATCCGGGTGCGTCGCCGGGGTGCGCTCCGTCCGGTCAACGTTATCACCTGGCCTTATCCTGGCTATCCAACCGACCTGCAATCCCCCTTGATCACTCTGGCCTGTCTGGCTTCGGGCACCTCATATGTACGCGAAACCCTCTTTGATCAGCGCTTTGGCGTCATCGATGAGCTCAACAAGATGGGTGCGCACATCAAAGTAGAGGATGGCTCGGCGGTCATTCCAGGACCAACGGACCTCACCGGAGCAACCGTATGGGCACATGATCTGCGTGCAGGTAGCGCGATGATTATTGCTGGCGCTGTTGCTGAAGGCGAAACGATCATCGATAACGCGCAAATGATTGAGCGAGGCTATAGCTCGATTATTCGCCGTCTGAGCCGCCTGGGTCTTCAAATTACCGAAGAACGCCTTGAAGCAGTTGCGCCATAAAATAGCACCATGAGTTATCCCGAATTTTTCGAACAGATGTTCGATCGACTTCAATCCGCTCTACAAGCGGGGTTGCAAGGGGCGGCTAGCCCCTTGCCGGGGTTACAGGGGTGTCCCCTGTCCTTTTTCTTTTTCCTCGCGCCGCCGCAGGCGGCGTGCAAAAAGGGGAAAAGAAGTATGTGGGGACACCCCACACCCCGGCAGAAGGCTTCGCCCTCTGCACTCCCATTGTAGCGAACGTTTGTTTCAAAAGTCCGGGATGACTCATGGATGCCCCCCTGCTCGCGTCATCTCCACTCTTTTATGGACGCACGCGCATTCCAGCACAGAGACCACACACGCTCCCATCCATATCGGCCACAAAATAATAGCCAGAAGCAACCTGCCCGGCGGAGGCTGACTGTCCAGCCTGAGTAGAGCCAGCCCAGGCTGGTGAGTCGCTGGCGGGAAATGATTCTTCAGACGCCTCCATGACGGTATCTGTATCATCCATTTGAGCAAGGGCATACGTACCAGGAATCGGTTCACCTTGTTTTGTCGCTCCTGGCTGCTGATTTTGATAGCGGATGCGACCACTGATCCAGTGTCCGCCCACCAGAAGAGTCAACGCCTGTCCATTCACCACATCTGGACCATAGGGCGTCCCTATCGCGTAACGACCGGGCGTAGAGCTGGCAAACAATTGTACCTCAGACATAACTACTCCTCTCGCTATAGCACATAATGACACGCTCAAGCATCTTCAATGCTGTTTTTTACACGTATCTTCACACATGCAAGAGGACAAAACACGCCCTGCCGACCAACCACAATCAAGCGAAAGAAGGAAAAAAACGGAAGCCACAAAAATCATGCTGCTAGCGTCATTACGATCCTATGCACAAAAATCATGAAAAAGTCATGAGCCACCGTTATAGCCCGACAGCTCATGACACTATCAACTCGGCGAGGATACGGCTATCGTACTCTCGTTAAGCTATCTGTAATGGCTTTAGCAATCGCGTAATTCAGGACTCTGATTCAGGATCTGGCTACGTGGCGTGATAAATTCTTGATATGCAGTACCCAACTTATCCTGGGGAAAGAGGGCCAGGCGATGACAATTTTGAAAGGCCAGTTTTACCCCATAATGCTGCTCAACGGCATGCCGCATCGCATCACTGGCAAGCATCCGCAACAACTGACCGCGCGCCTGCTCGTTCGGTGGTGGAATCTGATTATCGACAAAGCTTACATTTCCCTGTTGTAAACGAGCAGCCAGGTGCTCAACTAATTCCCAGGCATACGGCAAAGATTCGCGAATACACTGCAAGAAATCCTCTGTCTGCATAGTGCGATTCTCTGCCTGCTTAAGGAGGCTCGGTGAAACATCCAAAGACATATTTTTGTACCTTTCATTACGATCAAAAGGATCGCAAAAAAATATTACAATGAAAAGGTGCTTATTCAGACTTCATAGCAACTGAAGTCCTATCAGCGCTTCTGCTTTGTCATGTTTGCAAACAATCACTTATAGAGTATGGCATGTACTTCTATAAAAAACAAGACTATTGAGACCACATACCAATAATAGAGCCCGAATGTCTACAGGTCTGAAGCAGCCTGTAGACAGCTTTTATGTCATTTCTTATCGAAAAAAATTTGCTCATAAAATCATTGTTAATGAGAATATATCTCATTGACAAGTGCTCGAAGTGTATGATATCCTGCGCATAGAGAGATATGGTCTCATTAAGGGGCTGGCTGATAGCTTCAACCTTTGCAATTATTACAACGTGCATTACTCATAAATATCTTTTCAGGAGCGTACGATTTATGTATTTCAGAAGAATTCGGTCATCAGGGCTACTTCTCTCCTTTTGCGCGCTCATCTTACTTAGCTCCTGCGGCACGAGCGCAAATGGGCAGGGCAGTTCTCTGTCAACCACCAATGGCTTAGTTCGGGTGGTGGCGGCAGAGAATTTCTATGGCGATATCGTCAAACAGGTAGGCGGCACGCATGTTTCTGTCACCAGTATGTTGTCCGATCCAAATATCGATCCCCATAGTTATGAGAGCAGTGTCAATCAGGTGAAGGCTATTGCGCAGGCGCAGCTGGTGGTTGCCAATGGCGGTGGTTATGATGATTGGATGGACAATCTTCTGGCAAGCACGCAGGCGAATAACCAAACCGTGCTAAAGGGCTACGATATTGCTCCCGTCAAATTGTCCAATAACGAACATGTATGGTACGATCCCACGAATGCAAAAGCCATCGCTGCGGCTGTTGCGTCCGCGCTCAAAACGATTGACGCCTCTCATGCTACGGACTATGAGCGCAACCTCCACATCTTCCAGAATGCAGTGGGCACCATCGACCAAAAACTTGCGTCAATCAAAGATACGTATGCGCAAACGCCTGTGGGGTTGACAGAGACGATTTATCTGTATCAGACACGCTTGATGAATCTCAAAGTTCTGACACCGCAAGGTTTCCAAAAGGCGATGGCCGAGGGCAACGATCCACCAGCGGATACGGTCGTGACAACCAATAATCAGGTCAATCAGCATCAGGTAAAAGTACTGATCTATAATCAACAAACACAATCCTCAATCACGACCAGATTACAGAAGAGCGCGCAACAGCAACATATTCCAGTTGTGGCTGTCACCGAGTTGATGCCCCCTGATCAAAACTATCAGAGCTGGATGCTCTCTCAATTGTCATCATTAGAACACGCGTTAGGTAATAGCAAATAAGGCGGTAGCATGACCACAGACGTGCAGGACAAGGGCAGACATGTGAAAGATGTCTCTGCTGAACAGAGCACACCTGTTATCTCACTTGAACAGGTCCAGATACGCCTGGGCAAGCAGATTATCCAGGAAAATATTAATTTGAGCGTACAAAGTGGTGAGTTTGTCACGATTCTGGGGCCTAATGGAGCGGGCAAGAGCACGCTCTTAAAACTGTTGCTGGGCCTGATCAAACCCAGCGCGGGCAAGATTCAAGTATTAGGGAAACTCCCCCATCGAGGAAATACTGATATTGGTTATGCGCCCCAACATCGTACACTGGAGGCGGATTTAGCCTTACGGGCACGCGATGTGGTTGGCTTTGGACTGGATGGTCATCGTTGGGGACCCGGTTGGCCCAATCGTAAGCGTAACGCGATCATCGAGCAGGCACTGGAAGAAGTGGATGCCTTACACTTTGCGAACGCACCGGTAGGACAATTATCTGGTGGAGAACAGCAACGCCTGTTGATCGCACAAGCACTCCTGACAAATCCTCGTCTTTTATTGCTCGATGAGCCACTCTCAAATCTCGATATTACGCGTGGACAGGAAATTGTGGCCCTGGTCAATCATGTCTGCCGGGCACGGAATGTGGCAGTATTGCTGGTTGCGCACGATATTAATCCACTGCTCAATGTAGTGGATAAGGTTATTTATGTGGCGAATAAACGGAGCACCATTGGTACTCCTGATGAGGTCATCACCACTGAATCGCTTACCCGCTTGTATGGTTCTCCGGTTGAGGTGGTGAAAGCATTGGGGCGGATGTTTGTGGTTGGCGCGGAAATATGAGGCTAGCATGATCAATTCAATCATAGACTCTCTTCAATATGAATTTGTGCGCAACGCCCTGCTGGCGGGATCGTGTATCGCGATTGTAGCAGCGGTGGTGGGCTATTTTCTGATCGCACGCGGGCTAACCTTCGCAGGACATGCCTTACCAAATATTGGCTTTGCCGGGGCTGCCGGGGCAGTATTGCTGGGCATCAGTCCTATCTATGGACTGTTTGTCTTTACCATCGTGGCTGGCATCGTCATCGCATTACTGGGCAAAGAGGTACGTGAGCGTGATATCTCGATTGGGGTCATCATGACACTGGCACTGGGATTGGGCGTGATGTTTCTCTCGCTTTACTCAGGCTATGCCGAACGTGTTTACGGCGTGCTCTTTGGTAGCATCCTGGGCATCAGCCATAGTGACGTCTGGATTATGGCAGTGACTTGCTTGCTCACCTTGCTTGCCATTCTGCTGCTCTATCGCCCACTCTTATTTAGCTCGTTTGATCCTATGGTCGCGCTGGCACGCGGACTTCCGGTGCGTATGCTGGCAATTATCTTCATGATTCTGACGGCTATTGCAGTGTCGGTCTCGATTCAGATCGTTGGCGCACTTCTCGTGTTCACCTTGCTGGTGGGTCCGGCAGCGACCGCCGTCCGTCTTGCGCATCGTCCTGTCTGGGCACTTCTGATCGCCGTGATGCTGGGACTGAGCTATATGTGGGGGGGCATCCTGCTGGCTGTCGCCAACGGTATCTGGCCGGCCAGTTTTTATATCGCAACCATCTCATTTATTGTCTATCTGATAGCGCGCGTCGTCTCACCTTACTGGATAGGGCAAAAACGCCGTTCCCAGGCGGGCCGCGATCCAATAGCACATTCGCTAGCCAGTACACAGTTCGCCCATGAAAGCACCTCATCCACTATCATTGAGCCTGCCGAGCGTAGATAAAAGAGGTAGATAAAAAGCAGCATGCTAGAATTATTAAAACAGGAATTTGTCCAAAACGCCTTTTTAGCGGGCACGATTGTCGCTATCATTGCAGCCTGTATGGGCTATTTTGTCGTGTTACGCTCACAAACCTTTGCCAGTGAGGCACTCTCAGATATTGGTTTTGCGGGAGCTACGGGAGCGCTTATCTTTGGTTTCAGTTCGCTCATTGGTATGCTCATTTTCTCTTTGATCTCTGCCCTGGGCATGGGAGCTCTTGGAGAGCGTATCCGTGGCCGCGATGTTGAGATTGGAATGGTCCTTTCTTTTGCCCTGGGACTGGGAGCCCTGTTTCTGACCGTCTATACCCAGACGGGTAGCGCCAGCGCTAATAGCTCAGGATTGGGTATTCTCTTCGGTTCTATCTTAAGTGTACAACGCTCGGATGTCATGACAACCTTTATCTGCGGTATTATTATCCTGCTGCTCCTGACCATTCTTTATCGGCCCCTGCTCTTCTCATCTATTGATCCAATGGTGGCGCAGACGCGTGGTGTGCCGGTCCGTTTCTTGTCGATGGCTTTCTTGCTGATGCTTTCCGTCACTATTTCAATCTCGATCCTGGTCGTGGGAGTTTTATTGATCATTGCGCTCTTGATCGCGCCCGCAGCAACAGCGCTCCGTTTGACTCATCGTCCCGGCACATCCCTCACTCTGGCGATTACCCTCAGCCTGTTCATCACCTGGGGTGGTCTACTACTGGCCTTCACAGGAAGCTTCGGTCATTATCTGCCTGTTGGCTTCTATATCGCCACACTGGCCGCGCTCCTCTATTTTAGCGCCGTGCTGGTCAATCGCCTGGGATTGGTCCATGTCGTCAGGTGCGAGCCAATAGTCCCTTGCTGTGGCGATAAAGAAGAGCACACAGCACCGCTGTATTAAGAGGAGAGAAAGCGCATTAAACTATCCAGTACAGATATCACATGTGGGATAAAACCAGGGCTGGCGCGCTCCGTCACGAATCCTGGAGACGCAGAAACCAGTCCGGATGTGGTAGACTATAAGTAGACAACAAACAGGTATTAGCCGAGCATAGCATACTTAATTACCGTGAAACAGCCAAAAAGCACAATCTGCAAGAAATTTTATGTGCACACTAAAAATGGAGAAATAGCAATGTCAACGGAGATAGGGGATAAAATTTTAGCAGCTTTTGAGGAAATGAGCCAGCGTAATACTCGTCCACGTCGCCTCATCGCAGAACGGCTGGTTGAACTCGCCCAGAAAGGGGATGATTTCACGACTGATGATCTCTGGCAAGAGTTACGTGCCATCGAACCTACCATTGGGCGCGCCACCGTCTTCCGCTCTATCGAAAAGTTGGTCGATCAAAGTTTGCTGGATCGCATCGAATTCGCCGATGGATCACATCATTATCGCGTGTGCGGAGGCACACATCATCATCACCTGACCTGCACGAAGTGTCATCGTGTGGTCGAGGTTCATCTCTGCCTGCCAGCCGAACAGCTCCATGCCATTGGAGATCAAACCAACTTTCAAATTGAAGGCCATGCGCTCTCATTGTTTGGTCGTTGCCAGAACTGCCGCCAGTAATGCTGCGGCTCCTTATGCCGCAAGCCACAATAGTGTTATCCAGTACGCTGCAGGCAGTACTCAACTACGCGCACAATGATCATCATGACCATATAACTGCTCCTATAGCGATCCATACAGACCCATCAGCCTCGCCTCCGAATTGCTGAGTACCTATTTATGGCTTTTGTACGTAAAAATAGCACAGGCTCATTCTCTGCGCGAGTCACCTATGCCGTCGTCACCAACCATACCCAGCAATACGTATAATGAACGATGTCGATGAGCAGTATGGGCTATTTCATCACGAAGCTTACTCTGAGGAAAGGAACCTATACAGTATGGAGTATCGCTATCAGCCAGAGCACATTATCAGACATGCTGACCGCATACCTGATGTTAAGAAAATAGCGGTCCTACGAGCGAATGCGTTAGGAGATTTCATTTTCGTCTTGCCAGCTCTCCAGGCCCTCCATCACACCTATCCCGAAGCTGAAATTGTATTACTTGCCAAAGCCTGGTGCGCCACCTTTATGCAAGCGCGTCCATCTCCCATTGACCGTGTTATTGTCGTACCACCTTTCGGAGGCGTAAGTGAGGAGCCAGGCTATCGGGAAGATCCGCTAGAGATGGCTGACTTCTTTGCAAAAATGGAACAGGAACACTTCGATCTGGCCTGCCAGTTCCACGGTGGTGGGCGTTACTCCAATCCTTTTATCCAACAACTCGGCGCGCGTATCACGATTGGATTGCGCGCCGAGGATGCACCAGCGCTGGATCGCTGGCTCCCTTATATTCTATTGCAGCATGAAGTGGTACGGTATCAGGAGGTCGCCAGCCTCGTGGGAGCACCGCGTGAGAGCTATCTCATTCCTCAATTGACCGTGACGCGTGAGGATCTCGCAGCATCGTTTCAGCTTGTACCTGAAGAGCGTACTCCCCTGGCGGTACTGCATCCGGGAGCGAGCGATCCCAGGCGTCGCTGGCCTGCGGATAAATTTGCCAGCGTTGGAGATGCTCTGGTAGCTGCCGGAGCCCAGATCCTGGTAACCGGCAACGAGGCGGAAAAAGACCTCACTGCCAGCGTAGTAGAACAGATGCATGCACCAGCCCGTGATCTGGGCGGCAAGCTTTCGCTTAAAAAACTTACCGGCTTGCTTGCACGCAGCCACATCCTTGTTTCTAACGATACGGGGCCGCGCCATCTGGCTGACGCTATCGGGACCCCTACAGTTGGCATCTACTGGTGCTTTAATATGATCACTGCCAGTCCGCTCACACGTGAGCGCAATCTACCCCTTGTCTCCTGGCAGACAGACTGTCCTCTCTGCGGTGAAAGTTATCTCACCAAAAATTGCCAGCATCAAGCATCGATAGTTTCAAATATTACCACTGATGAAGTGATACAAGCAGCCTTGAAGCTATTCACAGCTCAAGCCTGACTTCAAGGCTGGCAGGCGCTTGCGCGCCTGCGCCCTTTTTAGTGCGTGGTGCAGGAAAGGTGCTGTGCACCTTTCCTGCACCACGCACTAAAAACTGTTTTGAGCACCGCAGGTGCGAAAACTCATGCACAGATATTGTGGAGATCATGGGAGCCTGATACTCTTTATGACGAGGATCAGTCTCCCTTTTCATGGCCTAATTTTAGCAGCGTGAAACGTATAAAGTGGGAACAAGCTCGAAGTATCAGCGATTGGAAATGAAAGCTGGAGAGAAACAGATATAGAGCCACAACCACCGACCCTCTGACTATTCTCCTAGTGAAGCAACACTGTAGTGACATATACACATGCATAATCGTTCTATAGCGAGAGATGAAGCCATTTTACCCGCCAATCGGCTATGAGAGTTTACTATAATTATGAATGCCATACAATTTATGCAAATCTGCTGGTTATTACTCGTCTTTGCTATCTGCCTGCTCGGTAGCCTGTTGCTGTGTGGGGTCGCACGGAAACTATTCCCGACTTTTCGCAGTGGAGAACATAAGCCAGGTACCCATCGCACGGATATGCCCACCAGTGGTCGCGAGATCAAGACAGTTGAATTGCCCCTGGTTGGTGGGCCAGCCTTTATTATCGCGATTATTGGTACCGGCATTGCCGCTGGTTATCTCTTCCATCTCAGTCAGGCACAGTGGTCGCTACTCTTGATCGCGCTTGGAGCTACACTGTGTTATGGGATTGTAGGATTCCTGGATGACTGGCGCAAGGTCTACCGTAATCAGGGATTGTCAGAAGCAGCCAAGTTTTCTGGTATCTTTGCGGTCTCGATTGCCGCCGCCATTGGCTACTTCTTCCTGTTTCCAGGTGGACAAGAATCATACAGCCTCTGGAAAGATTTGCCTTTTCTGGGACGGCTGATCTGTGGTAATCCAAACATCGGTGATCATCCCTGCCTGGTTGTGTTTCCGCAGACTGCCTTCTTTGGTTGGTTCATTTTTCTCATATTGCTGACGGCTTGTACCGGAACAGCAACATCTGTGGCAGTTGATTTTAGCGATGGCTTCGATGGATTGGCTGGCGGCCTGGTTTTCAGTGCTGCTCTGGCCCTGGCCCTGGCAATTACAGGACGTCTGGACGATCTGGCTCATCACCCTGAGGGGATTGTCCTGGAAGTACTGGCAATGTTGTGCGCTGGCAGCGTGCTGGGATTTCTACCCTGGAACTGGCCCTCTTCCTGGGCCGCACGCCGCAGTGCTGGATCAAAACGGCACGCGAAGATCTATATGGGCGATAGCGGCGCTCTGGCGCTTGGCGGTTTGCTGGCCTTAATTGCCATCTTCTCACGTAACGAAATTCTGCTTCTCACCACTATCGGCAGTGTCTTCGTCCTGGAAGCCCTCTCGGTCATCATCTCCACACGTATCCTGACACCGCTCTATCGCAAACGACTCAAGATTTTACGCTTCGCCAACACCAGTCAGTTTGTGCCACATACTGAGTTCCCTTTACCTTTCCTGGCAGCACCGCTGCATCATCACTTTGATCTGCTGGGTTGGGATCGCAAACGGCTCGTCTATGGAGCCTGGATGCTTGGGGCCATTTTTGCTTCGCTCAGTGTGTTTATCTCGGTGGATACAATCGTCTGGCAGCGCTATATGGCCCGCTTCCTGGGCTTTATACTGATGGGGATTATCTGGACCAGTGGAACCTGGACCAAAAACTACTTTGTTGGCAAGCAAGCTATGTCAGGACTTAAGCGCCATCAGCGTCTCGCCCTTTACTATGGCTATCCGCTCGAGGTACTGGGCGTCAAACTCTATCATCATGTCGAGAATATCGAAGCCAGCGAAGATATGATCGAAACGCCCACTGAAGATATCGCGCTCTGGCAGCGTATGAGCATCTTTGACGCTCGCTCCATGCTAGGCCTCTATTGCTACCGGGCAGGCTATTATCCAGCGGCCCTGGCACAATGGAATCGTATCCCGGAACGCAACCGCCTGTTACGACCAGAAATCGCCTTGTTACTGGCGGAAGTGGATAATCGACTGGCCCTTGAAAAACAGGAGACGCAACCACTCAAGCGCGACCAGCTTCGCGAAAGGATACAAGAGGTGCAAGAGCCTATCCTGACCGGAAATCTGCCACCCGCAGATATGCCAAACCCGCACGAGCCGATCCGTCCCGAAGAAATCAGCGATGGCAACACCAGAAGCCCGTGGAAAACGCTGCTACCTGATAATAAAAATGAAGCCAATGAAAACTGATCAGGCAATCTCACATTGAAGCCCTGCTATGGCATAATAATAGTCAGGAACTATAGAGATACATAGAATAGGAAGAGCTTATATGACTGATCAACTTATCGCACAGACTGCTTCACATATGATTGATTTACCTGCTGGACGCTTTCATTATCTCAGCTGGGGAGCAGAACAAAAGGACCGCCCGGCATTTGTACTATTACATGGCATTACCAGTTCAGCACATAGCTGGGTGCGGCTGGGACCTGCCCTGGCGAATCGCTTCCGTGTCTTTGCGCTAGACATGCGCGGTCATGGTGAAAGCATTCAACCAGCGCCCGGAACCTATAGCCTGCACGATACAGCTAACGATGCGGCAGCTTTCATCCAGGCTCTCGATCTGCAAGATCCTTATCTGTTAGGACACTCCTGGGGCGGGGCCACAGCCATCATGCTTGCCAGTGAAGTCACCAACGACTATCCCAGTTTACACTTCACCAGGATTATCCTTGAAGATCCTGCCCATAATATGGGTACAGGTGATCCTGTCAAACGGGCAAGCTACTTCACTGGTGACATCGGTAAGCCCGACGATCAACTCCGCGCCGAAGTGCGTATCAAGAATCCAGCCTGGAGCGAAGCGGATATTGAAAGCAAAATCTATGCTAATCGCCATGTCAATCGCGAGGCCGTCATCAGCGTATTCAAGGATACCGACCGCGAAGGCGAACTCTTACCATTATTAAGCAAACTATCAGCCCCAACGTTGCTTGTGCGCGCCGATCCGGCCCTGGAATCAACCTTCACGGATAGCGCATGGGAAGAGGCAAAAAAACTCCTGCCCGGCCATAGCACGGCAATCCAGATTCCTGGGGCTAGCCATAATATTCATCGCAACAAATTTGATGAATTCTTACAGGCTATCAACGCATTCCTGCAAGCATAAGGCAGCACCTTTGAACACGCTTTTATGCAAAGCCTCTATTGCAGAACAGGTCCTTTTCATTTACAAAGTGTTTGTTTCCCACTCCCATCAGGTTCTTACTGTTTGACCTGCTGGCAGGCGCATGCGCGCCTGCGCCTTTTTTATCATGTGATGTAGAAAAGGTTCTTCGAACCTTTTCTACATCACATGATAAAAAATCTGTTTGAGCACCATTGGTGCGAAAACTCATGTACAGAGATCGTGGAGAACATGGGAGTCAAACACTTTGTTAGCTCGACTTTGTACATTTTTGAAAACGTGAGCTCGAAAATGCGTCGCACTCGCCCTTTTTCGCAGGCTCAAAAGCCTAAAAATGTACAATGTCGAGGTTAAAATGCTCATATTCCATTACTATTCGGTGCGATCTTGAGGAGAGTGGTTGCAATATTTCAGCAACAGTACAGATTTTTATGTTATAGTAGGTATAGAAAACCCTGTACCGTTAAGCAACGAGGTAAATTATGATGCTTCCACTTTCCATCTGGGCTCCCTTTGGTAAAGAGGCATGGGACACAGGGCGCAAAGCCATTGAGTCCGGTGCCTTTGTCTTTGTTCATACCCCCGAAGATCGAGCATTTATCGACTTAAAACTGTATGGTTCTAAACAGGCACGTCGTGCCCTGGTGCGCTTATGTAACGCACATCCTCTCACACCCGCCCACCAGGTCCAGCTCACACACATGTATATTCATGCATTTGTAAATGGCGCGCTCGATCAGATTCTCTCCGCACAACAACCGCCCTCCTGGTAAATAATCGCTCTATCTTCTTTGAATGGTCGATTCTACCCCTAAAATACAGAGTAATGATGCAATTATGACCTATAAAAATGGTGCATCCATTGTTGGATGCACCATTTTTATAGGTCATAATTGCTTTATTTGTCGTTAGCTTTGAGGATAGTGATGGCTTCGGTGATATGCTTCTCTGGTGAGAATAACGATGAGAAAACGTGAAGAACGATACCATCTTTGCCGATGACAAATGTCACACGACCAGGCAAAACACCAAATTTTTCGGTGTTCTCATCTTTGACCCCATAACGTTTGCGAACCGCAGCACCATTGTCACTGACCAGGATAAAGGGCAGCTTATATTTGGATGCAAATTGCTGGTGTGACGCGGTATCATCAGAGCTGATCCCGATTACCTCTGCACCCACATCTTTAAATGCTTCATAGCTATCACGGAATGTACAGGCTTCAGCAGTACATCCAGGAGTATCATCTTTAGGATAGAAATAAAGCACAACAGCCTCTTTGCCCTGAAAATCCTTCAGGCTCACCTGTTTGCCATCTTGTGTCGGTAAGCTAAAATCGGGCGCAATATCGCCTACTTTGATACCGCCATCAGCAGCTTGTGTACTCATCTGGTATCTCCTCTTTCGTTTATGATCAGTGGATTATATTCAGCAAATTTTTCAAACAGTCGTTCGATCCACTTCAATCCGCTCTACAAACGGGGTTGCAAGGGGCGGCTAGCCCCTTGCCGGGGTTACAGGGGTGTCCCCTGTCCTTTTTCTTTTTCCTCGCGCCGCCGCAGGCGGCGTGCAAAAAGGGGAAAAGAAGTATGTGGGGACACCCCACACCCCGGCAGAAGGCTTCGCCCTCTGCACTCCCATTGTAGCGAACGTTTGTTTCAAAAGTTCGGGATAATCGATGCTAGTAATTAGAAAACAACATTGATGCCGCATCTATTCCTTATCCTGCTGGTAGAGCCATTATTAACAAAGATGCGGCACTGGTGGTGAGAACTGAACTATTTATTTAAGAGCGGAAGCACTTCATGAGTCAACAACTCAAGCGTCGTAGGATCAGGAAAACCGCCCGCCGAGAGCATAAAGTAGCTGAGACCATGCTCAACTAGCTCGTGTAGCTGTTCCGCAACCTGCTGGGGCGTCCCCGTAATTCCCGGTCCAAAGGGACTGGGATCCTTTTCAACCAGCTCTTTCAATTTCTGTTCGTTAGGCGCACAAGAACATCTGATCATTGCGGTACGCTTGACGGTAGCAGGATCTCTTCCGATGGCCTCACAGGCAGCATCAAGCATTTTTGTTTGCTCTTGCAAGCTCTGGATATCCTTAAAACCAGTATTCCACCAATCAGCATGACGAGCCACCAGACGCATCATGCGAGGTTGGAAGGCAGCCACCATAATGGGTGGTAGAGGATCGGGTTTGGGCTGGCAGAAAGCATTGGTCACCTGGTGATATTTCCCCTCAAAAGTAACATGATCTTCGCGCCAGAGCGCCTTCATAATCTGTAACGCCTCGTCCAATTCCGTGACACGCTGCCCAGGTGCCGGGAATGGGATATGGTAGGCAATACATTCAGCCTCATTCCAGCCCGCGCCAATCCCGGCAATGAAGTTGCCCTGACTCATAAATTGGAAGGTTGCGCACATTTTTGCCAGCAAAGCAGGATTACGAAATAGCTGGCAGAGCACGATATGACCATATTTCAGATCTGGTTGTAGCGCGGCCAGATAGGTCAAGGCTGTCCAACCTTCCAGAAAGGGCTGATCATCAAATTGCAGATGATCAGGAAACCAGACCGAATCAAAATGACCAGCAATCATTGCCAGTCCCTGACGCAACTGCTGTAGGAATTCTTGCCGATGAGCATTATCGCTACCAACGGGAACCATCCATCCAAAATCAACCTGAGCCATAAAAATCCTTTCATATCTACTTCTAGATGCTTCTTCTCTTATGATACTTGTTCTGATCAAGGTAACATCCATGAAAAAGCAGAGACGCTGTAATGGCCATTCATAAGATCCCTCTTTTTTCACGTATATAGTGTTCTGACTGGCTTCATTTGAAAGGTTCAAGCGGGATTGCATCTCCTGCACCCCTGCCCTTCAAATGAAGCTTGACAGAGTAATAGCGGCTATCTTGTAATCGCTGCTTCTGCTTTTTGCGTGGAATGGCGTACTTCTTTACCGCGCACAAGCGAGGTAAGAATACCGATGGCGGCAACTCCCGCACAGGTCAAGAAAGCGGCATGAAAACTGTTAACAAAGGTCTGTTGCAGCGCCGCGGTCTGAATGCCGCTCTTGCCAGAAGACAGGATCGCACCTGCAGTGGCACCGCCCAGGCTCGTAAAGACCGCTCCCGCCAGCGCAATACTGACACTTTGTCCTATTGTGCGACTGGTAGCAAGGAAACCAGAGGCGCTCCCTTGATGCTCTCTGGGCGCAGCACCCAGGAGGGCACTGTTATTCGGCGATTGAAAGATAGCCTGTCCCACACCGATAAGAAAGAGCCGCCAGACAATATCAAAGATGCTGCTGTGTGCATTAAGAAAGCTCACCAGTACCAGACCGATACAACAAATGGTCAGTCCGCCCGCGGCCAGCCAGCGCGTACCAATGCGATCAGCCAACGCACCGCTAAAGGGAGCGATAAAGGCGATGGCAAGCGGCATGGGCGTCAGCAATAATCCAGAAAGTTGGGTTGAAAAACCGCGCAGTTCCTCAAGATAGAATGGCATCATAAAGCCCACGGCGAAGAGGGCCAGGGTACCGAGGAGCAAGCTCAAAATTGAGGATGTGAAGACGCGATTTTTTAATAGTGAAAGCACGATAACCGGCGTGCCAACATGCATCTCAACGTAGGGCAAAGCAAGCAGACTCAAAATCCCTATGCTTAAAAGAGTCAGGATAAGTGGCGAGAGCCAACCAAGCTCCACACCAAATGAGAGAGCGGCGGTAATACAGGCCAGACCAATAGCAAGGAGCAAAGCGCCCAGAGGATCAAAGTGGGCTTCATTGTGCTGGATGCCGCCTTTAAGTACGATAAAGGTGGCAATCAGACCAATGATGCCCATAGGCAAATTGACAAAAAAGATCCAGCGCCAGGATAACGCACCGGTGAGGAAACCGCCAAGAACCGGCCCCACACTGATTCCCAACGAGACGGTGATGGCATTTAAACCTAATGCACGACCTCGTTCATGAGTCGGGAAAGCGCCAGTAATCATAGCGGGACCAACAGCCATCGTAAGAGCACCACCGATACCCTGTACAGCGCGAGCAATGATTAAGATGGGCAGTGTCGGCGCCAGGCCGCAGCAGGCTGAGCTGACAGTGAAAATAATCAGGCCGCTAACCCAGATAACTTTTTTCCCCAACATATCAGCCAGACGTCCAGCCGTCAGCATAATTGCAGCGGTAGCTACCAGATAGGCGATAACAACCCATTCTACCTCGCCACTCAGTGGTACACCGAACTCATGCGCAATGGAGGGTAAACTGATATTGACAATTGATGAATCCAACGTTGCCATAAAAGTACCAATAGCGGCAACGATCAAAATGGCCCATTTATTATTTGAAGCTCCTGGCGGCGAAATTTGACCACCCGGGACAGAAGAAGGCACGGGTCGACTACTAAGCGTTGAAGGATTTTGTGCATGTTGTTTCATCTCATGTTTCCAATTTCCAGATAATTGATTGATAAATTTGAAGTAATTACTCTATTGTATAATAAAGTAGCTGTATAGACCATGGGCAAAGTGGGATAAAATCTTGCGTGAGCCATGCTTTTGATATTCATAACTATCCATGTTACAATCTCATCTAGATGGAATTTATTCCTTGCAGAAATTTCAAGCAATACTTCAATTTATTCATGACATTCATATACCTCATTCAGAATAGAGAAGGACTTCTATGCCAAACGCAAGAGACAAGCAAAAGATCCAACGTGCCTGTACGCGCTTCCTGAATAACCATTATCCCTCTACACCCCGGGAGGTATTACGCTCCCTGATTGATACAACTGGATCGGATGAGCGATCCGATATCTATGGCGGAGGCAAGTTGATTGCCGATTTTGAAGCCGATGTGGCTCGCTTATTGGGTAAAGAAGCAGCAGTATTTATGCCCAGCGGAACAATGGCACAGCAGATCGCCGTACGGATCTGGACAGATCGTAAACATATACCGCTAGTAGGGTATCACGCAACCTCGCATCTGGAACTTCATGAATTCCAGGCGGCGCAACGCCTGCATGGTATATCTAGCCGCTTAATCGGATCTCCTTATCAGTTAATTACAGTAGCGGACCTTGAAGCCGTTGCCGAACCATTGGGAACACTATTGCTTGAATTGCCACAGCGCGAGATTGGTGGTCAACTTCCTTCCTGGCAGGATTTGACCAGCCTCACGAGTTGGGCACGCGAGCGTGGGATACCTATCCATCTGGATGGAGCACGCCTCTGGGAATGTAAACCCTACTATCAACGCGAGTACGCTGAGATTGCCGGATTATTTGATACTGTCTACGTCTCGTTTTACAAAAGTTTAGGCGGCATTGCAGGTGCGATACTGGCGGGTCCAGCCGACGTTATCGCTGAAGCAAAAATCTGGCAACGCCGTCATGGAGGCAATCTTTTCGCCCTGTATCCCTATATTCTGGCAGCCCGCAAAGGATTTAACGAGCGGCTAGAGCGCATGGAATCATATTATGAGAAGGCCAGGGACATCGCCGCCGCGCTGGCCGTAATCCCACAGATCGAAATCATGCCGGGTGTGCCTCAAACCAACATGATGCATATTTTCCTACGCGGAGGTGCCACTGCATTGGTTGAAGCTGCCCTCGATATTGCTGAAGAGACCAATATCTGGCTATTTGGTGCCGTCTCTCCTACACAAATCCCAGCCTATCAAAAAATCGAACTCGCTGTTGGAGATGCCACAATGGACCTGTCAACCGTAGAAATCGTTAGCCTCTTCCAACTCCTTTTCAAAAAAATCGATCAATCCCAGACTGAGCCTGCTCCTATGGACTAAATACAAACGAGGATCAGCGGGAGCCAAAGGAATCTGCCACCTGATAGCGCAAATTTGATTCTGCCGATCCTCGTATCCTGTTGCTAATTCATCAGATATCCCTTTTATATGCTCGAATTCGTGTATTCGAATTCCTACGGTAAAATGATATTGTAAATGCCTATGAAACAATTTTTCTCGCTCCGCGATCGTCTACAGCTACCTCTCTGGTTATGCATCATACTGCTCATTGGTGCACTGGTCCGGGTTTGGTTACTGATCAACATTCCTGCATTTACCGCATATGCTTTCTGGTCACAATCCTTACCGGCGCTACTCCTCTCACTCTGTTTAGTTGGTCTGACGTGGCTTTTTGCTGGACAACTAGCTGACCGCGCCCGGTTATCGACGCGTGGGAAAGAGCGCTTGATGGTAATGTCGACACTCAGCGCAGCTGCACCTCCGCTTTACGCCACCGAGCAAGGATTAACATTCTGGCATGGAGTGAGTACAAACGCACTTCTGGTCGCTATACTATGGCTCCTCTTCTGCGTTTTTCGATTGACACAGCGCTGGCAAGACGAAATATCCAGGTGTGAATTACTGCTACGCTTCCTCGGCATTGGACTACTCAGTGGCTTGCTTCTCAGTTTAAACATCCTGGCATGTGCCACTTTACTCACTGGCCTACACTGGATGTGCACCCATCCACCCACTACCCATAAGTGGCAGCGCTTAACATCCGCTACCAGTATCCTAACTCCTCCCAGTTTCACTTCACGTTTACACACAAGAATATTTCAGCTTACCAGCCTCCCACTTCTTTTTATTGGCTATCTCATGCTTGTCGGTCTACTGAATATGCTCATACCATCGCCTATCCTTGCTAACTTCAATCCGCACGATGCAAGTGAGCAGCTTATCACTGTGCTTCCATTTTTTTGCGGGACTTTCTTCGCCTTACCATATATGATCACGCAATATCAACAGGAACATACACCATCAACGCCTCTGCATCCAGCTAAAGTTGTACTCATTCACAGCCTGTTTCTCGCCTTTGTTCTTCTCTACTTCGGTTTACAATGCTACTCCTACATTACCGCCAGCGCAATAGGAATTCCGCCTATATAAAAACAGATCTCAGTCCCGATGCACCCACTGTCAACCAATCTACCTTAGCGATCCTTATCCTCAATACTTAGCAACAAAAACCATAATAAAGCCAAAAATGCACAAAAAAGAGCAGGATGCGACTGCGATCACATTCTACTCTTTCACCAATGAACGAGACGAGCTATCACACAATCGTGAGTTGTGCAATTAACCGTGACGTCAGAAAAAGGCGACTTTTGTCATATACCACCAGTTTTTAATAGAAGGAGCAACCTCTGTCCAATTTCTATCTCAGGGCGTACTGAGAACCTGTCCAGGCGCATATCAGCCAGTGGTGTGATGACATTGCTTATCCGCTATATTCACTATCTTGTATATCAACTGTTCCGTTCTAAGGATACCCAATCCCCAACCAAAAGAAAAGCCTCATCAGGTATCATTTTCACATCATCCAGGTATCATTTTTCAGAATAAAGGTATCACTTCGCCATCTTTGCATTTTATGTAATATTTCGCTGTATTCACAACATAAGCAGATAAAATTTTCTTTGCAATAATGTTTTTCTGTATCGCTGCCATATTAGGCGCTTTGCCTATAGAAATTTTTAAATATTGGTGCTATAACTAATAGCGTGCTGCATCTAGTGCATAACAAAACATAGTAAGTGCAAGTTTAAAGCCTTTACAAATCGGTATACATTACAACTTGTGGTGGGGAGGACGCGCCGATGATAACAAAAAAGCCTGTTATGAGTGTTGGAAAGGCAGGAATATTCTGTGCTTTAGTGTATACTTCGCACATGGTATGCAAATGGCTTGAATCATCCCTGACGTCTCTTCTATCGTTTGCTTAGATGCTAAAGGACAATGATGTATGCTGCAAGATGGTAATGATGCCTTTTCACAACAATTTACCCGGAGACAGCTCTACTGGTATGTATTGCTGGCGCTGATGATAGTACTGCTGCCTGTCGGTCGATGGATAATTGATACCGGCCAGGTGGGTGCAATGAAGACGGCAGCGGCGGCTGGCGGTCCAGGAGCGCTTGCTTATTTTGATCTGGCACGCAAGGATTGTCTGGGAACAGCTCAAAATACGTCATCAAAAGTATGGTATACGGTGGCTGATGGAGTACTCAGCGATGTGTATTATCCAACTATCGATACTACGAATGTGAAGACGTTACAGTTCGTGGTGACGGATGGCCGTAGCTTTACGGATCTGCAAACGCGCGATATGACGTATACCGTGAAAGAGCTAAATGGCCCAGAGTTGGCATGTGAGGTGACTTCGACCGCGAAAAGCGGGAAGTATCGTATCGTGACTGATTATGTGACTGATCCACATCATAACACGGTCGTGCTAAATATTCGTTTTACGCCACTGACCGGCACAGTATCTGACTATAAGCTCTATATACGCTACGACGCAACCATCAATGGCAATGGCGGCGGTGGCACGGGCAATGGCGGGGCCGACAATGCGGCCATCGATACCTCGCAGGGGCGATCAATACCGATCTCCTATGATACAAATACAAAGACAAACGCTGCAAATCGGGATTATGCTCAACCTGTCTACAGTGCGCTGGATGCATCCCTACCCTTTAAACAGGCGAGTAGTGGTTTTGTAGATACCAGTAGTGATGGCTTACAACAGTTGGACACATCCCATATGTTGACGACGCTTACAAGCGATGCCATCGATGGCAATGTGGTGCAGACAACACAGGCGGATCTTTCCCATAAGGGGGATTTAACGCTGGCATTGGGCTTTGGTGAAACGCAAACTGCAGCCGTGCAGTCAGTCCGTGGTTCGCTAAATAGCAGTTTCGCAACTATTCTGGCACAATATACGGCTGGCTGGTTGCGCTATGATACGCAGTTAAAGATACCCCATCCACAGGCCGCGGAGGTAACGCAGAGCCATATCGATCCAGGCAAACTACTGCAGGAATATTATCTGAATGCCAATGTCATCAAGGCTTCCGAGGATAAAACATTTGCAGGTGCAATTGTCGCCAGTCTGGCATCTCCCTGGGGACAGGCTATCTCAGCCGGTGATCCCAATAATACGTACTTCGGCTCGTATCGCGAGATTTTCGCACGCGATCTCTATGAGACGTGGACCGCGCTCTATCTCGATGGCGATCTGAGTACAGCACGTGACGCGGTTAACTTTCTGTTCTATCATCAGCAACAGGCAGATGGCTCGATGCCACGCAATAGCCTGCTCAATGGCAAAACGGCCCCTGATTCGTTCAATACACAACTCGACGAGGCCAGCTATCCAATCATCATGGCCTATCAGATGGGCATGACGGATGCTACTCTGTATAAAAACCATATCAAAGCGGCCGCTAACTTTGTAATCAGCCATGGCCCATCCTATGGGGTGGAACGCTGGGAGGAGCAAGGTGGCTATTCTCCTTCTACAATTGCAGCAGAGATCGCGGGATTGGTCGCAGCGGCCGATATTGCCCAAAAGAACCACGATCTGCCAAGTGCCACTGTATGGCGCGGAGTAGCAGATGATTGGCAGCGCTCACTCAAAAGCTGGACCGTGACCGACAATGGTCCACTCTCAAAGCAACCCTACTTCATCCGTCTCTCCAAGACAGGTGATCCCAATATCGCCAATCCTTATAATCTCGGCAATGGTGGCCCTACATTGGATCAGCGCAGCGTCATCGATGCAGGTTTCCTAGAACTGGTTCGTCTAGGTGAATTATCCCCTCAGGATGCCGATATCGCCAATTCACTGGCTGTTGTGGATAAGACGATCAAGGTACAGACGGCAAGCGGGGCAGGTTGGGATCGCTATAACGGGGATGGTTATGGCGATGGTGCTAATGATGGACATCCCTGGGCGCCCGGTGGTAAGGGGGCAGGTCATATCTGGCCTGCATTGAGCGCGGAACGTGGCGAATATCAACTGGCAAATGGCGCGACAGGCACAGCACTATCACTATTAGCCAGTATGCAACAATTGAGCGGAGGCGTGGGGCTGATCCCAGAACAGGATTGGGATAGCGCAAATTTGGCTCCTTCTGCCTATGGAACTGATCCTACCACGGCGTCGATTGGCTTCCAAATTGGCAAACCTGACGGTTCGGCCAATCCTCTTACCTGGTCGACAGCTTCCTATGTTCGTCTGTTCAACGATATCGCCACACAGAAGATAGGTGAACAACCAGACGATACCTATCAGCGCTATGTCGCGCATAAAACCAGTCAGGCCCGGTTAACGATAACCTCGCCAGCTCAAAATTCAGCCGTCAGCGCTTCTCCGATCACAGTTACTGGCACAGGGACAGCAGGCGACACGATTGTTATCTCAGCCACCAATACTGATCAACAGAGCCAGACCAGTACAGCCATGATAAAAGTCGCCAGCAATGGTACATTTAAAACATCCATACCTGTCACAGGTGGTAACACCGTTTTGAATACGGTCGCGCTCAGCCCGCAGGGTGCGACGGCGCATGATCAACGTACCATTTACTATGATTACACAGCCGGTACGCTCCTCTTTGAGAGTCATGATCCAGGCAATGATGATTATGGTCCCGGAAATTATGCCTACCCAACTGCCGCAGATTTCCATGCAGGCGCGTATGATATTCAGGATTTCCGTGTCTATGATACTGGCGATACGATTGTCTTTAAATTGCAAACACGCGATCTGACACCAACCTTTGGTAGTGCGCTAGGGGCACAGTTAATCGACGTCTACGTGCATAATCCCAATGCCGCAGTGCTATCAACGGCCGCTGCATATCCACAGCGCAACTATACCCTGGCGCAGAGCGCAGCCTGGAGCCAGTTATTGGAGGTAGAAGGCTTCGGACAACGCTATATCGATGGGCAAGGCAAAACGCTGGGAAATATCACAATCAGCGCCAACGCAATCTCACGTACCATAACATTTAGTGTTCCCAAAGCCATCCTGGGTACCCCTACATCCAGCTGGGGATTCACTGTCACCCTGACCGGTCAGGATGGCTACAGCCCGGACCAGGCACGTGCCTTCACTACAACACCCGGTGCATACAGCTTTGGCATTTGCCAGACGGCGAATAATGATCCCCACTGTACGGTTGATCCAACTACAGTGCCCAAAATCATGGATACCCTCACACCTAACGGAGTTAGTCAATCCGACGAACTTGATTACACCAAGCATACAGTCGTGTTACAAGCGGTGACTATCCCATAATCCCAGGCGCCCTTCCCTCCTGGCGGAAGGGCGCTCTTATCTCACGTGCTGAACAATTTAAAATTCGTAACTATTCAGCAAGGGGGTCGAAGGGGCCTGCAAGGCCCCTTCGCGGGGTGCGGGGTGTCCCCGCCAAACCCCCTCCTTCGCCGCCGTAAGGCGGCTTGAGAGGTACTGGGTACCTGAATAGTTTAAAATTCATATCTTGAAATACAAGAGCTCTTGCGCAAACAATATATCTCTGCTATGGTTGCAGTACGCAAACAATCAGGAGGTCCAGGAAGCAATTATGTCGCAGAACACACACATTTCATACACCTTATTCATCGATGCCGACGACACATTATGGGAAAATAACATTTACTTCGAGCAAGCTACCAGCAATTTTATTCAATTTTTACGTCACTCCACACTTAGCCCACAAGAAGTTGAAGCTGTGATCAACGAAATACAACATCAGTTGGGTTATGGTTTCCAAAAATTTACGGAAAGTCTGATCGCAACCTATCGTCAATTAAGCGAGCGCCCAATACAAGATGAGGATATTGAGCAGATCCGTACTTTCGGCACGCAACTGGCAAACCATCCGATGGAGGTCCTGGACGGAGTTGAACAGACACTCAGAGATCTAAGTCATCGTCATACACTCGTGCTGGTTACGAAAGGGCACGCTGAAGAACAGCAACTGAAAGTCGAACGCTCCAGTCTGGCGGACTACTTCGAGCATATTATTGTCCTGCCTGAAAAGCATCCAGAAGCATACCAACAACTGTTGCAACAGCTCCATCTCGACGCCACTACTACCTGGATGATTGGAAATTCACCACATTCAGATATCAATGCATCACGGCAAGCCGGTCTGAACACTGTCTTCATACCCCATGCCCACACCTGGCGCGCCGAACTCACCGCATTATGGCTGGATGGTCCAGGTAAACATCTCGTCTTACAAAAATTTGCCGAGTTGAGCGAACACTTTTAAGACAATGTATCAATGTCACCTGTACTGTGCTGTAACTGTAGCTGTAAAAATAAGCGTAAGAGACCACATAAAAGGAAGAGTGCATCTATCTTCTATATCTTTTACGTATTACAATCACTTATGAAGCATTTTTTGCTAAAATAGTTCTGTACATTAAGACAGATTATGTGCCTCTTGCGAGAGACGATGGCCGGTAATTGTAGTGTTGAGGTCTGGTAGAAACTTCTATATGAAGGTATGTCGAGCTTGATTACAGGGGAAGTGGAGGTAAGTGTGAGGTTTATGAGTTATCAATACGACCATTCAGGCAAATATTATCCAGGTGAATTCAAAACGCGCATGTTTCTGGAACTGCTTACATTGTACCTGTTACTCGTTGTTGTGCTGGCGCCAGCATCAATAACACAAGCACTGGGAAAGGATAAACCCGGGGAGAAGAGTGGGCATGGCGATAGCGTGTTGAGTGGGAAAACAATGCGCGCCCGCAGTGATCAACTTATGACATCCCAGACAACGTACCATGTGATGGGTGAGGCCAATCATGATGATCATCAGCAAACAATCATCCATGTTCAGGCGGCTTCACAGCTTGTGCAATCCTCAAAACAATTAGTGGCAACCTTTAACGAGATCCAATTGCCATCGGGTATCGCGTTGCCCATTGCAATCAAACAGGGCCTGGATGGAAGCTATTGGGTGACCGATCTGCAAAGCGGTACCATTGATCGCGTCACAAACAATGGCAACGTCATCAGCTATTCCATACCAACCGCAAATACGGATATAGAAGGGATAACCCTGGCGACTGATGGCACACTCTGGTTCGCCGAAAACAACCGCATTGGACATCTCGCAACTACCTCTTCAGCAAGCAAAACAGCTAAAGATTCTAATGCTGCTACTATTACCGAGTATAAATTGCCTGCTCCCAATGTGATTGCGCTGGGTATTACGCAGGGGCCCGATGATGCCATCTGGTTCGCTGAAGATACCCTGAATAAAATCGGACGCATCAACAACAGCGGTACAGTCAACGAATATCTCCTCCCCGCTACCCTTAGCGATCCCACTGATATCACAGCGGGTCCTGATGGTGCGCTCTGGTTTACCGAGACCGATGGAAACCGTATTGGTCGTCTCACGACCAGAGGTATCCTGACCGAGTTTCCATTGCCCACCAGAGATACTAAACCGTTCAGTATTACCACTGGTCCTGACGGTGCGCTCTGGTTTACCGAACGCACAACCAATCGCATTGGACGCCTCACATCTGCCGGTATTCTGACCGAGTTTCAGGTGCCAACCCCCACCAGCGTCCTTAGCCGCATCAGCGCCGTAGGAGATGGCACAATAGCATTTACTGAAGAACACGCCAATCAGATCGGGCGCATTACGATGGATGGTTCAATGAGCGAATTCACACTTCCTACCCCCGACGCCCTTCCATTCAGTATTACTGGTGGCAAGCAAGGGAGCGTCTGGTTTACTGAGATGAATACCGGACAGATAGGCAATCTTACCTTCCCAATTCTGCCATCTACACAACCCGATATGGAACTCCATCAAAAGCATACTCCAGGTGCAGGGAGAAGCCTGGGAAGAGCATTCTCAGTAACTATGCCTTGTCAGCAGTCAGGGAATGGGTTTTGTGTGCACAGAATAATGCCTCTGGCAGGTGTTGCGGTACGAGCACCTTGAGCGCATCCGGGACGACAGCAATCACTGTCGGAGATCCATTGGCTGTGGTATGCTCAGCGGGATCACCATCAACCTGGATCGCGACGGCTTTGCTGGTACGAACCTCAATGGTATTAGCCATTTCTGTATAAACCCATTGCCTACGCTCGGGACGTCGTAAGACAAAATCAACCAGAATACCCAGACGACCCAGTATGGTCGTGCTACGCACAACACAGACATCCAATTTGCCATCATCGAATTTAGCATGCTCCGTAAATTTGATCTTACCTGCATATAACTGAGTATTGCCAAACACGAGCTGTAACGCATGGAAGTGTTTGTTTTTTCCTTCACTTTTTAAGTCAGCATGGAAATCACGATAGCCAAAACCGAAACAGGTACCCCAAACCACATACGCGATCACACCCAGGCGCTTGACAGGATTCTTCTCAACGGCGTGGGTCACCTCAGCATCGAAGCCGATAGTAGCCATCAGAAGAAAGTAACGCTCGTTGACTTTTCCCAGATCGATACGGCACATTTGTCCATGCAAGAGTACCTCACGAGCCTCCATAATATCGAGAGAGATACCAGTTTCGCGCGCCCAGACATTGACAGTACCGCCAGGCAGGACAGCCAGCGCGGTATTGCTGCCAGCCAATTCCTGGATCACTTCATTGATTGTGCCATCGCCACCGATGGCCACCACCACATCCAGGCCTTGCTGGACAGCTTCGTGGGTGAATTTACCAGCATCACCCTGAGCCTGCGTCAACTTGAGCTCGATATCCCAGCCGTGCTCCCGGAGATAGCGCATCGTGTCCTCGATTTGTGACTGCCGCTGGGTATAGCTACCCGCGGTAGGATTAGCAATCGCAATCGCTGTCTTCTGCTCCTGTCTGGAGGAAACGATAGGTTGGTCTTGCATTTCTTGCTGCATATATCTCATCCTATATATCTATTGGATAGCATTTCACATCTCATAAAAAATAAACACTACCTTTAGTACGCATTAGATAAAGATTCGGGTGAGCTTTTATATGCGCAAAAGACACGCATAGATCACCTGCGCTATTATCAACACATCCCTATCCTTTGCTAGAGTGTGTTTGCCTCCCGTGGTCTCCACGGTCTCTGTGCATGAGTTTTCGCACCTACAGTGCTCAAATATCTTTTTAGTATGTATTGTAGAAAAAATTCTCAGAACTTTTCTACAATACATACTAAAAAGGCGCAGGCGCGCACGCGCCTGCCAGCAGGTGAGCAGCAAGATCTCAATGGGAGTGGGAATCAAACACTATCGATAAAAAATAACTTGTGTGTCGGTTTTATCGTTTTATTACAAATAATTATAGTCCATGTATGCTCGAGTTGAGATGCGTTGGGCTCAGTTTAGCTGTCACATTAAGCGGGCCGGGGCGTGGTTAAAGTAGTAAAGGATGGTTTATAGCTAAAAAGGAGGCCCCATTTTGATGAATCCATCTGTTAACACCGTGCAACGTTCCTGGGGAGCTTTGTTGGTACGGGGCGTGCTCGCGATTATCTTCGGGATCATCGTGCTCGCTATTCCAGGGATTGCCCTGCTGGCATTGATTATTGTGTTCGGTGCCTATGCACTTATCGATGGTGTGATGGCTGTCGTAGCCGCCATTCAGGAACGAGATGTCCTGCCTCGCTGGAAATGGTTATTGGTGGAGGGGGTTGTGAGCATTATTCTTGGTATCGTTGCGTTTGTATGGCCCGGCGAGACGGCGCTTATCCTCCTCTATATCGTCGCAGCCTGGGCTATTATTACAGGAGTGATAGAAGTTGGCGCGGCCTTCACGACCCGTAACTGGATGATCGGTGTCGCTGGCCTGCTTTCAATCATCTTTGGAATTTTGCTTTACGCGCGGCCAGGCGCTGGCCTGTTATCCCTGCTCTGGTTGCTCGGTGTTTACGCGATTGTATTCGGCATCCTATTCATCGTCCATGCCTTCCAGATGCGATCAAGAAGCAATCTCATGTCAGAGAATAATCGTATGGGCGGCTTTAACGCCTGATTGGCAGCTTATCATACGCTTCCTCTATGCAGGAATGGTGGATTTGAGACCAGAGCAGTAAGTCCCAAATTCCATCATTCCTGTTCTCCCTGTAGCCAAATAACATGCTTGCGTTTTATGAGTGTGTAAAGAAATAACGGAAAAATTGCATCCCTGGCAAAATAGTGTATACTTACAAGGGATCGTAGCAATTGCTATGGGTTCAGTCCCCACCAACCATGTTCCCCGTATGCAGCGGTGTACCACATACAATAATACACAGAAATACGCGAGCACGCTCATATCCAACAGCATATGTATGCATTAAGGAGCATCCCATGCAATCCATCATACTCGTTCTTGTCGTAGTCATTCTGGTTTTCATCTGTACCACCAGCTATATGTCCTATCATCGTGAGTCAATACGCAGGGCAAAAGAAAAGAAACGCAACCAATTTAATGATCGCGTCTAGGTCGACCTCATATGACACACTTACCCACGCATGAGAACGACCTTCGGCAATCGATGGTATGCACAATCCACAGCCACATATTCAGGCAGTGTGATCTACCATTAAGACCGTGGGAAGTTTTTGTGTTATGTGGATGATCCCATATCTGGCTCCTTCCCAAACCTAAAGCTAGCAACCGTCAGTATCCTCCACAATAATCCAATTATAAATAATATTCCTCAAACTCTTTTGGCTTCTTTAGCATGCTAAAAATGTACCTATGCTATTGCTTGACAACCTTCTTAGATCAGAATATACTATTAAAGTATTACTTATCCCATAAACTATTAAATCTATTTTCATTACACAAAAATTTAAGCACGAAGGAATGCCATCTTATTTTCCTTCATTTATAGGACGAGGTTCATACATGCTAGAAGATCCATCAGACAGCCTTGCTGATATTCTTTCAAATTCCCCCATTATAGCAGAGATCCTTACCACACACCACCCAACAGCAACTATCCCAGATATAAATAATGCACCTGTATCCCCTTCTGAGACCACATCCGAGCTTTCAACAGAGATACAACCTGAAACTGCCACTGAAATTCAAGCTGAGGCTCCTGCTATAGATCAACCTGAAACTGCCGCTGAAATTCAAGCTGAGATTACAGGGGCAAGCGAGCCTGTTGTGTTAACAGAACCATATGTAGCGGATTTACTGACTGAAACAGTTCAGGGAGTCCAGCAGGTATTGGCGGAAATGCAGCTATTGAAGCAGGATTTTGATACCAAGGTCAAGTATGATGAGAGCAAAGAACGCTTGATCGATGTCCTGCACAACGAATTACAGGGCTATCGCGAAGGACTGCATTTCAAGATCCTGCGTCCATTATTTATGGAACTCATCACGCTCTACGATGATATGAATAGCATTATCGAGAGTATGGGTAAAAAATTTCCAGATCTGGATGAGACGATTATTAAGAATATCCAATCCTTCTCAAAGACCGTAGAAGATATGCTGAGCAATAATGGCGTTGAAGCTTTTGAGATTGAAGAGGAGATCTTTGTTACGCAGAAGCAGCGCGTTTTACACGTTATCCCAACTCATGATGTGACACTGGATAGACATATCGCACGTCGGCTACGCAAAGGCTTTCGCTACGAAAATCGCATCTTACGCCCCGAAATTGTTGAAACGTATCGCTATACAACAACATCATAAAGAAGCACACGCATTATTTCTGAGCTTGCCGGGTACCATTTAAAATAGCCCGACAAGAAACGTTTATTTATCTGTACTCAATACAAAGCATACTATTTTATTTATACCCTCGTGAGGAGACAAAAAGTGAGCGATCAAACAGTATCAACCGTCTTTGGTATCGATCTTGGTACCACCTATTCTTGCATAGCCTATGTCGATGAATTTGGTAAGCCCGTCGTTATTGCCAATATGGAAGGCGATTTAACCACTCCATCCGTGGTGCAGTTTGAGGATGAGAGTCGTATTGTCGGCAAAGAGGCGAAGAATAGCGCGGTCCTGGCTCCCGCGCAGGTCTGTGAACTGGTCAAACGCCACATGGGCGAGAATGAATGGCGCTTCAACTACAATGGCTTCGACTATACCCCCGAGGAAATCTCATCCTATATCCTACGCAAGCTGGCAGATGATGCCGAGCAAGCCACCGGCATTCCAGTCAAGGATGTAGTGATCACCTGTCCTGCCTACTTCGGTATCGCTGAACGTGATGCGACCACACGGGCCGGTGAGATCGCGAATTTCAATGTCAGAGAGATTATCAATGAGCCGACAGCCGCTGCCGTGACCTATGGACTGCAAAACGAACAGGATCAGGTGGTACTGGTCTATGATCTGGGTGGTGGCACCTTCGATATTACGGTTATTGAGATTAAAAATGGCGCCATTACAGTAGTGGCAACCGGTGGCGATCATACTCTCGGCGGACGCAACTGGGATGAAGCTGTGGTAGGCTATCTGGCGGATCAATGGATGGCTGAGGCGGCTTCCGAGGACGATCCCGGGGATAATGAAGAGACACTTCAGGATTTATGGATGCGCGCTGAAGTGGGAAAACATGCGTTGACAGCCCGCAAAGAAACAAATGTGGTTGTCACGCATGCCAGCAAACGCATTGGCATTCCTCTCTCACGCGAGAAATTCGATGAATTGACGAGTTCTTTGCTTGAACAAACCATTGCATTTACCAATGCAACCATCCAGACGGCACGGGCGCGCGGCTATGACCATTTCGATCAAATCTTGCTGGTAGGCGGTTCGAGCAAGATGCTACAGGTTGCGGAACGCCTCAAAGCTGAGTTCAGTATTCCCGTTAAGATGTTCGATCCAGATCAGGCGGTGGCGAAGGGCGCGGCTGTCTATGGGCGCAAGCTGGCTATCGATGAGAAAATCACGATTAAGGTTGCCGAGTTAACCGGACAAGAAGAGGAAAGGGTTGACCTTGAGACCGTCTCCACAACAATCAAAGAGCAGGCACAACAAGAGGTAGCACGCGATAGCGGATTGAAATTGCACGCGGTCAAAAAGTACAATGATATGTCCGTCACCAACGTTGCCAGTCACAGCTTTGGGATTATCGCGCTCGATCCACGTACCCACGAGGACATTATCTACAATCTCGTCCTGGCAAATGATCAGTTGCCCGCCCATAAAACTGAAAATTTCTATACAGAAGTTGCCGAGCAGGAAACAGTGGAACTCAAGGTCCTGGAGAATAAGGGAACCGAAAATGTGCTCAGGGATCTAACATTGGGTGAGGAGATCGGCAATGCTGTGCTGCATCTACCATCCAACCTGCCAGTCGACCATCCCATCGAAGTCACCTTCAATCTTAATCGTGAAGGACGCCTGCATATTGTCGGACGCGAACCGGTCAGCAACGTTTCCATTGAAATTGACATCGAGACAGCACGCGGGATTACCCCTGAAGAGGCTGCGGAAGCGAAGAAACGCTCCAGTCGCCTGGTCATCTCCTGATCCGAAGGGTTGTGCCTGCCTGCAAGTTAATAGCAAGATCTCTGTGCTTGAGTTTTCGCACCTACGGAGATCCGCGCCCTTTTTAGTGTGGTGCAGGGGCGGCAGCCCATGACGGAACGCGATGGCAGGCATGCCGGGGGCATGACAGTCCTCGCAAACTCTCCCTCCTCTCAATCCCCCGGAAGGAGAGAGAGCCAAGGGCGCAGGCGCGCAGGCGCCTGCCAGCAGGTCAAACAGTAAGATCCCGACGGGGATGGGAATCAAACACTTTGTCATACAGGGAAGGCTGTGTGTTCTATATACTTCGCTTGCGCACGCTGCATCCCTGTTTTCAACCAAAGAAGAACTCAATACAACTAGAAATTACGCGGAGTTAGCGCATGAGTACTGTTGTCGGTATCGATCTGGGAACCACCTATTCAGTCATCGCTTATGTCAATGCAGAGGGCAAACCAGAAATCATCCCGAACCAGGATGGCAAATCCACAACCCCATCGGTCATCCAATTTACACCCCAGGGCCCGCTTGTCGGAGCAAGCGCGAAGGAGGCTCAGGCCAATGGAGATAAGGATACCATTGCTTTTTTCAAGCGCAGCATGGGCGATAGCGAGTTCCTGGTCTCGTTCTACGATAAAGATTATACGCCGACCGAACTTTCAACCCTGGTCCTGCGACAATTAAAAGAACAGGCCGAGGTCCATTTACACCAACCAGTGACCGACGCTGTAATCACTGTGCCCGCCTACTTCACCCATCTTCAAAGAACTGCCACAATTGAAGCAGGCACACAGGCCGGACTGAATGTACTCAAGATCATCAGTGAACCAACAGCGGCGGCCCTGGCCTATGGACTGCGTCCCCATGCCCGGGCACAGCGCGTGCTTGTCTACGATCTGGGTGGTGGCACCTTCGACGTTTCCCTGGTTGAAATTACAGATACCGAACTAAACGTACAGGCGACCGATGGCGATCATAAACTGGGTGGTAAGGATTGGGATGATAGCCTGATTCAATATCTTGCAATCCAGTTCGAGCATGAGTTTGGCATTGAACTCAATGATGAAGAATTAAATGATTTGAGCGTGCAGGCCGAACGGCTCAAACATACTCTCTCATTACGACAAAGCGCCCCCATCAGGATTCATGGTGGTGGGCATGTGGGCAACTATACAGTCACGCGCTCCCACTTCGAAGAGATCACACGCGATCTGATGGAGAAAACAAAGCTCCTCACCGAGCGTGTCCTGGCCGCCAAACAGCTCACCTGGGCTGATATCGATGGCGTGCTGCCGGTTGGTGGTTCAACACGTATGCCGGTTGTACGCACATTCATCGAACAGATGTCAGGCAAGGCACCCATGAGCGGGATCAATCCTGACGAGGCGGTCGCGCTGGGAGCAGCCATCCAGGCGGTGATGGAGCTTGAGCAGCGCCAGAAAAACGCGCCCCATTTCCATCTGGCTGGACGCAAAAAAACAACCGATGTGATAGCGCACAGCCTGGGTATGGTTGCCGAAAGCCCTGATAACGAGCGCTATATTAATAGCTTTCTCATTCAGAAAAATCTCACTATTCCGACTGAGCGCACGAAAACCTTTAAAATGCGACTTTTACCTGACGGCACGACGAAGATGGAAGTCTACCTGACCCAGAGCGAAAGTGATGATCCCCAGGAATGTACCTACCTCGGCCTGTATACTTTTAGCGGCTTTCCCCACCTCACGATTAGTGAGACGGAGGTTGATGTCACCTATACCTATGATAAAAATGGCGTGGTCAACATTGCCGCTACAGAAAAGAGCACCGGCTGTCCGCTGCTCCTGAAGATTGAAGATCTGCCAGCCGATGTGCCGGAGCGTTTCCTGCTGGCACCAGCCAGACAGGCACCACAGCAACCATCCACCGTCTATCTCGCCTTCGATTTATCGGGAAGCATGAGAGGGAAGCCGCTGCGAGCAGCACAGAAGGCTGCTCGCGATTTTGTGCTGAATAGCGATCTACAGTATACCTCGATTGGCCTCATCTCCTTCTCAAATGAAATATATATCGATCTTAAGGCCACGAAAGATCCCCATAAAATTGAACAAGCCATTGATGGACTGCTCATTGGACGGACCGGACCCGGCAACCTCGGACATCCCTTCAAACACCTCTCAGATCTGCTGAGGCATGAGAGAGGATTGCACTACGCGCTGGTGCTCACTGATGGAGCCTGGGTCTATCCAGAGAAAGCGATCAAGGCGGCAAAAAAGTGCCACAGCGAGCAGATAGAGGTTATCGCCGTTGGTTTCGGAAATGCGAGACATCATTTTCTTTCCCAGATCGCCTCTTCAGCCAAACAAAGCTTGTTTACAGATCTGGGGAATCTGAGCTCGACCTTCAGTACCATCGCCCAGGAGATAGCTGTAGCCGCACCAAGATAGCTTCCAGTAAAAATATATACATAATCAAACAACGAGACAAGAGATAGAAAGCATATGAGTACCACACAACCAGCAGTCAATTATTTTATCCTGCTTGAGATCAATCCCGATGCACCCTGGAGTGACGCGGATTTTGATCAAATAGTACGGCAGCGACGCAATGATTGGAGCCGTAAAAGGAATGGGGTGGGATCAGCAGCCCAGGCGGCAAAACAGAAGCTGGAGCAACTAAAGGGTTATGAGATTCTAAAGAATCCAGCAGAACGAGAAAAGCAGGCCAGAGAGGCTCGCAATGCGCAAACCGGAGCCAGAGACAAAGAAATGGCAGAGATGACAAAGGCTCTAGAGTTCATCACAGCCAAAGGTTATATCGAACAAAACGAGATTGACGCGCTACTCAAAAGATATCCTCTGCTCACCGAGCAGGATATTCGTAAGCTGTTGACCGTCCCTATCAGCACAGCCCCAAACTCGGGAAACGCCGCAAAACCACCTGTGCAACGCCTTAATGAGACCACATTTAAGGATATCAATAACAATCTATCCATATTGCATATGCAGACCTTTTACGAGCTCCTGAATCTGGATGCTACCACTTCCAATGAAATCCTGTACCAGGCAGCCGAGGCACTTTACAATGATGTGGTGAAAAGAAAACCATCCTCGGAAATTGATGCTAAAAAGCATCTGGCAGGTAAAGCCATGGTTATCTTCAAAACGGCGGAGGAGCGTCATCGCTATGATGAGAGTATTCGCTATCGCAAGCTTGAGGCCATCCTCAAGGAGTTTTCAAATGCGATCAGCTCTGGCACGCGCAAGCATGTCACGCTCAAACAGGTAGAGGCATTGCTGGAACGTACACGCGAGGCTGGCTGGGATGATGAGGAGGCGCTGAATGAGTTGATCGAACTGGCGAGGCAGCGTGCATGGACACTGGAGCTACCAGTTGCCAATCCACAGGCGCAGAAATTGCAACGTTGTGGGCATTGCGCCCACATGAATGAGCCGGAGCACAAGTTTTGTCAGTATTGTAATTATGAGCTGCTGACAACCTGTCCTGATTGTGGAACAAACGTGAAGGCGGATGCTGTCGGTTGCAACGCCTGTGGTTTCGCAGTCGGGAATCGCTTCAGGGTCGATGATCTGCTCGAAAAGCTACCACATACTCAGGGTATAGAAGCTCAGTTGGAATTATTAGATGAAGCGGCCAGGCTCTGGAAACCAGCCAGAAGCGACAAACGTGTACAAACGATAAACCTTGAGCGTGCAGCTTTGCTCCAAAAGCGGCAGGAACGGCAACCATACCGCCAACAACTGGATGCCTACATCAGACACAATCAGTTTTACGCAGCACAGCGTTATCTTGAAGATAATCGTGAACAGATCGATAACGCGGCATCCCTGGGGCAAGAGATTGATGCCAGAATAAGGCAAGCAGGCAGTCTGCGCAACAGGGCACAGGCCAGCCGGAACACTGAAGAGCAAGCTGATCTTTATCGGCAGGCGTTGCTTATTTGTAGCGATGATCATGAAGCACGCGAACAGCTGAGCAAGATGCCGCCAACACCAGCAAGCGCGCTAAGCGTGCGTATCAATAATGCCCAGGTCACGCTCAACTGGCTTCCTTCACCTACGCAGGGTGTGCGCTATCAAATTATCCGAATGGCATACAAACAGCCCGCGACGCCCAGGGATGGTACATTGCTCGCCACAGTGAGCGCTATAACCTATACCGACACCCAGGCGGAAATCGGCATTCCACTCTACTATACCATCTTCACTGAATGTGAAGGGATTATTGCGACACAGCCAGCCCTGCTCAGCATGCCCATCTTCCTGATACAGGATATTCAGGATGAGTTGCTAGAAGTCGATCATCAAAAAGTTATCTTACAATGGAGCACGCCTCCCAACGTGCAGAGCATCGTTGTAGTTAGAAAAGAGCGTCTGGCCCCTCATACTATCGAGGATGGACAGCGCCTCATACTCACAGACAATGCGCGCCTGATCGATACCGATGTGCTGAATGAGCATATTTATTACTATAAGATCTACAGCCAATTTAACAATCAAGGAAAGATTCTGACCTCGCCGGGAAAGGTGATCAAAGCACGGCCCGAAGCCCCACCAGACCTGATCACCGAGCTGGCTATCACCAATGAAAAACAGGCGGACGGCTATCAGGTATACCTCAAATGGAAAACACCATCTAAAGGCAAAGCCATCATACTTAAAAGTGAACAGAGTAGCGGATTGAAGAGCGGCAAAATCATTCCGATGGAGCATTTAGCACGCTATGGAACTACCCTGGAGGGACAATCCGACAACCTGACCGATGAATGGCCGAGCCAGGGCAGTTGCTACTATACACCATTCGTCTGTGTCGGACGAATGGCTTATTGTGGCACGGAGGTCCACTATGCCTGTATTGACGAGGTTGAAAACCTGAGTGTGGAGAATCTTGGGACTGTTCTGCGCTTACGCTGGGATTGGCCGTCAGAATGTCGAGAGGTCATGATAGCTTATAAATATGCGGCCGGGGATAGCAAGATGGAATTCTCACGTACGATCACACGTTCTGAATATGCGAACGCAGGCTATCTGGATATTCGTGGCGAAAAGCAATGTGATTATTTCATACGTGTTACCAACCTGATCCGTCAGGGCCAACATCTCATTACCTCTGCCGGCGTCGATATACAGGCCAGGCTGGTTAACAAGCTGGCGTTGACCTATGAAATCAAGAAAGCCCTCTTCAGCCAGAAACGCACGCTGCATATTCGCACGCTCACGCCAGGAGAGCTACCGACCATCCTGCTGATCGCACGGCGGGACCATCTGCCGGCAAAAAAGACGGATGGAGAAAGAATTTTACAGCTCGAAGGTCCTATCTCTATCAAAAAAGAGCTCAGTTTCCCACTACCAGACAGAAAATATAGCGGGCGCACCTTCAGCAAATTGTATGTAGAGGATGATAGCGCCTACGACTATCTCAAGATCCAGCATCCCAGCGATACAACACTCAGGCTCGATTAAACAGGTATTGAAGAGAGGATCAGATAAAAAGATGGCGGTTCAACAACACTACTATACATCATATAACAGTGTCAAAAATGCGCGAGGAGGATTTCAGATGCTTGCGAGGTCCGCCGACCTTGAGCCAGCCGATCAGCAACAAATTGAAAGACTGCTCGGCTATCGTATCCCAAAAGGGATGAATGAATATGAGATTGAGCGCCATCCTATCGCCTTGCGCTACTACTATCAAAATCCTGAGAGTTGTCTGTTGATCCACAGCCAATCCTGTGGCAATGACAACTATGGGCGACCGGGCAACTTTTTCGCCCATTCGCTCGCCATGCCACCGGATCTATTCACCAGCATTCCCCCGATCTTCTTCTGGAGAAGTCCCTTCTGGTGCACGAGCTTCAGTAGCAAACATGCGGAATTGCCAGCGCTATCAGAAATGGAGATAGATCCCTCATTCGAGATCGAACAGGTCTGGGAGTTGCTCCAAAAAGAGTCAGCACGGCAGATCCTCGCGGCCCTGATGTCCACGGTAATCCATATGGAGGAGCGTGTCAGGCCAATTATTATTATTGATAGCGCGGACAACGTCGCGCTATGGATCGCCGCACTCAGCTGTCTGCTGCCACCCGCCTATCGTCCACTGCTCAGCTTTACCACCTATCATCATGATCCCAGGCAATCCCCATTTACGATCACCGGCTGCGTAGCCGAGGCGCAATTTCAACCCGACGCCAGCGACTACCACAGTTACTTTATCCTCAACGCCACCAGCGGAAAAATGAGCCAGGGAGAGGATACAGCCTATACACGCCTGCTCAAAAAAATCGCCAGTGAAGAACTATATGAAGAAATCCTGCTCCCTTTCTTTGAGGCTCACTATGACCAATGCGCGGCCCACGCCCGTATCGATAGTGAACTGGATCAGCTTGCCGCAACATGGATATCTGCGTAGGTGGCGCATTAAAGCAATCATTTATATTTTAAAGAGATACACGTCGATAAGAACGACATCATTGGTCTCGGCTGTATTGAAAAGCGGTTGATAGGGTACAGCATCAGCAAAGGGCGCAAAGCCTTTTCTGCCCATGTCTCCCAGCAGCGCATAGACCTTGTTGGCGACATTTTGCGCCCGTCCAACATTGTTATCATCCGTACCCGCCTCAACGATAACCAGGCCGACGCGCCGACCGCGCAACTCCGGGCGCGCTTCAATATCGTGCTTCAATTTATTGATCGCATCCTGGTTGCCGTCCAGAAGGCCCTGCGTATCCTCATTGGCGAAGCGCATCGGCTTGTAGGATGTCTCCAGGCGATCCGGACGGGCAGTACACTTCCAGAAGGCGGTCACCGGCGCGGCATTGGCGGTTCCAGTGAACATGAAAGAGCCGTTCTGACAGGGCACGGCCGATAGATGAATGGTAATCGTTTCGCCGGGATGGATGGTTCCATCGGTCTGCGTATACTTTATCCCGCCAACAGTATAACTATAGTGAATAGTATCGCTGATATCGCTTCCCAGCGACCACTTCACGGGCACCTTCGAAGCACTCGTTTCCGAGAGCATCAACTGGCCGACACAGCGCGGTGTATTAACATTACCAGCCGAACATTCCTGCTCATTGGAAGGTCGGGCCGTCAGCGGGGACACGATCAGCCTGGGTGGCGCAGCAGGCAAGGGTGGTGGCACACCAGGAATAGCGGCCAGAAAGATCACCATCAAGCCAAGGAACAAGTCGGCAAAAAGCCAACCAGCCAGCAGAACGGGACTATTTTGAACGGGACGCAGCATTATTTATCCTCTCTTTTCTCACTTGCTCGCTTACCCCTCAGGCAGGTATATTAGCTGCAATCCGCCGTGCAATATCACTTATGTTAACAGTTGCGCCGCTGATGTTGTTCGCACTTGCATCAACTTTTTCGGTCATGTGGTGCAGCACCGTCGTATGGTCGATCATATTGGTGACCAGTTGTCTCTGTGCATTGTGCTCAACTTGCAGTTCTCGGACCAGTTCCTTCTGCTCATCGGTATAGTGGGAGATACTGCCAGCCAGGGTTCTCGCTTCGTTGACAGTGCCATCGAGGACCACCAGCACGTTATTGAGCTTCTCGCCCCAGAGGTTTTGTTGCCTGACAACTTCTTCTTGCGCGTCCGCCTGCCGTGTCAATTGCTGCTGAATATGACCGGAAATCGTCAACATGTCTTTCTGCTGACCGACCGTCTCCTGCGTCGGCGTAACAAGCTGATCGACAGTCGTGTTCAAGACCTTATTTGACTGATCGAGATCGCGGATCGAGGACGCGACATTATCCATGCTTGTGACCAGCGACGCTTTAAAGGAGTTGAAGAGGGCAAATTCTTCCTTCTGGCGCTTGATCAATTGTGACATTTCCTCGCGCTCAGACTTCATCTGCGCTTCAAAGCCAGCCACCATCGTAGTAAAGTTATCCACGACCGTATTGAAGCGATCAACAAAGTTGACCGGCTGCGAGCGATTGCGGATCGAGAGGAAGAGCGTGGCACCTGCCAGCGCATGCGCCAGATCATCACGTAACAGCTCCGCCTTCCGATCTTGCTTCAATTGGAAGTAATTGTTCAAAATGGAGGAAGAAACTGTTAAAAGAACAATCACAAGGATAAGACCAACATCGATAGAGGCAACACCAGCCAATCTATCGTACCAGGGAACAGTGTCATTAAAACCACCCTGCCATAATTGCAGGAAAGGCGTTGTGCTATTTTTTGGATACTGAGTGACGAGCGTGTAGTAGGCGGGAATAGCCTTTGAAATAGCTAACCAGGTAAAGAAAAGCGGTAGAAAAATACAAATGTTTCTAACAGCATCAATCCATACAGCCAGATTATCCACCCTTTGCTGCACGCGGAAACGATTGACAAGCGCATCGATATCGATCATTTTATAAATATTATTGCCAGACCAGGCATCCGCGTACTTACCATCAGCGACCGCATCGCGTAATTCATGCAAACGCTCAGCGCCCTTTTCATCTCCAGGTTTAATCATGTCAGCCAGAGCAGCCAGCTGATCAATTACAACACCTTTATCGTTTAACATAAATAATCCAATACTCCTTCACATCTCATTGTTCATTTTTGTTATGTATAAATATCCAAAATAACGTATTCTTATAACTTCACCTTGCCATTCTCACGGCTCACGGCTCATGGATGATCCCAGGCTGATCAGACAAGGATTGCTTATCCTCTTGTGATAGGGGAAAGGATACATGGCTTCCTTGAGGAGCTCGATACTTTGGAGCCGGGGCTATGTGCGCAACAGATGTATCTGTATACGCTCTGGCAGGAGCTATCGAGGTCACGGGAGGCTGCTTGAGTACATTAACCAGTCCTACAGAAGCTACCGGAGCCTGTAGTTGCGATCTCCTGGATGGCAGAACATCGGGCCTGATAGCTGGTATTTTCACTGTTTCTTTGCTCCTGGAAAAAAACTGTTTGAGACCACCCGAACCAGCAGGGTAGGCGCCCGTACGATACATCTTCCAGATCTTCCAATCTCTGATGTGCCAACGCTGCTTATTATTAAGCTCATCAATGGTTTTTTTATCACTATACTGTAACAGCAAGTGAAAGATACGCGGCAAAACTTCATGAGATTTGATGTTATAATCTTTATCTTCCTGATACAAAACATTCGCAATAGCATGTTGCATATACAGAAGCAAGCGTCTGGAATTGTTTTTTACCTGCTCTGCTTGAGCAGCATATATAGAGAGATTTTCGATAAAATCCACAATCACTGAATCCGTTTTGACTGCGAACAAAGAGACTGGCGCGAGAATGGTGAGTACACTTGCTATATCCTCATCATCCCAGATTACTGGAATAAGATATTTCAGTAAGCATTCCCAGTAATCAATATCTTTTTGTAGCTGTAGATTGGCAATAGCTCCTGCCAGAGCATGCAATTCTGACTCATTTGTCACCAGTTCACGAGCATGATTATTCGCACCACTAAACAATGTTGTACGGATGTGAAGCCAATCTCTGGCACGCTTCTGATCATCTGCATAACACCGGTTGTTTCGAGTAATAGTATCCAGCAGTGCGCCTGTCCCGGCTGCTTTGAGAATAGATAGATCCAGCTTACAGAGCAAAAAATGTTCAATGCAATAGCCTGTAACAGCTTTATCTGGGATGACCAATAAGAGATATTCCCAGTGCTTCAGAAAGAGAGAATGTAATTCTTCTGCACTCAAAGTGGATTGCAGCAAGAGAGCTTCGATTTCTTGAGGAAGCAAGGTCTGTAATTGTAAGAGTTGTTCAATCGCGGATATGTCGTCCTGATCATCCACCTCAACGAGGGAGAGCAGATGGTTGACTGTCGATTGTGCGGCGTCCTCATCGATCTGCGCTGCCAGCTTCTGCGCGTAGTAGGGATGCACAGTAGCCAGATGCTCATCTACTGTGAATAGTTGAGCTGTATGGGATTGCCGGGTCGAAAAGAGCTGATAGGTATCCAGAAAAGAAGATAGATTATTGACCCTCTTGAGCAGTGTCATCTTATAAAAGGCATGTATGGTCTTTTGATCCTGGCGGTTGTCAGCCAGGAATTTCTCTACTATATCATGGGCATAGCTGGCACACGCCTGCAAGCGATGCGCGCTTAATAGCTTCATAGAAGCCTGATCCTGTGGCACGCCAGCCTCTTGTAGTAGCAGAGCGCCATCACGTCCATAAGCCCATTTCAAGACATAACCTGGATGCGAAGGCTCATGTTGCAAACCTTCCAGCGTCGAAAAGCAGGTCGCGACAATCCGCGTAGCTGGACTGTCCTCTAACCTGTCTTCATAGGTACTAAAGGTAGCCTGTCTGGCTAGATACGGCGGTAAGCAATGCAGCAATCCCCAGATCAGCTCGGCATTGCGCTCGGTCGCGCTATGAATACCCTCTTCCGCATAGGTTTCCAGATAGAGATTTTCCCAACCTTCAAACGTGAGATAGGCATTGACCAGCATCTCCAGGTGTTCCCGGTAGTGCCTCTGATTGACAGCTTCGCGCATGATAGCGGCTACACTGAGTGATCCAGCATGAAGCTGTGTCTTATGTACTGCTGGCAATTCTATCTGTTCAACAGGTAAACTGTCATGGATCTGCCAGAACGGGGAATGCCAGGAATCAATCGCCTCAAGCGGAGTGATATCATTCAGGTTTGTGAGCGCATGGATAAAGGAGACCCCCGCCCGCCCATAGGCATCCTTACCGCCGTAGACACGCTGCAGCAGACACGGGCCGGCAAGGGTCACGATATACGCCAGACCATAGGGAGACGAGGCAGTGGTACTCTCATAGGGATTAACACCTTCCGGCAAGGTATAGTGTAAATACTTTTCGAGCTCCTGATACCACTCGCTGTGGAGATTGAGCAAGTTCTGTGAGGCAGCACGCACCCTGTGCCCGGTGATACTGCCAAGACCAGTGGTCGACCAGGTATACCAGAGTTGATCCATGATCCATCCTTCCTAATCTTCTCTGTATGCTTCGTTTCTTTCAAGCCATCCTAATCGGCATCGATAACCTGGAGTTTCCACAAAATCCAGAGCAGGGGATCAAGACAGCGCAATGATTCAATCACAGGATAATGACCATCTTTAGCTGCCCAACCGGTCGCGGAAACGGCGAAGAAGGAGACAGTATTGAAGAGCTTGCTGGATTGGATCAGGACCTTATCTCCAAAACGCAGGATAAAATTGCGTACCTCGCTATCAATCGTGGCATAATCATCAGTATTTAAGCGATTGGTGGATGTACCCTCATACAAAAACTGCGTCGAGGATATCTCAGAACGCACCACATATTTGAGCAGATCCGACTTCGAGAGCGTCACGGCAACAGGAACATCAATGGCCTCACCCGAACTCAGACCCATGCCCAACCGAAACGTTTCTGTAATCCGATTTAACATATCCGCCGAGCTACTCTCCCGGACGACCTGCGGCTTGAGATTATCTGGCAAGGATTTCACGATATTGGGCATCGTCAGAGGATCGGCCAGGAAGATAAATGCCGACGCCTTCAAGACATATGAGCTATACTGGACCATCCGCGACTGGTCCGCCAGATCTTCACCCGAGGAATCATAGAAGAAGAGATTTACAATTTTCGCTCGCTTGCGTCCAGCCTCTTTCGGAAAGATAAGCTCATAAATCAGCGGCTCATTCAATTCAGAAGTAGCCCGGGGCGTGAGAGGAATCTGCTGTAATTTGCCAAAGACGTAATTGTAATATTTGTTTTTGTAGGTAGTATCGGTATTTCCCCAACCCACAATTTTACTACAACCAATCAGTTCTAAAGTCTCGCGCTGCTTGAGCAACTGAATACAAGAAGCGATATAATGGCTTTTCCCCGCCGAGCCATCCCCAATCAGAGCAATAAGATAATTATCAGCCTGCTCAATATTTGGAGGCAAGATACTGTTACAGGCCGGATTAGGACATTGTCGGCCAGCCATCTGCTTCACGTATTTTTGGCCTTTAACAGTAGTAATCCAAACACGCGCCAGCATACGTTGGATACTGGATGTGGGGGCTTTTTTAAGTACCGTGCCATTGGGCAGAGCGGAAACAATATCACAATAGCCAGGATAAAATTGAGTGCCGCAACTCGGGCAGCTTAATTTACGCCAGGGATCAATAAATGCCATACCAGGAACCTCTTCAATATATACATATCCATATACATACATAAGTATCGTTTGCTTAAATTTCAGACGGTTTTTGAGAAATACCCTCTCACGCTCAATCGCCAGATTTTTGAGCATTTGAACTACAACCAATCCCGCTCTGGCAAAGCAGCCTGATTTTAAACTCAAGCATTATTGCCAGGTAGGGATTGAACACCGTTTTACATGCGGGTTTTGGATCAGGTAGACCCAGAACCGAGATACGGATAAAACCGGACATACTGCGCCTGGATCGAAATATGAGCTAGATCGAAATGTGAAAGAGTGTGTGCAATATTTGCTGGAGAAACGGGGCAAGCGCGGCGATCAGAATAGGACTAAGAAAAGAGATGATCTGGATGCGCACAAAAGGCAGCGGCCAGGTAGAATAATCATCTGGATTAGGGAGCTGTTTCGCAATATCGAGCTGTTCTTTGGCCTTTTTGGCCTCGTCATACTCACCTGCAACCAGGGCAACCTGGAGGATCTGCTGCCATTGTTCTATATTCATGGCATAGATATTTGACTCACGCTCCAGCATCTCTGCCATTTGCACATGGATACCCCAGAGCGGTCGAAAAAATGCATAGGTAGCTACTAATGTTAACAGGATGACAAAAGTAGGACTGATGATTTTGATTGGTAAAAGTATGTCAGCACCAATATAGGGAAAAATGCTCGCAAGGAAGAAAGAGATTGCCAACGTCAAATCAAGCAATAGCAGTGGTAACGCAAGATCCAGGCAGAAAAGGCCGAGCCATCTGAAACCATTGCTACTGTCTGGATGGTTGGGATGTAGCAAGAGTGTGAAGTTCGAGCAGAGTTTCGTGAGATAAACTCCTGTTGTCCCCATAGCCCAGCTTCCAATAGCCACAAGACACGAAAAAGTAACGGCGAAGAGGCAGACAAAAATGCGTCCCAGCAGCACCAATGCATTGAGCAGATTGTCAGAACTAAATGGCTTCAATATTTCAGTGAGAGGAAGGATTGAGAAGAGGCATAGAGCTAACAGTACCCAGGCAAATATATAGTAAAGACGAAATTTGCGTAACTTTCCCCGGGCCAGAAGAGCATCCTGATATCCTTCGAGGAAAGAAAAATATCTCTTCTGCAAGACCTCTTTATCACTCTCAACCTTCGAAAGGATATATTGCTCCGGTCGGGAAGGATAGAGGATCTTTTTAAAAATCGCGGGCACGCGTTGCTGCCATCGCTCAAAGAGCCAGACAATGACGATAAATAGTGCAAACGGAACAATCAGGCGTAAGGAGGTCACATCTGAGCGTGACAAGGGAAAACCACAGGCATTTTGTGTTAAATTGGCAACACACACGCGCCAATCATACAAAATATCAATCAGAAACTCAGAAAGAAAAAAGCCGATGACAAGGGCATGGACCCACATGAGAGGATGTGCCGCTGGCTTCGACTTCTGAGGACGTGCTGACGATGGAAAAAAACGAAATGTTTCCCAGAAAAGTGCATATGCATCTTGCATGAATAAAAACACCTCTTGTTGTGCAGGATAAAAAATTTGAGCTTATCAGAATCCTGGCATTGCGTCCAGATTTAAGCGAACGGTGAATACATAAACCCAGATAATAGAATAAAATAACAGAGTGCTTGATAGAGCAGTAGAAAGAACGAAAAAATTGAATGACCTTTGAAGCATCTCCCTCAGTTGCATTGTATTCAAATTAATAATAACATTAATGTACATAAAATTACAAATAAACGTGTGACAAAATAAAAATTTCCTATACAGACAGGGAATGGCTTATCATCTAAGGATTTCTAGAGCATGAAAAATTCGCTTTCCCAGGCGCATCAACAAATAACTTGCCCTTACTGTTTCTCGCACTTCACCTTACAGGATGTACATTTTCGTTGTATCAATCCCAGTTGTACCAGCAAGGGAAACGACAACGAATACGCGCGGAGTCGAGGGACAAACCGCATCATTATGGGCCGTGTACTACTACCACTACCAAAAAAATCAAAGAGTATCTTTCACTTCACGGTACCGTATGAGCTTCTTTGTAGCTCCTGCCAGGTTGTCAGTACCACGCGCCTCTGTCCCAAATGCCACTATGCGCTTCCATCTAATATCGAGCAATGTGAACAAAAAGTGATCGCGATTATCGGTGGTCGTGCCACTGGGAAGACGCATTATATTGCTGCATTAATTCATCGTCTGACCCATACAATCGATCCCGATTTCTCCATCACCGTCACCTCAGCGGGAGATGAAACGCAGGAACGCTGGATGCAAGATTTTTATACCCCATTATTCTCCTGAAAATAGCCGCTCCACAAAAGCAGGCAGCAGAGATCATGCCGTCTCTGCTGCCTGCTGTAATTGGACCTGGTACCCTAATTGCTCAAGACGGCGAAGCGCTCGACGTTTGGTG
>NZ_BIXY01000028.1 GCF_008326305.1 Dictyobacter arantiisoli | reverse complement strand
AGCAAGGCGAACAAGGTGGCTTCGTTGCTCTGAGGTGTTTTCCCACGCAATTGTGCCAGTTTGAGAACCTGCTTCATCCGTTTGAAAACGAGCTCGACTTGCCAGCGTGCTCGGTAGAGCTGCAAGATCTGATCAGTGGACCAACTCGTCGTTGGTAAAGAGGTGAAGACAATCAACCATCCAGCCAACAACAAGGTCTCCTCTTGTAGCTCATGTTGGTTCTTGCTGGCACGGCGTCGCACTTTCGCACGAGCTCGTTCTGCATCAGCCTCGCTCAACGATTGGGCAATCACCCGTCCAGGAAAGGTCCGCTTCTCATGGGTGAAACTGACGCGCTGTTCGTAACAACCAGGCGCTTTGTCTTTGAGCCAGTTCACCACGTCGAAGCTGGCTCCTGAGCCATCCTCTAAGGGAAAGGACTTGACAGACAAACGCACCAAGATATGGGCTCCCCGCGAGAGCACCCAGGCGACCTGAGGACGGCGAGAGTACCCGCGGTCGGCGACCACCAGATCCCCAGGCAGCCAGTCAAAGAACGTCAACGCTTCCGCCGTGTGTCGGTCGGTGATGCGAACATCGATCATGCACGCATGGAGCAAGTCATAAGCGAGATGCCCTCGCCAATCATCGCCACAGCCTCCAGGCTGTTTGAGTCGCGTTCCATCCACCAGAACCACCCGATGGGCATTGTGTCCCCAGGCGTCAGATTCTGTGGTTGGCAGGGCCATCATCTGGATCAGGAGCCAGCCCAGCCAATCGCGGGATCGTTGCAAGCGTTTGTGCCAGGCCACATGGGAAATATCCGCCACCTGATTGATCACCGCCCAGCAACCCAGATTGCGGAAGGAGGAGCTGCACAGCACAAAAGCAAGCAGCGCTCGCAACAGGACGAGGACGGAGCGCACTTCACGCTGTCGTTGATAGGCACCCAGGCGGTGGGCGGCCTCTGTTCATATCCAGCGGGCAAGAGAGGAAGGATTTCCTGCTCCCACTGCTGATTGATCAGCTCGGGCAATTGCTCACTGAGCCACTTTTGTGTATGATGAGTTGGTTGAGGCATTGGTTTCTCCTGACTCGATGTTTTTTTCAAGAGAACCACAGCCTCTTCTTTTTTTCAATTGTTCAAGTACTTTTTTCTAAGTTAACGCATATGGGGCATGTGCCAGTTCGTGCAAGAAGACCGAGAGAAATAGCAATAGGGTAATAGGGTAGTTAACAGTTGACCAAAAAGTAGGACTATGTTAGACTTACCAGGACATCATAGAGGGGGTAGGGACGCAGGCTTCATGAAGCAAGAGCAACCAAAACTGTTCCGTATCAGTAAAGCAGCCCACGAATTGGGACTCAGTTCAAAAACAGTACGAAGATGGATCAAGCAAGAAAAGATTCAAGCTATTTGGGTAGGGAAAGAAGCCCGCATTCCTCGTTCAGAAATTGAGAAGTTTGTAGGAACTGCGAATAGTCGCTTCCTGATTCTTTATGGGCGCGTGAGTGGACAGGGACAGAAAAATGATCTCAAGACGCAAATCGACCGATTACAAGCGTGGGCTACCACCGAACGATCGGGACAGAAAGAACAGATACTCACGCTCTCCGACATGGGCTCTGGCCTCAAAGCGTCCCGCAAGAATCTTCAGAAGCTCTTGAAATTGGTTGTTGAGGATCATGTCTCCGAAGTGGTTGTTACCTGCGCTGATCGCCTCACACGCTGCGGCCTAGAATACCTGCAAACACTGTTCACTAGCTTTGATGTCACTTTTACCGTCCTTGAATCTGATGCCACGAAAATCCCTGAGCAAGAATTGACTGACGACCTTCTCGCCATTATCACTGCGTTTTCTGGCCGGTTGTATGGGATGCGCAGCCATAAGCAGAAGGAACTGATCAAGTGTGTTCAGGAGGTGTTGAACGCTCCTGAATTCCTCTCAGACATTCACGCTGATCCTCTGTGATCGAGAGAAAGAGGCATCCATGAGCAAGAAGAGCACCAGCCAGTCCCTCTCGTATCCGCTACGCCTCCCAGACGACGTGCAGGTGGATGCGTTGCGCTTGCTTGATGTCTCCCGTTCCGTCACCAACCAGGTCATCACCACGCTCTGGCCGCGTCTGGATGAATGCAGCGTGCGCACCAACAAATACGCCTACAAACAAATTGAAGCCATGATCGCGCCGCCTGTCTCGCATGGAAGCCGCCTGTTCCGTTGCGAAGCAGAACAGGCGGGAAGGATTTTACGCGCACAGGCAGAGCGCAAGCAGCAATTCGCGCTGATCCATCCCATCCTGACGGAGGGCATGATTGTATCCAGGTCAGAAGCACCGCGCCCACACAAGCATCGCCCGACCATCAAGCAGGCCCTTGACGCGCTGAAGCAGAATGATGAGGATGGTGGGAGTCATGTCGCACTCCTCAGCCTGGTCGAGCAAGCGTGCAATTTTTACTTCAAAAACGGCTGTTTCCCAGCTTCTTATGAAGAAATGCAAAACGTGCCAGTGATGCAGGCTGCGCAGCTTCCGTATGCCGGAGATGATGGTGGGTCGATGGGGCAAGCCTATCGTATGGCCGTCGATTTCAAGCAAAAGCAGATCGTACTTGCTTTTCGGACACCAGATGCACAGGGAAATTGGTCACGCGATTGGCGGGACCACCTGATCCGGCTTACCATCCCCGATGCTGTTCTGGACAAGTGCAAACAAGGGAACCTGCAGGCTCCCGTCTTGCGCGAGGTGAAAGAGCCTGATGGGACCCGCTACGTCGTACTTGATGTCATCGTCGAAGTGCCAATCCGAGAGGTACCAGAACCCAAAGACATGAGCAACGTGCTTGGATACGATTGGGGTGTCAGGACATTGATTACGGCGACTGTCGTCGATCTTGACGGGCATCAGTTGACGCGTCCGTTTTTTCTCGATACGGGGTGTTTTGATGGCGAGCAGGCACGCACCCGACGGCAGATTGATGTCTTGAAAGCGAAAGTGGCAAAGCTGGAAGCACACTGCGACCGCCTTCAGGGAGGGGATGCACGAGGGGAGCGCTGTCTGAAAAAGTTAACCGTGTTGCGCAAAGAGATTTCATTGTGTTGGCGCAAGTACGAGGCGAGGAATCACGATTTGGCGCACATGGCGGCCAATGTCTTACTCCTGTTGGCAGTGGCATCGGGCTGTTCACTAATTGCCGGGGAAGCCCTCAAATCGATGAAGTCACAGGGAAGAGGACGGGATGCAAAGGGAAAATGGCGCAATTGGAGGAACAACACGCAGGTGAGAGGCGAGATTTGGCGCATTTTGAAGTACAAGTGTTTCTTAACTGGGATTCACCTCGAATGGCAGCAACCTCGTGGAACTTCGCACACGTGCCCTCATTGTGGGAAACCTGCTGATACCTACAAATCATCTGAGCATCTGGGGAAGGCCATCGATTGGGGCGCATGGCTCTGTTGCGAGCACTGTGGCTGGAATGGGTCACGGGATTATGCGGCATCGCTCAACATTGCGCGACTTGGTGCCGCATGGCTGAAAGAAGCACAACGACGCAAACGCATGGTTGGGATCTCTCACCCCAAATTACAGGAGAAAAACGTCAAACCCGTCTGCTATATGCTGGCGGGGTCGCCGCTACGGTTTCCGGCGAGCAGCCCACGGGCTTGCCTGCTTTATGCAGGAAAAATATATGTCAACGGCTGGACTTACTCTGTCACTCTGCATTCTTCTTATCCATCTTCTCTCATGTTAGACGCGTGTGGATAGACAACGCAGGGTCGATAGCCGTAGATAGTCCTACCTTGTCCTATGTTTTAGAAACGGTTGCCAGAATACTCAGGGTCCAATAGGTGGTTACCGACCAGCCAGGATAGCGCACAGAGAACCATCCCGTCTCTATGGACCAACTCAAGAGCACCGCGATAATCAGCCAGCTCACATGAAAAGCGATATCTATCCCCACAATTTTCCCAATACGCAAAGAGCCAGGCATCATAGAACACTCCCTTCTATGTAGAAAAAGTACAAAGATGTATCTCCAAACAATTCTAAGCATACCGTCTCATCAAGCGCAGCTTGACCAGTTGAACGAGAAACAGGTAGATCACAACCATTGCCGCCAGGAAGAGAAAATATTGGATGGGCAAGGAGGTGAATCCAAGTGGTCCAGCAAGTGGGGTAAAGGGAAGAATGATTCCAATCGAAACAATCAGCAGCGTCGTCAGCGCGAGCGGAAGACTGGGACGACTGCGCAGCGGATTGCCTGCCGTACGAATAATAAAGAGGACCAATGTCTGGGTCGCAAGCGACTCGACGAACCAGCCTGTATGGAAGAGCACAGGCCCAGCTTTGAAGACCCATATCATGATGTAGAAAGTCAAGAAATCAAAGATCGAGCTGATAGGGCCGATGAAGAGCATAAAATTACGGATCAGTTTGATATCCCAGTGCTGTGGCTTTCTGATATAGCTCGCATCCACGTTATCAGTGGGAATGGTCACCTGAGAAAGATCGTAAAGAAAGTTGTTGAGCAGAATCTGCGACGGCAACATGGGAAGGAAAGGCAGAAAGACATACGCCCCCGCCATGCTGAACATATTGCCAAAATTGGAACTAGTGCCCATTAGCAGGTATTTAATGACGTTGCCAAAGGCTTTGCGTCCCTCTAGAATTCCATTGTGCAAAACCTGCAGACTCTGTTCGAGCAGGATAATATCAGCCGCATCCTTGGCAACATCAACGCCGGTCGAGACTGAGATGCCAACATCGGCGGCATGCAGCGAGGGAGCATCATTGATGCCATCGCCCATATAACCAACCACGTGCTTGCGGCTCTTAAGCGCCAGGATAATGCGGTTCTTTTGCGCCGGGGAGACGCGCGCAAACACGTTGACCTCCTCGACCACCTGAGATAACGCGGGATCGGTCATGTGCTCCAGTTCGCTGCCCAGAACAATCCTGCTGCTCGCTAATCCGACCTGTTCACAGACATGCTGTGTCACTAATTCATTGTCACCCGTCACGATCTTGACCTGTACTCCATCACGCTTGAGTGCTTGCAGAACCTGGGCGACATCTGCTTTGGGCGGATCGGCAAAGGCGAGGAAACCGAGCAGCACCAGAGACTGCTCATCCGCTTTGCTATAGGTTGCTTGTGGTGAGAGTGTACGGTAGGCGACAGCGAGCACACGGTATCCCTGCGAACTCAGATCACGATACCTGTTCACATACGTTGTTCGTCCCTCACAACCCACGCCATCCAATGGCTTGAGTTCGCCAGCGCTTTCATAGGTCGTGCAGCGAGCCAGGACACTCTCGGGAGCGCCTTTGGTGATCAGCAAATAGGCTTTCTCGTGTCGGAGAACTACGGAGAGGCAGCGCCGTTCAAAATCAAACGGGATCTCACCCACCTTGCAATACCCATCAACAGTAAGCGTGCCATGCCGCATAATTGCTTCATCGAGTGGGCTCTTGATCCCGGTCTGGCTGGTACTATTCAAGACACCAAACAGAAGCACGCGATCAGATGCGTGCCCGGAGAGATCGAGGAACCCTTCGAGCTTCGTCTCACCGCTGGTTAGCGTCCCCGTTTTATCGCTACACAACATGTCAATGCTGCCAAAATTCTGGATCGACTCCAAATGTTTGACGATCACTTTCTGCGTTGCCATCCGCAGTGCACCCTGTCCCAGTGTCACGGTCGTAATCATCGGAAGGAACTCGGGGGTTAGACCAACAGCAAGCGAAATAGCAAAGAGCGCAGTCTCGAATGGCGGATGATGACCAAGGACGCCAACCAGGATGATAAAGACCACCAGGAAAAACACGGTCTTCATAATCAACAGACCAAAGCCCTTGATGCCACGCTCAAACTCGGTCTCGGGCGCACGGCTGGCCAGACGCACAGCAATATCGCCAAAGGCGGTGTCGCGACCAGTTACGGTGACCAGGGCGGTCCCCAGGCCGCTGACAACTGAGGTCCCAAGAAAAACACAATTGCGCGCATCAACCAAACTTTCAGTAGCATCGCCACCATCATCCGCGTGTTTCTCAGTTGGTAGCGATTCACCGGTCAGTGCGGCCTGCTGTACATGCAGATCGGTTGCCTGGACCAGCCGTGCATCGGCAGGCACCAGGTCGCCAGCCGCCAGACGAACGATATCACCCGGCACTACCTCACGGCGTGGCAGTTCAAGCCATATCCCATCGCGTCGCACGCTCGCGATGGGGGCAACGTCCGCACGCAACTTTGCGACGACATTCTGAGATCGGAAGGTCTGGACAAAGTTGAGGATGTTGCTGAGCAGGACGATGACAATGATGATGCTGGCGTTGATCCGATCTCCCAGGATCACCGAGACGACGCTGGCAATAAACAAGATAGCAACCAGCGGATTCATGAATAGGCGGAGAAACTGAACAATCGGCGATGTGTGCTTCAACCCAGTCGTATCGTTGGGACCATGGGCCGCCAATCGCTTGCGAGCCTCTGTACCAGTCAATCCCTGCTCACTGCTCTCTAGCTGCTCGAAGAGGTGCTGTAATGGCACCGTCTGTATGTCAATTTCCCCCTCGCCGGGAGGAGCCTGGGTTGCTGGTAGAGGAAATGACTCTTGCATCCTATACTCCAATAGTACGTCCAAATACCTATCACTATAATAGAGCTCGGGTTGATTGTATCATCATGTTATAGAAAAAATGGTTTTTGATTGCACATTTATTTCTTGATGCTATCTTCTCTACCTACGTTGATCTCATCTGTTGCTTGTCGTACTGGTGCGTTGCGTTAACTTGAGCATAGGAAGCGCTACGGTCAGGGCCAACTCATCACCTGAAAGCTCTGGCACATCACTCAAAGGAATACCACACATAAAAGCATCTATCATGCGTGCCGCTTGCTCACCGTGTTTTAGTGCCAGTGCAATTGTTCCTGTTCCATAAAGCAATCCACCTGCGATAAAGAGCCCTGGAATGTTTTTTGCATATACTGCATTCTCGTATGCATTTATAGCAGGCCAGAAACGTTGAGCCAGCAACATGGGTGGAAGAAAAGAGTGATCAGGCAATTCTCCAGCCGCAATCAGACTCATATCGGCTGGAAGCACGACGTTTGTTCCAAGCACACGTTTAGGAATCGGCGCTTGCTCCCATTTGGAGGTTGTTACAATAGTTTCATAACAACGTACAGCTTGCAACGTCGCTTCTTCTGTCCCGATAAAGCTTCTGGCTGACACTTGTTCGCGTAGCTGAATACCATCGCACAGCGCAGCCTCTACCTCATCCGCAGAGGCAGTCATCATCGCACGATTTCCAGCAAATGCTATCTGCACTGTTCTCGCACCTGCTTTCAATGCAGCGCGGGCAGCGAATACTGCAGTTCGGTCTCCGCCGATTACGACAACATTCCTGCCAATGGGAACTACCGATCCAATGGCTATGGCATGCAGAAACTGTCGAGCTGGCAGAATACCAGAGAGCAACGTCTCTCCTGAGATATGTAAATGGCAAACGTGGTGCGTTCCGGTCGCAAGGAGGACCGCGCCGAAAGTGCGCAACACCTCTGGGAATGAAAGATTCTGTCCAAGCTCTGTCTGGAGTCGGAACTCTACACCAAGCTTCTGAAGCAATGCAACATCATGAGTAATCAGAGCACGCGGCAAACGGGAAGATGGTATTGCATCGACCAGTGCTCCGCCTGGATGCGCAAGTATATCAAACAAGGTCACCTGATAGCCACGCTTTATCAGACTATAAGCCGCACGTAATCCAGTTGGGCCAGCTCCAATAATGGCAACACGGTGATCAAGGTGTGTCTCTCTACTGGTGGGATTCACGGAACTCCAGATCTCATGTCGAATTCCACCTGTGCTCATTATCCACTCCTTCCTTTTTCATTATAGGATAGCTCTAGTAGAAGTTTCTTCTCTATGAAGAACATAGCTGATTCAACTCACAATAAGATCTCAAAACAGCCCCTCATGATCACAATATTGTGCATTGACGATCATAGTATGTTAGAAAGAATTCGGGCTCGTAAGCACAACCAAAAGTTGCTGCTTGAATTGTGATAACAATGAGAGACAAGAACCGATTGTGAGAGCACATTGAGAGATCGTTGCACTATAGTAAGCATGGAGGTTGTGATCCATCCTTGTAGAGGGCTGGGGGGCAAAGATCGTTTAGCATCACTATGCATGGCAGGTATTTTGATAGAGAGAGGACTGTCGGTAATTGTCAGGATAAGGCTACAATTCTAAACAAAGAAGGCTGACCAATGTTTAAACGTATTCTTCTTCCACTTGATGGCTCACACAATGCTGAACGTGCAATTCCGATCGCCCTGCGACTGGTACATGCCCATTCAGGTACAATTATCTTGCTACGCGTGGTTAATTCAAATTGCTCATCCTTCGGCCTCCGCAGTACTCAGGCACAGCTAGCATGAGCAACATCTTCTCTTGCATAGTTTGTAGATAAGGAGAAAGACATGAATTTCCAAACCAGCCTTCCTCGATTTAAAAGCATCCTCGTCCCATTAGATGGCTCTCCAATGGCAGAGGAGGCACTTGTACTGGCGACCCATCTGGTTCGCGCCAGCAATGCTGAACTACTGTTGCTTCGCGTTGTCCCACCATCTAGTTGTGTTCCACTCTCTCCCCTCACGCCGATAGATCTCACAGAATCGATGAGGGAGGCAGCCTTTTCATGTGCCCAGACATACCTGGAGCAGGTTACCACTTACGAGCATCTTGACAACCTCAAAGTGCAAACAGAAGTTTTGCTGGGAGGTGCGGCCAATACGATTATTGATTATGCGCTACAGCAAGGCGTGGACCTGATCGTCATGCGCAGTCATGGGGAAACAGGCCTTTCTCGCTGGATCATGGGCAGTACAGCACAACAATTAGTACGCAACTGTCCTCTCCCGGTACTTGTGATAAACAAACCACAAAATCAGCCGATAGACCGCTTGCATGTTTCACATGTCCTGATCGCTCTGGACGGCTCTCCATTAGCGGAAGAGGCCATACGCCCCGCAGCACTCCTGAGTGCAGCTCTGGCACACCCAGGAAAGGGCACAATCCACCTGACTCGTGTTGTTCAGAATGTAGAGCCAGACAAACATCAAACGAAAGAACAAAGAGAACAGATCAATAAAGAGCGTCAAGAAGAGGCGATGGGTTACCTCCAACACATAAAACAGCGCGTACTCACAGGAGCGTTGGCTCCGCTCAACCTGGCAATGACTACTTCAGTCGTGACCTATACAAATGTAGAGGATATCACCAGATGCATCATCGAAGAAAGCACATGTATTGGCGGCACAACGGGATCCACAGGCAGTGACATTATCGCCATGAGCACGCATGGGCGACACGGTTTTCAACACTTGTTATTGGGTAGTTTCACGGAAGAAGTGTTTGATGCAGCTCGGAAACCGTTACTGGTCGTCCATACCACGAAATCAAAGCAGAAAACACAAACAAGAAACAGAAAACCAGTCGATGTTCCGATTATATAACTGTTCTCGAATATGGTGTAACGGCTGAGAGCAGTTGTGTTTTCTTTTGTGACTTGTCTGTGATCTCGATGTCCTTCTTGTGACACGTTTGAAATATCCAGGATCTATTACTTTAATAGAGGTAAAGGAATAGAGAGAAAAAGTTGTCTCAGCTTCATATGAAAGTGGGGTACTAACGCTACAGGTTCCGAAAGCGAGGATTCCCATTGATGAAGAGATAGTTCTACTAGCAACACAACGCAAAACGTATAGACGCGAGGAGGTTCCCTTATGTATCTCCATGATAACCTACAAGTCTGCTTATACGCTCTGGAGAGCTGGTATCCCAACCACATCGTGGATATCAATTCAGAGATCATCAAGTCCAGTGAAATTCCACTAGTAGGCTGGAAAGCGTCCGAAGGAATTAAAATTCTGGCCATGATGGCACCACAACTGCTAGAGGCTCGTGCAGAGATGATCATCAGCCATGGAGAATGTGCCATTTATCTGCCTGACATATCCGCAACCATACCGCTATGTATCATTCATTGTCAGGGCAAAATTCCACCGCACATCTCCGATGGTGAAAAATGGTTGAGGCAAAAACAACCTCATCTCAAACAATCCGCCACTAATGTCAGCAGTCCTGCTTACGTTCATCTTGAACACAGTTAAGATAACAACTCCAGCGTAATGGAGCGTGTACCTTAGCGTACCTTACATATCCTTTAGGAGATAGCTGCATTGATAATCATATAATGTCGATCAGAAAAGAAAGAAGGACTCCATGATGTTTCAACGTATCCTTGTCCCACTCGATGGTTCAAAACGTGCTGAACGCCTGGTCCCAGTTGCTCTGCGTCTGGCCCACTCCAACGGAGGAACAATTATCCTGTTGCGCGTCGTCAACCCCAATTGGCCTTCGTTCTCCCAAACAACACTCTCCCAGGATTTATCCACCAATGCTAAAATTGATGCTGAAAACTATCTCGTCGCTCTCTCTCAGAGCAAACCATTTCAGGGTATTCACACAGAGATCGTGGTCCCCTTCGGCTCCGAAGGCGCAACGATCTTGACCACAGCCATGCAAAAGCATGCGGATAGTATCGTGCTCAACGCACATGGCTATACTGGCATATCACGCTGGTCCATGGGTAGTGTGGCCGATAAAGTGACCCGGTGTGCCGAGATGCCAGTCCTGTTGTTCCGCGATAAAGGTGCCCTCCCGCTAGGTCCCCATCCCGATCCCGTTGAACCGCTGCGCATCCTTGTGCCATTAGATGGTTCGCCCCTTGCTCTGACAGCACTAGAGCCTGCAGCAGAGTTGGTCACCGCGCTAAGCGCCTCAACCAACAGCGCACTACATCTGACCCTCGTTATTGATGACAAGAATTGGCTTCCATCAGCCAAATATTATCTCCAAACCATCATCACCAAAATCAAACAAAGAGAGATTGCGCCTATCATTGCACGCCAACATATAGCAGTCACCTGGTCTATCGCAGTGAATACCGATATAGCCGACGGGATCATCCGCGTGGCAGAAAATGGAGAGGATGCTGAGAACAGCGGCATATTTGGAGGCTGTGACACTATCGCAATGGCCACCCATGGCCTGACAGGGCTCCCATTCTGGACGCTAGGCAGCACCACCGAGCGGGTTCGCGCTGGTACACAGCTCCCTATGCTGATCGTCCGTCCAGCCGCCGCAGGCAAACCACTGACCATGCCCCATCAGTATGAGCCAGTACCACTCACCAGTGAAACCTGATAGTTTCAATAAAGCCAGTCAGAAGAAACTGACTGGCTATCTATCACAAGCCAAAGAAGGTAGGAGAAGATGAATCGATCAGCTAAAGACTTGCTTTAAAGCATAAACAAGTGTGACAATCCTGATTAGAAAAGCATCCAAAGGGATTACGATATGAATACATCACCTCACAAACTTACGGGCTATCAGCCTATCGAAGACTATGCGGTTATTGGAGATATGCATACCGTTGCCCTTGTTGGAAAAAATGGTTCCATTGACTGGTATTGTCTTCCACATTTCGACTCCCCCAGTATCTTTGGGGCTATTCTCGATGCCCACAATGGAGGGAGATTCCGTATTGCACCTGCTGAGTCCGATTCCTCCTCTATCAGGCATGATCAGTTGTATGTTCCTGAAACAAATATCCTTATTACACGTTTTATCACCCGCGATGGAGTGGCAGAAATTACCGATTTTATGTCGATCAGACATCGTACAGGTAATATGCATCGTTCTCTCTTAATTCGTTCGGTAAAAGTCATACGTGGTTCCCTCACACTTGAGCTAACATGTCGCCCAGCTTTTCAGTATGCGCGCGAGATGCCCGGCGTCACGATCACACAGGAAGGTGCACTCTTCCAGGGAAATGATCTACAACTGGCTCTGACTTCCTCGGTTCCATTGCTGCAAGATGATGATAGGAACGTGTCGGCGACGTTTACACTTCATGCTGGTCACTCTGCACGTTTTTTCCTGGAAGATGTTAGAGAAGGGGCGGTCATACCCGCTCACCGTCTAAATGAACTCTATTATGATCACCTCCAGCACACGTTGAACTACTGGCGGAACTGGTTGGCACAATGTTGCTACCAGGGGCGGTGGCGCGAGATGGTTCAGCGTTCAGCGTTAGTCCTCAAGTTGTTGACTTATGCACCCACAGGAGCAATCGTTGCCGCGCCAACCACGAGTTTACCAAAAATACCTGGCGGAACTCAGAATTGGGATTATCGCTATACGTGGTTGCGGGATGCTTCGTATACCATCTATACGCTCCTTTCACTTGGCTTCACCCAGGAGGCTGAGGCATTTATGGGATGGTTGGATGCTCGCTGTCATGAAATTGGGGAACATGGTGCCTTACAACCAATTTATAGTATTGATGGTCATCATGATTTGACGGAGGTCACCCTTGATCATCTGGAAGGCTATCGTGGTAGTCGGCCGGTCCGCATTGGAAATGCGGTAGCGGCCCATCAGCAACTGGATATCTATGGTGAGCTTATGGATGCCATTTATCTTTTTAATCGATATTCACTCATCTCCTATGATCTCTGGCAACATGTGTGTCAATCACTCGAATGGTTGAGGTGCCATTGGCAAGAACCAGACGCGGGAATATGGGAAGAATGTGAGTTACCTCGGCGCTTCGTTCATTCTCGCGTGATGTGTTGGGTTGCCTTTGATCGAGCATTACGCATGGCTCATTACCGAGGCCTGCCTGCTCCTATCCATGAATGGGAAAGCATAAGTGCGCAGATCTATGAACAGGTTATGGATCAGGGATGGAATGAGCAGAAGAGGAGCTTTATCCAATATTATGGAAGCGAAGATATTGACGCAAGCGCGCTTCTCTTCCTTTTTACCAAGTTTACTAGCCCCACCGATCCGTGTATGCAGCAGACCATCGATCGTATTCAGAAAGAACTTACCACAGATGCACTTGTGCTCCGGTTCTCCCCCAGAAAAAGAAAAAATGGTCAACACGATAAGGAAGAAGATACTTTTAGTGCATGCAGTTTCTGGCTCGCAGAGAGCCTCGCACGGTCCGGGCATTGCAATGATGGGCGTTTGATGTTGGAGAAGATGCTCACCTATAGCAATCATGTGGGACTCTATGCCGAAAAAATCGGCCTTGTTGGTGAAGCACTTGGCAACTATCCACATGCATTTACGCATCTCTCGTTGATCACTGCTTGTTATCATATTGATCAAGCATTGAATAGAGAGAAGTCAGCGATACCTTAAAATAATACATACTGAGCCTGAACAAGGCACCCTCGTGGCTATCAGGCTGAGCAACGTTATGGGAAAGGAAGAAGTATCTTTCTCTACATGGACTGCCCTGCAAGACCGATAGTAGAAATAACCATACCAGAATAGCTTTGAAAGGTTCATGGGTCTTCTATGCTTACCAATCAATCTATGCAAGGACTATCTATACGCGAAGTTGCAGCCAAACGCGCTGCTGGTCAAGGGGCAGTCATGCCTCCACAGACCAGTCGCACCTATGCCCAGATTATTCGCGAAGATGTTTTTACCTTGATGAACAATATCTTGTTTGTTCTTTGCCTGGCCTTGCTCTTTTTTGGGCAGGTTTCAGAGGCAATAGTGTCAGCAGGTGTGGTTCTATTCAATGTTGTAATTAGCGTTATTCAGGAAATACGGTCAAAACACGCTCTTGATCGTATTGCATTGCTGACACGACCCAAAGCAACGGTTATACGAGATGGGCATGAGCAGTTCATCGATCCAGGAGCAATTGTACAAGGTGACCTTTTAGCCATCTCTGTGGGTGATCAAATTGTCGTCGATGGACCTCTGGTGGGAGAGGGGCAGATTGAGGTTGATGAATCGCTACTCACCGGTGAATCAAATCCCGTTACAAAACAAAACGGCGATCTGCTCTATTCTGGCAGTTTTTGTATTGCGGGAACGGCATACTATCATGCAGCACATGTAGGAATTGAAAGTGTGGCAGGCCAAATTACGGCAAAAGCACGTGCATTTCGTCGCATACTCACCCCTTTGCAGCGACAGATCAATAGCATTATTCAAGCACTTTTACTGGTTGCGCTGTATATTGAGATCATTCTCATCCTTGTTGCTGTGGCGAATCAAACCCCGGTGGTCGAGACAGTACGAATGTCTGTGATTGTCGTAAGCATTGTCCCCATTGGTTTATTCCTGGCAACCAGTGTCTCTTACGCAATGGGAGCCTTGAGGATCGCAGGAAAAAATGCTTTAGTGCAACGCCTGAGCGCAATCGAGTCTCTCAGCAATGTGGATGCGCTTTGTCTGGATAAAACTGGAACATTAACTACAAATACATTGGTGCTAGAAAAGATACTGCCGCTTGGGATCACTGAGATAGAGCTAAGGCAGCTCCTGGCTCTATATGTAGCGCATACATCGAGTCAAAATGCGACGAGTGCCGCCATTGGAATAGCTTGTGGTACACAGGATAACGTGCATTTCCTACACATTCGTGACGAGATACTATTTTCTTCGGCGCGCAAGTGGAGTGCTCTGTCGATCACCGATACGGAATTACGAGGTATCTACGTTCTTGGGGCACCGGAAGTGCTCCTTCCATTTCTCCAGGCAGGGGCTGAATTGGGTCCGTTCATCGAGGAAGAAACAATGCGTGGTATGCGTGTCCTTCTTTTTGCATATTCCTCTCATGCAGCCCCGTTGCATACTATCGATGCCAGGCCAGCGTTACCGACTAATTTGCGTCCACTAGGGATGGTGAGCCTGCGTGATGAGCTTCGTCATGCAGTACAAGAAACGCTGATCGGTTTCTCTGAGGTTGGTATCAAGATCAAGGTTATTTCTGGCGATCATCCACATACCGTTGCGGCACTAGCCCAGCAAGTGGGAATTGCCAATACCCATCATGTGGTAACCGGCGGCGAACTGGATCAACTCGATGAGGAGCAATTAGCACAACTTGCTGAGGAAACAACCATCTTTGGACGCATCACACCTCAACAAAAAGAACGCCTGGTGCGAGCATTGCGCATGCGTAATCATTACGTTGCAATGATAGGTGATGGCGTCAATGATATCCTATCACTCAAACAAGCGAACCTGGGGATAGCGATGGAGAGTGGAAGCCAGGCGACGCGTGGGATCGCAGATATCGTCCTGCTCCACGACTCTTTTGCTGCACTTCCTTCTATATTCGCTGAAGGGCAACGCATACGCAATGGCATGGAAAGTGCTATGAAACTCTTTTTAACGCGGGTGATGTATTTGACGTTCTTGTTATTTACCATTCCTGCATTGGGAGGGTTTCCCTTTGCGCCAAAACAAAAGGCCCTGGTTACTTTCGAGACGGTCGGTGTTATTGCCGTCGCATTGACCGCATGGGCACATCCTGGTCCACCTACGCGACATGGCCTTATGCGCGTTCTCTTGCGTTTCTCTCTCCCCGCAGCCGTGACTTTGAGCCTGGTAGCGTTTGGCGTTTATCTTGTCGCTTTCCTCCAAGCGCAAGAAGATGCGAGCAACAGCATTGCTACTGCTCAACTCATCGCGCAAAGCGCATTGACAACCTTCGCAGTTTGTAGTGGGCTTTTACTTGTCCCTTTTGTTGTTCCACCGACACGTTTCTGGTCAGGTGGCAGTCAACTCAGTGGGGATTGGCGGCCTACATTGCTGGCAGTGGGATTGATGATCACCTATTTGATCGTTATCACCATTGCACCATTGCGTGCATTCTTTAGTCTGGCTGCCCTCGGTATGAATGGTTATCTTTTAATTGGGACCGCATCGCTGCTCTGGAGCATCATTCAACGCTGGATATGGCGCGCCCATCTTTTTGAACGTTTCCTGAAGCTCGATTACAAGGAATGAAAAGGGAAGATAAGAACGGTATCTTCCCTTTTCATTCCTTCTGTGTCACATGACACTTAACAGACTCTAATGCCAATTAAAATGAATCTTCACTGCCTTTTTTAATGTGAATGGCAGTTACACGCAGTGCATTAAAGATGACAAGTACATCAATACCTTCTTGGAGGATAGCTCCCGCCGCAGGAGGAATATAGCCAAAGGCTGCGAAGACCATTGCCAGGCCACTCAAGCCCATGCCAATCCAGATACCTTGCTGGGCGATACGCATGACACGACGGCCCAGGAAAACCGCAGTACTTACGCCTAGAATATTGGTGGAGAGTAAGACGGTATCAGCGGCACTGGCCGCAGCCGTGAGACCCTGGGTTCCCAGCGCCATCCCAACGGTTGCTGTTGCCAGGGCGGGAGCATCATTGATGCCATCGCCGACCATCAAAACTTTCAGCCCTTTTGACTCTAAATCTTGCACCACGTGCACTTTATCTTCTGGTAAACAGCGAGCTATAATGCGATCCATACCAGCCAAATGCCCGACTTGTTGCGCCACCGCTTCACTATCGCCTGTGAGTAAGATAATCTCTTCAATTCCTGATTGTTTAAGTTTGGGACAGAGTTGTCTGATCTCCGGGCGAGGCACATCTTCCATGATGATGAGTGCCTCAACTGTTCCGTTGAGCGCAACGAAGCTACAAATTTGGCCCAGAAAGCGTCTGTGTTCTCTCTCCTCTAAGAAATATTCTGGCAACGGAATATCCAACATGCGTATAAATGTGCGGTTGCCCACAGCGACTGCTATAGAGTTTCCTTCGCCTTGATATTCTTCAGACTGGCTGGTTGCGAGGGTAGCATGAACGCCTTTTCCAAAGATTTCCTCAAAATTGTTGGCAGTAGCAAGGGTGATATTTCTTTTCAGCCCAGCATCAACGATGGCAGAGGCCAGGATATGGGTTGAAAGCTGTTCAACAGAGGCGGCATAGCGCAGGATCTCGTCTTCTGTGTATGGATTTTTCCGCTGGCTTTCAGTGGCAAGAAGAATGGAGGAGACCTTTGGCATGCCCAGGGTCAGTGTGCCGGTTTTATCAAAAACAGCGATGTTTATTTCTCCCAATTGTTCAATAGCTGAGCCACTTTTGACAATAATGCCATTACGAGCGGCCATGTTGATGCCTGACATAATCGCAATCGGAGTTGCCAGTATCAGTGGACATGGGGTGGCAACTACCAGGACGGCTAGTGCATAGACCTGATTGCCAGACATTGTCCATGCTGCAGTGGCGAGCACAATGGTGAGAAGCGTAAAGACAATGCTGTAGCGGTCTGCCAGGCGATGAATCGGCGCTTTCTGTTCCTGGGCCTCTGTTACTAACCGAACAATCTGGGCATATTTACTTTCTGCACTGAGCTTGCTGGCACGGACTTCTAGAATACCATCCAGATTGACGCTGCCAGAGAGGAGTCCCATGCCAGGTATTTTGCGAACAGGGATAGGTTCGCCTGTGAGATCGGCCTGGCTGACACTCGATGAACCCTGCACGATGGCCCCATCTACCGGCACCAGTTCTCCTGGTTTAATAACCACTATCATTCCAGGCTGCACTGTTTCCACTGGGATGTCGAGCAGTTGTTTTCCTTGCCAGATATGGGTAGTGCGTGGCACCCGTTCGACCAGTGAGGAGAGCGAGCTACGCGCACGCCGCAGCGCATAGGCTTCCAGTGCCTCTCCTCCCGATAGCATTAAGACCACGATTGCCCCCGCTAGATATTCATGCAGCAAGAGTGAACCAATAATGGCTATGCCCGCAATGATATCAATGCTGAATTCCTTGTGCCAGAGTCTTCTGATTGTTTCCCAAAGCAGAGGAATACCGCCCCAAATGAGAATTGCTAGCAAGACCCAGTCGGCAAGATCACTGCGCCGAGCCAGCCAGAGCAGCACGCTAATGAGCAACAGGAGGAGTGCAACTGCCGGAATAGGATACCGTTTGCACAGAGACCAGTAATGTGTACACCGAAATATCTGTGTGGTCTTCCCAGACGATGGTGCCTCTGATTGTGCAAAATGTCTCTCCTCCATTTTTTGTGCCTGTATTTGTTCTACTTTGTGTTTTGTCATGGTATCACCTGTACGATCTAACCAGACAGTTTCCTCTGCTATAGAGGCCCCTGCCTGGTTAGACGAAATTTATCTAGAAGCGTCTGCCCAACCATTTTTGTGCTGAGTCATAGGTTTTGTTGTTGTCTTACAGAGAAGATATAGCTCAGGCTGGCCGGGCCTGTGCGAGCATCTCTTGCTGTGGAGGTCGTACAATGAGCAAGGGAAGCCTGGTCCGATTGAGTACCCTTTCTGCTATGCTCCCAAAAATCCAGCGATCTAATTTAGTATGTCCATGGGTGGTCAGCGCTAAAAGCTGGCAGGAGGGAGATTGGTCGGAGTTGCCGTTTTCTACATACTGGATTATCTCTTGGGCAATATCTGCGCTGCTTCTCAGACAACCAATGATCTTGATGCCTGCATATGATTTTGTCGTTTGTTCCAGGCGTTTCACCACATCTTGCAGATAGATCTGTGCTTGCTGGTGGATGAGTTCCTTGAGATCGATCTGATAAATCTCTTTGAAGGCATCTTCATCAGTCTGGTTCAGCGGTTCGATAATACGTAGTAGATGTATCTCGGCCTGGCGTGATGGGGCACAGGCTGCTGCAATTGAGAGAGCTGGCTCTATGATTGCTTCAGCCTGCGATGAGCCATCAAGCGCAATGCAGACTCGAAAGATGGGTTGTCCTTCGCGGTCAACTCCGCATGGTAGTGGATGTTGTTCATCACGTTGGATCAATACTGGTACCGGGCATGTGCGTGCGATCTTTTGAGCCACACTCCCCAATACCCACTGTTTCAGACCTGTATATCCATAGCTGCACAGAACCACCAGGTCAATGCTTTGTCGCGTAATCACTTCCAGAATAGCTGATGAGGCATCGCCGACATAAACCTCTATCATCGTAGGAAGTTGCTTCAATAGCTCTGATGTTTTTAGACTATTCAGGTAGTTTCTTGCCCCTTGTTCCTCAAGCTGCTGGATGCGTTCCATCATCCCTACGGTTTGCATGCTATAGATGCTCATGAATTCAACGCTACGTAGCAAAAAAATGCTGCTGTGATTGATGTGCGCTATATGTGTCGCCAGTGGAAGTGCTTGTTCTGCTCGTGGTGAGCCATCTAAAGGCACAAGGATACGTTCAAACATGGCAGGTCTCCTTCTCAACTTTCATCAGCGGCAACGCCTGGTTAGATGTCAAAGATGAGACTGTGGGGTTGGGCTGCATACCATCCATGCCCCCTCTACCCATTAACACTTCTCTGTAAGAGACTCTACACGTATGAACATACAGTGGTATCACAGAAACAGAAATAGATGTCACACGTACATCACAAAAATCCGTCACGCACCATCGGCAAGGCCTGATTGTGTATGACGTAGAGAGTGAATGAGAGATCTAATCGTCTACTCTGTCTTCGCCTTCTTCATCTTCAGAGTAGAGAGGGATGGAGATAAAAAATGTGGTTCCCTGCCCTTCGACGGATTGAAACCAGATGCGTCCGTCATGCCGTTCGATGAACTCGCGGCTCAAATATAATCCCAGGCCAGTCCCATGAATACCATAGGCACATGCATTCTCCGCACGGACAAAACGGCCAAAGATGCGTGCCTGCTCTTGTGCTGGAATGCCAATGCCATTATCTTTGACACTTACTATTGCGCATTTGTGCTCTTGATCTTCCCACAATGTAATCTGAACATATTCACTTTGAGGGCTATATTTGACGGCATTGGTCAAAATATTCGTGAGGACTTGTTCGACACGCGGCACATCAATCGAAACGACCAGCACAGCAGATTGAGCATCGACAAGACATTGATGATGTCTGGCTGTCAACTGGAAACGCTTTACCACACGGTTCACCAGTGTGACCAGATCAGTTGGCTCCGGATGGAGGTGCAGTCGTCCCGCTTGTAGCCGTGTCACATCCAGAAGATCATCCATCAAATCTCCCAAACGTCTGGCTGCTTGATGAATTCCTTCAAGTGATTCCTGTTGGTCAAGGGTTAATACACCACCTATTACAGGTACCGATTGTGCCTGCAATAGTTGTGCAAACCCTTGAAGAACGGCTAAAGGATTCCGTAATTCGTGCGCTGCAATAGCTATAAAATCATCTTTCAATGCTTCCGCCTCTTTCATCGCTGAAACGTCTTGATGCATAACAAGTGCAGCAGATTCATATGGTGATGTTGCGCTCTGAGAGAAATGCAGGGGAAATTGCTCTGGATTTAGAGCAATCGCATTCACCAGTACTGGTAACGTTGAGCCATCTGGATGACGAATAATCTCCTGATACTGGTAAATTGACACGTTATATTGCACTGCGCGCAAGGTGGTAAGTTGATCGAGAGGAAGGGGGCGCCCATCGCTATGAAAAATCTGAATCGCATTCTGCTGTAAAAATTCGATCATGGGTTGCTCATAAGGCCAGTCCGCACCCCATAAGGCTTTTGCTGCATGGTTGGAGAGTATCAAACGTGCATCATGGCCATGAACCAGGTAGACACTGCTTGGTAACTCATCCAGGATACGTTGTAAGAGGGAACGGCGAGCTTCCGTTTCAGCATGGATAAGTCGTTCCCGCAAAAGCCTGCGCGTTTCAGTGACATCATGCCAGACGACAACGACTTCGGCGATGGGATGATGCTCATCATAACGACCGAACAGTTTTCTATACCCATCCGTTGTTGGTAGAATAGATTGGCGCAGAGGTGACGCATTTACAACAAATTCACGATATTCATGTTTTTCATCAATCATCGTTAATGGAATATCATGTTCCGCCATTCCCTCAAAAGCGCTTCTAGCAGATGCTTGAATAAGTGCCTCAAGAGCCTGCCTTCCCTGAATATGACCCTCTAATTGCTGACGTAACTGTTGAGCACTTTGATTTTCGCGGATGATTTGCCCATGTTGATCTACCAGCGTTACACCATCGGCAATGCTTTCAAAAATGGCTTGTATTTCCTGTGATTGCATCCGCATGATGTGATAGAGGCGCGCATTTTCCACCGCCACTGCCGCCTGAGATGCCAGCCCCATTAATATTTCCTCATCCATTGACGTGAATTGACCAGGAGTAGTATGTCCTAAAAGCAAGCCACCGCGAACCTCACCCTCTCTATCCAGAAGTGGTGCGCCAAGAAAACTGCGGATGATCGGATGTCCTGGTGGAACTCCAATGGCATGCAAATCTTCAGATGGAACATGCCCATGAGCAAAAGCGTATGCCGTATCACGTGCGACCCTACGTGCCTGAGTAGAATCTACGGGATTGGGATGCATCAATTGAAATACATCCTCTACACGTACCGGAACTTTATAACGAAAGATGGGGGCCAACAACCCTTCACCCCCCAGAGGCATGCGACGAAAGAGTTCTTCTTGCTCTTTCGTCACACCAACCACTGCGGCCAGATGAAATAAATTCCCCTCCACAGGAACCAGAAGTTCTCCTTGCTCGTTCATTGGGCGCAGCGTAAAGGCAGCAATTTCAGCGCCAGTGAGATCTGCAGCTGTTTGGGCAATCAGATGAAGCAGTCGTTCCTCATCGTGCTCGCTCATAAGGGCAGCCCCGATACGGCATAAAGCAGCGAAGCGCTCAGATTCGGATAAACTTGGATGAACATTTGGAGGTTCCATCGTAGCAATTATTCCTTCCACAAATTTGATGTTTAGATGAACAGGACTCTTCTGACCTCCTTTGAGAAGTTCAGCTGGAAAGGAGAAATCATCAAAAGGAGTGTTCAGATCTCGTCAGAGCTCATCAAACTAGCCTCCGATGCGTACACCGTGTCTGGATAACTGCCTTGAAAGAGTGGTCCATCCAAAGGAGGCCATCCTTTCAGGCTCCTGCGTACAGGGGGACGATACAGCTTGCGGTTGCGTTTGAGCTGGTTACGTACCTGACAGCCCGGCGATCTGCCGCAACATGGCTTCATCGATTTTCCCATTCGAAAGAGAATGACAGGTACAAAATATGTTACCATATTGTGACACATGGAGGCTATCTCAGCTCAAATGCTGATCTCGAATACAGACCATTTCCCTGGTTTTTGAAATCCATCTGTGATTAAAATAACATGTATGCACTTTCTATTTATAACCATCGTATCTCTGCTTTAGGATACATGAAGATCATAAACGCATCTTTGAACGTTTTGATATGCAATTGACACGCGAAGTTTCAGGCCTGGGACCGGGTCTCACGCTGTGCAAGTATATTGTCGAATTACATCACGGCGTGATCGGGGTTGAAAGCACGCCTGGTAAGGGAAGTACCTTTCGCGTTCTCTTCCCTATTGAATACAATTACCTCTAAAGGAGACCAGGATGACGGCAAGAAAACAGCATATTCTTACTGCAGACGACGATCCACAACTGCTTCGTCTCGTTTCCAGGAGTCTTGAACTTGATGATTTTGATGTGCTGACAGCAACAAATGGAGAAGAAGCATTGGCAATCATCGAATCACAAGCGCTCGATCTTATTCTGCTTGATGTGATGATGCCAAAAATGGATGGCTTTACGGTCTGTCAGAAAGTCCGTGAGTTTTCATCAGTTCCAATCATTATTATCACTGCACGCGGCCAGGACGATGAAAAGGTGAAAGGACTCAATCTTGGTGCGGATGATTATCTTACCAAACCTTTCAACATCGACGAATTGGTCGCCCGTGTGCGTGCGGTCTTACGCCGAACACAATTTACCTCACAAGAACTAACGCATGCTACTCGAACAGTAACCACAATTGGCAATCTCACGATTGACTACGCACAACGACTGGTGACCGTCAATGGCAAAGAGATTGTGTTGACACCGACAGAGTATCGTGTCCTCGCCTATTTAGTGCAAAATGCGGGTTGTGTTGTTACGCAGGATCTTCTCCTTGCGTATATCTGGGGGCAGGAATACGTTGGCGAAGGTCATATGCTTCAGGTAAACGTCAATCGCCTGCGACGGAAAATAGAGCCAGACCCAGCTCATCCACGTTATATTCTCACCAAAGTTGGTATTGGTTATCAGTTTTCCACCAAGCCAAAGGAGTGATGCCTTTTTTATTTCCATTCCTCTTTGCTCTGAAGATGAAGACAGCGAAGACAGAGTAGACGATTAGATCTCTCATTCACTCTCTACGTCATACACAATCAGGCCTTGCCGATGGTGCGTGACGGATTTTTGTGATGGGGTTGTGACATTTGTTTCTGCTTCTGTGATCCCGCCGTAGGTTCACGCATGTAAAGTTCCTTCTAGAGAAGTGTCCACATGGAGAGGGGGACATTCGTCGCGTGAAGCCCCCTCCCCTCCCTACAGTCTCATCTTTGATAGCAGCGCAAGCGTTGCCGCTGATGAAAGTTGAGAAGGAGACCTGCCATGTTTGAACGTATTCTTGTACCTTTAGATGGCTCAACACGAGCGGCTCGCGCTCTTCCTATCATTGCCCGTCTTGCTCATGCGACTCATGGCAGCGTAATTCTGGTGAGTGTGGTCAATCACTTTGTGCTAGGAGAACCTTCATCCACACACAATCACAGAACACTCTCCAGAGATGACATCTCGATGAGCGAAGCGGAAGCCTATCTTGAAGCAACGGCACGTTCCCCTGAACTCGCGCATGTGACCGTTGAGAAGGCGATTCTTTCTGGTCCTGTCGCGTCTACTGTATTGTATGCCGTAACCTCCTGTCGAGCTGATCTGATTGTGATCAGCAGTCATGGGCGTTCGGGCATGATGAGTAAAATGCTAGGAAGCGTCTCTGAGAAGGTTGTCTGCCGGGCAACGATACCCGTGCTGTTACTACGCGAGAAAGGTTCTCTGCCACTCGTGCAGTATCCTCAAACAGATCGAGAAGAGAACATTAACCAGGTGCCATCACCCACGCCTGCTTATGTGGGCAATGCTCATCGAACAATGCCTACCATGTCAACTGGTTTGACACGTATTCTCGTCGCACTCAATGGCACATCTTCTGCTCATGTGCTGCTCAATCCAGCGGCTGAATTAGCAGCCGCGCTTGCATCCCCATATGGCGGGGCACTCCATCTCGCACGTGTGGTACTCCCACCGGAGGTTGTCGCACAGAAACATGCGTATGGATCAGTGGCGGAAACAATGGAGCAAGCACAAAAGTCACTTGCAGCCGTTACCTCGTATCTGCATGTGGGATTGATGGCCCCAATCGTAGCACAGTATCGCCTCGCAGTAACCTGGACGGTTGTAGAAAGCGAACAAATTGCTGAAACCCTGGTGCATCTCGCTGAACACGGAGAGGACGTCGAGGGGGAGGGAGCCTTTGGCGATTGCGATATCATCGCCATGGCAACCCATGGATTAGCTATTGAAAACCAGCTAACGCTTGGCAGCGTAGCTGCGCATGTTATAGCACTTACACACTGTCCCATTTTGCTTGTTCGCCCAACTGCACAGATGCAGATGGATCGCTCTTTTGAGAGATCTGCAAATGTGTGATTCCGCAGGTAGGGTGGACACCGAGACAGAGGACCAAAAGTGATGGAAATAAACTGGACTTTGCATTGTGATCCCAATGAGAGATAGGGGCAAAGCGTGAGAGCGTTTTGAGAGACCAGTGCACTATGGTAGGTATACAGAGAGATTTCGATGCACCCTGGTAGGGACAGGCATGAAGAGAGTCCCATCAGGTGCACAGACGCATTTTAGGATGTCATCCGCAAAGAGCGGACCTGGTCTGGTAAAGGAGATCAATATATGTATGGTGAACTTACCCAAGAACAGATTGATCAGGTATTGTATGCCGAGTTTATTGGTCGCCTGGGCTATCAAATGCAAGGAAAGATGTGTATTCTTCCCATCAACTATGTGTATGATGGGGAAAACATTTATGCGAACACGCTTGATGGTTCCAAACTGTGGATGATGCGCCTATGTCCCGATGTCTGCTTTCAAGTTGATCAGATAAAGAATAGTTCCAACTGGCGCAGTGTCCTTGTGTGGGGAACATTTGAGGAACTCAAAGCAGAGGAGGGTGCCAGAGCCCTCCATTTGCTCACACAGCAGTTCATGACTATGATAGCCAGTGGACAACCATTACATGAGATGAGGAAGGAGGCACACGCACCATCACGCCCTCGCATCATTGTCTATCGCATTCATCTTACGGAAAAAACCGGACGCTTTGAAAACAGCGAAGTATATAATGTTAATGTCACAGGACCACAGGAACAAGAGATACGCTAAAAGAAGGTGCGCATGTTTAAACATATACTTGTTTTGCTCGGCGGTTCAAAGCGTGCGGAACAAGCTATTGAAGGAGCAAAACGCTCAAGCGAGACAACGCATGCTTCGCTAAGCCTCCTCTTGGTCATCGATCCTGATGCCGAGAAAGTAAACCTGTCTGTCCCACTCGTCTTTGACAATCTTGATAAGGCAATTGAGCAAGAAGAAGACCACAGACCACAGAACACATTACCTTCTGCATATCGTGCAACACTATCAACTTCCACTCTCACAAACGGCACGCCTGATACGTCAAGGAGCAGTCATACCAACGATTTTATCCACCATTCAGGAACACCAGATTGATCTGGTAATTTTATGCAGTCACGGCACAACAGAGAGGAGAAACAAGCATTTAGGGAGCGTTGCCCAACAACTCATCACACAGAATACCGTCCCGCTCTTGATTCTCAAAAATGGATGGGGAGCACCGCACACCACCTATCCTGATATGCATCGTTCACCGCACAGCCTCGAAATCGTGGTTGCCCTTGATGGTTCAGAGCAATCAGAGAGAGCGCTCCTGCCAGCCGCCCACCTGATCTCTGCCCCCGAAATCTGTGCAGCGCTTGGGATCTTCCGTGCCACTCTGTATCGATACGCCAAAGAGGCTGAACCGCTTAATTGTCAAAATCCCCGCTCACGGAATTCCAAAATTTACACAAGGGACATCAAACATCCATGGAAGAGGAAAATAGAAAATTGAAGCGTGAGAACGAAATTTTACGGCAAGAAAGGGACATATTAAAAAAAGCGGTGAGCATCTATCAGAAGCAGCCCTGAAGCAGAGGAACAGAGAGTAGATTTGAGGGAGAGGGAAGTGATGCCACAAACAGCACACATCGAGCGACATTTTACCGTTGGAGAGACCATTCGAGATATCGTTATTGGCATGTCAGACGGATTGACCGTGCCGTTTGCTTTAGCAGCAGGACTCTCCGGGGCGGTGAGTTCTAGTTCGATCATCATTACGGCTGGACTTGCCGAGATTGCGGCAGGGTCTATTGCGATGGGGCTCGGTGGCTATCTCGCAGCGCGCAGCGATGCAGAGCATTATGCGAGTGAGCGCAGATGCGAGCAACAAGAAATCCAAGAAAAGACCGAAGCAGAAAAAGCGGAGGTCAGGGATGTTTTCATCTCCTACGGTGCATCCTCTTGTAAATAAGAATGCATGAGTTTGCGTAATTCCTGGCGCGCACGGTGCAGGCGGACTTTTAGGGTAGTCTCGGTAATGCCAAGACGTCTGGCCGCCTCTTTTGTACGCAGGCCTTCGATACTGCGTAAGAGAAAAGGCGTGCGCAAGGTTTCGGGGAGTTGTTCGATTGCCAGTTTGAGCGCGTTGCGTAATTCTTTATCCAGAACCCATGCATCGGGCGTCTGCTCCTCCGAAGTCAGGTCCGCCCCCGATCTTTCCTGCGATGCCTCTAAGGAGGACGAGTCAGGCTTTTTCCGACGTAGATGCATGAGGGCGGTGTTAGAAACAATCCGGTATAGCCAGGTTCGCAGACTGCTTCGTTGCGCAAAGTCGGTGATATGGGAACACGCTCGCAGAAAGCTTTCCTGGACAATCTCCTCCGCCTCCTCCGGGCTTCTCGTCATGCTTAAGGCACGAGCGTATAACTGGCGAGCAAAACGTTTGAACAAACAGGTGCAAGCAGGCTCCTCCTGCTGATACAATCCACGCAAGAGTTCTTGTTCGTTGGCATACACCTCAAGCGACATATTCCACCACGCACTCTGCTCCTGGTTGGATGGGATTTCCCGGCTGTCAGTATCCATATGTTTTTTTATCTCCCTTAACCACTATCGCCCAGGAGACGCCAAACAGATCGGCCAGCGCTCCGGCGAGCAACGCTCCTACTGCATATCCACTATCGCGCCAGAGCCGGTAGACACCCACTGCCGAGGCGCGCCAGTCCGGGTGAGCAACATCAGCGATGGTCGCGAGCAGGGTTGGATAGACCAGTGCCGTTCCCAGCCCAAGCACACTCATGGCCAGTGCCCACCACCCGAATCCATGGAGCAAGGGCAGCAATCCGAGGGTAGCTGCCCGCAAGATCATCCCCCCCACGAATCAGGAATCTTCATTCACACTTCAACGGGGAAGCCGAGCGCGCGCCAGTCAGGAAGACCTGGTTCGAGCCGATGAGCATGGTATCCACGGGCACGCAGCAAGGCGACTGCTTCATCGGCGAACACACAATAGGGGCCCCGGCAATACGCCACGATCTCCTTGTCTCGCGGGATTTCCTGCAACCGTGCTTCGAGTTCTTCAAGGGGCACCGAGCGAGCCTGCGGCAAGTGTCCAGCCGTATATTCCTCGGCGGGACGCACGTCGAGCAGGATCACTTGCTGTTCAGCAAGGCCCTGGAGTAACGCTTCTGCCCCTATGGAGTGCAAGTGTTCTCGATCCTGCAAAAAGGTCTGCACCACATGCACAACCTCGGCCAGGTGCGTCTCGCCGACGTATCGCAGCGCCTGCCACAAGGGAAATACCGCTTCGTCAGCCAGGCGGTAATAGATCGAGACCCCTGCGCGACGAACATCGACCAGGTGTGCCGCACGGAGCACCTGTAAATGTTGTGAGGCATTCGCAACAGACAGACCAGTCTCCTGTGCCAGGGCTTCAACGCTGCGCTCACATTGAGCAAGAACCTCCAGCAGTTCAAGCCGATGTGGATTAGCCAGGGCCTTAGCAATGCGTGCAAACTGTTCATAGAGCTGGTCTTTAAATGCACGTTTCTCATGGGCCTTCATGATTCTTCCCTCTATTCGTTTGATTTATTATTCAATAGATTACTTGAATAATAGTGAAATGTCAATGTTCGCCAGAAGAAAGTCCTCCCACAACGGAAAAGGGCGACTGCCCCTGTGTTCACAAGAGCCATGTAACCTTTTGTCCTTTGCTGCATCCAAGGAAGTGAGGGAAACACCATTTCCCTGATGCGTCACAACAACTATACGGAAAGAGAAGAAAGATGAACCCGAAAAACGCCAATACAACCATCGTTCCTGTCGAAAAAGCCTATGAAATGATCATGGTGACACAAGATGCCATCGTGATTGACGTACGCACACCCGCCGAATTCGAAGCCAAACATATTGCAGGCAGCCATAATATTCCACTGGATCAGCTCCCTGTTTATACAAACGAGATCGCGAAACTCGCGAGCAATACTCCTGTACTCCTGATTTGCCAGAGCGGGACACGCGCGCGCAAGGCGGCAGAAATACTCCAGACCGCGCCAGTGCCTTCCCTCTCTCTCCTCGACGGTGGCATGGTTGCCTGGGAGAAGGCAGGCAAGCCATATAAGCAGGGAGTACAAAAATGGAGTATGGAACGGCAGGTGCGCGGCGTTGCCGGCACACTGGTCCTGCTGGGAGCACTGGGAGGTCTTTTCGCCTGGAAGCCGCTCACCTGGATCGCGGCCCTGGTTGGCGGAGGACTGGCCTATTCGGCGGCTTCCAATACCTGCGGAATGGCGCTGCTGCTCAGTAAACTGCCCTACAACCAGGGCGCGGTCTGTGATGTTCGCCAGACGCTGAAAAATATAAAAGATGCCGCGTAGGAAGCCGCGAAAAGAAGCGACATCAATGAGATCCGCAAAGAAAGAGTGAATTGCTATGATCCTCCATTTAATCTATGATGAAAATCTGGCCCAGGCCAGTTATCTGGTGGGCTGTGCCGCCAAGGGCGAAGCGCTGCTTATCGACCCCAACCGCAACATCGAACACTATATCGCGCTGGCAGAGAGTAAGGGATTGCGTATCACAGCCATCACTGAGACACATATTCATGCTGATTTTGTCTCCGGGGCGCGCGAACTGGCGCACGCAACCGGAGCACAGCTCTACCTTTCGGATATGGGGCCTGCGGACTGGAAATACGAGTACGCGGGGGAGGCAAGAGCGACCCTTCTGCGCGATGGGACGACGTTTCGCGTCGGCAATATCCGCATCGAGGCCATGCACACGCCCGGCCATACCCCGGAACACCTCTCGTTTCTGCTGACTGATACGGCGGCAACCGATGAGCCGATGGGTATCTTTACTGGCGACTTCCTGTTTGTCGGCGATGTTGGTCGCCCGGATCTGCTGGAAAAAGCTGCCGGCGTCAGCGGCACGGCTGATTTGGGGGCACGCCAGCTCTACCGCTCGTTACAGCGCTTCCGCGCATTGCCCGACTACTTGCAGATCTGGCCCGGTCACGGAGCGGGCAGCGCGTGCGGGCGAGCTCTGGGCGCGATCCCGCAAACGACGCTGGGATATGAGAAACGCATCAACTGGGCCTTTGATGTCACCGACGAGCAAAGCTTTGTCGAGGCGGTACTAGCAGGGCAACCGGAGCCGCCGACCTACTTTGCGGAAATGAAGCGCATCAATAGGGTTGGACCGGCTCTGGTAGGTTCGGCGATATTCCCACCGGCTAAAGCAAGCGTTGAGCAACTGATGGCTGATCTGGATGCTGGCAACCCGGTCATCGATACTCGTCCTTCCCAGCAGTACCTGGAGGAGCATATCCCCGGTACCATCCACGTGCCGTTTGGTCCCGTCTTCCTGAACTGGGCCGGGTGGCTGCTTCCCTACGACCGGCCTTTCTCGCTGATCGTCGATGCTGAAGCTGCCCAGGAGGTGCTTACCCTACTCCGTCTGATCGGTCTGGATCGTGTGGCCCATATCTGGACCCCTGACGTGCTGGCCACCTGGAAACAGGGCTGGCAGCCACTTACCAAAACATCGCAAATCACGGTACAGGAAGCCGAGCCCCTGCTCGCTCAGGAGCAAGTGACCTGGCTTGATATCCGTAGTAACGATGAGTACGCGGCGGGCCATATCCCGGGGAGCCAGCACATTCACCTGGGCACCCTGCAACAGCGCCTGCGGGAGATCTCGCCTGAGAAGCCCGTCGTGGTGCAGTGCCAGGGAGGAGCCCGTTCGCCCATTGGCGCGAGTCTGCTGGAAGCCCATCATTATCCACAGGTCATGGATCTGGTGGGAGGGTTCAACCTCTGGCGAAAGGCTGGCTATCCGGTGGTCAAAGGGGCCTAGCGTGAACCTGGGGTGACCACAAGGGTCGCCCCAGGTGGTGGGTTATTTAAAACGTACTTGTTATGAGAGAGATGGAGAAGTAAGGGTGAGTTCGTTATTCACGACGATTGTTTTCGGTGCCGCCATCGGCCTCGTTTTAGGGATGCTGGGTGGTGGGGGATCTATCCTGACCGTGCCGGTCCTGGTCTATCTGTTGCGGATGAACACGCAGGTGGCTGTTACTGCCTCACTGATCATCGTGGGGTTGAACGCAGTGATGGGCAGTGTACTGCACTGGCGGGGTGGTAATGTCTGGCTCAAAGAAGCGCTCCTCTTCGGGATGTATGGCACCGTTTCCTCGTATGTGGGCGCGCGTGTCTCAACCATGCTCAATAGCACGCTGCTCCTGGTGCTGTTCGCGCTTTTGATGCTGGTTATTGCGCTGCTGATGCTGCAACCAAAAGCGCGTGTGGGCATGACCGTGACTCGTCGGCCCTGGTGGCTGGTTCTGCTAGGAGGTCTGGGCGTTGGCTTACTCACCGGCTTTCTGGGAGTCGGCGGTGGGTTTTTGATTGTCCCGGCCCTCGTCCTCCTGCTCGGCATGGACATGCCGACCGCAGTTGGTTCATCCCTGGTTGTGATCGCGCTCAACAGCGCGGCGGGGATTGCCGGTCATTTGAACAGCCATGTGGTCCTCCCCTGGACCGAGATCCTGGTGTTCACCGCCATAGGATTCGCCGGGCTGCTGGCCGGTTCCAGGCTGGCGCGCGTCCTGCCGGTTGCTCGCTTACAGCAGTCCTTCGCCGTATTCGTGCTGGCCCTGGGTGTGGTGTTGCTGGTGTTCAATGTGCCAAAGTTGCTGATATTCTGATGGAGAGACCGTAAAGAAAATAATCAATGTTTCCCCTTGCGCGGCTCCGCGCACGTGGCGCATTGAGCGAGATAGATGCACGCGATTTGCGTTTTTCTCGGGATGAGACCGCAGTCTTTTTTCAGCAGTGCATTCCTTCGCTCCGGCTTACTGAGATGATTGAGCGGATTGGGACACTGTTGGAGGGTTGGGCGACCGGACTGCGCCTGTTCGCGTTTTCACTCCAACGAGTGCCAACAGAAGAAAAGGCGGAGCAGCATTTGACAGGCTTTATGAGTGGGCATCGTCCTTTGCACGATTATTTTCTTGAAGAGGTTCTCAATGCCCAGACCCCCTCTCAACAGCGCTTTCTGCTGCGCACCTGCTTGCTCAGTCGCCTGACCGCCCCTCTTTGCGATGCAATCACCGGCAAGCGGAATAGCGCAGCCGTACTGAGGTCGATGGAGCGGGCCGGGCTATTTCTGGAGCGCCTGGATGGGTCTGGCCAGTGGTATCGTTACCAGGGCATGTTCGCGGAGGCGAGACGACGCCTGGGCGAGGAGACCATCCAGGAAGTACATCTTCAGGCAAGCCGTTTCTTCAGTACCACCAGACCATCTTACAGGCCTTTGGCGCAGATCAAGAAGTGCCTCGCCGGTTAATGGCGGGACCGGAACCGCTTTCACAGCAGGAGCAACGAGTGCTGCGCTTTCACCCGCTCGCGCTCTATGCTGTCCTTCAAATGAGCCATGCTTTCTCCTGCTCCTCTCCCCTCACGGCAGGCAACCTTTCTTTTCCTCCGTCAGCCTGAAAAATTGACTCCCGACGAGCAAGCAGCTCTTCTCACGCTTCGTCAGACCCACCCAGAAGTGGGAGCGAACCTACGACTTGGTTCAGCAGTTTACACAGATGGTACGTACTCGCACAGAGGAGCACCTCGATGGTTGGCTTGCCAAGGTAGCTGACAGTCAGATCCCCAAATTACAGAGCTTTACCCTCGGCATTGAGCGAGATAAACCCGCTGTTGTTGCAGGTTTGACGTTGCCTCACAGCAATGGCATCGTCGAGGGAAAGGTCAACAAGTTAAAGCTTCTCAAGCGCATGGGATATGGCAGAGCAGGATTCCCACTGCTGCGTCAACGGGTGTTGTATGCGCTTTAGAGCCTGAAGACCAATGGCTTCCAGAACGGAGTGAAATCCTCAAGGGATTACATTGGCTCTTTTCAGCAACAAACGGTCCAGAAGGTGGGAGACCCATAAGCTCATCCCTCACCAAAGGAGCGGAAGACCCCATCAAGTAATCACATTTACACCTTATTATCTTAAGCGGATCTGAGGAACAATAGATGGATCTTTAATCTGTTTATCATGAGCCAGCAAAAAAGCTTTTGAAAGAATGAGCGCCAGGATAACATCTCCTTCGAAGGGCAGATAGTATTGGTTATCAGAGGATTCCTGAGCCCCCTTATCAAAGACAATACAGAGATATCGATTATCTGGCTTTATCAAGATGTTGCCTGATCCGAGATGAATACTGTAGGTATGGAGATCACCGCGCACGGTGAGAAAGCGATCTTCAACAGAGCAACGATCCGCAATGGCCAGCCGGGGAATCAGGCGCTCTAACACACTTTTTCGCTCCTCAGCCGACAGAGACAATTCACTCTGATTGTATGTTCGCCAATAGTCCTCAAGTGAACCTGTTTGATTGTATCCATAAGGATCAGCACCAGCATTGGCGACGCTGACAAAGAAATCAATGTCTCGCATGACTTCCGAAAAGATAATAGGCGGAACTTGCTCCAATGTCATGAGCTGTCTGGTGTTGCCTTGCCAGGCCCGTGCCGGATCACTGGGTAAGAAACATACTTGATCGGTTACCAGGTAGTGATAAATTCCACTATCATCAGGGTATCCCTGGAGGGCAAATTCAGCTTTTATCTCCCAATGTGGTAGTTCTAGATAAGGAGGACCATTGCTCTCTCCAGAAAAATGAGTCTGTAATGAAAATGTCCAACCGCGTACACGCGTTAAGGCATTGAATTGATGCTGACGAATGATGTGTCCAGCAAAACGCGTGGAATAATTACTTGTGACACGTTCTGCATCAGTGATTGGGTATATTTCACGATGTGCTTGTTTGAAAGGTTGGGTGACAAGATGTTCTTCGAGCCAGAGACGCCAACGATATGCCTCTTGCGTACTGCTCATAAGAGGATGCCAGAGCGAGACATCGGTCTCGGCAACAAGCTCCAAGGGGTGATTATTGACGTCGACAAGTTGTCCGTCCCACCAAATCCCTTGATTGATCTGGTCGCCAGTACGCAATTGCCAGATGAGGCGTCTAGTCAATAGACTAAGCAGAGGATGATGCAGATAACGTTCTTCCCATGCCGCCAATGACCAGTGCTGGTCGACAAAGGGAAAACGTTCCAAGCGATCTCTCTGTGTGCTCAACATGTGCTCGATGTCACCTGAGAGACGCTTGAGATCTTTCAACTCGTTCTTGTACGCACGTTTGACCTCGGCGGGCACGCTTTTATACTGCGTGCCATCTGCATCCGCCCAGTCCACTTGTACGGTTCTCCCACCTACAGTGAGTTGCGCCGTATATTTCCCAAACAAGCATAATAGATGTCCATCATTGAGATCAAAGGTTGGTACGGTTAATTCTTCCAGATCACTACGCGTCATGTTTTCTCGCCGTGCGACAGCATCCAGAGACTGCCCAATCTTTGCTTGATAGGATGGCTGACTGACATGAAGGCGCACACGTTCTAGCTGGCCAATAGCATACATGCCAGGCATATGTTCCAGGGTAGTGACAGCCGCGCCAGCAACTTTGGGTGCGCGTGGTCCCAGACCAGCCAATTTGCGATATCCCTCGATGGCTGTATCGGCAAGGATAGTTGCCAGGGAACGCTCAGTGCTTCCAGTGCAGAGCCAGATGAGCCCTCTTAAGATATTAGAATTGGCATCATCCATACGTGCTCCTTTTTTATCACTAAAGAAGCTGATCCACCGATGAAGGGTGCGCGTGAGCATATCTGTCTCAACGGCATCAGTTAATGAGCGAGCATGCTTTAACCAGGTATTGTTCAACGTTGCTCCTTTGGCACTGGCACAATGATTGAGGATGCTGAGCCAGGAGGCACGTTGAGCAGCGGGTAAAGCAGCAAGTTCATCGAGAATAGGTTTAGCCCAGGCATCAGGTAGAAGCGAAGAGCGAAACTGCTGTTGATGAGCGGAGAGCAAGTTATCAACTGTCAGAAGATATTTACGATACTCTGCTGTAGTTAGGAATTCCTTCGGGCTGTCATTCAATGAGGTTTTAAATGCCTCAAGAGCAGGACGACAACGTTCCAATAGATCATGTTGTTCAAGGTAAGGGACAATAACAGCCCATAGCCGCCGGATTGGCTTTCCCTGCTCAATACAGAGAAGCAGATTACGAATATTCAACATTGCGTATATATCATCAGGCATGAAAGGAAGTGATTTATGCAGTAAGATATCTATAAGCGTGAGGTCCTGCTGCATACAGATATATGGGAATGGAGTAACATCAGTGCTACTATACTGCCTAGGCATATCAATCATGGCAGATACTTCCTGCACTGCCAGGCGAATGATCCGGACGCGAGATTGTGGCGTAAGTTTTGCTTTGAACTGGATAAGCAATGAGTGTTGTTTCCCGACATGGCCATTACCAAGGTCTTTATGTAGGATAGTGAGTAAGTTTTGTGCTGCCATATCAGTGTTGAGCAGTAAACTGGGATCACGCGACTGGAGAAGATCACTGAATGGTCCTGAACTCTCTGGAAATAAGAGCTTACGCAAGCGTAGACGGACAGAATCTACCGGGTCATCCGGCTTATCATACCAGATCATTTCCTGTGATACATAATGATAAAGAAGCTCTACCTCTGCTCGACAACGTGTCAACCCTTCTTGTGCTGTAAAATAAGGGAAGCAAAGATCAAGCATCTTAAAAGAGAAGATGTAAGCATTACTAATGCTATTAGTTAGCTTGTTATTAGAGAAAAATACATTGATACTTTGCAAAATGCTTTGGATATCCTCTATAGTGTAAGGTAAAGCATCTGAAAGGATGAGATTAGCGAGCTTTTCATTTTGATCAACGAAACTGTAGATCTCACGAGAAGAGCTAGAAGGCCGCTTAAACGCTAAAGCCTGCATTATCTCACGAAGAATAGCTACTTTTAAGAGAGTACTGGTCTTGCTCTGTATGAGTTCAAGTGCGGGATGATCAGGAGGTGGATTAAACATTTCCATTTCTTGATGATACGTGGAAAGCACTTCCTGTGCTTGTTCCGCTAGTGATAGATCACTACCTTGTGCATAATGATGAAATAGTGAGACTAGTCCAGGCGCGTTACCATCAAAAAGTAAGTCTCCAACCAGTAAGCGCAAGCGATATGACTCACGAATGGGTTCATAATTCCCCCAAATATGTGCCAACTCATAGAATAACAGTAATTCATTTCGGCAGTGGACAAAAAGTTCTGGTTGTATGAGATATGCTTCCAGTGTACTGATTACGCGAAACATAGAGGCTTTATGGCTTATAAGGCGGTCGGTTAAAATAAGATCGTGTAGAATGGACAGGATCACCTGCATATCTTCGCCTGAATAAGTTGGACCACGTTCACACAAAGCTTGGATAATGTCAAAGTCATTCCTGACCTGTTTATCATTTGCATAATATTCAGGAGTCATAAAGCGTAAAAGGGCTTGTGCTTGTAGCAACTCAAGCGCTTCACGCAAGGCGACCCGAATTATATGGCTGTACTGTTGGACTTCTAATGATTCTAAGAGGTGTAGACATGCCTCAGCATTGATGTAATGCGTTTCTCTATAAGTCTGGATCGCATGATGAGCCTGCGCTTGCTCTTCTGGTGACATGTTTATCCTCCAATCAGTGGTATCAGTTTGAAAAAGGTGACGGTACTCTTTGCAGTGAAATGAAGAGAAATATCCAGGTGGGTGACTTGCTGGTCATCTACGATGACAATATAGCGTCTCTTCTCAAATGCGGCAATAGCCTGATCATAGTGGGTCTGCTAGTCGAGTAAAGCTGCCGGATCTGCCGGACGCTGGCCCAGCAGCGTAGAGGAGTTGAAGCTAGAAAGTTGGGCACACCTTTGGTCGTTATAGAAACTGACATCTTGCAAGATCCGACAACGAATAATTTCACGCAAGGTGCTTTGTTCTTCTTTGATATCGAGTTGCCAAGAAGGCTGCAAGGTGCCTTGCAGTGATTCATCCTTGATAGTAATAGTTGGCATACCAGGAACCCTCCATATTTATCATACACCTACGTATTCTCCGCGATTCAACCCAAAGCGGAAAGAGGAGAGGAGAAAGGTGTGCAAATATCTCCTGATCAGAAATGATTAGTCAGTGCTGCACTTTCTAAGCATACTCACAACGTAAGGATCTTGATCAAGTATGCTAAGTACAACGTGTCACGAAAATGAGACATAGTGTGCTCCTGCTCTCTTCAATCAATAACAGCTTCTACAGCAACAAACGATCCAGCAGTGCTGAAGTATCATTGGCAAGCGAGCAGGAAGATTCACCAAACCAGTGGAAGGCCCACTTGATGGCGTAATTTTTTGATAATTCTCTGACATCAAGTAATCACATTTACGAGTAGGGTGATAACTAGTACTTGAGGAAGAAATAAATCCATGATTGAGTGTAAATTTGAGCATCGATGAGCGAATTTTTGACAAGTATCTGAGGTAATACCGGCGTTTTTCTCTCGTTAACTACTCAAAGAACCTTCGCAGGCCGGTCAAAGTACTTTCATTTCGATAACGAGTTCTATGCTTTACCTCAGATACTCATCAAGAAATAGCCTCATCGATGCTCAAAATTCACATGGGGTTATTGTGTTATTGCCGGGTCCACTGCTGGTTGCTGTTGCCGCTGCAGGTCCAGATCTCCACCGCGGTGCCGTTGGCGGTGCCGCTGCCGGTCACATCGAGGCAGAGGCCGGACTCACGACCGACGACGCTGCCGTTGGAGTTGAGGTTCCACTGCTGGTTGGTGCCGCCGTTGCAGTCGTAGATCTGCACTCTGGTGCCAGCGGTCGTGGCGTGAGCCGGGATGTCGAGGCACTTGTTGCCGTACACCTGCAGCTCACCGTTGGACTGGTAGGTCCACTGCTGGTTGGCGCCGCCGTTGCAGTCCCAGATGTTCAGCAGCGTGCCGTTGGCCGTGGCCGCCCCTGGCACGTCCAGGCACCGGTTCGAGCCCACACCCCGCAAGATCCCGGCTGTACCGCCGCCACCACTGCCGCCGCCAGCGTTGTTGGTCAGACCCCAGCCATACTGGAGTCGGTCGAGGCCGGACTGGTCGGTGATGCTCAGCGACAGGTTCGTGCCGCTGCCATTCAGTGTCGTGATCGCGCAGGATGCATTCTCGCAGGGGCCAGGGCCTTGCGTCTGGGTGGCTTGCTTGACGCCAGTCCACAGGATCGAACCCATGCCCAGGCTGCGCACGGTATCAGTGATCCCATACAGGTACGACAGGTCGTTGTTGCCGTCCTTGGGGCCGTTGTAGTTGACACCGGTGTTCATCGGGACGCCGAACTCAGTCAGCACTGCGCGGCTGGCGTAACCACAGAGTGCGTTCTGGAAGTCGGTAACCCAGCCCGCCTCGGTAGTGTGCGAGTCACCAAACATACCATAGATATGGATCGATAATAGGGTCCCGCTCAGGCGCGAGTCAGCACCCACCGTGCACAGGTTGGTGTCAGAGTACAGACCTGGAACGATCACCCGACCACGAGGCAAGCCAGGATAGCGTGCCAGCCAGGCGGCCTCGAAGTTGGTCAGATTTGTGGCACTATAGGCATAAGGCTCGTTCATGATATCGAAGTAGAAGTTGCTGTTCCCGCTGTACTTGTTGATCACGGTGTCCCACATAGTGTAGAACGATGTGGTATCGCTGACGGTGCCGCCCTGTAGCCACGGCGCGACGACGACATTCATGCCCAGCGCCGAGGCGGCGTCCCAGGCCGCCGTGTAGCTGCCCCACCAGGATCCTGACGTGGTTGCCGCGTTGAACGGCAACCGCACCGTGTTGGCCCCCAGACTCTGGAATCCCTTCAGGATCGCGGTCGCCTTCGTGTATGTGGTCGCGTAACTATCTGATGTCGACAGACCCACCGGGACGAGGTTGCCGGTGACAAAGTTATCATTCGGGTTTGCCCAGTTCACTCCGTGGAACTGGTTGGTCGCTGCATGCGTCGTTGGAGAGTTTACTCCCTGGATAACGACCAGCGCTATGACGGTGAGTAGCGCACTGAGCACGCAGAAGAGTCGCATCCTGCGATGACGAAACGTCATGTCCATCCTCCTTGTAGTATCAGACACGATCATTGTGCCTATATAGGTGACGTGAAGATAAGTCCTATCTTCTTCTTCTTTCCTGAGGTCAGTCCATATATTGCTCATCCAAGAGCAGATAGATATGAGAAAGGCATGAGATCACCAACTGAAAACTGCCGGAAGGCAGAGGTTGTAAACAGGATCTTCATCCTTTTCTGAGACACAGAGCCTCCTTTCAAAATGGCAGAGCGCTTCTGTCGCGAAGTGTATTCACAAGCCTCTCAAAGGGAGTTACCTCTCACGCTTTGAGCGAGCGGAAGGTGGCGTACACGAGTTTCGTATGACAAGGCTTGTGAAGAGAATCGTCGTTTCCTTTTTTGACAAAGAGCTCAATTGACAACTTCCATGAAAAGTATAACTCATAGACAGCAGCTTTACAATCCATGAATCACCTTTTTTGTTAGTATAAATGCTGAGTAGTATATTAAAGTGGCTGCAAAGCTGGAGATGCACTAATTTATAGATTGATGGTGGTTTCGAGCGAGATGTGCTATGCGCTGAGCTCCCAAATTTACAAAAACGGTATACAACAATCCGAAAGCTCTCCAGAGCTTTCCATGTTTATAAAGGAAAGCGTTCGGCAAAGATTTTTCGTCGGCAGGTACTCTCCGGGCAGAAAAAGCGGCGCACATCCACCTTCAGATGAACGGGACGTCCGCTAGCTGGAAGATCGCGTAGCGTGCGTGTATAATGGCTGTGGATACGCTGGCACATGGTACCACAACAAGGACAAGAAGCGGTTGGGGAAGTTGCGTGCACCGTCACCGTCACGTGAGTGGTCACGCTGACGTGCTCAACTGCCACGTCTGAAAGATCTGGAAGTATTGTCATTGTCTCAGTATTGAATCAAGAAAAGGTTTCAGGAGAAAGTTTGTTCTGTTCTTTATTCTATCACATTGCCATCATCGGGCCTGCGGGAGAACCATTAATTGCCGTGAGTCACACTCAGTGCCAGATCAAGTGAATGGTGGCGTACATTTCGTGTGGTTGTGCTAGAGAGTATGTTGAGAAGGAGGTGTGCGATGCACGTGCCAAACAAAAGAAAGAATCATTCCCCTTTGCGAACTAAGCGATTACAGCGCCAGTGGTCGCAACGTGAACTGGCAGAACGCGTTGGAACCACCATTACCACGGTGAAACGCTGGGAACGTCAGGCCACCGTTCCCAGCCCGTATTTCCGTATGAAGCTGACCGCTCTCTTCGGCACCAGTGAAGAAGTGTTAGGACTGCGAGAAGCTCCTTCCAGTGAGCAAGGCTTGCTCAAAGAGCCGCACCCGAGAAGTTCTCCTGAGCGTTTTGCTGACGGACCACACCTGCTTGATTTGTCGGAAGTGCAGAGAAGGTCTACGCTTCCATCCGACTTGACCGCATTCTTTGGGCGTGAACATGAGATGGCAGAGATGAAGGCACTTTTACAGCGTACTTCTGTCCGCCTGGTGACGCTCACAGGCCCAGGGGGAGTGGGAAAAACACGCCTGGCATTGTCCCTGACGGCAGCGATCGCAGACACCTTTGCTGATGGTGTCTGTTTTGTCTCCTTGGCTTCCATCAATGATCCTGAACAGGTCTTGCCAGCGATCGCCCAGGCGCTTGGCTTATGGGAAACTCTTGATCACCCGACCTCAGAGGATGTAGAGGATTTCCTGCATGAGAAACATCTCTTGCTGCTTCTTGATAACTTTGAGCAGGTGGCTGCTGCCTCTTTACAGGTTGCGACTCTTGTGCGTTCCTGCCCCCACCTGCACCTGCTCATCACCAGCCGAGCCGCTCTGCATCTCTCTGGCGAGTATGAATTTCCGGTGCCTCCTCTACCCATCCCTGATCTTGCACAATTGCCAGATGCACAATCTCTGGGGCAGGTAGCTGTGATACATCTCTTCGTCGAGCGTGCCCACTCCATTCTGCCCTCTTTTGAACTGACTGCGACCAATGCTCGTACAATCGCCGAGATCTGTGTGCGTCTGGACGGCTTGCCTCTTGCCGTCGAACTAGCAGCCGCTCGTATCAAGCTCTTGCCTCCTCAAGCCCTGCTTGCTCGCCTTTCCCATCGGCTCACCCTCTTGACCGGAGGAGCACGGGATCTGCCCGATCGACAGCAGACGCTGCGTAACACCATCCAGTGGAGCTACGACCTGTTGACGCCCCAGGAGCAATTCCTCTTCCGGCAACTCTCTGTCTTTGTTGCAGGCTGTACCCTCCCAGCTCTGGCAACAGTCTGTCGCTCCCAAGGAGATGAGATCCAGGAACCGTTGGATGTGCTGGATGGAATCGCTTCTCTGGTCGATAAAAGTTTCGTCCTGCAAACCTCGTGGGAGAGAGAGGAACCCCGTCTACTGATGCTGGAGACGATTCGGGAATATGGGCTGGAATGCCTGGACGTGGATGGAGAAACCGCGTCCGTGCGTCGAGAGCATGCCCACTATTACCTGGGTCTGGCACAGGAGATCCTGACGCCTCTCGAAAACGTCGAGCAAGCCATTGGTCTGGAGCGGCTCGAACCAGAGAACGCGAATCTGCGTGCCGCTTTGCAGTGGGCGTTGGAACACCAGGAAGGCGGGATGGCCTTGCACTTGAGTGGCGCCCTCTTTCGCTTCTGGGAAGCACGTCGCTCCCTGCGTGAAAAAAGCGAAACCTTTCTGGAACGGGTCATAGCAAGTAGCTGGAGTATTCCCACGCAGAGACAGGGGAAACCGCTCTGCACGACCAGCTTCCTGACCTCCTTTCAGCACAGCATTGAGCACCTCGCCATGCTTAGTCAAGAGGCAGGCGTGGTGCAGCGTGAATGGGCAGGCAGCCACCAACACGCCTTCTCGCTATACCTGCATGGATATGTCGCATGGGCTAACGGGGACTTCGCTACGGCACATGCGCGCGCAGAGGAGGGATTGGCCGTCGCCAGAGCCGCCGATGAAGCCATCCTCTTTGCCGCACTACTCGTGCTCTTAGGACAGGTGGCTTTTGAAGAGGGCGAGACAGACCAGGCCTGCGCGCTGTTAGAAGAAGGACTCGCGCGTCAGCAGGTATCAGGAGACATGCGTGGCAGCATCTCCACTCTTTCTTTTCTGATTCGCGTGCTTTTTGCTCAGGACAAGGAGTCTCTCGCACGGAGACGCAACGTGGAGCGCTTGGAGCTCTCTCAAGCACTGCACTACCAGTGGGGAATCGCTGATGGTCTTACCATTTTGGGACACTTGGCGATGCAAGAGGGCAACGAGGCGATGGCGAAGGAACGATTTGATGAAAGTCTCACCCTTCTACGCGAAGTCAACGAGAACGGAGCTATCGCCGCCTTGCTGCACAGTGCCGGTGTGGCTGTTGCCGCACAGGGACACCTGCAGGAGGCTGTCAGGCTTTGGGGTGCGTCGGAGGCGATGTGTCGAGCTCTGGGGGAATCCTTGCTGCTCGTTGAGCGCGTAGTGGTCGTGCGAGGGACCGTGGCTGTACTTACTGAATTGGGCGAGGAGGCGTTCTTGACCGCATGGGCCGAAGGACAGGCCATGACCCCCGAGCAAGCGCTTGCCATGCTTGGGCAGGGGAGCGGTAGTTCCCGACACAAGGACACCTCGCCATTTGAGAAGAACAAACTGACCACCCGCGAGGTGGAGGTGTTGCAACTCCTGGCAAGGGGACGAACGAATGCACAGATCGCGGAAGCACTTGTTATCAGCCTGCTCACCGTCAAAGCGCATGTACGCTCCATCTATAGCAAGTTGGGGGTCACCTCTCGGAGTGCAGCCACACGCTATGCCCTGGAGCATCAGTTGAGTTGAGGTCCCCTCTCCCTCATTTATACGACGTTGGTGAACCTCAGTGCCTCCCTGAAGCTGCTTCTCGTTCGAAAGAACGAGATCCCCCCTTCCTTTCACGATGCAAATACCTCCTGCGAACGATGTATTTTCATACCCACTCGACTACGCTATCACCAGTGCACAGAACCTGAGCAGGAATACCCTTGATCTAGAGATCAACTATTACAAATTGGATGAGGAGAAAACATGCAAAAGCTTGAAGGAAAAGTTGCCATCATCACAGGTGGAAGCACTGGAATTGGTCTTGCAACGGCACAACTTTTTGCCTCAGAGGGTGCCTATGTCTATATCACTGGCCGTCGGCAAAAGGAACTGGATGCAGCAGTCAAGCTCATAGGGAAGAACGTGGCTGGTGTTCAGGGAAATATTGCCAATCTCGCAGACCTTGATCGCTTGTATGCCACTGTGAAGCAGCAACATGACAAAATCGATATTCTTTTTGCCAATGCGGGTGAAGGGAGATATAGACCATTTGAGGCTATTACAGAAGCAGACGTTGACACCACATTCAACATCAACGTCAAAGGGACGTTCTTCACGGTGCAAAAAGGGCTTCCGCTCTTGCAAGATGGAGGATCGATTATTCTCACCGCCTCAATTGGGGCCTCCAAAGGGCAGGGAGGAGGTACCATAAATGGTGCGAGCAAGGCTGCTGTGCGGTCATTCGCACGCACCTGGGCGGTCGAATTGAGCGGCCGCAAAATTCGCGTCAACGTCGTTAGTCCTGGTCCGATCAACACACCAATGCTGAATAGCATGGGAGAGACAGAGGAGCAGACAAAACAAATCCTCGCGGGGATCGCGACTACTGTGCCAATGAGGCGTTTGGGCGATCCTGACGAAGTCGCGAAAGCTGTCTTGTTTTTGGTCTCAGACGACAGCAGTTTTGTCACTGGGATCGAGTTGTTCGTCGATGGGGGAGTGGCGCAAATTTAAGTGATGTTGAAAGACTTTTAAAAAGAAACGAACAGGAAAAGAAGAAGAAATGTCAACCACTCATAGATATGATCATGCTTTTTTCACAGACCTTCTAGCATTCCCTTACGGGTCAACTCATCCTCCCCGGAGATGGAGTCTATGAACACGTGCGCCAACTCTGGAATGGAAAGGTCGACATCCATCCGGCTGCGTTCGTCCGCTGCGCGAATACACAAGATGTCATTCACACGGTTCAGTGGGCGCGTTCGCATGGCCTGCCACTCTCTGTTCTTGGTGGAGGAAACGACTTTGCAGGACGAGCCCTCTCCGAGAATGGCATCGTGATCGATTGCTCTCAGATGAGGGCAGTTGTCATCGATCCAGGAGCGCGTACGGCCCATGTTCAGGGGGGAGCAAACGCAAGTGACCTCATTGATGCAATGCAGAAAGAGGGGTTGGCGACGACGACCGGCTACTGTCTCACAGGGATGGCTGGCTTCACGCTTGGTGGAGGATATGGTCCTCTGATCGGTGTTTATGGTCTGGCAGCCGATAACCTGCTATCGGCACAAGTGGTAACCGCTGACGGACTTCTCAGAACGGCAAGTGCCAAGGAGCATACGGACCTGTTTTGGGGACTGCGTGGTGGCGGAGGCAACTTTGGAGTGGTGGTCTCCCTGGAGTATCGCCTTCATCCTCTTGCAACGGTGTTGGCTGGCTTGCTCCTCTATCCTCTGGATCAGGCTAGAGCAGTGTTACGCCATTTCAATGAGTTCATCACCACAGCTCCCGATGAAGTGACGATTCAGTCTGGATTCATCACTCTGCCAGGCGGGATGCCAGTCCTATTTCTTGCACCTTGCTATAGTGGCCCTCTTGAAGAAGGTCAGCGGTTACTTTCGCCGCTACGTACTTTTGGCAAACCGCTGGTCGATCAGATTCAACCAACCACCTACGGCGCATTCATTTACACGAGGAAAGACGGGGTGCCGAAAGGCCGTTCTTACTTCATGCAAACGCAGTCTATTGAGCGTCTACACTCTGAGACAATTGAGATGCTCATCGAGCATATCGAGCAGTTTTCTTCTCCATTTTCTGCGATTTCGCTCCATAACTTCCACGGGGCTGCTAGCCGCGTGGCTCTGTCCGAGACTCCCTTTGCGCTCCGTCAGGATCATCTGATGGTCGAGATTATTGCAGGCTGGGAGCCATCATCTCCAGACGAGGAGCAGAGGCATATTCAGTGGGCACAGAGCCTCTCCCATGCGCTTGCACCATATGCCTTCAAAGGCGGATACGTCAATCTCCTCGATGAGAGGGAACGAGACCGCGTTCCGCAGGCATTTGGGTCCAACTATCAACGTTTGTTCAATCTCAAGCGGGCGTATGATCCTGACGATGTGTTTCATTCCACTATTGGGCATGTTTCACCGATGGCCTCCTGATGTTCTTCTGATCGCACCATGAAGGAGTAAAAAATGGGGAATGTCTGATACCCGGTTTAATAGGCATGTACTTAAGGAGAGGTTCTCTCCATTTTTCCCTTCAGTACATGCCTATTAAATCAGGTATCAGATAACAACGCGTGGCTCAAGTGTGCCAAAGCCTGTCGGGTGGCCGAATTTGGCAGATTTGCCAATGGCATCTACCGTGATTATGCTGCCGTGTATGCCGCTTGTTCACGGCCTGAGAGTAATGGTATCACCGAGGGGCAGGTGAACCGCCTCAAATTTCTGAAGCGCCAAATGTGTGGTCGTGCCCGCCTTGACTTGCTGCGCATTAAAGTGCTCCATGCGGTGTAACCTCCCTTCACTTCTTCCTCCGAAGTTACATCAGCCAGCTTTGTTTTCTCCCCTTTGATGCTGTTTCCTGTTCAGGGTACAAGCGGGCACTATTCCCCAAATGTTGGAATGAACCCACGGGATGCGCAACGAGAGTCCAGCATCCTGTTCATCAGTTTAGTGAGGGAGAGGAATGCCCATGGCTTGAAAAAGTCCAGAGGAAATAAAGGTGGTACACCAAAGCGCCATCTGCCGGGGGGAATAGGGCATTCCGTTTTCGAGCCACCAACGGATCATACTGATGAACCAATTCGCCAGAGAGGCAACGGCTATCTCCTCTGGCATCCCTTCGACAGCGTTCTGCGAGCTACTGGGAGGCAGACGGAGACGCTTGCTCAGAAGTTCCGCCAGGGTGTCATGCATCTTTGTGGTGAACCAGGCATTCATCACCATCACACGATACAATCTCGAATACTCAGCAATATGTGTAAAAGAGGCGGCCAGCAGGGTTATCACCCCCTCTACTTCAGAGGCAGAGGGGGACTTCAGTGGGGAACTCAGATCGCAAGTAAGTTGATCAATCGCTTCTTGAAACAGGCTGTTGCCTAACGCATATTTATCCTGATAATGTCGATAGAAGGTAGCCCGGTTCACCATCGCCCGCTCGGCAATTTCTCCCACAGTAATCATCTCAAAACGTTTTTCAGCCAGCAAAGCAATCAACGTGTCCTGGAGGAGTTTGCGTGTGAATCTGGCTCGGATATCCTGGTTTTTGCGCATCAATTTTCCCTTTGTGTCGTCAAATGCGACAGCGTTCCATAGTTGATTCTTGTTTCTGCCCGGCTGCCGCACTATACTCAGTTTGGCAACAGTATATCGCATTTTTCAACTGCTTGTTGCACACATTGATTGCATGCTATTGATTGTTTTAGGAGAAAAATATGTCTTTCGATATGTCTTTTGAAAAGGCTCCGCTTGTGGTAAACCTGCTTGGTATTGTCCTTGGTATCTTATTCCTGTTTGCAGGAGCAAGGAAACTCTATGGATGGGAATGGGGAAAAAACAGTTATCTCCAATACCATCCTCTCTGGGTCTATTACGTTTCTGCGGTCGTGGAGGTCGTTTCCGGAATCGGGCTCATCTTGCCTCCTTTGAGATTCGTCAGCGCCATTTTACAGCTTCTGCTGATTTTCTGGGTCGCCGCCCATCCCTGGCGTCACGTCGAGGTCAAAGTGTTGTCCTTGCAAATCGCTACAACCGCCTTACTTCTCTTGCTGGTGTGGTTGACTCGTCCTTAACGAAAGTCAGGTACGGTTCCGGCATCGCAGACAAGGAGTATATCTCACCAGTATGACGCAATCAGAAGTCACAATTCAGATTACGCCAGAATCAAGGCTCTCGACTCTTTCCTGGTTGGCAGAAGCGACCGCCTTTGCTCAGGTGTTGACCCATACAGGGCTCTTGAAAAAAATCCGGGACCAGGTACGCTTTGCTCGTGCACGTTTCGGTCAATACGACCTTATCGATTTTGTCGTGGTCCTGATCGGCTATGTAGTGTCTGGCGAGCCAACTCTACGGATTTGTTTCTGGCCTCGATGCAGATCTTCCCTGACCTCTTTTCTTGCATTGTTCCGGTTCGATTACAGGCACTCTTCTTGATTGTTGTTCTGATGGAAGGTTAATGGTGATTTTCTGGCTCTTTTGCTTGAGCTTATCTCGTTGCACATCCCGTGGGCCTCATTCTTCTTTGTTATGATGTGGCGTGCCGGAACGCTGGTTTCTCTCCTGATGGCTCGTTTGCTTGCGGTTCGTGGCTTTGACGCCATTGAGATGAGTCCGCGCTGAAGGCTACATGCGATCTGTCGGAAGATTCAGCCCTCTCAGCCCTTCCCGTCTGGGTGGCAAGAGCTAGCAGTCGACGCTCGTCGTGGGTCTAGGAGCGCCAGTGCGGAGGCCATCCATGAACAGGTCCAGCAGCCTGTCAGAGCGTGAGCGCCAATCGCCGATGGGCTCGATCCGCCACAAGAAGCTCATAAGGGTGAGAACATCGGCAGGGTCAAGACCGGCGCGGATGGTGCCCACCTGCTCGTTTGCGTGCAAGAGCAGGGAGAGGGCGCCGAGCACCAGTTCATAGGTTTCGGCGGCGAGGCCTTCGTGGGAGGTGGTCACGGTGCTAAATGCGTCCGCTAAGCCCGCCTTGGTCATCCCGTAGTGCGCCGCACTGTCCAGCCACGCCCGTAGCGCGTCGAGGGGCGGCATGGTCGCCAGCAGCCCCGGCGCAGCGTCGACGAGTTGCTGCACCTCGTGGCGGTAGACCTCGAGCACGAGCACTTCGCGGGTGGGGAAGTTGCGGTAGAGCGTGCCAATCCCGACACCAGCCTTCTTCGCGATTGAGTTCAGCGAGGCCGTACTCGATTCTGTGAAAGCCTCGATCGCCACCGCGAGAATGCGGGCGCGTTTCTGCTGCGCGTCCCTCCGCAGCGACTCGGTCTGTCTGTGCGCCATCATAACTCCGCCTGCTCGGTCATGCACCAAGCTTGACAAGTGGAGAGCTCTCCATTATCATACGTCTATGAGCGGAGAACTCTCCGCCCGCGTACAATATACCATATTCCATGTGGGTATGATACCCCGACTTTTTGGTTCTCTTCGTCACGTGTAGATCGGATCGTGCCAAGGTAAACGGGGCGCTTGTGTCACCAATCACGGCTCTTCGCACTTCTGGTATAACCGCAAACACTTCTGTTTCCTTCTGGAGGTTTTCATGTCAACACCCAATTCACTCATCACGACCCGATTCAACGCCACAAGTACTGCTGAGGATGTTGTGGCTGGTCTCGACCTCACCAGTGTTCGTGCCATCGTCACCGGGGCTTCGTCCGGTATCGGCCTTGAGACTGCCCGCGCACTTGCTAGTGCTGGCGCGGAAGTCCTTCTCGCGGTCCGCAATACCGACGCTGGCGCGAAGGCCGCCGAGGACATTGCGAAGTCGACCGGTAATGAGCATATGCGCGTCGCCGCTCTAGACCTCGCCAATCAAGCCTCGGTAGCCAACTTTGTCCAAAGCTGGAAGGGTCCGCTGCACCTGCTGATCAACAACGCGGGGGTCATTCCGAGCACGCTGTCCCGAACTGCGGAAGGCTGGGAACTGCAGTTCGCCACCAATTACCTTGGCCACTTCGCCCTGAGCCTCGGATTGCATAACGCCCTCGCCATTGGTGCCCGCGAACGGGGTGAGGCACGCATCGTCTCGGTCAGTTCCACGGCGCATATGAGATCACCGATTGTGTTCGACGACATCCATTTCGAACGGCGCGAGTACGACCCGCAGGCGGCCTACGCACAGTCCAAGACCGCCGATTCGTTATTCGCTGTCGAAGCCACGCGTCGCTGGGCCGCTGACTGCATCGTCGCCAACGCTGTCAACCCCGGCGGCGTCGCCACCGGGCTGCAAAGAGACTTTACACAGAAACAAAAAGAGTACCTGGCCGACGCCGAGGCCGCGGGAGTCTTCGTCTATAAGACGGTCGAGCAAGGTGCCGCCACCACCCTCGTCGCGGCTGTCGCCCCCGAATTCGCTCACACTGGCGGGCACTATCTTACTGACGGCCAAGAGGCCCACACCGTGCCCAACGACGCCGACTTGTTCAAAAATGGCGATGGCGTCAAGCAGTGGGCGATTGACCCGGACACCGCACAGAAACTGTGGACGGTCTCGCTCGAGCTCATCGGTCAACCCGCCACGCAGAGCACGGACGCGTTGTAAGTATTCAGTGATGTTCGGGCCACCGTTGAACTGAGGCCACTCATGCTGCTGGGAGTGGCTAAAGATGCTGACACAGGGAATCACTCACGTGGGCGGCGTAGCATGGGGTAGCGCGTTTGTGCAGCTGGTGGAGGTTCCAGGTATGTATGAACACCTTGACCGCTCGACGTCTTGCGCTGCACGAACGAGAAAGGCCGCATGAGCAACGGCCTAAACGTGCGAGGTAAGGGCGCAGTGCGGCGCTGTCTACCTTTTTGCCACGGGAGAACCACCGCGCTCGCGCAACAACTGAGAGAGTGCCTGCGAGAGTGTGGGATACGCAAACGGGAAGGTCGCCTCCGTCAGGCGTTCAGGCACAAGATGCTGACTGTCCAGCATCACCGTCGCGAGTTCTCCTAACGCCGCTCGGAGCACGAACGCGGGAAGGGGAAACAGAGAAGGTCGCTGCAAAACAGCCTGGACCGCGCGCAGAAACGCTCGATTGGTCACCCTTTCCGGCGCACAGAGATTGAACGGGCCGGAGAGCTGGCGCTGTTCCAGCAGAAACTGGATGGCACGGGCCACGTCCACGAGATGAATCCAGGGCAGCCACTGGTGCCCGTTGCCCACCGAATTCCCCAGCACGCGCGCAAACTGCAGCAGCGGAGGAAAGGCGCCAGCATGGAGGTCGAGGACCAGCCCGGTACGGACGATACAGCGCCTGGTCGGAGCGTGAGCGGTCGATGCCTCCCACTCCTGGCAGACCCGCGCGCGAAAGCCCTGCCCAGGCAAGCTGGTCTCAGTCAGCAGTTCCTGTCCGCGATCCCCATAGTATCCCGAGGCTGAGGCTTGGATCAGTACCGCTGGCGGCCCATAGCGCTCCATCGCTTGGATCACCGCCTGTCCGGCGCTCAGACGGCTCTCCAGGATACGCGCTCGATACGTCCGCGTCCAGCGCCAGTGAGCTGGAGTCGCTCCCGCCAGATTGACGATGGCGCACTCATTGGTCAGCAACTCTCCCCATCCTTGTGCAGATGTGGCATCCCAGCCAATCGTCTGAATCTGTGGCAAGCCTTGTTGGGAAAACAACTGGGCTGTCTGTTGCGGATATCTGCTCAAGATGATGACTTCATATCCTTGAGGAACTAAAAGGTGTGCGAGCGCGCGCCCGATCAGTCCGGTGCCACCAGTAATCAGTACGCGCATGGTTCACCTCTCCTGCTCCTCTGGCTTTCCTGCCCCGTTCTGAGACGCCAGCCAATTAATCCACAGCATCCAAAGAGTAGCGCGTTCTCTAGCCCATGAATGGCGATCATTTGCGCAATGGTGATGGTCCATGCTCCCGTTGTCACGCCGAGCACATACGTTCCGGCAACTAGCATGGTGAAAAAGACGGTCAGATACGACAACGTCAGGAGGACCTGCGCGACCCGTGAAACGGTCGTGGGCACGACGAAACGCAGACCCAGCAGTGTGAGTAGAATCAGACTCAGAGCCAGCAAGTCGGCTGGTACCGTGTCAAGATCAGGCAAGCTGGTGATCTGGGCACCAGTCATCCCGGCAGCGACCAGCAGCGGATCGATCAGGACTCCGATCGCCGCAATGCGATAGGCCGCCCAGCAGACCCCACGACGTGTTGCTGGTCTGTTGTGGAGAGCCTGCCCGGTCAACCCTGTTATGACCAGCGCCGCCAGGGGAATCACGTGAAAATGGACCGCCGTGAGCAGGTCGGTATGCACGCCAAAACCCAGCGGCTGAAGACCCCAACACGCCAGCACCATCCATGCCCCGCCAGCTGGCAGGTAGAGCAGCGCTCCTGCCAGGCAGAGCTCAGTGAGCGAAAGGCGGTGTCGCCTTCGCATCTGGCAGAGTTGAACCAGACCGAGTAGCGCGAGTAGCCCGGTAAATCCCCCCCATCCAGCGGCAAACGTCGCAGCCAGTGGTCCCGCCGGAAGAAAGAAGCTGGCGCCCCCGAGAAAGGCCGCCAATGGCTGGAGAAACACGACCAGCGCAGTCCATTTTGAGAACAAAGGGCCTTTGTTCTGGAAGAAAACAAAGGGGAGAGCTAACGGAGTGATCACAAACAATGCCAGCAAGAGCACGATTTCCAGATCATTCAGTTGGGTCCAACCAAGCAGACGAACACACACGCTTCCTCCCCAGACGCCTCCCCCAAGGCCAAGGCTGATACCGTTCCACCTGACCACATGGTCTTTGTGCAACGACATACGAAGCTCCATTTCTTGCTGCTCACCAAGCACCTCACAGGCACGCGAGCTGGGCACCGGTGACACCCTTGGTGATCAGTCAGATTCATAAAAATGAACAATGTTCACTTGCTAAGAGCATAGCAGATGCGTTATGCTTAAGTCAAGGGTTGGACACCGGCTCGCATGATCGGGAGTCGGTGTCCAGGGTACTCGTGCGGGATGTTGGCGGGCAGAATCGTCTGGAGGAGAGCAGTATGGAATTATCTGAGGCACCTGAGACGCGCGAACCACGAGAAACGCAGAAGCTCACGCAGAAAGCGCTCATGACGCGGCAACGCATTATGGAGACAGCCTGGCGTCTGTTCGCGACGAAAGGCTATGATCAGACTACCATGCGCGAGATCGCAGCAGAGGCCTCGTGTTCATTGGGGTTGACCTATCGGTATTTTGCCAGTAAAGAGGATCTCGTTCTGGAATTGTACTGCTGGCTGGTGCTTCAGTTAGAGGAGCTGATTCCGCTGCTCCCTGTGGTCTCCATCGTCGACCGTTTTCATCAACTCATGCACGCGCTGTTGGAGGTTATGACGCCGCATCGCTTAACGCTGGTTGCTTTATCTGGGGCGGCCCTCAATCCCCTCTCGCGCGCCGGAGTCTTCGGCGAGGAAGGAGCGGACGTTCGTCACCGAGCGCGTGCAAGTTATCGTCTCCTGGTGGAGGGTGCCAGGGATATCCCTCGTGCCTCGCAGGTAGAGGATCTGGCGACGCTTCTCTATGGTTTGCAACTGGCCCTGGTCCTGTTCTGGCTCCAGGATCTCAGCCCTGAGAGACGCCAGACCGAGGCTCTTTTGCAGTTCATTCATGAACTGTTGGAGCGGTTGCGCCCCCTCTTACGGCTTCCCTGGATTGCGCACCTCCTGGCTCGGTTCACGCACATTGTTGGGCCGCTGTTTGGATCGGAAGGATGATCAGCGCCAACGAGGAAGCATGGTTCGCCTCAGCAAGAAGATGATCAAATCATGAGAGCAAGAACCTGTACCGTGACCAACAGTTCTTGCCTCGTTTCTACTCGGAGACTCTTCCCTCTTTTACGCCAATTGTAATACCCATTTTCCGAAACCTCAAGCACCTGGCACATCCGAAGAAAGGGAAACAGTTGACGATGTTCATGAATGCATCGGAATTTTACGGATGGGGTTGCGCGAAGATGCTCATGGCTTTTTTTAAGATATCCCTTTCTTGTCGTAATATGTCATTTTCATGTTTAAGTCTTTTCATTTCCTCTTCTAGTAGTGTCTGATGAGCCTTGCCAGGAAATGCTTCTTTCCCGTGTTTGCCAACTTTCTTTGCACCATTTGCTTAAAGTGCCATCAGAAATACCCAGGTCTCTGGATATTTGTGTTTTGGTTTTTTTACTGGTTTTGAAGAGTTGTACAGCTTGTTGCTTAAATTCTTTCGTATAATTTGGTTGAGAACCCTCCTGTTTGACGTAGAACAGATTTCTCTTCTCTGATCCTCCAAATTCGGGGGAATTCCACCATCTTCTGCCTGGGCATTGGTGATAGTGTCTACATGCACCGCAGCTTTGAGCAGATCGCCGCAGCCGGTGGTGGACAGTTTGCCTCCATCGGCGATGAAGCATCCTTAATGGAGAAGATCCAGGCACTGCTCACCTCCCAACTGGTCGAGACGCCTTGACACTCACCTGCTAAATAGAGCGTTCCAAATCTCTTTTCTTTTCATTTCTCTTTTGTATTGTTGAGCACGGGAAGTGGCAGAAGCCCAAATCGAGATGGCGTTTAACGTTACTTTTTTCGTCCATAGATCAGGACGCAAGTACCATGAAAAACACCTATCGCCAAAAACAGGCAAAAAGCAAAAATCATCAATGGAGGCACTTTTCCTAAAAACATAAAGATAAGAACCAAAATGACAAGAGAGCTAGTGAAATAGAGAAGTGCAAAATCTTTCGTACGCCTGGCATAGTTGTGGTTGACATATGCTTGCCACAAACTCGGAGGAGTATCGTTATTCATCGAAATGTCCCTTTTCATCATATAATCCATATCGAGTAGTATAGCATGATCAGTAATACAAGCAAGCGTATCCTTTCCCAATTTCACTGTTTCCCCTCTTTTACTGTCAACGGCATACCACTGGCCCACTAAGGAAACAGTCAGAGAAGATTGGAATGAAACAGGGAACAGACATTGTGTCTGTCCCCTGTGCTTCGTTATGAGATGATGCTGGGAATGAAGCCGGTTGATGATCTCTGTCGTACTATTTATTGACACTCCCTGGCATAAATGCACAGGGATTCTTCCTTCATCCATGAGACTTGCCCATCAGTCTCACAACTGAAAGGTAGCGATCCACATGTCCAGAAGCGTTGCGCAAACTGAGGTTTGCAGGTTTCCGAGTGCCCCTGGGTACCAACCACTTGTTCTTGTGGTGCATGAAGCCCAACCAACCGTGAGGTGGGTATCGTGCCTCATCGTCTTCAGACGAATCTTTTTGCAATGGCTTCATTTCATACAGGAGAGTCTACAAAATGTTTTAATGGTTGTCAATCAGGAAGAGCCATTCATCCCTGCCATGAATGGACAGGGCTTTCTGGCTCGTTTCCTGTAAATGGCCGTTTTCTTGCAGACTCAGGAGGATAAAAAGATGCCAGAGAAGAAGCCACTGAAGGGCGTTGGAGCCAAAGAAGAACGCCAATACGAGGATATAAAGAAGTCCGCTCAAAAAAGTGGACGCTATGGGGATCGAGCCGAAGAAGTCGCGGCCCGGACCGTTATGAAGCATCATCGCGAAGAGCATCACAAAAAAGGCGAGTAGCTACGAAAGACAAAAAAAAGAAGTGGGAACAGATCAACTGTTCCCACCTCTTTTTTCATGCTATGAAATAGTAGGTATTTGATATGATATGATAATTATGGATGCTTAGCTGTTTTTGGTAAGGACGAGATGGATGAATTTTTTACATTTGCTATTATTGTTTTTTGTAACTATGGTGGGAAGTAGTAGTAATGCTGTGGCTGGCGGGGGGAGCTTTTTTACGGTTCCGGCGCTGATCTTTACTGGAGTAGCTCCGACGATTGCGAATGCAACCAGTACGTTGGCGCTCTGGCCGGGATCGATGGCGAGTACGGTGGCGTATCGACGCGAGATCGCGTATGTGAACCGGCGGGTGCTGGTTTTTCTGGTTGGCATCAGTGTGCTGGGGAGCGTGTGTGGGGCGATCCTTCTGTTGAAGACTTCTCAAGCTACCTTTGTTTTTTTGCTGCCGTATTTGATATTGTTTGCGACCTGTTTGTTTGCTGTGAGCGATTTCCTTGCGGCCCATTCTCGTCGCAAGGAGCTTGATACATCGCCGCTGAGCTGGAAAAAGCTGTTCTGTATTACGTTTGCGCAGTTGCTGGTAGCGATCTATTGCGGCTACTTTGGCGGCGGCGGCAGTATTATGATGGTGGCGCTGCTGGCACTGATAGGCTTGAAGAATATTCATGTGGTGAATGGCCTGAAGTCGTTACTCAGCGTGTGTATGAGCAGTGTGGCTGTGATCATTTTCGCGCTGGCGGGCGTTATCAACTGGCCGGTCGCGTCGGTGATGATTGTGGGTTCCATTATTGGCGGCTATGGCGGAGCCTATTACGCCAGAAAAATTGATCCAAAGTGGATACGTCTCAGTATTATCGGGATTGGGATTGTCTTGACTGTCTATTTTTTCATATATTAGCGCATTTCTAGCGCTGTATCAACTTTGATGGGTCTTATCAGGATAGGAATCGTATGTGCCTGCCAGCCAGTGAGCAGCAAGATCCCGCTGGAAGTGGGAGGCTGACACATTCTCAGCGGACCTCCTTGAACAATTCTTGAGTTTTTCAAGATGATTATTTGAAGTTCATTCCCTATACTACTGATATACACGATATACTTTTCATTTGATTGATATTGTTTCAATAAAATGTATAAAATAGAAAAGTAAGGATAATCATTCGCATGTCAAATAACTTCCCGCCCGACCCGGATGCTACCCGGCGCCGTCAGGACAATCCCTATGATGATCAAAGGACCGTGCCCTTTGCGCACGATGATGCCAGCGCCAGCGTTTCACCCTATGCGCAGCCTACCATCCCTTTTTCACCGGATATGCATAATCCCTATGCCCCCATCCCACTACATAGCAACGAAACGGTGTCTATGGATGCCATGTATCAGAATGCCCCGCAAGCAAGCTATCTTCCTTCAGCAGACATGTCCGCCGCCGCGCCTGCCACCCCTGGGATAATACCAGCGGGAGCGGTATCTTCGGGCGTCATGCCGTCGGGAGCGTTGCCGGGTGGCACGATTCCCACCTCAAAGAAGCCAGCGCGCAAACGCCTGCTAATTGCGAGTATCGCTATCATCGTGATACTGGTCCTGGGTATTGGAGGGGCTGTACTCTTATCGGCAGTGACTGCAAACGCCAACAATCAAGGAACAGCAGCAACGACACCTGCTGCAGACACAACACCCGTAGCGACAGCGAAGGTTGCGAATAAAAGTATCACCACGTATCTCACCCGCTACCGGGCAACGATCCGCGATCAAATCGCGCAAGACCTGCATCTTACCCCGACGCAACTTGAAACACAGCTTGGCGCAGGCCGCAGCTTGAGTGCTATCGCAACCGGCCAGGGTATCTCTGCTACTCAGCTACAGGCCAGCGTATCCAGAGCCTTTGAAAAGAGCTTCCAGCCCGCCCTGGGTAGTGGTGCCCTGACACAAAAGCAAATAACCGCTTTGATAAAACGCATGCTCAAACAGCCGCAGACCCTCGACCGCTTGCTCATGGCCCCGGCCAAAAAAGCCACCACCAAAACCGTATAGAATCCTTCAAAAGAGCACGATGCCTACATTTTTGACATTTGAAGTAATAACTGTCGCCCCGAGGTGGTTGTTGAAGTAGGGGTGGCATGGGGCGAGCGTGTCGTGCGATGCCTACGCTTTTCTGACCGCAATAAAGATGAGGTTGAGGGTGAGGATGATGATAGATATCTATGTAGTGGGACGATATTGTACAATGTGTGTGTTTCTATCGATATGGATTTGTTTGTGAAGTGTTTTTACAGAGATCGCTGGGATGGGCAGTGTATTTTATGAACAACAGCTATCCCAGGCGAGACACAAAGGACGGCAGAGAAGGAATTATTGATCCGTGAAGATTGTGGCTATCATCATTAGCATTGTGCTGATCTTGTTTGTTTTGCAGGATAGCTTTGAGACCATCATTTTACCACGGCGCGTAACGAGGCGCTTCAAAGTATCGCACTTGTTTTATACCTCGACGTGGCTATTGTGGTCCGCTCCGGCCCGTAAAATGCGTTCAGGGAATCGACGTGAAGTCTACCTGAGCTATTTCGGCCCTTTATCGCTGATTGTGTTACTGATACTCTGGGCAAGCGTGCTTGTGTTCTCCTTTGGATTGCTGCAATGGGGATTAAACTCATCCATTACGGCACCAGATAAACATATTACCCTGGCAAGCTATCTCTATTTAAGTGGAACAACATTTATCACGCTGGGATTGGGTGATGTCGTGCCACTTACCGGGAGTGCCCGCCTGCTTACTGTACTGGAAGCTGGCATGGGTTTTGGCTTTCTGGCCCTGATTATTGGCTATGTCCCGGTGATCTATCAGGTCTTCTCCCGCCGCGAATTGGACGTTTCCTTACTGGATGCGCGTGCTGGCTCGCCGCCCAGCGCATCAGAGTTATTGCGTCGCTATTGCCGCGATCAAGGAATTGCGGAACTGCTTCAATTCATCCAGAACTGGGAAGTATGGAGTGCTCAACTCTTAGAGAGCCATCTCTCTTATCCCGTTTTGACCTACTACCGCTCACAGCACGAACACCAGTCCTGGCTGGCGGCGCTTGCCACGATCCTGGATACCTGTGCTTTATTGATGGTAGGATTGGATGGGATTTCCGCCCCGACGATCCGTTTTACCTTTGCTATTTCGCGGCATGCCGCCGTGGACCTGGCTCAGGCGTATAGAATTCGACCGAGCAATCACAAGAACAACCGACTCTCCTCCGATGACTTCCTGCTCTTGCGCGAGCGACTGGGCGACGTCGGGCTGCGTTTTCGCCAGGAAGAGGATGCTGAACAGCGTCTGGCCGAGTTGCGTCGTATGTACGAACCATTTCTCGCCGCCCTGGCCGATCATATGTTGATGACCTTGCCTCCCTGGATTACTACATCGAGTGCACCCGATGACTGGCAAACCAGCGCCTGGGATCATTTCGCAGAATGGTCACCCGATAAATTAGAGGAAGTGACGCATATCATCATCGAAAAACATAATAAAAAAACCTCCCTTGCTCAGAGTAGCCAGTATGGGTATGGTCAGTGATAATCCACGTGAGTACTGACTAGCAACCTGTGTGTCGATGATAAACAAGAGCAACTGTTTTCTGAAAGAGGACAGCACAATAAGCTTGCATATCCGGTTTTCTAGCAGATTTTCGCTGTTAAAAGCAGAGAAAATCTGTCACTTTTTGAGGATGCAGATACGTGCCTGCTGCAAGGGATGGTTTTTTGACACTCCCTGGCATAAATGCACAGGGATTCTTCCTTCATCCATGAGACTTGCCCATCAGTCTCACAACTGAAAGGTAGCGGTCCACATGTCCAGAAGCGTTGCGCAAACCGAGGTTTGCAGGTTTCCGAGTGCCCCTGGGTACCAACCACTTGTTCTTGTGGTGCATGAAGCCCAACCAACCGTGAGGTGGGTATCGTGCCTCATCGTCTTCAGACGAATCTTTTTGCAATGGCTTCATTTCATACAGGAGAGTCTACCAAATGTTTTAATGGTTGTCAATCAGGAAGAGCCATTCATTCCTGCCATGAATGGACAGGGCTTTCTGGCTCGTTTCCTGTAACTGCTCTCGGTCAGGCAGGTGTAGCACGAGCCTCATATCTTACAAATAAACAAACAAGCAAGCTGAAATAAGCACGTGGAGGAATTGCTATGTGGAATAGAAGCGCTTCATCGATTTTCGGGAAGAGCGGAGAGAAGGATGAAGAGCTGGAAGATACGTCTTCCAGCACCAGTGATGTGATTGATGATACGTCCCATCGTTTGCAGGATACGCTCAAATCCGGTCTGCATAAGACCCAGGATTACTTCTCAGGCGGTATTGGGGCAACCTTGCAGGAAAGGCTGAAGAGAGGCAATGCGCCCCTCCAGAAGGCTCAGGATACCGTGCCGGGCGGTATTGGGGCAACCTTGCAGGAAAGGCTGAAGAGAGGCAATGCGCCCCTCCAGAAGGCTCAGGATACCGTGAATGATCTGACGGATACCCTGGCTCAGAGTGGGAAGGCAAAGCTGTCAAAAACCCAGGGTACACTGCAAGATACCCAGGATAGTATTGCTCGATCTGCCAGGCAGGCGCAGAAGAAGCTGAAGAAATCTTTCAATTACGCTAAAGATTTTTCCGGTGATTCAGATGATGAAGCGCTAACGGATACCATCGGTCAGAAGCGAGCAAACATGCAGAAGAGCGCGAAGAAGGCTAAGGAGAAATTGCAGAAAGGAAACGGTAACAGAATATTTTCCCATAAATCCGAGCAGGAAGTACAAGAGGAACAGGATACAAAAGCGCACCGCCATCAGCAGCGGAAGCGCTCAAGAACCCTGTTCCGCCTCGGTATCATCAGTGGCATGGTCATCGCCCTGGTGCTGACCCCGATCACTGGCGAACAGGCCCGCAACAAAGTCAAAGAACTCTGGCAAAAGTGGAACGCCGCTCCCAGGCAGTAGCAGCAGATTCTAAACTCGACTTTGTACATTTTTAGGCTTTTGAGCCTGAGAAAAAGGGTGAGTGCGACGCATTTTCGAGCTCACGTTTTCAAAGTTGTACAAAGTCAAGGTAAGAAGGAGGGCTAAGATCCTGGCAATTTTGCGCAGTAAGGATCTTAGCCCTCGAACGGTCAGGCTGATACTAATGACCTTTGAAGCTTCTGGTTTACACTCGTCTCAATACTCGCAACGTAAACTCACGTCCGAATTGAGGCGAAAGGATACGCCAGAGTATACCCAATGCTGTTTCCATGTTCGGAATATTTGCTGAGTCGCCTGCATCCACTGGGTCAAAGCCGATGTCATGGCATAACTGGGCAACACTTTCTTTCGCATAGGAATCATCGCCGTTGATAAACAGAGTAGCGTTGGTTGGACCATAGTGAGGATTTGCGATGACTTCCCAAGCCACCGTGTTGAAAGCTCTGACCACGCGGGCATTCTTTGCAAGCCGAAGGACTTCCGTACCTGCCGATCTGCCATCCCTAAGATTTGTGCTGTTGATGAGAATCTTGTGGTGGAAATCGCCTACTTCTTCAAGGACACGTTCGATTTCAGTGTCTGGAACGGCCAGGAGGATAACCTCTCCAAAGACGATTGCTTCCTGTACAGATCCCGCCCGGGCATTTTCTCCTGCTGTATGGAGCAATGTTCGTATTTTATCGCTTTGCGGGTCACGTGAACCAAACATCACTTGATGTCCCTTTCCTGCCCATAATGTCCCCAAGGTTCCGCCAATATGCCCTGAACCAATGATCGCAATTTTCATAGGAGAATCTCCTTGACTTGCCAGGAACTTCCCGATTTCATGGACATGAACAAACTCCTCATTCTCTAGAAGGACAACTTCCTTGACATCGTCATCCTCAAACGATATGATATGTTATCATATCGTTTGAGGATGACGATGTCAAGGAAGTGGAAATATGCTAGAATAGAATCTCTCGTATCATCTGTTCTGCCAGAAGCAGAACAGATCCAGTGTCTTGACAAAGGACGGAGAAGTCGCATGCGAACCTGGTCTGAAGATCACCCGAAAGCTCGTTTGCTTGAGCGCAAACAGGGAGCCATTAAAGTGGCGGCGAAAGAACTGTTCCTGCGGCATGGATATGCCAATACAACCATGGAGATGGTCGCCGCTCAGGCCGGTGTTTCCATTATGACCCTCTATCGTCATTTTCGAGGAAAAGATGTCCTCTTTCAGGCGGTCATCCAACATCTGTGTAGCCAGAAAGCAAAGGAGGGCAAAGACATGTTCTGGCAGGGGAATCCTGCCGAGGTGCTGCATCGCTTGGGCCAATTGCGGCTCGCCTACGCTCTCAATCCAGAGGAGATCGCTCTGTATCAAGTCATTCTTGGTGCCATGGAACACTTCCCAGAAGTAGGGCGGATGTATTATCAACTGAGCGTGGAAAAGGCACTTGACCGATTGAGTGCGTACTTTCAGGAACTGGATCGCCACGGGAGCTTACACATTCCCGATCCTCGCCTCTCAGCACAGGTTTTTTTGACCTTACTGCAAGGACAGATCATCGAGCGAGCACGTTTGGGAGCAGGATCCGCTCCGACGAATGAAGAGATTGAGCATCATATTGATGCCTGTGTCACCTTTTTCCTCACGGCTCATCACGCCAACCGTCCTGATTAAGCGGCTCTTCCACTCGACTTCCGAAAGATACATGCACAGAGGTAAGAGGAGTCGTGCGATAGGTGTAGGAAGCCCTGACAGAGCGTTTCCACTTGTTCGGTTTAGTCTAAACGTCAAGTAATCAGCACCTATGGATCTGGAATAGGGGTTGGGTTGCGGCGCTATCGAAATCTCTTGGATACTTATGTTGAGCAAAAGCTGCTCTTCCGCATTGGCGATAGCTATCTTTTTCGTCACCAAATGTTTCTGCGCTATTTTGCTGCATTGCCATGATTCCCTTCCCCCATCACTCGGAAGGATAAAGAGCCCAGATTGTGCTCTGGTAGGCATCAGTATTTTTTGTTGAAGAGATATGACATCTTTGTTGCTATGAGAGAAACCAACCTGAGGACAGGATAGAATCCAACCTGGGGTCAGTCTCTCTTTTCTGCTTTTTTGGTATGCTTTCACTCATGAGAACGAGAGGGCGTGGTAAACGCTTGTAGCGATAGTGAAAGGATTCAGCTCAGCAATGGTACAAATGCCTCTTTCAGGAGATAGCTCAGCCGATGGTTCCCTGGTGCGTGTTGAGCAGGTGACACGGACAATAACAACGCGTAACCAGAAGACAACAATTCTCGATGGTATCACTTTCTCAGTACCCCATGGCGCGCTTTTTGCCATTAATGGACCTTCAGGCAGTGGTAAGTCGACCTTGCTCAATATGCTTAGTGGTATTGATCGTCCCAGTAGTGGACAGATTTTTTTTGCGGGCAATGAACTTCGCGGACGGAGTGAAAATGAACTGGCGCGCTGGCGTGGACAGCACGTAGGCATCATCTTCCAGTTTTTTCAACTTATTCCGACTCTAACCGCCTGCGAGAATATTTTGTTAGCACTCGAGTTGGGCGGTGGTGGCAAGCTTCCGCGTACAGCCAGACGTGCCCGTGCGCTCACTTGCCTGGAGATGGTTGGATTACAAGATCTTGCCCGTCGTCTTCCGAGTGAGCTTTCGGGTGGTCAGCAACAGCGTGTTGCAATCGCACGAGCACTGGCAAACAATCCTTCTGTACTGGTGGCTGATGAGCCAACTGGCAATCTTGATTCGAGAACAGCGCGGCAAGTCTTTGCAACGCTGGCAAGCCTGGTTGAATATAAGCATACGGTCATCTATGTTACCCATGATCCAGCCTTCGCTGCCCTTGCCACGGCCCGTATTGATCTCCTCGATGGTCGCATCGTTAGCCAGCATAATGCGCTGGCAACGATAACATCCTTAGAAGGAGCACAGCGATGAGAGCAAGCTTGAAAAAGCCATTGGCTGATATATTACAGCGAAAGGGACGTACCCTGCTTGTCGTTCTTGCCATTTTTATCGGCGTCTTCGGATTAACCTGCATTCATATGACAAAGGATACCCTCTTTTCTGCTTTTGCCTTTAGTATGAGCAGCCAGATCAATCAGCCGGATATTGTGTTGGCCGTTGACCGGCTTGATTCTGCGCTCTTGCCAGTATTACAGTCTGTGCCCAATGTGAAGGCGCTACAATATGAAACAACCTTTGAGACGCTGTGGCATATTGAGCGCTCGCCAGGCTATACCTCAATACAGATTATCAGCTATCCTGATCTGCACCATGCCTCATTGCCGCCATTTGAACTGGTCAGCGGACGCTATCCACAGCCGGGTGAGATCGTGTTGGAATATGGCGACAAAGGGATTCAAAATGTGCAAATTGGTGATCAGATAAGCGTTGATACTTCTTTGGGTAGTGCGCAATTGCGTGTTGTCGGCTTCGCACGGACGCCGGGTATCAATCCTGCGGTCAGCGATAAAGCTCAGGGATATATGAGCGACAATGGTATTCAGCACCTCGCTGCGTTTGCGACGCTTGATCATCCCGATCGTCCGACGCGACTCCATTCCATTGTCGTCAAAGTTACCACCATTCGTGAGGTAAACGCGACGGCTCATGCGCTCCAGCAACAACTGAACTCTCATCAGATAAAAGTGCAGTTGACGGCTTTCCCAGACGCCACCATTTTGCCGTTACAGCAGTTCGATGGCATCTTTGCGCTGCTGGAAATCCTGGTATGGGTGGCGATGGGTATCAGTGCGCTGCTCGTCTTTACTACGGTGACAACAATAATCACTGAGCACATAGCTATTATCGGTACGATGAAGGCGTTGGGCGGGACAGGTGGACGGATCATGCAGAGTTATCTCTTCATGGTGGGGATCTATTGTCTTCTGGCGACGATACCCGGTCTCCTGCTCGGCATTGGAGGAGGGTTCCTGCTGGCCTCTTTGATTGCGACCAGCGTTCCACTCTCACCAGGACCTTTCTCGCTTCCACCTGAAATTATCCCTTTTGCGCTTGCTGTTGGTTGTGGTGTGCCACTGCTCGCCGCACTGTTACCACTCTGCAATGGTATGCGTATGACTGTGCGCGAGGCACTCTCAGGATATGGTATTCGCGTAGAAACGGTCCCACAACGTGGTTTACTTGCTCGCTTTCATCTTCATCCAGCGTGGCCTTCCCAGACGCTCTGGCTGGGACTGCGGAGCCTCTTTCGCAAACGCTGGCGTCTGATGTTAATATTACTGACACTTAGTAGCGCAGGCACGAGTTTTCTTATAGTGCAGATAGTGACAACTTCTATCAATGACACGGTTGGATCAGCCTATAGCAGGCTTGATGCAGATGTAGAAGTTGATTTAGAAAATGCGTCATTCAGCAAGATGCACGCACAATTGCAAGCACTCTCGAATGTTCAAAGGATTGAACGTTATGGGACAAGCGGCGCAAACACGACCTGGGGGCGCATCGTCCTATCGGGTTTTGATCCTGATACCCACCTGTATCGCTATCAGCTTACCAGCGGGCGCTGGCTGCGTTCTGATGATACCAATGCTGTTCTACTCAGCGACGATTTCGCCGCACGTTCTGGCTTGCATAGTGGTAACACACTCACCCTCACCGGGCAGAACAATCAATCCGCCACCTGGACCGTGGTTGGGACACTGCGCCAGGCCGTCGATAGCATGGGCCAGGTTGGCGCAGCCGTCCTCCCCGTCGATACGCTCTATCGTTTTATGGGCATTCCCGAAAATAAAGTCTCGGATACAGCTATGCGGCTACTATTACATACCCAAAACCATTCTCAGGCCGCGCTGAATCAACTGACTACGCAGATTGGTAAGCTAGCCCTTGGCTCGGTGATCAATAATGAGAGCGCAAAAAGTGGTACTATTGTGAATGTGTTTCTGCTACAGAACGAGATAATCCGGCACCAGCGTAGCTGGTTTGGGATCTATGGTTTGCTCTATGGAGTTGCTGCCATGATCGGTCTGGCTGGCATCCTGTGTCTGGCGAAGGAATTGACGAATTCAGTACTGGAACGACAACGTGAGATTGGCATCCTGCGCTCAATGGGGGCAAGCTCCTGGCGTATCATGCAGGTCTTTTGGATTCAGGGACTGGTACTGGGCGGCCTGGCTTGGCTATTCGCAGCGTTATCCGGGCTCCCACTGGCCTACGGCTTTGTACGTCTCTTTAGCAGTCTGGTTCTCCCAACGACGTTCATTGGCGATCCCCTGGCCTTGCTCATGATGCTGATCTCGATCCTGTTCATCGCGAGCGTTGCCTGCCTGTTCCCGGCACTTCACGCCTCAAGAATGAGGATTGCAACCATGTTGCGCTATGAATAAAAGGTCCATCTTCCTGAGGAAAATAATTAATTGGTGCATTGAAGAGCAAAATGGTGTTTTTCTCGTGTTATACTAGGACATAGCTGTTGTGCGTTGAGAGGAAATCATGGGGAAACTTTTTAGACAGTTCGCATTCTCTTATGTATTAGTCTCGCTCGTAGCCACCCTCAGCATTGAAATCGCAACCACGCTGATCCCGGCCATTCAGGAGGTCCAGCGTGGTCGTATCAATGATTCCTCTTCCCTGAACAAGCAAGATATGCAGCGTTTTGCCTCTTATCTGCAACAGCCCACCGCTAATCCCGATGCACTCCGTTATTGGATAGCCATTCCTGCTTTTGATGCGCTACATACGGCTTATCCTTCCCTTTCCTTTCTCGCAGTCACTAATAGCCGGGGGCAGATTCTGGCTTCAACTGCCTGCGGTACTACCGTTCTTCTCGCATCGCCCACATTGCATTGTGCCAGAACAGTGGATGAGCAAAGGGAGAAGCTTCTCCAGCTCTCTCAAATTGAGGTATTTATCCAGCATTGGATGCGGCAGAATAATACAAGTACATTTACGCTCACAGGTCACTTGCTGTCCGGTGAGAGCCTGCGCATGGAATTGCTTGTGGGTGATGGGAAGCAGCAGAGTGGTGCCCTTGTTATGATCTTTCATGGTCCCCCGCCCGTGCAGAATACGACAGACACTTTCTGGCAAAGTTTCGGTTCGGCACTGCTGGATTACCTCCATCCAGAGGGACTCTATTTTATGCTGTTTGCGAGCGCTTTTGGCACCTTGTTTGGCTTGCTTATCTCACGAAATCTCACGCGGCGACTTGAGCGTATCACTCGTGCGGCAGAGGCCTGGAGTCGGGGTGATTTCACTGTGGCGGTGAAGGACAGATCGACAGATGAACTGGGGCAACTCACGCGCGATCTCAATCGGATGGTAGAGCAGTTACAATTTCTTCTCAGCAGTAGACTATCGCTGGCTGTGGTTGAGGAGCGTAATCGACTGGCACTCGACCTGCATGACTCGGTCAAACAACAGGTCTTCTCGAATGCGTTACTCGTTCATGCCGCTCGCACTATCCTGGAGCGCAATCCGCAAAAAGCCTCCCAACATCTCCAGGAAGCCGAACAGATTGCCGAGCGTATCCAACGAGAATTGATCGAATTGATTTCAGCACTGCGCCCTGCTGCCATTGCCAGCCAGGGACTGGTGACAGCTACGCGTGCCTATCTCAATGACTGGTCCAGTCAGACTGGTATTGCGACTGAACTTCATGTACAAGGAGAGCAAGTCACGCCACTTGATATGGAAGTAACGCTTTATCGAGTAATTCAGGAAGGGCTTGCCAATGTTGCACGGCACAGCCAGGCCCGGCAGGTTGCTATTATCCTGTTCTGGGAACTGGAGCAATTCCGGCTTTCCATAAGCGACAATGGCAAAGGTTTCTCGGTACCGCAGGCTTGGGGCAAAGGGGTTGGATTAGCGAGCATGCAGGAACGCATAGCGCATCTTATGGGTAACTTGATCGTGGAGAGTTCGGAGCAGGGAACGCTGATTACTGTCTCTATACCTTTGCCATATTCCGCAGCCGAAAAACCAGACAAAGTAGAAGCTAAGATGAGAGGAAATGTGTAGATGCCTGATCCCATTACGATCTTGATTGTTGACGATCATGCGGTTGTCCGTCATGGTATACGGACCCTTTTGGAGACAGAAGAAGATTTTGAAGTGGTCGGCGATGTCGGTTCAGGTGCTGAAGCTGTGCTTCTGGTGGCACAACTCGTACCAGATGTCATTTTGATAGATCTGCTAATGCCTGGCATGGATGGGGTTGAGACAACTCATCTGTTGAAGCAGCACAGCCCCCATTCTCAAATTATCGTCTTAACCTCTTACCACGAAGATGAACATATTTTTCCCGCGATCCGTGCTGGCGCGCTTTCTTATCTTTTAAAAGGAGTTGCCCTGGGTGACATTGCCGTTGCGGTACGCAAAGCAGCCCGGGGAGAGGCAGTTTTACATCCATCGATCGCCACACGGATGCTACAGGATCTGCACGGGCAAACAAGGGAAACATCGCGCCTCTATGCGACGCTCAGTGAGCGTGAACGAGAGGTGCTCAAGTGTATTGCGCAAGGATTATCCAATGGTCAAATTGCAGAACGCCTGGTTATTACGGAGCGAACTGTAAAGAGCCATGTCAATAACATCCTGAGCAAACTGCATGTCGTGGATCGGACACAGGCTGCTATCTATGCATGGCGTGAGGGAATCATGGGAGGAATGGGGAGAGGAAAATAACTCAGATAGTTGTACGCCCTTTATACTGATACCCATACATCTCTATGCGTGGAATTTTGTCTTTCTATGGGTGGAAGTGGAGAAAAAAAGATGATATGGTAGAAGGAAGAAGAAGCGAAAGTGATGGTTTGATGGCTTATGGATCGGCGAACCTGTATCAGGATATGGAGTGTATTCCTGGTTGGTGGTGTTTTTCTGTGTGTACTTTTGATCTGGTTCTCTCCATCTGCTGTTGCGCACGAAAGAGTTGCAGCGGAAAGTTTTACCAGAGTTCAGGATACTCCAACGGTGGATGCAACGGTGACCGCCTTGCAGAAAGAGCAACTTGCGCAGCAGGTAGAACAGCTCAAAAATCAGAATAGTTGGTCGGCATGGACAAATCTTGCGACGCCGCTCTCTATTTTGATTGGCCTGTCGACTGTGCTGGGTGGTGTATGGCGTTATCTGAGGGATCAGCAGGCTGAGCGCGAGAAGCGCTATGAAGCCGAGAGGCAGCAGCGAGTGGATCAGCAGGCTGAACGCGAGAAGCAGGTTGAAGAACGGTTTCAAAAGGTTGTTGAAGGATTGGGGAGTACCAGTGAGGCTTCACAGGTGGGTGCGGCGATTCTGCTGCGCACATTTGTGCGTGAAGGTAAAGGATATGAACAGTTTTATAGCCAGGCTTTTGATCTGGCAGTTGCGCACTTGCGACTGCGTACCATCAATCCAAAGGTACCTGAACCTCTCACATCATTGAGCCAGGCGCTCGTCACGGTATTAAAAGAATCCTATCCATTGGCACGGGATTGGCTCAAAGAGCATCCTCGCTACCTGGATGCCGCCCGTATTCAATTGGATCATGCCTATCTTTCCAGTGCCGATCTGCAACGGTTCTGGATACCCAAGGCCTCTTTAAGGAAGGCGACCCTGCGCTCGACCAATCTGCGGAAAGCCAATCTAAATGGTGTGAATTTCTCTGGCGCAAACCTCTGTGGAGCGAACCTCGCAGGTGCTGATCTCTATGGCGCGAACCTGTGCGAGGCGGATCTTAATGGGGCTGACCTGACAAACGTTGATCTATCGACTGTGAAAGTCTGGACGAATGCGCGATTATATAATGTGAAAGGGGTGACGCAAGCACAATTGGAGGCATGCAAAGAAAAAGGAGCCATCATTGGTCATGCGATAGTTTCTCCTTCAGATAGTCATGATGTTGAGCAGGTAGCGGTCAAAGCACCGACCATCCCGAATACACTTGCCTCTTTTTGATGGAGCTGCGCGCTGGCAACACATTCTTCTATTTTGATCGGAATGAATCCTGTTGCCAGATTTCAGGCTAGCCTTTCTCCTCAAACAAATCCAACGCAGCCTGAAGAATAGCGGTAATATTGTTGTCTTTATGGCATAGTTTAAGATGGAAAGTGCGGGAGAGTCCAAATTTTAGCGATGGGATACGTATATCCCATCGCTGATCAATCAATGAAAACGACAGGCGATTACCACCTGGGCAGATGGCCAGCGGGGTAGCGGCTGCCAAATGCACCGTGCGGCAGAATCTGCCGGATGAGATCGAGATCAGTCGAGCTGAGGGTTACATCAACAGCAGCGATGTTCTCCGCCAGACGGGCAGGATTTCGTGTACCAGGAATCGGCACGATATCCTGCCCCTGGGCGAGTAGCCACGCCAGGGCCAACTGGGTTACGGTGATACCCTTAGATGTCGCCAGTTCGATCAACTGACCAATGGCCTTGACGTTCGCATGATAATTCTCACCCTGCCACCGCTCGTCGAAGCGGCGCATGTCTCCTTCCGGGTACTCACTTCCCGGCCTGACGGTAGAGGTAAGAAAACCACGCCCCAATGGGGAGTAGGGAACGAAGCCGATACCCAGTTCACGGATCAGAGGTAGGATAGTGGTCTCGACGTCGCGCTCAAAGATAGAATACTCGGTTTGCAGTACAGAAACCGGTTGGATGGCGTGGGCGCGACGGATGATGTCAGGGCCAGCCTCACTGAGTCCGAAGAAGCGCACTTTACCGGCATCAATGAGATCTTTGACCGCACCTGCGACGTCCTCAATTGGCACATGAGGATCAACGCGGTGTTGGTAAAGCACGTCGATGTGGTCCGTCTGGAGATAGCGCAAACTATTCTCGGCGACCTCGCGGATGTGCTCAGGTCGGCTGTCCAATGCCTCATTTTGCATCTGATCGCGAGTCATGTCGTAACCGAACTTAGTGGCGAGTACGACCTCGTTGCGAAAGTCCTTAACCACTCGACCGAGCAGTTGTTCATTCGAGCCGGTTCCCATACCGTAGAGTTCAGCGGAGTCGAAGAGGGTCACGCCGAGCTCGTAGGCACGACGAATTGTGGTGATACTCTGCTCAGTATCACTGGGACCATAAGCCATCGTCATACCCATTGTTCCCAATCCGAGAGATGAAACTTCAAGGCCCTGTTGGCCAAGTGTACGATATTTCATAGCACATTTATCCTTTTCATACTTGCACAACACGTTTCTCGTGTTTACGGTTCGATTATCTCTTGTGATAGAATTATGCAGTCTCGTTTGAGAGAGAACCAGAACTTAGATTATCCTGGTATAAAAACTGTCAGGCTAGGAATATAAAGAAGCAGCAATGAACGATACACAACGACATCAAGAACTGGCGCACTTTTTACGAACACGACGAGAACGGATCTCGCCCGAAGCGGCGGGATTATCTGTTAGGTCGCGCCGTCGCACGCCAGGATTGCGGAGAGAAGAGTTGTCGCAGCTCGCAGGGATAGGAGTAACATGGTATACGAGATTAGAGCAAGGGCAGGATATCATCGTCTCGCCACAGGTTCTCGAAAGCCTGGCACGAGTATTTAACCTGAATGCAGCCGAGCGTCATCATCTCTTCGTCCTGGCACGAGAAGAGGTGCCAGCCGATCCATATCCTTTTACAAGCCAGATCAGCCCTCAACTCCAAAATGTTCTCGATACAATGGGCAATTCTCCTGCCTATATCATCAATCCACGCTGGGATATCATAGGTTGGAATCAGGCTATGCGCTCCGTCTTTTCAGGATTTGACGAGTAATTGATGCATGAGCGTAATGTTCCACGCTCACTATTCACCAATCCATTGCTGCGCACAATGCTTTACGATTGGGAGAACGATGCAAAATGGATACTAGCCATGTTTCGTGCAAGTACGGATCGCTATGTAAACGAGCCATGGTTCAAGATTCTGGTAGAGGAGCTTCAGCAGAAGAGCCCGGATTTTCGGGAGTGGTGGTCGAGGCATGATATACAGTCAGTGTATTTGGGGCATAAAAAACTGCATCATCCTCTGATTGGGCAATTAGCATTTCAACCAAGCATGTTTCAGGTGATTGATGCACCAGATTTACAAATGGTTATCTTTACCCCAGCAGAAGCGGAGACGGAGAAGAAGCTGATTCGCTTGACGCAGCCAATAGAGGTCCAAATGGCTGGTAGAAGGAAGAGCATATAAAGGTAGAAAACGAGTCGCTCAGGGATAAAAAAGGGGGAAAGTTCGCCTCATAGTGTAAATTCCGGTGTAACCATCAGTCTCCCTCCCGCACAAGCGGTAAATGAAGTGTTCCAACAGCCAGACCGTCGGAGATACGCGTACACCATTTACAACGCTCAGGAACAGTATATCAGATGGGGAGCGGCTTTCCCAGGAAACGTTGTCCTAATGCTCATGATTCAGAGCAAGTGTGTATGTTTCAGGGCAAAAACGGTCGAGATTTCAGGGCATTTCTTCTGAAAACGCTGTTGAAAAAAGACAGAAAAATCCCCCTTGCGCCATCTTCGATGGCGCAGTTTATCAGGGATGGACTCACCTCTCTGTTCTATGGGGTTCAGGAGGCGGGTGCAATCACCTGATAGCCTAATTGTTGTAAGCGCCGGACGAAGTGATCAGGTCCACGATGCTCATCCAGTTGATGGAAAAACTCCACACCTTTTTCCTGATACGGTTGTTCTCGGATCATCATGTGGTAAAAGATCACCAGGATACTATGGGCAACGGCCATGGCCGCTCGCTTTGTTCCCTTTCGCTGTTTGATTCGACGATACTGCTCCCCAGATATGTCTGTGTCAGAGCAGTCGCACACTTCTCCCTCATCATTCTCGTTCTTGACCGCAAGGGTCCGGGCTTTTGTCGCATCTTCTCCGGCTCCAGTCCAGCCAGGAGCAGTCTAGCACCAGGCACGCCTACCAGAATATTCACCAGGTATAGAAACTGTCCAGACCGTATGTTCCCCAGGCCAGGGATAGTTCGCCTCCATGGTGGATCTCATGCTCCATGACATGCCAGACAATCCACTGCCGGGTGTGTGCAGGCTCTTCTTCGAACCCGTGCTTCTGGAGCCATGCCTGATGCGAGGCCGGAGGAGGAAAAAGCTGCTCCAGATCAGCGGAAGTCCAGCGGTCCAGGGCTGAAGAGATCACGTGCCAGGTCTTCTCAAATATGGCAACCAGAGAAGCGGCCTCGCGCATGGCTTGCTCGTCATCGTTCCAGTGGGCCAGATTGGGATCTCCTTCCCCCATCCACCCAGAGAACCAGAAGATGCGTGCATCGATCAGATGGGCAAGCTGCTCTCCAATCGAGCGTTGATGTGCTGCCAGTGGCAGGAAAAGTTGTTCAGATGAAAGTAGGGCGATGGTTTGGACCAGAGCGTGCTGATAGTTCTCCCAGCCCCGTTTATAGAACGTGACGAGAGGAGATGTCTGTTCTGTCATGGGTGTCTGCTCCTTGCTTCAATGATGTGCTTCCATGAGTGGAAGTGTCAGTATCGTACCATGGAGGAGGGATCAAAACTTCTTCGATCTTGCTCTTTGTCGAACCTACTTTAATCGAGAGTGCAAAATCCTCTTCGGTGTACATCCGATGCGTGACGTGCAACGGATGCGAACGGTTGCGGGAAACGGTGTCCGATCATGTCAGTCGATAAGCGCTGGTTGCCAGAGTGCAGGCTGGCTTTTGGATGAGTGCCTGTTTGCCGATTTGGACGCGTCAGTATACTGATGGTATGGTAGACCTTTGGGTCTGATGTAGCCAGTACAAGGAGGGACTATGCGTAGAACACTGTTTTGTTTGTTGTTTGGCGCGTTACTCATCGGTGGACTGACCTTTTCCTCTTTCGCGGCACCGCGCGTGTTTGCCGCATCTCATGTTCATGCATCTATTCCTGGTTGTGCGGATTGGGATTACTCCTGCGGCTATCTGCACGGCTTCGCCGATGGAAGATCGGCGGCTAACAATGGACTGTGCCACACACTGTTTTTTGCCTATGCCTCAACCACACCCAGCCAGCAAGGCTATCGAGATGCCTTCAGGGATTATTGTCCCTAGTTAAACCATAACAACCTGTTGTGCGGATCAGTAGGAGTCTTGATTCCCTTTTTTGCTACCCTCGCCTCATTCTAACTGAGCGCCAGGGGGAATGCACAAAGTTTGTTGCATTCCCCATCCCCTTTATTCATAGACAAGGCATACTACCGACCATGGTGCTGGCAGCGATATTCATTTTCACCGGAGCGGGCGTCACAGGCTGCAACGTCCACGTGATCAGTGTGCGGCAGGCGCTCACCCCGGCGCGCTTTCTGGGCCGCATGACCTCCATCTATCGCCTGCTCACCTACGGCGTCATTCCGATAGCCGCACTACGCACTACTCAGCGGTTTTCTGGGACAATGGATCGGCCTGCCAGCCACGCTCTTGATTAGTACCACCGGCCTGGCCCTGGACTTTCTCTGGATACTGCTCTCACCCATCCCCCGCCTGCGCACCCTCGAACTTGGCATCGACAGCGCCACCCTGTCCCCCGAGCCCGTGAGCCCGTAGATACAGATCGGGATTGGTGGCGTTGGGTAAATGGTCGTACGAGGAACGGGAAAGTGCACCTCGGTTGCGACATCGGCACGCATCTACACTTCTCCATTATGCTCAGAGGTTTGCTCAAGCCGGTTACTTGCGTAATGCAGCCAGTTCGGGATCGTTGAGTGACCATTCTTTGAGGCGAGGGGCGAGTGTCAAGGCTTCCTGTAAGAGAGTGGTAGCTTTCTCCAATTGGTTCTGCATTGCGTAAAAGCAGGCCAGGTTATAGAGGAAGCTTCCTTTCACCGATTCGGGTACCTCAGCCTGGATGATTTTGTTCACGCAATCCTCACGAATCTGGATCGCCCGCGGGAGGTCGTGATGGTCGAGATAATACTGTGCACGATGTTCCTGGTCGTGTTCGTAGAAAGTGCCCAGGAAGGCTGCATACAGCGGATTTTCCCCGGAAATCGAACTGAAGCGATCGGAGATCGTCAGCTCTTCTTCGCTGAGTTGCTCGATCAACGTGATGAGTTCAGCGTAGATCCGCTCAGATTCAGCACGAATATCCGACCAGGAGCGCTGTTGTTGCTCTTCAAAGTGGAATTGACCCGTTTTTGGAGGGGACTCAAACGGAAAGAATGAGTCAGTGGAAATGCATCAAATAAGAGAAAAGAACGATCATTTCTCTGTATATATACGTATTCCGTATACGTATATATTAACATACAAACAAGATATTTGTCAAGAAAGATGATTCTCTGTCTTTTTTTCTTGTTTTTCGTAATCAACTGGACTCATATATCCTAAAGAAGAATGTCTTCGTTTCCTGTGATAATAGACTTCTATGTACTCAAAAATCACTTTTTTGGCTTCATGGCGGCTGGAAAAAATAGCCTTCTCAGCACACTCTTTCTTGAGTGTTGCCCAAAAGCTCTCGATCATCGAGTTGTCGTAACAATCACCTTTTCTGCTCATACTCACCTGAATGT